>NZ_JBHLWK010000010.1:0-570446 GCF_042432915.1 Novosphingobium soli
ATGGAAACCCCGGGTCACTTCTCAGTGGCAATCAACAGGAACACCTCATGACGCTGGCGAAGTATCCGCCAGTGCAGGGCGGCAAGAGCTTCGACATGTCCAACGTGGTCGAGCAGTTCATGAGCAAGGGCCACGACTGACGCTGCAAGGTGTTCGGATATTTTAATTATCCAGTGCCGCCGCGTGTCGTCTCTACGATGCGCGGAGGTGCCGCAAGGCATCTCCAGCCGCGGCGTGTGGCGGGCGATCCACCGGCGCGCCGGATGTTCCCTAAGGGCGACGATAACGCGCACTTAGCGCGCACTTAGCGTGCCGTTAACGCGCAGGCAGCGCGCGCAGCCGGGCGCGGACCGGCCGCGGCCGGCGCACCGCTGCGGGGGACGGGAGGCGCGAACGGGCCGCGAACGCCCCCCTTGGCAGGGGGAAGCGGCCCCCGGATCGCGCCCGACGCGAGGGGTCCGCCCGGCGCCCGCCCCATAGGGGTTTCCCCGATGGTCGCCCGGGGAGCAGCCCCGATGGACGCCGCGCCCGGAGGCGGACACCACGGGAGGACGGCACGGCGCCGAGCGCGCGCGCGACGGGCCGACGGTGAGGAGGAGATGGACATGCCTATCTGGCGCAGATGCCTGGCCGAATTGCTGGGGACGTTCTGGCTGGTTCTCGGAGGGTGCGGGAGCGCCGTGCTCGCGGCCGGGTTCCCGGACGTGGGGATCGGCCTGGCGGGGGTGTCGCTGGCCTTCGGGCTTACGGTGCTGACGATGGCCTATGCGATCGGACATATCTCCGGATGCCATCTCAACCCGGCGGTCACGCTCGGGCTGTGGAGCGGCAATCGCTTTCCCGCCCGCGACATCGTGCCCTATGTCGTGGCGCAGCTGGCAGGCGCCATCGCCGCGGCCTTCGTGCTGCTGCTGATCGCCAGCGGATCGCCCGACTTCGATCTCGCCGCGGCGGGGCTCGCCCAGAACGGCTTCGGGCCGGGCTCGCCGGGCCAGTACTCGCTGGCGGCGGGCATCACCGCGGAGACGGTGTTGACCTGCGGCTTCCTCCTGGTGATCCTGGGCGCGACCGACACGCGCGCACCCGCCGGCTTCTCGCCGATCGCCATCGGGCTGGCGCTGACGCTGATCCACCTCATCAGCATCCCGGTGACCAACACCTCGGTCAACCCGGCGCGCAGCACCGGGCCCGCGCTCGTTGTCGGCGGTCTGGCGCTCCAGCAGCTCTGGCTGTTCTGGGTGGCACCGCTGCTCGGCGGGGTGCTGGGCGGGCTGCTCTATCGCTTCCTGTTCGCCGAGACCTATTCGCGCCCCGAGATCACCGGCGACATGCCGGTGAAGCGGTAGGCGGCGCGCCTCGTGCGGGGGCCTTCGACAGGCTCAGGCTGAGCGGCTTGAGAGGGTGCGCATGAGCGGCTCGGAGGGGCTCGGCCGGGCGGGGGAAGGGCTGGCGCAAGCTCCCGCCGCTCATGCTGCGCTTGTCGAAGCACGCGAACCGCGCGCCGATCAGAGAGCCTCGCTCTCCGTGATCGCGGTTTCGATCATGGTGGCCCATACCGCGGCATCGCCCGACCGCGCCATCGCTTGGGACGGCTCGCGCATGGTGCGCAGGACCGCGTCGGCGCGCTCCAGGTAGGCGCGCCAGGTCTCGTCCACGCTGACCGACGCCGACGCCTCGACGCCGTCGGCGTTCGCGCTGTGGTCCAGTCCGGCCAGCGCGCGTGCGATGCGTTCGGCCAGGGCGGTGTTCGCAACATCCATCTCGATCTCCTTGTCCGGCTTCAACCGCACCGACGGGTCGCTTGTTCCCGTCGCCGGCATCGCCTTGCGGGGCTGGCGCTCAGGGGCCGACCGCGGCGAAGCTCACCGCCACCGCGGCGCCTGCCACCGGCATCGCGCGTTCCAGACGCGCGCAGTCGAGCCGCGCCATGGAGATCGGCCCGAAGCGCTGAGGCTCGGCGGCGAGCAGCAAGCCGGACGCGGGCGAGACGTCGCCTGGCCCCAGCCGTGCGACGTGCGCCGTGCAACCGGCGCGGCGGGTGATCGCGTTGAGAGCGAGGGCCGGCCCCCCAACCGGCACCCCCTCGATCGGCTCGGCCCCGTCGAACGCGAAGGGGGCGCTGGTGCGGGTGAGGCGGACCCGGGTATCCGGACCCGTGAGCGAGAGCACCCCGTCGATCACCGTCAGCACGCGGCGCATGCCGGGGAACAGCGAGAACGGACCCGGCCTCGCGATCGTGGCGAGGCTCAGGCGCCACAGGAAATCGTCCATGGCGGCGCCCGGCGGGAACACGGCGATCTCCCGCGTGGTGCCGCCGCCGTTCTTCCACGCGATCTCCGGGCCGTCGCCGGCCCGGATCACCGCCGGTGTGCCGGTCACCCGAGGATGCCCGGCAGGTCCAGCCCCTTCTCCGCCGCGCACTCGCGGGCGATCGCGTAGCCGGCATCGGCATGGCGCATGACGCCGGTCGCGGGGTCGTTCCACAGCACCCGCTCGAGCCGCGCGGCGGCTTCGGGGGTGCCGTCGGCCACGATCACCATGCCCGAGTGCTGCGAGAAGCCCATGCCCACGCCGCCGCCGTGGTGCAGCGAGACCCAGGTGGCGCCGCTGGCGGTGTTGAGCAGCGCGTTGAGCAGCGGCCAGTCCGAGACCGCGTCCGAGCCGTCCTGCATGGCCTCCGTCTCGCGGTTGGGCGAGGCGACCGAGCCGCTGTCGAGGTGGTCGCGGCCGATCACCACGGGGGCCTTGAGCTCGCCCTTGGCGACCATCTCGTTGAAGGCCAGGCCCAGGCGGTGGCGATCGCCCAGGCCCACCCAGCAGATGCGCGCAGGCAGTCCCTGGAACTGGATCTTCTCGCGCGCCATGTCGAGCCAGTTGTGCAGGTGGGCGTTGTCGGGCAGCAGTTCCTTCACCTTGGCGTCGGTCTTGTAGATGTCCTCGGGATCGCCCGAAAGCGCGGCCCAGCGGAACGGCCCGACGCCGCGGCAGAACAGCGGGCGGATGTAGGCCGGGACGAAGCCGGGGAAGTCGAAGGCGTTCTCCACGCCTTCGTCGAGCGCGACCTGGCGGATGTTGTTGCCATAGTCGGTGGTGGGCACGCCGTCCGCCTGGAAGGCGAGCATCGCGCGCACGTGCTGCGCCATCGAGGCCTTGGCAGCGGCGGCGACGACCTCGGGCTCGCGCTCGCGCCGCTCGATCCACTCGGCGACGGTCCAGCCCACAGGCAGGTAGCCGTTGACCGGATCGTGGGCGCTGGTCTGGTCGGTCAGCAGGTCGGGGCGGATGCCGCGCGCGTGGATCTCGGGCAGCAGTTCCGCCGCGTTGCCCAGCAGGCCGACCGAGACGGACCGGCCGTCGGCCCGAGCCTGGTCGAGGATGGCCATGGCCTCCTCGATGGTGCTCGCGGACGTGTCGAGGTAGCCGGTGCGCAGGCGCATCTCGATGCGGCTGGGCTGGCACTCGATCGCCAGGCACGACGCGCCCGCCATCACCGCCGCCAGCGGCTGCGCGCCGCCCATGCCGCCGAGGCCCGCGGTCAGCAGCCACTTGCCCGAAAGATTGCCGCCGTAGTGCTGGCGGCCCATTTCCACGAAGGTCTCGTAAGTGCCCTGCACGATTCCCTGCGTGCCGATGTAGATCCACGAACCGGCCGTCATCTGGCCGTACATGGCCAGCCCGCGCTTATCGAGTTCGTTGAAGTGCTCCCAGTTCGCCCAGTGCGGGACGAGGTTGGAGTTGGCGATCAGCACGCGCGGCGCATCGGCGTGGGTGCGGAACACGCCCACCGGCTTGCCGGACTGCACCAGCAGCGTCTCGTTGTCTTCCAGCCGCTGCAGCGTCTCGACGATCGTGTCGTAAGCGGCCCAGTCGCGCGCGGCGCGGCCGATGCCGCCGTAGACCACCAGCTCCTCCGGGCGCTCGGCGACGTCGGGATGCAGGTTGTTCATCAGCATGCGCAAGGGCGCTTCGGTGAGCCACGACTTGGCCGAAAGCTGCGTGCCGGTGGCGGGCTTGATGACGCGGGTGTTGTCGATACGGGACATGGGTCAGGCTTCCTGAAGAGCGAAGGCGCGGGCGGCCTCGATGATCTGGGTGAGAGTGCGGGTGAGCGCGGCGGCGCGCACGGGATCGAAGGCCGCCGGCCAGTTGCCCTCGGCGGGCACCTCGGGCTCGTCCATGTATCCGCGGATGGCGAGTTCCATCTGGATGGCGTGGACGCCCTTGTCGGGCTGGCCGTAGTGCCGGGTGGTCCAGCCGCCCCGGAACCGGCCGTCGAGGACGTGGCTGTCGTTGCTGGCCTTGCAGACCGCCTCCACCGCGGCGGCCAGGGCAGCGTCGCAGGTCGTCCCGCCGTTGGTGCCGATGTTGAACTGCGGCAGCTCCCCGTCGAACAGGCGCGGGACGCGGCTGCGGATCGAGTGGCAGTCATAGAGCACCACGCGCGGGTGCCGGGCGCGGAGCCGCTCGATCTGCGCCTGCAGCGCGGCGTGGTAGGGATCGAACCAGAGGCCGCGGCGCCGCGCGATCTCGGCCGCGTCGGGGACGGCGCCGTCATAGAGCGGCTCGCCGTCGAAGGTCGTGGTCGGGCACAGCTCGGTGGTCGCCTGGCCGGGGTAGAGCGAGGCGCCGGACGGGTCGCGGTTGAGGTCGATCACGCTGCGCGAGATGCGGGTGGCGACGAGCGTCGCGCCCATCCCGGCGGCGAAGGCGTAGAGGTCGTCGACCCACCAGTCCGCATCGCGCCGCGCCAGCCACGCGGAGCGGAACCGATCGCCCGCGTCGGCCAGCCCGGTGCCGACGTGCGGGAAGGCGAGGATGAGGGGGGCCTCGCCTTCGGTGACGGTCAGCCAGTCGCTCACGCCACACCCGGAAGATCGTCACCGGCGGATGCGAGCAGCGCACCGGTGCGGACGAGCCGGTTGGCCGCCTCCATGTCGGGGTGGAAGTGGCGGTCGTCCTGCAGCGCGGGCACCTGTTCGCGCAGGGCGGCGCGGGCAGCTTCCAGCGCAGCGCTCGAGGCGAGCGGCGCGTGGAAGTCGCAGCCCTGGGCGGCGGCGAGCAGTTCGATGCCGAGCACCGCGGTGGCGTTCTCGGCCATGTCGAGCAGGCGGCGCGCGCCGTGGGCGGCCATCGAGACGTGGTCTTCCTGGTTCGCCGACGTCGGGATCGAATCGACGCTGGCGGGATAGGCGCGCTGCTTGTTCTCGCTGACGAGCGCGGCGGCGGTCACCTGCGGGATCATGAAGCCCGAATTGAGGCCGGGGCGCGGGGTGAGGAACGCGGGCAGGCCCGAAAGCGCCGGGTCCACCAGCATGGCGATGCGGCGCTCGGCGATCGAGCCGATCTCGCAGATGGCCATGGCGATCATGTCCGCGGCGAAGGCCACCGGCTCCGCATGGAAGTTGCCGCCCGACAGCGCCTCGTCCGTCTCGGGGAAGATCAGCGGATTGTCGGAAACGCCGTTGGCCTCGATCTCCAGCGTGGTCGCGGCCTGGCGCAGCACGTCGAGCGCGGCGCCCATGACCTGCGGCTGGCAGCGCAGGCAGTAGGGATCCTGCACCCGCGCGTCGTTCTCCAGGTGGCTGGCGCGGATGGCGCTGCCGGTCATCAGGCCGCGCAGCGCGTCGGCCACCGCGATCTGGCCCGGGTGGCGGCGCAGCGTGTGGATCCGCGGGTCGAACGGGGTGTCGGAACCCTTGGCCGCCTCGGTCGACAGCGCGCCGGTGACCAGGGCGGAGCGGAACAGCAGCTCGGCCTCGAACAGCCCGGCGAGCGCGTTGGCGGTGGAGAACTGGGTGCCGTTGAGCAGCGCCAGCCCTTCCTTGGGGCCGAGCTCGAGCGGCGCCAGCCCGGCCTGGTGCAGCGCCTCGGCGGCGGGCAGGCGTGCGTCGCCCAGGAAGATCTCGCCCACGCCGATCATCGTCGCGGCCATGTGGGAGAGGGGGGCCAAGTCGCCGCTGGCGCCCACCGAGCCCTGGCAGGGCACCACCGGGGTGAGGCCGCGGGCGAGCATCGCTTCGAGCAGCGCCACCGTCTCGGACCGCACGCCCGAGGCCCCTTGCGCCAGGCTGGCGAGCTTCAGCGCCATCATCAGCCGGATCACCGGGATGGGCGAGGGCGCGCCCGTGCCGGCGGCGTGGCTGAGCACGATGTTGCGCTGGAGGGTCGCCAGGTCCTCGTCGCCGATGCGCACGCTGGCGAGCTTCCCGAACCCGGTGTTGATGCCGTAGACCGGCTCGCCCCGGGCCAGGATGCGCGCGACGGCGGCGGCGCTTTCGGCCACGCGCGGGGCGCAGGCGGGGTCCAGCGAAACGGGGGCGCCGCGATAGACGGACCGCCAGTCCGCCAGCGAAACGGCGCCGGGGACGAGCTCGATCGTGTTCATTGACCACTCCAGATGCGGGCATGGAGCGGATTGAACCCCATGCGATAGACAAGTTCGGCGGGACGTTCGACGTCCCAGATGGCAAGGTCGCAGCGCTTGCCGGCCTCCAGCGTGCCGCGGTCGCCCAGGCCGAGCGCGCGCGCGGCGTTGCGGGTGACGCCGGCCAGGCATTCGGCGACGGTGAGGCGGAACAGCGTCGCCCCCATGTTCATCACCAGCAGCAGCGACGTGAGCGGGGAGGTGCCGGGGTTGCAGTCGGTGGCCAGCGCGATCGGCACACCGGCGGCGCGCAGCTGTGCGATCGGCGGTAGCTGGGTCTCGCGCACGAAGTAGAAGGCGCCCGGCAGCAGGGTGGCGACGGTGCCCGCGGCGGCCATGGCGGCGATGCCGGCCTCGTCGAGGAATTCGAGGTGGTCGGCCGAGAGCGCGCCGTGGCGGGCGGCCAGCGCCGCGCCCGACAGGTTCGAGAGCTGCTCGGCGTGGAGCTTCACCGGCAGGCCGTGGCGCGCGGCGGCGGCGAAGATGCGCTCGGTCTGCGCGGGGGTGAAGCCGATGCCTTCGCAGAAGGCGTCCACCGCATCGGCGAGCCCCAGCGCGGCGACTTCGGCAAGCGCCTCGTCGCACAGCATGGCGACGTAGCCGTCGGGGTCGCCCGCATATTCGGGCGGCAGGGCATGCGCGCCGAGGTAGGTGGTGGCGATGTGGACGCGCCGCTCGCGGCCGAGCCGGCGCGCGGCGCGCAGCATGCGCAGCTCGGTCTCCCGGTCGAGGCCGTAGCCCGACTTCACCTCCACCGTGGTCGCGCCTTCCGCGATCAGCGCGTCGAGGCGGGGAAGCGCGGAGGCGACGAGCGCGTCCTCGCTGGCGGCGCGGGTGGCGCGCATGGTGGAGACGATCCCGCCCCCGGCGCGGGCGATCTCCTCGTAGGAGGCGCCGTCGAGGCGCATCTCGAACTCGGCCGCGCGGTCGCCGCCGTGGACCAAGTGGGTGTGGCAGTCGATCAGGCCCGGCGTGATCCAGCGGCCCCCGCAATCGACCACTCGCGCCGCCTCGAGGCGGGGCGCCGCGTCCGCGGGGCCGGCGTAGAGGATCACGCCGTCGCGGGCCGCGATCAGACCGTGCGCGACGGCGCCGAGCCCGGTGCCCGCCATCGTGGCCAGCCGGGCGCCCTTCCATACCGTGTCGCACTGCATGATGTCTTCGACCCTCGATCGCCTCGCCCTCAGTGATTGCATCGTTGCGATTTAATGTATAGACAAAAAATCGCAGGCGACGAAATTGCTGCCGGAGGGGTTTGACGCAGTGTCCAGGTCATTGTTTTTCGAACATTGTCTGCTGACCGAGGGCTGGTGCCGCGCGGTGCGGATCACGCTGGAGGCGGGGCGCATCGCCTCGGTCGAGGCGGGCGTCGCGCCGGTCCCCGAAGACGAGCGCCACGCCTGCGGCCTGCCCGGGATGCCCAACCTGCACAGCCACGCCTTCCAGCGCGGGATGGCGGGCCTGGCCGAGCGGCGCGGCCCCTCCAGCGACAGCTTCTGGACCTGGCGCGAGATCATGTACCGCTTCGTCGACCGGATGAGCCCGGACGACGTGCGCGCCATCGCCGCGATGGCCTATGTGGAGATGCTCGAAGCGGGCTTCACGCGGGTGGGCGAGTTCCACTACCTGCACCACGATCCGGACGGCCGGGCCTTCGCCGACATTGCGGAGATGAGCGGGGCGGTGCTGGCCGCGGCGGGCGAGAGCGGGATCGGCATGACCCTGCTGCCGGTGCTCTACAGCCATTCCGGCTTCGGCGCGCAGCCGCCGGCGGCCGGGCAGCGTCGCTTCGTCAACGACCTCGATGCCTATGCGCGGCTGGTCGCGGCGGCCGAGGTCCACGCCCGCGCCTTGCCCGACGCCGTGGTGGGGATCGCGCCGCACAGCCTGCGCGCGGTGTCTGCCGAGCAGCTGCGGGGGTTGGCGCCGCTGGCCCGGGACCGCCCGGTCCACATCCACATCGCCGAGCAGGTGAAGGAGGTGGAGGACTGCCTCGCCTGGAGCGGCCAGCGCCCGGTCGAATGGCTGCTCGCCCACGCCGAGGTGGACCCGCGCTGGTGCCTGGTCCACGCCACCCACATGACCGAGGCCGAGACGCTCGGCCTCGCCCGCAGCGGCGCTGTTGCCGGGCTCTGCCCCATCACCGAGGCGAACCTGGGCGACGGGCTGTTTCCGGTCGAGACCTTCCTGGAGGCCGGCGGCCGCTACGGCGTTGGCAGCGATTCCAACGTCCTGATCGACGCCGCCGAGGAACTGCGGCTGCTGGAATACGGGCAGCGGCTGAGCCGGCGCGCGCGCAACGTGATGGCGCGGGGGGCGGGCCGCTCGACCGGCGCGGACCTCTACCAAGGCGCGCTGGAGGGCGGCGCCGCGGCGCTGGGCGTCGAGGCTGGCCTCAGGGAGGGCTTGGCGGCCGACATCGTCAGCCTCGACCTCGCTCATCCCGCGCTGGTCCATCGCCAGGGTGACGCGCTGACCGACAGCTTCGTGTTCGCGGCCGGGCGCTCGGCCATTGACTGCGTCTGGCGCCATGGCGAGAAGCTGGTGAGCGCAGGCCGGCATCGCGGGCGTGACCGCGCGGTGCGGGATTACACCCGGGTACTGGAGAGACTGATCGCGTGAGAATGCCGCTGCACGAACGCATCCGGTCCGATTTCGAAGGGCGGATCCTGGGCGGCGAGCTTGCTCCCGGCGACCGGCTGCCGATCGAGCAGGACCTGATGCGCGAATACGGCTGCTCGCGCATGACCGTGAACAAGGCGCTGTCCGCGCTGGTGTCCGCAGGGCTGATCGACCGGCGCAAGCGGGCCGGAACCTTCGTGGCGCGACCCCGGGTGCATTCGATGGTGCTCGACGTGCCCGACATCGCGGCGCAAGTGCGCG
Organism: Novosphingobium soli; assembly: GCF_042432915.1. Taxonomy (NCBI): domain Bacteria; kingdom Pseudomonadati; phylum Pseudomonadota; class Alphaproteobacteria; order Sphingomonadales; family Sphingomonadaceae; genus Novosphingobium; species Novosphingobium soli. Next base: position 9,308 of record NZ_JBHLWK010000010.1, read on the forward strand.
AGCGGGGGCAGGACTATGCGTTCGCCCCGCTCAAGCGCACCGTGCGCGCTCCGGGCGCGGACGAGGAGGAGGTGCTGCTCGCAGGCGCAGGCCAGCTGGTGCAGATCGACGGGCTCCACCTGGTCGAAGGCGTGCCGCTGGGCATCGAGTTTCGCCTGGTGAGCGCGGCGGCGGTGCCCGAGATCGTCGGTGCCGACCTTGCCACCGTGCCGCCGGGCACCTGGCTGCTCCAGCATGTGCCGTGGACCGAGGCGGAGACGCGCATCTCGGCCGTGGGCGCGATGGGTGACGAGGCGGAATGGCTCGGCGTGGCGCCAGGCGCACCGTGCCTGTGCGTCGAGCGCCGGACCTGGCGCGGGGCGGAGCGCATCACCTATGTGCGCCAGCTGTTCCTGGGCGATGCCTACGACATGGTGGCCCGCTTCGGCCCCGGCGCCTCGGGGCGGTCGTAAGGCCGCGTCGCGGGATAGCGCGGTCTGCCCCTCCACCCCCGACTTCGTCGGCGGTCCCCCTCCCCATCGCTTCGCGACGAGGAGGATTTTTTCCGATCCTTTCCGTCACGAAGCGAGGGAGGAACTTCTCGCGAAAAAGAAGGGCGCCGCGATCGCGGCGCCCTCAGGATGGGTCACTTGCCCGCGCTCTCCGGGTAGAGCGTGTTGAACAGCAGCTTGTAGGCGCCGTGCGACTGGGCGCGCCACTGCGGGCGGAAGCCGTAGAGGTAGACCTTGCCCTTGCCGTACTCGACCATGACCGCCGCGGCCTTGCCCTGGATCGCTTCGGGGTGGAGCAGGACGCCGCTGCGCAGCGGATTGCCGGTGGGGGCGTAGGAGGCCAGCACCTCGCCCTTGAACCCGGCCTTGGTCTCGAACGCGGGACCGCGCTCGAACATCACGATCGGGTCGAGCGGCATCCCCGCCGCCACCTTCGTGCCCGGAGCCAGGTTCACCTGGAGCAGCGCGCCCGAGCAGAAGAAGAAGTCCGCCTTGGCGTCCTTGAGGATGTTCGTCACCGGCAGGTCGAACAGGTCGATGACCGCGTCGGAGGCATTGTTCAGCGCCACCAGCGTGCCGCCGTTCCGGACGAAGTCCTTGAGCTTGCGGGCACCGTCCTCGCCGATACCGCCCGCGTAGGGGGCGGGCATCTGGTTGGGGCTGAACCCGTCCATCAGCGAGGCCAGCGGGCCCTTGTACTTGGATTCGAAGTCGGCGGCAGGCGCGGTGTCACCCGGGCGTGACTTGGAGGGCGCCGACAGGTCGGGCAGGATGATCGTGTCGTACTTGCCGGCAAGGCCCGCCTTGACATCGGCGTTGTACAGGGTCTTGGGGCCGAACTGGTACTGCTCGAGCAGCCAGCGCGTCCACCCCTCGTCGATGTTCGACCCCCAGGGGCGATAGAGCGCGACGCGGCCCTTGCGCACGGCCTCGCCGGCGGGCGCCGTGGCGGCCGCGGTGACCGAGACGCTGTACTGCGCCGCGATCGTGTTCATGGCGGCGGGCGCGATGCCGGTCAGCGCGATCTGCTCCCCGCTCCAGCTCGCCTTGGCGCCCGCCGCCAGGGCGGCGTTCAGCACGCGGTAGCTGTTGTTGACCCGCCGATCGACCAGGAAGGTCGAACCCGTCCCGGTCACCCCGCCCGCAGGCGGGGTCGCGGCGGGCACCCGCGCGAGCGCGCCGCGCAGGGCCGCGTCGAGCGGCTGCTCGATCCGGTCCACCCGCACGCCCATCTGCATGGGCAGCGTCCAGCCGGTGACGTCGTAGGGCAGGTCGGCCGGGTTGCCGTCGCCGCCGAGGATGGCGTCGGGGTACTTCTGCGCCTCGAACAGCTCGGGGGCGAGACCGGCGAAGGGCTGGTCCATGGGGATGACCCAGCTGCCCGCCGGATAGCTCTTGCCGCCGATGGTGGCGGGGGCGGACGTCTGCATCACTTCCAGGCCGTGCGCGATCATCAGCTGCGCCAGCGAGGCGGCCTCGGGCGCGTCGGTCTGTCCCGCCGGGATCACGTAGGCGGACGGGCCGTCCTTGGCCGCCGCGGCGATCGTGTCGCGACCGGCCTGGTAGCGGTTGTACAGGAGCGTCTCGCGGTACTTCTGGGCGGTCTCCAGCACCGACATGGATGCGGTGAGCATGTAGTCGACCGAGTCCCTCAGGTGCCACTCGCCGCCCTTCCACGGGTGCGGGTACATGATCTGCGCCTTCAGGTCCTGCTGGGACTTGGGGAAGTCCGACACCTTCCAGGTCTTGGGAGTGGCGCTGTCGTGCGCGGTCTCGGTGAAGAACGAGATCGTGTTGCGGAAGACGTGGATGTAGTCGAGGAAGCCGGGGAACCAGTTGTCGAACCGGGCCTGCGCGATGGCGCCGGGCTTACCCTCGGCCTCCATGCGGGTCATGATGTTGGTGCCGATGGCGTTGGTCCAGATCCGCATGTACGGGCTGATGTTGGACGAGACGGGATCGGCGAAGGGCGGCACCCAGATGCGCGCGGGGAACGGCGCGACCTGGTGCTGGCTGTACCAGATCACCGGCGCGTATTCCTGCTCCTGCGCGTTGACGACCTGGCTCTCCTTCATGTTGAGCATGTAGCCGTCGCGGTTGTTGTCGTGGCCGACGTACTCCTGGTAGAGCCAGGGCGTGCGGCTGGTCTCCCACCGGGTGCCGCGCTGCTTGCGGTACCAGTCGACCACCATGTCCTGCCCGTCGGGGTTGAGCGTGGGCCACAGGACGAGGATGACGTTCTTGAGGATGCCGTCCACCTCGGCGTCGTTCTTCGCCGAGAGCAGCTTGTGCGCCAGCGCCAGCGGCAGCTGGTGGTCGGAGACTTCGCTGGCGTGCATGCCGCCGTCGATGTGGACGATGATCGGGCTTTGCGCGGCGAGCGTCTTCGCTTCGGCGTCGGTCAGCCCGCGGGCGTCGCCCAGGCGCTTGGAGATGGCCTTGTACTTGTCGAAGTTGGCGATGTTCTCGGGGCTGGAGATGACCGCGTAGACGTAGGTCCTGCCTTGCGTCGTCTTCCCGCTCTCGAACAGCTTGATCCGGTCCGACGCCTTGGCGAGCGCCTGGAAGTAGCGGACCGAATCCTCGTAGTTGGCGAGGTAGTAGTCCTCGCCGACCTCGTGGCCGAGCACGTCCTTGGTGCTCGGGACGCTCTGGGCGAGCGCCGGGGCGCAGAGCCCCAGCGCCGAGGCGGCCATCAGGACGCGCGCGAGGCGCGCCGACTTGTGCGTTTTCATGTGCTGGGGCTCCGTGTCAGGTCAGAAGTGGCGGCGCAGGTTCACGCCGATGGTGCGCGGTGCCGCGGAGGTGGCGGCATAGCTGTTCGGCGTGGACGACATCGAGGCGCGGTTGATCGCCACCGCGTCGAACACGTTGTTCACGAACAGGTAGACGCCGGTGTCGCTGTCCGGCAGCTCGAAGCCGACGCGCAGGTTGGCCAGGGCATAGTCGTCCATCTTCACGCGGTAGACGTTGGTGGGCCGGAACTCCGAGTAGGAGGAGCCGACGTAGTTGACGTCCGCGCGGGCGAAGAACTCGACGCTGTCGCCGACCGGCGCGCGGTATTCCGCACCCACCGAGCCGGCGAAATGCGGGATGTAGGGGATGCGATCCCCGGCGCGGCCGGCGGCGACTACGGCGTCGCTGATCTGGTCCTCGGTCAGCTTGGCGTCGAGGTAGTTCCCCGCCAGCGTGATCTGCAGGCCCTGCGCCGGGCGGATGAACGCCTCCGCTTCCAGGCCGCGGATGCGCGCGGCGCCGGCGTTCGAGAGGAACGAGAACGCGCCGTTGGTGGTGCGCCCGCTCACCTGCATGTTGTCCCAGTCGATCTGGAACGCCGCCAGGTTCACCGTCAGCGCCCGGTCCAGCAGGCTGATCTTGCCGCCGACTTCGTAGTTCCACAGCTTGTCGGATTCGTAGGGAGTCAGGTCCGCCGACAGGCCGATGACCTGGTTCGCGCCGCCGGGGCGGAAACCCTGCGAGGCGGTGGCGTAGAACAGCATGTCGGGGTTGGCCTGCCACGACGCGTTGAACTTGAGCAGCGTCCCGTTCTCGGAGGAGTCCACCGTATTGACCGGGCGGACCGGGGCGCCGATCAGCGTCCAGCCGATGTCGGTGAAGCCCGAGACCGTCTTGTCGTAGTCGAAATAGCGGATGCCGGCCGTCAGGCTGATGGCGGGGGTCACGTGATACGTGCCTTCCCCGAAGACCGCGACCTGCTTGAGCTTGTCGAAGATCTCGCGGCGGTAGAACAGCTGAACCGGGAAGATGATCTCGCCGGTGGCGTCGTCGGCGCGGGCGTCGGAGGAGGTGACGTCGTTCTTGCGGTTCTGGAAGAACCCGCCGACCGTCCAGTCGAACGCATTGTCCCCGGTCGAGCTGAGGCGGACTTCCTGGGTGAAGTCCTTGGTCGAGCCCGGATAGTAGATCGCCGCCGGGCTCAGGCTGTCGATGTAGCCGTAGTACGTCGAGAGCTGGTCGGCGGAGCAGGCGCCGCCCGCGTTGACGTAGGAGGCGCAGCGCGCCGCCGTGCGGTAGGTCCCGATGTAGTAGCTGTCATCCGCGGCGTAGGCCGACTTGCGGTGCTGGTAGCTGGTGATCGAGGTCAGGTTCGCGAAGCCCACGTCCCAGTTCGCGGTCAGGCTGTAGAGCTGCGACTTGTCGGTATAGGGCAGGTTGACCTGCGCGGCGGACTTGTACTCGCCCACCGCCGGGTTCCAGGTGGCGGAGACGGCGTCGGTGTTCTCGAACGCGGCGGTGCCGTCCAGCGTGAAGTTGGAGGTCGGCGTGAAGCGCAGCATCAGGCGGCCGCCGGTGGCGGTGTAGTCGTTGACGTTCTTGCGGTTCAGGAACGTGTTGTCGATGTAGCCGTCGCTGTCGCGGCGGTAGAGCACCGCGCGGGCGGCCAGGACGTCCTTGACGAGCGGCACGTTCACCATGCCGTTGACGAAGTAGCCGAAGCCGCCGCCCTTGGTGGTCTGGGCCTGCGCCTCGACCGTGCCCTCGTATTCGTCGCTGGGCTTGTTGAAGATCACGCGGATCGCGCCGCCCATCGAGCTGGCGCCGTAGAGCGTGCCCTGCGGGCCGCGCAGCACCTCGATGCGGTTGACATCGAACAGGGTGAAGTCCGCGGTGCGGCCCGCCGCGTCGCTCGACACGCCGACCGAGCCGGTGACCGGGGTGTCGTCGTAGTACACCCCCACGGTCGCCTCGCCGGACGCCTGGACGCCGCGCAGCGAGACGCGGCGCTGGCCCGGTCCGTTGTCCTGGATGCGCAGCGAGGGGACGAACTTGGCGTAGTCGGCGATGTTGGTGACGCCGGCATTGGTCAGCGTCTCGCCGGTGAGGGCGGTGATCGCGATCGGCGTGGTCTGCACGGTGGTATCGCGGCGCAGCGCGGTCACGACGATGTCGGTCCCGACCTCGGTGTCGGTGGCGGTGCCGGCGGCGGCGTCCTGCGCCTGCGCGACGGTTGGAAGCGCAGCGGCGAGTGCGAGGACGATGGAGGCGACCCCGCTGTTGAGCGCGGCGCGGCGGAACTTTCCTTGAGTGCTCATCGTATGTCGTTTTCCCTCATTGACCAGCGAAGGCGGCTTCTTCCGGCCGCGCGCTCCACCCGTGATTGCGACTCGCATGATGGCGCGTCGATAATGTCTATACAAGAAATTTTATTGCTTAAAAAATGCCCACTCAGAAATTGAACATGCCTACTTTTTGGGCATTCATGTCGCGAGGACGTGTGTACGGGTGAGCGCAGCTCCAAAGATGAAACTGCTCGCGCGCGCAAGTCGCATAAGTGTCAAGGCTCGGCAGGCGATATCGGGAGGGTTGGGGATTGACGATTGCCACCCATGCGGGTGCCTGCTTAGGGTGGAGGTCGAGGCATGGAACACGAACACCCGTGATGATGGAGCAGGAGGCGCGCGCTTGCCTCGCGCGGGGCGACCTTGCCGGCGCGGTCGCAGCGGCCAGGCGCCTGACCGAGGTCGAGCCGAACCGGCCCGAGGGCTACTTCCTGCTCGGCATGGCCGCGGCGCAGGCCGGGCACGCTGCCAAGGCGATCCCGCTGATCCAGGCCGCGGTCGCGCGCGGGCGGCAGGCCGAGCATCTGGCGCAGCTGGCCCGGCTGCTGGTCCTCGTCCGGCGCGAGGACGAGGCGGCGGTCGCGGCGCGCGAGGCCCTGGCCGCATCGCCGCGCGATCCGCTCACCCTCGACACCATCGGCTGCGTGCTGGTGCGGCTGGGCGACCACCAAGGCGCGCTGGCGCCGTTCTCCGCGGCGGTCGAGGGCGAGCCCGCGAACCTGGAGTTCCGCTACAACCTGGCCGCCGCCTGCGGGTTCACCGGCGACGTCGCGCGCGCGCGGGCGCAGTACGAGGCGATCCTGGCGCGCGATCCGGGCAACGGGCGCGTGCACTATGCGCTGGCGATCCTGTCGCGCCAGGCGGCGGGCGACCATCACGTTCCCCGGCTCGAGGCCGCCCTGGCCGGGGCCACTCGCCCCGACGATGCGCTGCGCATCCGCTATGCGCTGGCCAAGGAGCTCGAAGATCTGGGCGATACCGCCGGCTCGCTGCGGCACCTGACCCGCGCTAACGAGGCCCAGAAAGCCCTCCTCGGCTACGACTTCGCGCAGGACGCGGCGATCTTCGATGCCATCGAGGCGCTGTTCGGCGCCGGCGGCGCTCGCCTCGCCGGCGGGGAGGCGGGCGGCGAGGGGCGCCGCGGGGAGGGGCGCCGTGGGGAGGCGCCGATCTTCGTGGTGGGCATGCCGCGCACGGGCACCACGCTGGTCGACCGGATCCTCTCGTCGCATCCCGAGGTGGAGGCCGCCGGCGAGTTGCAGGCGATGCCGCTGGCGGTGCGGCAGCTGGCCGCCCCGCACCTCGCCGGCCCCCCCTCGCGCCGGGTCATCGACCCGGAGACGGTCGCCGCCAGCGCCGCCATCGTCCCCGGCGATCTGGGAGACGCCTACCTGGCGCGCGCGCGGGTCCACCGCTCGCACGGCAAGCCGCGGTTCACCGACAAGCTGCCGGCCAACTTCCTCTACGTCGGCCACATCCTGCGCGCCCTGCCGGACGCGCGGGTGGTCTGCCTGCGCCGCCATCCGATGGACACCCTCTGGAGCAACTACAAGAACCTGTTCGCCAGCCAGTCCGCCTACTACGCCTATTCGTACGACCTGATGGACACGGCGCGGTACTATGCGCGCTTCGATCGCCTGGTGGCGCTGTGGGAGCGGCTCTGGCCGGAGCGCGTGCTGCAGCTCTCCTACGAGGCGCTGGTGCGCGACCAGGAGGGCCAGACGCAGGCGCTGCTGGCGCACTGCGGGCTTGAATGGGATGCGGCCTGCCTGTCGTTCCACGAAAACCGGGCCGCGGTGGCGACGCCCAGCGCGGCGCAGGTCAGGCGGCCGATGAACGCCGATGGGGTGGGCAAGTGGCGGGCCCACGAGGCCGCGCTGGCGCCGGCGCGCGCCTGGTTGCAGGCCCAGGGCATCGCGGTCGCGTAGCGGACGCCGCGGCGCGCCTCTGCGCCGCGACGTCCGGTGTCGTCAGTACTTGATCCGCGCCTCCAGGCCCACGGTCCGCGGGTTGACTACGGTCTGGCGGTAGTAGCGCGCCGCCACGCCGTCGTTCACGCCGATGCGCGAGCGGTCCTGGCCCACCGAGACGATCGCGAAGTTGTCGAAGATGTTGTTCGCGAACAGGCTGATCGAGAACTTGTCGGTATCGTAGGACAGGCTGGCGCGGTGGAGCACGTAGCTGGGGATCTTGTCGCCGTAGCCGCGATCCCAGCCGATGCGCGAGACGACGTTGCCGCGGTAGGTGGCCGTCCAGTTGGCGCTGACGCTGCCTTCGCCCACGGGCACCGTGTAGGTCGCGCCCAGGCTGCCCGAGTTCTTGGCCGAGCCCGGCAGGCGGTCGCCGTCGAGCGCGTCGAGCTGGGTGAACTTGGGCCGTCCGTCGTAGTTGTTCGGCGTCGTGCGGATGGTGATGATGCCGGGCACGTCTTCGGTCAGCTTGGCGTCGGTGTAGGAGTAGGTGCCCTGGATCGACAGTTCCGGCATCGGCCGGAACTGGAACGAGGTCTCGAACCCTTCCGACTTGGCCGAGCCGCCGTTCACCGTGATGCCGGTCACGCCGTAGAAGGTCGCGGAGTCGACCTGGATGCCGTCCCACTTGACCTGGAACACGTTGAAGTTGAACGACAGCTTGCGGTCGAACAGCTGCATACGCATGCCGATTTCGGCGTTCTTGGTAGTGTCGGGGCCGTACTGGACCTCGTTCGGCAGGGCGCAGGCGTTCTGCTGGTCTTCGGGCACCGGATCGGGGCAGGGCGCCACCCTGTTGGGGCCGCCGATGCGGTAGCCCTTGCTGTACGTGGCATAGACCATGAACTCGGGCGAGAATTCGTACGAGGTGTTGAACTTCCAGACCCAGCCGTCCTTCTTCGCCTTGCCGCCCGCCGCATCGACGTCATAGGGGCTGAGCGGGTCGCCCAGCAGCGGCAGTACGAGGGCGCCCTGTACGTCGGACGTGTACTTGAAGTAGCGCGCGCCGCCGGTGACCTGCCATTCCGGCGTGACACGGAACGTGCCTTCGCCGAAGATCGCCTTCTCGGTGACCTTGGACCTGGTGTAGCTTACGTACTCCAGATCGTCCGGATTGTCAGGGACGCCATAGAAGTCCGACAGCCCCGGCGTGTGCTCGGCATAGTCGTTGTGGTACTTCTGGCGGTTGTAGAAGCCGCCGAGCACCCAGTTGAACGGGCCGCCATGGCGCGACACGAGGCGGATTTCCTGGTTGAACTGCTTGCGGCGGCCGTCGCTCTCGTTCCAGCTCGAGAAGGCGGGGAACAGTTCGTAGTCGTAGTCGAGGTCGAGCAGCAGGTCAGTGTTGTCGCCCGCGGAACGCGTCCGCACGTCGGTATAGGCGGTGGTGGAGACGAGATCGGCGATGTCGGCGATGTTCGCGTTGATCTCCATGCTGGCGAGGTGGGCGCGGCGGTTGACCGGCTCCTCGTAGCGGCTCGCGTTCTCGTACTTGCCGGTGCCCATCACGCCGTAGCTGTTCGACTGGGCGCCGTCGGTCTTGGTCCGCTGGAAGGCGTAGGTGAAGATCGCCTTGAGATCCTCGGTCGTCTGCACCAGCAGCTGGTTGCGCGTGGTGAAGGTCCGCTCGAAGTTCATGTCCTCGCGCCGGCGCAGATTCTCCACGTAGTCGTCGCGCGAGACGCCGTCAGTGCCGCCCGGCTGCGCCAGCGAGACGCCGGGGGTCTGCAGCAGCAGCGGATAGTCGATGAAGCCGGGGTCGTAGTAGTAGCCCGTCGCCGAACGGAAGGCGATGTGGTCCCGCACCAGCGGGATGTTGATCATGCCATCGGCCTGGTAGCCGAAGTTGTCCGAGTGGCTCTTGGCGTAGAGGCGCCCATGCGCCTGGCCTTCGAAGGCGTCGACGTTGGGGCGGTTCGGGATGTAGCGGATCGCGCCGGCCAGCGTGCCGAGGCCGTAGAGCGTGCCCTGCGGCCCGAGCAGCGTCTCCACGCGCGCGATGTCGAGCAGCTTGAAGTCGTAGTAGAGCGGGACTTCGCCCAGGTAGATGCCCAAGGCGTCGTCATAGGACGCGCCGTCCGAGTTGACGTCCGAGGCGTTGAGGCCGCGCAGGACGATCGAGCCGGTGGAGCCCGGCCCCGTGTCGGAAATGGTCAGGCCGGGCGTGAAGTCGGCGAGGTCGCGGACGTCGTCGATCCGCTGGCGCGCGATCTCCTCGGCACCGATCGCGGAGATGTTGATCGGCGTGTCCATGATGGTGGTGGCCCGGCGCGTACCGGTGACGACGATGGCGTCGCCCTCTTCCGCTGCGGATGCGGAGGCGTCCTGCGCCGCCGCGGGCATGGCGGCCACGGCTCCCGTGAAGATCGTCGCGGACAGCAGCGCTGCCCTCAATGTCGCGCGATGTGTCATGTGCTTCCCTGTTCCTTGGCTTTTTGGTGCCCCGCGCTTCGGTCTGCCTGCACCGAAACCCCCGAGTACCGTTGTGTTTTTGACATGACGGGCCGGCCATCTTCGCGGATGTCGTGCCGGCGCGCCTCTCGTTCCCGACGGTGCCCGAGGGCGGATCGGGGTGCTCGCTTGGGTGTGCGGACGGTCCGGCCCGATCAGCCGGCCGTGCGCACCGCATTGCCGCGCCTCGCCTTCATCCGGGCGATCACGGGTTGGAATGGGAAGACGAACTGCTCCCATATGGACAGCCGCCGCAGGTCGTCCTGGCCGACCACGCTCGCCTCGCCTTCGCGGAAGGTGCCGAACACGCGGTCGAGCAGAATGAGCGAATTGGCGTAGTTGCAGCGCGTGCTCTCGTAGTCGGTCGAATGGTGCAGGCTGTGGTGGCGGATGGTCGTGAAGAACAGCGCGTAGAACCTGGGCGGATCGGCCCGAACGTTGGCGTGGGCGAAGGTGGAGACCACGCCCAGAACGTTCACGCCGCAGAACACCGCGTTCAGCGGCAGGTCGAACAGCGCCAGGACGCTCAGGCTGATGAGGAACAGCTCGATGGGATTGCCCACGTAGCCCTTCGCGGCATTGAGTTGGGTGATGTGGTGGTGCGGCGCATGGGTCAGCCAGAACGGCGTCGAGTTGTGCATCAGCCGATGGACCCAGTACTGGCCGAATTCGATGATGACGATCACCATCGCCACCTGCACCAGGAACGGCAGCTCCATGGCCCAGGGGGTGGCGATGCCGAGCGACTGCTTGAGCGCCTTCAGCGGTTCGTCCGCGAAGGTGGCGGTGGCCCAGGAGATCGCGGTGGCGCCGAGCACGACATAGAACAGGTCGGTCGCGAACTCGCGCCTGTTCATGCGCCAGCCGGCATGCCGTTCGTGAACCCATTCGAGCCCCAGCACGCTGAGCGTGATGAGCGAGGACGTGGCGATGAGCGTCCACGGCGCGCCCGTGATCCAATCCGGTGCGAAGGCCCAGAAGGCGACGACCAGCACGACGAATGCAGGCGGCACCCAATTGAAAAGCATCTGCTTCATGGTGTCGTCCCGACGGTCAGCGACGACCGACTGCTCGTCGTGCGAGAGAACCGCGTAGGAGACTGGCAGTTGTTCCATCGAAAACCCCCATCCAGGCCGGTGGACCAGCCTGTCGTTACAGATTTTCTCTCCCGGTTTTCATCGCTCTGCCAGGCGACTTGGTACACGGTATGGATATTACGTTTCTCGTCAAGCGTATTAATGCAGCCGCCGCGTGTTCGAGCGGTGCGCGAGTGGGAGCCCCGCAAAACCGCCACCGTTGCCCCCGCGGGGTAACACTCCGCGCGCCTCCCGCCGCACGCGATGCGGGTGTCCCTTGCGCCCGGCGCGCGGGCGATTCGCCCCCGAGGTCGCCCGGCCGCTCAGTCGTAGCGATAGGGATTGCGGTCGATCGTGGTGGTCCCCCGCGTCTGGTTGCACAGGAAGACGGTGCCGGTGAAGTAGATGCCCGGCTCGGTGATCGTCTGCGCGTAGGCATAGGCGTCGCGCAATTGCTGCACCGTCATCTCCACCGGCGCCTCGTCGGGCTGCCAGGTCATGCCGTAGGGGTAGTCCTGGCCGTCCTTGCTGATCTCGACATGGCAGCCCATCACGTGGGTGACCGGGTGCGTGTCGCAGAAGTCGATGAGCCGCTTCATGCTGTCGAACCACGGCTCCCAGAAGCTGATGTAGCAGCGCCCGCGGTAGAACATGTCCCCGGTGTAGAGGATCTGGGTGTAGCGGTCGTAGTACGCGAACTCGGAGACGACGTGCCCGGGCGAGCCCCAGATCAGGATCTCGCGGCCGCCCAGGTCCAGCGTGACGCGCTCCTCGGGGTAGTGCGTCATGCCCCAGAAGCCCACCATCTCCTCGTGCGTGAGGCCCATGTAGCGGGTGCGCGGCCGGTCCGCGAACTGGTTGGTCGCGGCGTAGTGGTCCGCATGCAGGTGGCTGAACGCGACGAGCAGTTCCATGCTGGCGGGATCGCGGCCGTTGCGGCGGCACCAGTCCTCGATGCATTGGTCCACGACCCCGCGCAGGTCCCAGTCGTTACGCAGCTGCACGAAGCCTTCGTCCAGCAGCAGCACGCGCTCGTTGCCGAAGTAGAGCGGAGCGAACGGCGCCTCGTAGCTGTACGCCTTGTTCTGGCGCAGGATCGCCGTATGCGGGTTGTACCAGTGGACCTGCACCGGCGGGTCGGTGTTGTCCATGCAGGACGACGACCCGCAGATCCAGCGCTTCGGGAAGGCGCCCGGCGCGGGAAGATTGCTGCCGAAGTCGATCGGCGCCGGACGCACCGCGGCCGACGCGGCTTGCGACAGGCCGGTGAGCGCCGCGCCGGAGAGCGGGATGGCCGCGACGGCGGCGTTGCGGGCAAGGAACGTGCGACGGTCCATGGCAGGGCTCCTCGGCGTCAGAACGGATGCGGCGGGTTGATGTTGGGCACGCCTTCGGGCCAGACCTTGGTGCGCTGGTCGGGGCTGACGCCGTTGAACAGCACGAAATCGGGCCGGATCAGCATGATGTCCTTCCCCTGCACCGCCTGTGCGGAGCGGATCGCATCGTCGAGCAGGTCGGGCGTCATCTCCAGCACCCGCTCGTAGGGCTTGTAGGTGGCGAAACGCGGATAGTACTTGCCGGGGACGAACATCATCTCCACGTGCCCGCCCAGGATCCACTTGACCGGACGGCTCGCGGCGAAGGCCTGGAGACGCTCCAGCGCGGCGACGAAGTCGCGATCGTTGCCGATGTTGATCTTGCCCGGGAACAGCAGGTCGCCGGTGAACAGGATGTCGCAGTAGGGATCGTAGAACGTCACGCCGTCGCGGTGCGTGCCGGGGGTGGGGATCACCTCGATCATCCGGTCGCCGAGATCGACGCGCCCGGTGTCCCGGGGCCAGCTGCGGTCGAGGCCGTAGAAGCGCTGCATCACCGCGAGCGGGCGCGGGACGATGGTGGTGCCGGGCCGGCCGGCGAACTGCACCAGGCCCTGGTTCTGCGCGACGTCCTCTCCGGAGGTGAGCGCCACTGTCAGCGGGACGTTCGTGCGTCCGCGGGCCTGGCACCAGCGGGTGATGATCGCGTCTACCGTCTCGCGCAGCGGATAGTGCCGTGCATCGGCGGTGGCGCCGGCGTCGATCAGCAGCGCGCCCCGGTTGCCGAACAGCAGGTAGGTGAACGGCGCTTCCCAGTGGACGCACACGTTCTGGCGCAGGACGAACGTGTCCTCGTTGTACTGCACCACCTGCACGCGCGGGTCGCGGTTCTTGGCGGCGACGTTCGAGCCGTAGGTCCAGCGGAACGCGAGGCTGCCCGGCGCCGGTCCCTCGCACGCGTAGTCGTGGACCACCGGTGCCCGGGGGTGCAGCGGCACGGCGCTGTCGGTGTTGCGCACGCCCGGCGGGTTGTACCCCAGCGCCGGGTTGCCGTTGGGATAGGTCCGCCCCGCCGCCGGTTGCGGGCTGGCGGACGGAGCAGGTCTGGATGCAGAATTTTGCGCCACGGAGTTCCCCAAGATGTCCGCACGATGCCGGCCACGATATTGATATTACGAAACTTGGCAATGTTAATATTTTGGAGGAGGGCGCGTATGCTGTCATTGCCGGCGGGCTTGGTCTATGGCCGCTCTTGACCCGGGGTCGGGAGAGGCCCAGCGTCGTCCGGGTCCATGCCGCGGCGTGGTGTGGCCCGGATGCAAGGAAGTGAGATGATCGAAGGGGTTGCAGCATGACCGCCGACACCGGCAGTCTGGCCCGGCTCAGCATGAGCCTGCCCGCCGAACTGTTCCGCCAGCTGGACATGATGGTGGAGGAGCGGGGCCTTCCCTCGCGCTCGCAACTCATCGCCGAGCTGATCCGTCACGCGCTGGCCGAGCACGAGGCGCTGACCCGGCCCGAGGAGATGCTGGCGGGCACCATCACGCTGGTCTATCGCGGCGACCGCGGTCGCGTGCGCCAGCAGCTCGCCCAGAGCCAGGCGGACTACCTGAAGGAGGTCATCTCCTCGCAGCACGTCTTCCTGGAGGACGACCAGTCACTGGAGGTGCTGCTGGTGCAGGGGCCGGCCGCGCGGCTGAAGGAGCTGTGCGATGCGCTACGCGCGATCCGCGGCGTCCACCAGCTCAAGCTGGTGACCACCACGGCGCTGCTGCCGCCGCTCCACGAACAGGATGCGGTGAAGACGCCGGCTGCGGTCCCGGCCGGGCGGCAGCAGGCCAAAGGCGAAGTCGTCGCCTGAGCGCGCGCGCCAGCCGCCCCGGCAAGTTATTACAAAATCGCCATCACGTAATATTTTCCCATGGACAACGATCCCGATCGCGGCAATGCTGCGTTGCGAAAGGGGACCGATTCATGATCGCACCAATCCGCCGGCTGGCCAGCATCGCGATGGTGACGGGGGCACTGCTCACCGCCGCCTGTTCGCAGACGTCCGAGGCGCCCAAGCCGCGCACGGAGTTCAACATCGGCTGGTCGATCTACGCGGGCTGGATGCCCTGGCCCTACGCCCAGCAGGCCGGCATCGTGAAGAAGTGGGCCGACAAGTACGGCATCAAGATCAACGTCGTGCAGGTCAACGACTACGTCGAATCGGTCAATCAGTTCACCGCCGGCAAGCTGGACGGCGTGACCGTCGCCAACATGGACGCGCTGACGATCCCCGCCGCCGGCGGCAAGGACACCAGCGCGATCATCGTCGGCGATTATTCCAACGGCAATGACGGCATCCTGGTCAAGGGCGCCGGCGACCTCAAGAGCCTCAAAGGCCAGCAGGTCAACCTCGTCGAGCTTTCGGTGTCGCACTACCTGCTCGCGCGCGGCCTCAGTTCGGTAGGCCTGGCCCCCAACGACGTGCGGACGGTGAACACCGCCGACGCCGACATCGTGGGCGCCTTCGCCAGCCCCGAAGTGAAGGTGGCGGTCGCCTGGAACCCGCAGCTCACCGCCATGAAGGCGCAGCCCGGCGCCAAGGAGGTGTTCAGCTCCGCCGACATCCCGGGCGAGATCCTCGACCTGCTCTGCGTCGATACCGCAACGCTGAAAGCCAACCCGAACCTGGGCAAGGCGCTTGCCGGCATCTGGTACGAGACGACGGCGCTGATGACGCGCCAGGATGCGCAAGGCAAGGCGGCGCGCGCGGCGATGGCCAAGCTCGCCGGTGCCACGCCCGAGGCGTTCGACAGCCAGCTGACCACCACCTACCTCTATTCCGACCCCAAGGCTGCCGTCGCCGCCACCTCCGCCCCGGCGCTGGTGACGACGATGACGCGGGTGCGCGACTTCAGCTTCTCCAAGGGGTTGTTCAAGGGCGCGACCTCCGCCGACGCCGTGGGCATGGCGTTCCCGGGCGGCAAGACGCTCGGCGATCCGCAGCGCGTCACGCTGCGGTTCGACGACAGCTTCATGAAGATGGCCGCCGACGGCAAGCTCTGAGCCTGCCCTGCTGCTTCCTCTAGGGAAAACACGTCGATGCGTTGGGTGAATCGTCAAGTCCGGCGAGGGGACCGGCTGTTGCTGGGTGCCCTGCCGATCGCGGCGCTGGCCGTGATCTACCTGGTGCTGGCCGCCAGCCGGCACCAGGCCAACCCGGCGGACAAGATCCTGCCGCTGCCCGGCAGCATGGTCGAGAGCATGTCGGCGCTGCTCTTCGTGCCGGATCAGCTTACCGGCCAGCTGGTGTTCTGGGCGGACACGCTGGCCAGCCTCCAGCGGCTCGGCATCGGGCTGGGCATAGCGACGCTGATGGCGATCGTGGTCGGGCTGGCGCTGGGCGCGTTGCCGCCGGTGCGCGCGACGCTGGGGCCGCTGGTCACCGGCATCGCGGTGATCCCGCCCATCGCGCTGCTGCCGATCCTGTTCATCGCCCTGGGGCTCGGCGAGACGGCCAAGATCGCACTGATCGTCATCGGCATTGCCCCGGTGATGGTCCGCGACATCGCCGCCCATGTCGCGGCGCTCCCGCGCGAGCAGATCATCAAGGCGCAGACGCTGGGCGCCAACAGCTGGCAGGTGATGATCCGCGTCGCCTTGCCGCAGGCCATGCCGCGGCTGCTGCACGCCATGCGCCTGGCGCTGGGCCCGGCGTGGGTCTTCCTCATCTCGGCCGAGGCCATCGCCTCCGACGTCGGGCTCGGCTACCGGATCTTCCTGGTGCGGCGCTACCTGTCGATGGACGTCATCATCCCCTACGTCGCCTGGATCGCGCTCCTGGCGATCGTCATGGACGTCGCGCTCACCGTCCTGAGCCGGCGCTTGTTCCCCTGGGCGCATGGAGAGAGCCATTGACCGTGCTCCTCAGCCTCCGCGACGTCTGGGTCGAATACGGCGAGCGCATCGTGATCGAGAAGCTCGATCTCGACATAGCCGCCGGGTCCTTCGTCTCCGTCGTCGGCCCCTCGGGCGCGGGCAAGAGCAGCTTCCTGCGCCTGATCCTGGGGCAGGAAGCCCCCACGCGCGGCACCATCCTGCTCGACGGCGTGCCCCTCGCGCCCGAGTGCGGCCCGGATCGCGGCGTCGTCTTCCAGCGCTATTCGGTGTTCCCGCACCTCTCTGCGCTGCGCAACACGATCCTGGGCATGGAATGCGCGCAGGCCCCGTTCGCCGCGCGCCTCTTCGGGCGCGCCCGCCGCGCCGCCGAGGAGGAAGCGGCGGCCATGTTGCGGGCCGTGGGGCTGGGCGACAGCATGCATCTTTATCCCGCGCAGATGTCGGGCGGCATGCAGCAGCGGCTCGCCATCGCGCAGGCCCTGGTCAAGCGCCCGCGCATCCTGCTCCTCGACGAGCCGTTCGGCGCGCTCGACCCCGGCATCCGGGCGGACATGCACGCGCTGATCCGCAGTCTCTGGCGCGAATACGCGCTGACCATCGTGATGGTGACGCACGACATCCGCGAGGCCTTCACGCTCGGCACGCGCGTGCTGGCGCTCGACAAGCGCCGCCACGATCCCCACGCGCCGCACCGCTTCGGCGCCACTGCGGTCTACGACCTGCCGCTTCGCGACCGGTCGGAGTCCGAACCTTCAAGTATTACGGTTGACGCGATAGGTAATAACTGAAAAGAGGGTTCCCATGAGCTCCGAATCCGCAAGCCTGGCGCGGCTCAGCATGAGCCTCCCGGCCGGCCTCTTCAGACAACTCGACACGATGGTCGCGGAGCGCGGGTTGCCGTCCCGTTCGCAGCTGATCGCCGAACTGATCCGCCACGCGCTGGCGGAGCATGAATCGCTCACCCGCCCGGACGAGATGCTCGCCGGCACCATCACCCTGGTCTACCGCGGCGAGCGCGGCCGCGTGCGCCACCAGCTTTCGCAGACGCAGGCCAGCTACCTCAAGGAGGTCATCTCCTCGCAGCACGTGGTGCTGGAGGACGACCAGTCGCTCGAAGTCCTGCTCGTGCAGGGACCGGCGGTGCGGCTGAAGGAGCTGTGCGACGCGATCCGCCGGGTGCGCGGCGTGCAGCAGCTGGAACTGGTCACCACCACCTCGCTCCTGCCGCCGCTGCACGACCAGGTCGCCAGCCACTACCCCTCGATCGGAGCCAACGCATGACCGCAACCCTGGCGAATCCCCTGGCCGCGCGCGACCATGCGCGGGCGATGGAGGGGACACGGACCGAAAGCATGCCCGTGCTGCCCCCCGTGGCCGACGACCTGCCCGCCGACGTCTCACCGCAGGACCTCTTGTGGGAAGAGACGATCGCGGCCGGCGGCTACGCGACGCGCCGGCTCTCGCGCGGGACGCGGCTGCGGCTCGTCGACCTGAAGGGCGATGCCTGCGCCTCGCTGCTGGTGTTCAACGCCGAGGTGCCGGCCGAGCGCCTCAACGTCGCCGACACCGTGAAGGTCCAGTGGAACGCGTACCTGGGCGCCGGCAAGCTGCTGCTGTCCGACATGGGGCGCGTCCTCCTCAGCATCCTGGAGGACGACGCCGGAACGCACGACACCTTCTGCGGCACGTCCAACGCCGCCACCAACGCCGCCAAGTATGGCGACGGCCGCAACAGCGGGGCGCATCCGAACGGGCGCGACCGCTTCCTGCTGGGGGCCGCCAAGCACGGGCTGGGCCGCCGGGACGTGCACCCCTGCGTCACCTTGTTCAAGGGCACGCGGATCGAGGCCGACGGTACCATCACGCCGCAGGTCGGACCCTTCGCGCCGGGTCGCACGGTGCTGCTGCGGGCGGAGATGGACGTGATCGTCGTGATCGCCAACGTGCCGCACGTCCTCGATCCGCGGGCCGACTACGCGGTGACGCCGCTGCGGGTCTCGGCATGGCGGGGCCCGGTGACCGCCGAGGACGATCCGGTGCGCAACGCCACGCCCGAGGGCCTGCGCGCCTTCAAGAACGTCGAAGACTACTTCCGCCGCTGAAAGGGCCCAGGCTTATGAGCACCGATCCCCACATGGCCGGCCTTTCCGGCAGCGTGGTCCACGACGTGGTCGTGCCCGCGCGCGCGCCCTGGCTCCATCACGTCGCGGCCGGCCAGACCCTGCGCATCGTCGATCTCGAAGGCAACCAGGCGGTCGATTTCCTCCTCTATTCCGCCGCCGACGACGCCGAACGCTACAGCGCGCAGGACACCGTGGCGGCGCAGGGCAACCTGTTCCTGCGCCAGGGCACGGCGCTGCTCTCCAACGAAGGGCGGCCGATGATGACCATCGCTGCGACCTCGGTGGACTATCACGACACCATCGGCGGCGCCTGCTCCTGCGAATCCAACACGCTGCGCTACGGCCATCACACCAAGGCGGAGCATGCCTGCGTGGAGAACTTCCTGGAGGCGAACCTGACCGAGGGGCGCGGCAAGCGCGACATCGTCTCCAACATCAACTTCTTCATGAACGTGCCGGTGGAGCCGGACGGCGCGCTGGGCATCGTCGACGGCATCTCCGCCCCGGGACTGACCGTGGACCTGCGCGCCGAGATGGACGTGATCGTCGTCGTTTCCAACTGCCCGCAGGTGAACAACCCGTGCAACGGCTTCAATCCCACGCCCGTGCGCATGATCGTCACCGCATGAGCTTCGACACCGTCCTGATCGCCAACCGCGGCGCCATCGCCACCCGCATCATCCGCACCTTGGGGCGGATGGGGCTCAGGTCCGTAGCGGTCTATTCCGAGGCCGACGAAGGCTCGAGCCACGTGACCCTGGCGGACGAGGCCGTCTGCATCGGCGGGGCCAAGGCCTCGGACAGCTACCTCAACATCGCCGCGATCCTCGACGCCGCGCGGCGGACCGGGGCGGGGGCGATCCACCCGGGCTACGGCTTCCTGGCGGAAAACGTCGAGTTCGCCGAGGCCTGCGCCGCGGCCGGCATCGTCTTCATCGGCCCGACCACGCAGAACATCCGCACCTTCGGCCTCAAGCACAGCGCCCGCGCCCTGGCGGCCGCGCACGCGGTGCCGCTGGCGCCCGGCACCGGCCTGCTGACCGGCGTGGACGAGGCGGTGCGCGCGGCGGCGCAGGTCGGCTACCCGGTCATGCTCAAGGCCACGGCCGGCGGCGGCGGCATCGGCATGCGCGTCTGCGAGGACGAGGCGGCACTGCGCGAGGCATTCGACGCGGTGGCGCGCCAGGGCCTCAGCAACTTCGGCGACGCCAGCGTCTTCCTGGAGCGCTACATCCGCCGCGCCCGGCACATCGAGGTGCAGCTGTTCGGCGATGGGCAGGGCCGCGTGCTGGCGCTGGGCGAGCGCGACTGCTCGCTCCAGCGCCGCAACCAGAAGGTGGTCGAGGAAGCGCCCGCGCCCCTGCTGCCGCCCACGGTGCGCGCGGCGCTGATCGCCTCGGCCATCCGCCTGGGCGAGGCGGCGCAGTATCGCTCCGCGGGCACGGTGGAATACCTCTACGACGCCGACCGCGAGGAGTTCTTCTTCCTCGAGATGAACACCCGCCTGCAGGTGGAGCATGGCGTCACCGAAGCGGTGATGGGCATTGACCTCGTCGAATGGATGGTGCGCGGGGCGGCGGGCGACTACGCCTTCCTCGACGACGGCACGCCCGAGCCGCAGGGCCACTCGGTGCAGATGCGTCTCTATGCCGAGGACCCTTCGCTCGATTACCGCCCCACTTCGGGCACGCTGACGTGCCTGGAGTTTCCCGAGGACATCCGGGTCGAGACGTGGTGCACGGCGGGCAGCACCGTCAGCGCCTGGTACGACCCGATGCTCGCCAAGCTGATCGTCCACGCCCCCACCCGCGCCGAAGCGGTGGCGGCGGCGCAGCGCGCGCTCGACGCCAGCCGCGCCGATGGCATGGAGACCAACTTGCGCTGGCTGCGCGAGGTGGTGCGCTCCCCCGCATTCGTCAGCGGCGAGGTCTCGACCCGCGTGCTCGACACGATCGCCTACGCCCCGCGCGCCTTCCGCGTGGTGAGCGGCGGCACGGCCACCACCGTGCAGGACTGGCCCGGGCGGCAGAAGCTCTGGGCGGTGGGCGTGCCGCCTTCGGGGCCAATGGACGACCAGTCGTTCCGCCTCGGCAACCGCCTGCTCGGAAACCCGGAGGGGACCGCCGGTCTCGAGGCCACCGTGACCGGCCCGACCCTGGCATTCGCGGCGCCGGCGCGGGTGTGTCTCATGGGCGCCGACTTCGGTGCCACGCTGGACGGCGTGCCGGTCGAGCGCGGCGTTCCGATCGCGATCGCGACCGGGCAGACGCTGGCACTCGGGCGCGCCTCCAGCGGCGGCCTGCGCGGCTACATCCTGTTCGCGGGCGGGCTGGACATCGCGCCCTACCTGGAAAGCCGCAGCACGTTCGAGCTCGGCCAGTTCGGCGGCCATGCCGCGCGCCGGCTGTTGGCGGGGGACACGGTCCATCTCGGCACCGAGCCGACCGGAGCGCCGCTGCCCGCGCTAACGCTGCCTTACATCGGCGCTGAGTGGACGCTAAGGGTGCTTTACGGGCCCCACGGCGCCCCCGATTTCTTCACCGGCGACGATGTGGAAACCTTCCTCGCCGCCGAGTGGAAGGTCCACTACAACTCCAACCGCACCGGCGTCCGCCTGATCGGCCCCAAGCCCCGCTGGGCCCGCACCAACGGCGGCGAGGCGGGACTTCACCCCTCCAACATCCACGACAACCCCTACGCCATCGGTGCCGTGGACTTCACCGGCGACATGCCGATCATCCTGGGGCCGGACGGTCCCTCGCTCGGCGGGTTCGTCTGCCCCTTCGTGGTGATCGCGGCGGACCGCTGGAAGATCGGCCAGCTGGCGCCCGGCGACAAGCTCCGCTTCGCACCGGTGAGCATCGAGGACGCCGCAGCGGCCGACGCGATGCAGCGCGCCTTCGTGGCCGACGGCGTGTCGCCCATGCCGCTTCCGGAACGCGCCGTCGCGACGCTGTCGCCGGTCCTGGGCGAGATCGCCGAGGGACCGGGGCGCCCGCGTACCGTCTACCGCCAGCAGGGCGACCGCAACATCCTCGTCGAGTACGGGCCCATCGTCCTCGACATCGAACTGCGCATCCGCGTCCATGCCTTGATGACCGAGCTGGAGCGGCAGGCGCTGCCGGGGATCGTCGACATCGTGCCGGGCATCCGCTCGCTGCAGCTCCACTTCGACGGCGTGGCGATGGACCAGAAGGCCGCGCTGGCGGTGCTGGTCGCGGCCGAGGAGCAGCTGGGCGACCTGGAGGATTTCACGATCCCCTCGCGCATCGTCCACCTGCCCCTGAGCTGGCGCGATCCGGCAACGGTGGAGACGATCGAGAAGTACATGGCCACCGTGCGCGACGACGCGCCGTGGTGTCCCGACAACATCGAGTTCATCCGCCGCATCAACGGCATGCCGGACCAGGCCGCGGTGGAGAACCTGATCTTCGAGGCCAACTACCTCGTCATGGGTCTGGGTGACGTCTACCTGGGCGCTCCCGTGGCGACCCCGGTCGATCCGCGCCATCGCCTCGTCACCACGAAGTACAACCCGGCCCGCACCTGGACCCCGCCCAACGTGGTGGGCATCGGCGGCGCCTACATGTGCATCTACGGGATGGAGGGGCCGGGCGGATATCAGCTGTTCGGGCGCACGCTCCAGGTGTGGAACACCTATCGCCAGACCGACGCCTTCATCGAAGGCAAGCCCTGGCTGCTGCGCTTCTTCGACCAGATCCGGTTCTATCCGGTCAGTGCCGAGGAACTGGCGGACTGGCGGCGCGAGTTCCCCGCCGGGCGCCGCTCGATCCGGATCGAGCCTTCCGAGTTCCGGCTGGCCGACTACCGCGCCTTCCTGGCTGACAACGCCGCCGGCATCGCCGCGTTCGAGGCGCGTCGCCAGGCCGCGTTCGACGAGGAGCGGGCCGACTGGCAGCGCCGCGGGGAATTCGACCATGCCGAGGCCGCGGGCGAGATCGAGGTACCCGCCGAGGACGTCGTGGTCCTGCCCGACGGCTCGGACCTGGTCGAAGCGCCCTACGGCGGAAGCGTGACGCGGCTGCTCGTCGCCGCGGGTGACCAGGTGGAGGCAGGCGACAGGATCGCCGTCATAGAGGCCATGAAGATGGAATGTTCGGTGGAGAGCCCCGGCAGGGGCACGGTCGCGGCGCTCTACATGCGCGAGGGCCAGTCATTGCAGCCCGGAGCCCCGATGCTGGCGCTGAGGCGCCCGGCATGACGGCCGCAGGTCCGGAGCGCCTGAGCGCGGGCGCCATCGCCGCCGCCGTCAACGCCGGCGAAACCACTGCCGTCGCCGTGGCGCAGGGCACCTTCGCGCGGGTCGAGGCCTACGCCTCGGTCCAGCCGCAGATCTGGATCAGCCGGGCCACGCGGGAGGAACTCCTCGCGGCCGCCGCCGCCGTCGATGCGCGCGTGGCTGCGGGCGAGGAGCTACCGCTGGCCGGCGTGCCCTTCGCCGTGAAGGACAACATCGACGTCGTCGGGTTCGAGACGACCGCCGCGTGCCCGGCCTTTGCCTACGAGCCCCAGGACGATGCCGGCGTGATCGCGCGGCTGCTGGCTGCCGGTGCGGTGTGCGTGGGCAAGACCAACCTGGACCAGTTCGCCACCGGCCTGAACGGATCGCGCAGCCCTTACGGCATCCCGCGCAATGCCTCCAACCTCGCCTACGTCAGCGGCGGGTCGAGCTCGGGTTCGTCGGTGGCGGTGGCGGCCGGGCTGGTCGCCTTCGCGCTGGGCACCGACACCGCCGGTTCGGGGCGCGTGCCCGCAGCCTTCAACCACCTGGTCGGGTTCAAGCCGACGAAGGGGCGCTGGAGCACGCGCGGCCTCGTCCCCGCCTGCCGCACGATCGACTGCATCACCGTCTTCACCGACAAGACCGCGGACGCGCGGCTGGTGGACAAGGTGATCGCCGGCTTCGACGTGGCGGATCCCTTCTCCAAGCCGCTGGCCGATCGGCCGCTCAGCGTGAAGCGCATCGGCGTACCCCGCCGCGGGCAGCGCGTGTGGTTCGGCGACTGGGAATCGGAATACCTCTACGACCGCGCCCTGGAACGCCTCGCCACGCTGGGCGAGATCGTCGAGATCGACCTCGCGCCGCTCCTCGAAGCCGCGCAGCTGCTTTACGGCGGTCCCTGGGTGGCGGAGCGCACCGCCGCCATGGCCGACATCCTCGCCGCCAATCCGCTCGCGGTCGATCCCACGGTGCGCGCGGTCGTCGAGCCCGGCGCCGCCATGAGCGCGGTCGAGCTGTTCAACGGCATCTACCGCATGGCCGAACTCAAGCGCCACGCGGACCTGATGTGGAAGACGATCGACGTGCTCGCGTTCCCCACCACCGGCACGACGTACCGCGTGGCCGAGATGCTCGCCGCGCCCGTGGCGCTCAACAGCAACCTGGGCCTCTACACCAATTTCGTGAACCTGCTCGACATGGCTGCTATCGCCGTACCGGCTGGAGTCCGCGCCAATGCGACCGGCTTTGGCATCACCCTGATCGGCCCGGCCGACAGCGACGGCGCCCTGATCGACGCGGCGGACGCCTACCTTGCGGTCGCGGACCTGCCGCCGCCACCACCACTCGACCTGGAGGGAAAGATGCAGACCGTAAAGCTTGCCGTCGTCGGCGCCCACCTGAAGGACATGCCACTGCACTGGCAGCTCACCTCGCGCGACGCGGAGTTCGTGGGCGCGTTCGAGACGGCGCCCAGTTACCGGCTCTACGCTATGGCCGACAGCGTCCCGCCCAAGCCGGCGCTGGTGTTCAGCGAGGACGGCGCTCCGATCAAGGTCGAAGTCTACGAGCTGGGCGTGGCCGAGTTCGGCAGCTTCGTGGTGGACGTGCCGCCACCGCTCGCGATCGGCACCGTCACGCTGGCCGATGGCAGCACCGTCAAGGGGTTCGTCGCCGAACCGCGCGCGCTCCAGGGCGCTGAAGACATCACCGGCCTGGGTGGCTGGCGCGCCTACATGATGACCAAGGCCTGATCGCACGCTCAACTCAAGGGGACCACCATGCGCACCTTCGGACTGATGCTTCTGGCGGCAACCGCCGCCATCGCCGCCGCCATCCCCGCCGTCGTCCAGGCGCAGGAGATCATCGAGGTGCCGGGCTTCGCGGATTTCCTGGCGGTGGACGGCGAGACGGTCTGGATCACCAACAAGGGGCGGGTCGAGCAATGGTCGCGCGAGGGCAAGCGCGCGGAGGTCGCGCTGGCCCGTCCCTGCGGCGCCATGGCGATCGCCGCGGGATCGCTGTGGGTCGCGGACTGCCAGGAGCATGCGGTCAAGCGGATCGACGTCAAGACCGCGCGGCTCGTCGCCACCATCCCGACCGGGATCGCCTCGACGGGCGAGCTCAACGTCGTCGCCGGCGACGGCGCGGTCTGGGTGGCCAGCGACAACGACAAGGGCCTTGTGGCGCGCATCGACCCGGCCACCAATGCCGTGGCCGCGTCGGTGCAAGTGGACCCCGGGACGTGGTATCTCACCTATGGCTTCGGCGCGATCTGGGCGGTGAGC
Source organism: Novosphingobium soli (assembly GCF_042432915.1). Taxonomy (NCBI): domain Bacteria; kingdom Pseudomonadati; phylum Pseudomonadota; class Alphaproteobacteria; order Sphingomonadales; family Sphingomonadaceae; genus Novosphingobium; species Novosphingobium soli. The sequence goes on from NZ_JBHLWK010000010.1 coordinate 34,232, forward strand.
GCGCAGGCCCGCTCGCTCCAGCGCATCGACACCGCTACCAATGCCGTCGTCGCGAAGATCCCGCTCGGCACGGAGCCGGGCTTCCTTGCCGCGGGCGAGGGTGCGGTCTGGGTGCAGGAGCAGGGCGATGGCACCGTCGCCCGGATCGACCCCGCGACCAACGCCGTCGCCGGCCGGATCCGGGTGGGCGACAATCTCAAGTGGGGCGACATCGATACCGGCGCAGGCAAGGTCTGGCTGAGGACCACCGACGACCAGGTCTTCGCCGTCATCGACGTCGCGACATCCGCGGTGGAATCGCGCTTCGGCAAGCCCGCGGGCAGCGGGGCGCTGCGCTATACGCCGGCGGGCGTGTGGACGACCGCGCATGACGAACATACGCTGACCTGGTGGCCCCGTTCCGTATTGCAGCCGCCCGCCCGGTAGGCGCAGGCGGGATGGCCCGCTTCCCGCCCGGCGGGAGCGAACCCGCGGCGTGCGAGTCTCTCGATATCGGGCATGACTCTGTTCTATGACGTGCGCCAGGGTGGCTACGAGACAGATCACGCATGAGCGAACGCACGCCGTTGACCGACAGGAAATTCGCCAGCCGGGTGGACTGGAACCTGATGCGCACGTTCGTCGATATCGTGCGGGCCGGGGGCATCGGCGCGGCCGCGCGGCAGCTCAACAAGCAGCAGCCGAGCATCAGCGCCGCGCTCAAGCGGCTGGAGGACCATGTCGGCGCCACGCTGCTGCACCGCTCCGCGAGCGGGGTCGAGATGACCCCGGCCGGCAAGGCGATGATGGCCTTGTGCGAGGACATGCTGGAATCGGCGCGGATGATGCCGCACCAGGTGGCGCAGGCGACCAAGCGCGTCGAGGGCGTGGTCCGCATCCAGATCGTCTCGGCCATCGTCTCGCCCGAGTTCGACGAGGCCATCGCCAGCTTCCATCGGCGCAATCCCGACATCCGGATCGAGATTCGCGTCTCCGCCTGGCGCCAGGTGCTGGACGCGCTGGAAGCGGGCGAGGTTGAGGTCGGCATCGGCTACGACAACAGCGTGCGCGGCAGTCTCGTCTACGAACCGCTGTTCGTGGAGCGGCAGCAACTCTACTGTGCACGCAGCCATCCCCTTTTCGGCTATCGCATCACGCAGCCCAAGGAACTGGCCGGCGAAGCCTTCGTGCTGATGGGCGAGGACGAGATCGAGATCATCACCCACCTGCGCCGCCGGTATCGGCTCGGCACGCGCACGGCCGGGCTGGCGGACGACATGAACGAGGCGCGCCGGCTGATCCTGTGCGGCGTGGGGATTGGCTTCCTGCCCTCGCCGGCGGTGCAGGCGGACGTGGCACGCGGCGCGCTCTGGCCGCTGCTGCACACCGACTTCGAGCCGGCCTACGACATCTTTCTGCTCGCCCGCTCGGAGCCCGAGCGCGACACCGCCACGCAGCTCTTCATCGACGAGGTGTTCCGTCGCATCCGCGCGCAGCCGCGGTCATAAATCCGACCTATGACCGACATCGCGATTTTGCCCCTGCCTGGATGACCGGCGACCGCGCAGTCTCGTCCCACACGGCAGAGGTAGTGGTGATAGATGCGCGTTAGCATGGTGCTCCCCAGAACGCAGACCGGTAGGCCAAGCGCCTTCCCGGCGGCCGGGGAGCGCGCGGGGCTGGCTGGACGCGGTTCACTCTCGCGGAGTGCGATGGTGAAGGCCGGCTCACCTGATTGTCGGCCATGCAAGACCGCTCGGCGTGGCGCCCGGGACAAGGCTCTCGCGCTGGCGGGTGCCGTCGTGGCGCTTTCGCTGGCCTCTCCCGCCATCGCGGCACCCGAGGGCAGCGCACGGCTGGTCTCGTGCGCAGAGGCCGATTGCCTGCTGGTGTCAGGATCGCGCGCGCATGCAGGCGCGGCCGTGCGGATCAACGGGCATCCGGTGCAGCCGCAAGGCGGGCGCACTTGGAAGGTGCTCCTGCCGGTCGATACCGTGCGGGCCTGGTCCCTGCCGGGAGCCCGGAACATCGCCGTCACCACGCTCGATCCGGAGACGAAGGGCGCGGTCACCACTCAGGTCAGGTTGCCGATCGGTATGCTTGGAAGTATTACTGAGCTGGCATCCCTAGTAATACTGCAGAGGTAGTCTATTTACAGGAGCGTTTCTATCACCTGATCCATTGTCAATTCTCCAGGTTGGCGCTATGAGAGCGGTAGTCACCGTAGAGTGAACCTCTATGCGCGTAGGAGATGATGATGAAGATTGGTGTCCTGGCCCTGGCGTCGCTGGCTTTCGCGACCTCGGCCTCCGCAGCCACTGACGAGAACCCGTTTGCACAGGAGCAGACGCTCCTGCAGCTCGACGGGCTTGATCTCGCCACCGCGGAAGGACAGCAGCGCCTTGCCATCCGCATGGACCAGGCCGCTCGCTCGGTGTGCGGTGACAGGGTCGCCAGCCTGCACCTGATGGCCGAGCGCAAGTCGCAGGATTGCCGCGCCGCAGTTCTCGCGGACATCCGCAACCAGATCGAAACCCGCCGCGCCGACGCCTCGGGCGCCGCGGCCGTGAAGTTCGCCCTGGCGCGCTGATCCTTCCACGCGCTGATCCTTTCCCGCGCTGTCCGGCACCCCCGGGGACTTTGCGCGAATCGGAGCGGGGCGGTCCCATGGGGCTGCGCCGCTCCGCTCGCGAAGGCGGTGCAGAAGCTCTGCCGGCAGGCCGAAAATCAATCGCCCTCCCGCATTGCGCCACCGCGTCGTGGTCCTGGATCGCGCCTCCCACGGTCACGCAATCGCGCCTGAGCCGCGGGTGACGGCGGTTCTCTCCTGAAATCCGGTTCCTGGAAGCGCCGCGCTGGCGTGAGCGGCGGCCTGCGCCTGCCCGATTGCGATAACATATAGACGCCGCAAGTCGTCCGTATTACAATGTCATCAATTAGTATTACTGATGCGGGTGACCAAATAATACGAGGGCAGGCGTATGAATGGAGTTCGGGTAGGTAAGCGGATGATCGGCACCCAGGCGCCGGTCACCGTGGGATGGGAGAACATCCCCCGGGTGGAGGGCGGCCCGGTCAAGCAGTTCATTTTCACGTGGTTTCAGCCCGCCGTCCTGTTCGCGGCGATCCTGTTCTGGTACTACGCGCCGAACTCCATCGCCAAGGCCTCGACCGCCATTGGCATCGGCATCGGCTTCAGGGTCCTGCTGCTGACGCTCGAATGGTTCTTTCCCCGTCACGAGAGCTGGCGGCTCACCTGGAAGGAGCTGACCACCGACCTGTTCTTCGTCGGCCTGGGCTACACGGTGCTCCGGATGGTCGATGGCTACATCGGCGACACGGTGATGATCGAGGCCATTCAGAAATGGTTCGACTGGGACAAGTTCACCTGGTTCCTGGCGATGCCGCTCCTGTTGCAGGCCTTCCTGATCTCTTTCATCTTCGACTTCGGGCAGTACTGGATGCATCGCGGAATGCACAACTGGTATCCGCTGTGGTTGCCGCACTCCGTTCATCACTACATCACCCAGTTGAACATCAACAAGGGCGCAGTCGGCAACCCGGTCGAGCTCTTCCTCATCGGCCTCGGCATCGGCGGCTTTTTCGACTTCCTGCCGCGGGCCGCGCTCCTTGCCGGGGCGATCGGGATGGCGATCGGGAGCTACCAGCATATCAACGTGCGCTTCAACTCGCCGCGGTGGTGGCGATTCCTGTTCCACACCACCGAACATCATAGCCTCCATCACTCGCAGGACTTCGAGGCGAGCCGCAGCAACTTCACCAATACGTACATCTTCATCGACCGCATCTTCGGAACCTGCGTCGACGGCGAGGCGGAACTGCTGGGCATGGAGGGCGGCCGCCGCATGTCGATCCGGGAGCAGATGACCTTCCCGTTCACCGAGGGCTGGAAGACGCTCAAGGAGAAGTTCGGTCGTCCGGTCGCGGTGCCGGCCGAATGACGGGATCTCCTTGGGCAATCGCCGCAAGACCTTCGCGGGAAGATCACGTGAACACGCGCTTCATCGACTGGATCTGGAACATCAGGGGGAGCCTGGCGCTGCCGCCCGAGCAATCGAGCAGCGAGGCATTCGAGCGGCTTGCCCCCTTGTTCCGCGAGAGTGGCACGAGCCACGAGCGGACGAACGACACGCTGACCTTCCGCAAGAAGGATCAGGCGGCGCAGGACAAGATGTCGGTCTTCGACGGCGGTGTCCTGCAGGTCGAGCAGGGGGCCACGGGCCCGGTGCTGCGCTACCACCTGACCAGCAAGGCCTTGCTGTTCTGCTTCCTGGCGCCGCTGCTGTTCCTCGCCTTCGGTCAGCTCACCGTCCTGCAGGGCAAGTTCGAGACGCCTTCGAAAGAGGCGGAGGAGAAGGCGGACAAGAAGGACGCCGAATTACCGATGCACTGGATCGACAAGGCTCTCGGCGCGCCTGCACCGGAGAAGCCGAAGGACAAGGACAAGGACAAGGACGCGGCCAAGAAGAAGGACAAGGAGCATTCCCCGACCCCGGCCTACGTGTTCGCAGGGATCTTCGCGACCCTCTACCTCGTCGGACGGGTCCTGGAGGATCGGCTGATCAGGAAGCTGTTCCGCAAGAAGCTGGAGGAAGCGCCCGCCGTGTGAACGGCTCTTGTGAAGGCCTTGGCTCGATGCTGTCGTGCCGATGCCGCCTGACGTTTCCCCGCGGCAAGCTCGAACAGGGAGCCCGCAGCCTCACGTAGAGGCCGCGGGCTTTTTGCCGGCCGTGCTTGTCAGGTCGGATAGGCCGCCGGCTTAAAGGTGACGGGGCGCAGGCCCTCCAGATCCTCCTCCGGAACGTGGCCGTGGGGATCGGGGCGGAAGTGGGGATCTGCGCGCGTGCTGCCATCGCGCGGCGCGTCGCCTGCGAGGTCCGTCGGCGCATGGCCGACGTTCGCCGATGGGGAGGCGGAGCGTGCGAGGAGCTTCTTGCCGACGAACGTGGCAAGGCCCAGCAAGACGAGCTTACGGATCATTCGAGTTCCTATCGTGATCGGTGGGATGACAGGATAGCCCTTCATTGACGCACCGGTTCCCGGCGGCAGGCGAAGAAATCCCGGTGCGCGACGAACCGTCGCCACGCTCGGGCGGGCGGTGCGCTCAGTGTGGCGGCGCGGGTGGCGGTCGGAGAAAGGCGCGTGTAATCCTAGGCGCGTGTCATAGGGAAGGAACAAGGCGCTGCGCGCTGGGTTCGGCTCGCCATGCCACCTTCCGCGACGCCGTGCGACAGCCTCACCACCGATCCCCTCCGCCCGCCGCAAGGCACAGGCGAACTGGTGGCCGTGCTGCTCGATGAGATCGGCCGATCGGACCTGATCTTCATTGCTCGCGACGATCCGGATGCGCAGGCGGTCGCTGCGGCGCTGCAGGCCGGGGTTCCTGACGCGCACGTGCTGTTCTGCCTCGGCAGCGATGCCTTGCCCGGGGACGATGCTCCCGCGAGCCCTGGCAACGCGGGGCTGCGGACCAGCGCGCTGCGCCGGCTGAGACGGGCCCAGACCGAGGCCGGCCGAAGCCGCATCGCCCTCGTCACCACGGGCGAAAGCTGCGCCAGGCTCTACGCGCCGCCCGAGGCTTTCGACATGGCGCTTCCGGTGTTCGCGGCGGGCGACGCAGTCGATCCGGATTCGCTCGCGCAGACGCTTTGCGATGTCGGGTACCTAAGCGACGAGCGGGTGGACGAACCCGGCGAGTACGCGGTGCGAGGGCAGGTCGTGGACATCTATCCCGCCGATGCGGCACGGCCCTGCCGCATCGAGCTGCTCGACGGACGCGTCCAGGCGATCCGGTCGTACGATCCGATGACCCAGTTGACCGTGGCGGAGTGCGAAAGTGTCGAAGTGGGCCGGGCCTCCGAGCCGGACAGCGCCGGCGGCGTGGCTCTGCTCGATCATCTGAAAGGCGCGAGGATCGTGCTGGCGGATGGTGCCGAGAAGCGGCGCCGGACCTTCCTCGACCTGGCGCAGGAGACCGCGTCCCGCCGCAGCGGACGCGGGGATGCGGCGATCTGCACGCAGGCGCAGTGGCAGGAGAGCCTCGCGCGGCACGAGGTGGTCGTTCCCGTGGGATCGTTCGGAGCGCCGCCGCCCCGCTTCGCCGAACAGCGCGATCCGGCGCGGGCCTTCGCCAGGGCGGCCAGGGAGGCGCTGACCCACGGCAAGGTGCTGCTCCTCGGGACGGAACGTGACTTGCGGTTCATCCAGCCGCGTGTCGCAAAGGCCCTGCGCTGCGAAGTCACCGAGGCAGGGTCGTGGCAGGAGGTGCTGGCTGCACCCCAGGGCAGCATGCTGAGGCTGACGATGCCGGTCTCGCGCGGGTTCACGGTGGGGAACACGATGGCGGTGGCGGCCGCCGACCTGCTCGGCAGCCGGGCCCAGCGCGAAGCGGCGCAGGGCGCATCCGCCGACCTCGATGCGTTGCAGGCAGGAGAGCTGCGTCGCGGCGACGTTGTCGTCCACCAGGACCATGGCCTCTGCGTGGTCGAGGGGCTCGAAGCCACGCCCGACGGGGGCGATGCGCTGGTCCTGCGGTTCGCAGGGGATGCCCGCAGGCTGGTCCCGGCGCTGCAATCGGACCGCATCTGGCGCTATGGTGGCGAGGAGGAGGCCGTCACGCTGGACAAGCTGGACGGTTCGAGCTGGGAGAAGCGCCGCGCCGAAGTCGAAGCGGCGCTGGCCCACACCGCGGCGGAGATGACCCGCCTGGCGGCGGAGCGGCGCGAGCGCCAGGCCGCCGTGCTGGATCCGGATTCGGCCCTGTACGAGAGATTCGCGGAAGGCTTCGGGTTCACCGAGACGGCGGACCAGGCGCGCGCCATCGCGGCTGTCCGACACGATCTTGCGTCCGGCAGCCCGATGGACCGGCTCATCGTGGGCGACGTGGGCTTCGGGAAGACCGAAGTGGCGCTCCGCGGGGCCGCCATAGCGGCTCTGTCCGGCCGGCAGGTGGCCTTGGCCGCGCCGACCACGGTGCTGGCACGGCAGCACCTGGAAACCTTCGCGCGGCGCTTCAAGGGCACCGGGATCGCGGTCGCGGGCCTGTCCCGCCTGTCGAGCACCGCCGAGCGCAAGGCGGTGAAGGAAGGCCTGGCCGCCGGTTCGATCGGGATCGTGGTGGGCACCGGGGCGGTCGCGGCCAAGGGCATGCGCTATGCCGACCTCGGCCTCGTCATCATCGACGAGGAACAGCGCTTCGGAACAGCCGACAAGAGGAAGCTGGCCGAACTTGGCGCCGACCACGTGCTGACGCTCAGCGCCACGCCGATCCCGCGCACGCTGCAGAGCGCGCTGGTGGGGCTGCAGCAGCTTTCCGTCATCGCCACGCCGCCTGCCCGGCGCCAGCCCATCCGCACCACCGTCGGATCGTTCGACGAGACCCGGGTGCGGGCGGCCTTGCTGCGCGAGCGAAGCCGGGGCGGGCAGAGCTTCGTCGTGGTCCCCCGCATCGAGGACCTGGACGGGCTGGCAACGATCCTGTCGCGGCTCACGCCCGAACTCCGCGTCCTGCAGGCGCATGGCAAGCTGCCTGCGGCCGAGCTGGACGAGACGATGGTGCGCTTTGCCGGGGGGGATGGCGACGTGCTCCTGGCCACCAACATCATCGAGGCGGGCCTGGACGTGCCCCGGGCCAACACCATGATCGTGTGGCGGGCCGATCGCTTCGGCCTTTCACAGCTCCACCAGCTTCGCGGCCGGGTCGGGCGGGGAAGCCGGCGCGGGCACATCCTGCTGCTGACGCAACCGGGCGCCGACATCGCGCCGCGGACGCTGGCGCGGCTGCAGACGCTGGCGGCGTTCGACCGCCTGGGCGCCGGCTTCGCGATCAGCGCGCGCGATCTCGACATGCGAGGCGCCGGGGATCTCCTGGGAGAGGAGCAGGCGGGGCATGCCAGGCTGATCGGCGTCGATCTCTACCGCCACCTGCTGGAGGTTGCCATCGCCGCCGCCCGCGGGGAGGACGTCGAGCATTGGACTCCGGTGATCAACGCCGGCGGCGAGGGGCAGTTGGGGGCAGACTGGATACCGGACGAGGACCTGCGGATCACGCTCTACGCGCGGTTGGCGCGGATCGGCGATCTCGCCGGTCTCGAGAGCTTCGAGGACGAATTGGCGGACCGCTTCGGTGCGCTGCCCGAGGAAGCCGCGCGGCTTCTCGCCTCCGTCCGGCTCCGGGTCCTGGCTCGCACGGCGGGCATCGCGCGTGTGGACGCCGGGCCGGCCGCCATCGCGCTGACGCCGCGGCCGGGCCACGAGGATGCGCTCGCCCCGCTGGCACTGGTGCGGTCCGAAGAGCGTTTCCTGTGCAAGGGCGATTTCGGCGATGCGGAGGTGCGCATGGCGAGGGCCGAGGAACTGCTGGCGCAGATCGCGTGAGCACGGGTGCAAGGGAGGACCGCGTGGAGGCGCATATCGAAAAGCGAGAGAACGGACATCGCGGCGCGGGAGTCGAGAAGGGCCGTGAGGCGACCTCGCCCTGGAGGATGCCGTGGAAGGGCTGGAAGGAAGTCCTGGTCCGCACCGCCAAGGAAACATCTGCCGATAACGTGAGCCTCGTGGCAGCGGGGGTTTCGTTCTACGGCTTCCTGGCACTGCTGCCGCTGCTGGGCGCGACGGTGCTGGCCTATGGGCTGCTCGCCGAGCCGGAGACGGTGCTGCGCAACATGGCGGAAATGGCGCGGATCATGCCCGATGACATCGCCCGGCTCGTCGGAGAGCAGCTCATGTATGTCGTCCGGTCCTCCGGCGAGAAGAAGGGCCTTGGCGTCCTGATCGCGCTGGCACTGGCGCTGTTCAGCGCCCGCAACGGAGCGGCCGCCATCGTGACTGCGCTCAACATCGCCTATGAGGAGGAGGAAAAGCGCGGCTTCCTCAAGGTGAACCTGCTGGCGCTGACGATCACGGCGGCCGCCGTCGCCATGACCGTCGTCGCACTGCTCGCGGTCACGGTCGTCGCCAGGATAGAAGCGCTGCTGCCGGGCTCGCAGCCGCTGCTGGAGTTCGGGACGAAGGCGTTGTCGCACCTGCTGCTGCTCGCTGTGGCCGCGACTGCCGCCGCCGCGCTCTATCGCTATGGCCCCTCGCGCGAGAATGCCCGCTGGATGTGGCTCTCGCCGGGCTCGCTCCTGTTCGCCTTGTGCTGGGTGGCCCTGACGCTGGGTTTCGGGACTTACGTCACCACATTTGGCAACTACAGCGCGACGTATGGTTCGCTGGCGGCGGTGGTGATCCTGCTCACCTGGATGTACCTGTCGAGCTATCTCCTGGTGTTCGGGGCGGAGCTGAACTCCGAGCTCGAGCACCAGACCCGGCGCGACACGACCGAAGGCGCGGCGAGCCCCATGGGTACGCGCGGCGCCTGGGCCGCGGATCACGTGGCGCAAGGAACGGACACCGACGCGCACGACAATCCGGACGCGGGGCAGAGCCAGTAGAAGCGGGCGCGCGCGACCCTTTGGACGCAGCAACAGCCTCGACCGCAGCCGCGCGCTATGCCACTGCGAGCGTCCACCATGCAGGAGCGACAGCGATGATCCCGTGGCGTGCGCCCCAGGCCGTCTTCCGATGAGCGGGGACACGTTCCTTGCGGTCGACTGGGGAACCACCAACCGCCGCGCGTACCTGATCGACAAGGGGCGGGTGGTGACGGCGGGAAGCGACGAGATGGGCACACTCTCGGTCCCGCCGGGCGGTTTCCCGGATTCGGTGGCCACCTTGCGTCAGCGGAACGGCGGCGTGCCGCTCCTGTTGGCCGGCATGGTCGGCTCCAACCGGGGGTGGCGCGATGCCGGCTATGTCGCCGCTCCGGCCCGGCTGGAGGATTTGGCATCGGCATTGGTCGTGCCTGGCGAGGAGGTGGCGATCGTGCCCGGTGTCTGTCGTGACGCGCAGGGACGGCAGGACGTGATGCGCGGCGAAGAGGTGCAACTGCTCGGAGCCGTGGCCGCGGGGTCCGTCCCCGGCGACGCGCTGCTGTGCCAGCCGGGCACCCATTCCAAGTGGGCACTGATGCGGGAGGGAGCGATCGCGGACTTCACCACCGCGATGACCGGCGAGATGTTCGCTTTGCTCAAGGGCCATGCCCTCATCGGCAGCGAGATGGTCGGCGAAGTGGATGCGGACGACGACTTTCGCTCCGGAGTGGCGGCATCGTCCGAGGGCGATCTGCTCGCCCGCCTGTTCGGGGTGCGTGCGGCTTCGGTCCTCGGCCGACGCGCGCCGGGGAAGGCGGCGGCCTACGTCAGCGGCCTCCTCATCGGCAGCGACTGCCGGGCGCGGCTGCAACCGGGCGAGAGCGTTTACCTGCTGGCGGACGGTCTCCTCGCCCGCCTCTATTCCGCCGCGATCGAGGGGGTGGGAGGCAAGGCGATCGTCGTCGACAGCCACGCCGCCTTCGTTTCCGGCATCACCCGCATCTGGAACATGAAACCATGATCGATCTCGCGACCGCGCTCTCCCAGCTTCCGCTCGTCGCCATCCTCCGCGGCATCCGGCCGGACGAGGTCGAGGCGGCGGGCGAGGTGCTCGTCGACGCGGGCTTCCGCCTGATCGAAGTTCCGCTCAACTCGCCCGATCCGCTCGCCAGCATCGAGAAGCTGGCGCGGCGCGTGGGTTCGGCAGCGATCGTAGGGGCAGGAACGGTGCTGACCCCGGCCCAGGTCGCGCAGGTGCAGGACGCCGGGGGCGCGATGATCGTGTCGCCCAACACCGATGTGGCCGTGATCGCCCAGAGCGCCGCGCGCCGCATGGTCTCGCTGCCGGGCTATTTCACCCCCAGCGAGGCGTTCGCCGCACTGGCGGCGGGCGCGAGCGGACTGAAGCTGTTCCCCGCCGAGGCGGCGAGCCCTGCGGTGGTGAAGGCCCAGCGCGCGGTTCTGCCGCGCGAGGTGCCGCTGCTCGCGGTCGGCGGGATCACGCCGCACAACATGGAGCCCTGGCGCGCCGCGGGGGCGGACGGCTTCGGGTTGGGTTCCGCGCTCTATCGCGCCGGCGCTTCGACGCAGGAGATCGCACGGAACGCGCGCGCTTTCGCCGCGGCCTGGGCCGCGCGGGACGGATCGCCAGCCGCCCTGTAGCGCGCTCGGCGGCCCCGCGCCTATCGGCCGCGCTGGAGCCGGGGCAGCCGCACCAGGAACGTGCTGCCCCGCCCGGTGCCCTCGCTCGCCACCGCGATCGAGCCACCATGAAGCTCGACCAATTGCTTGACGAGCGCCAGGCCGATACCCAGGCCGCCCTGGGTCCGGTCGCGGTGCTCCTCAACCTGGGTGAAGATGTCGAAGATTCGCGGCAGCATGGCCGCGGGGATGCCCACGCCGTTGTCCGCCACTTCGATTTCCACCCATTCGCCATCGCGGCGCGTGGCGAGGCGGATGGTGCCGCCTGCCGGCGTGTACTTGGCGGCGTTGTTGAGCAGGTTGGCGAGCACCTGGGCCAGCCGGGTATGATCGCCGTCCAGGAGGATCGGCGCAGCTGGCGTTTCGAGCTCCAGCGTGTGTCCGGCAGCCTCCATGTTGTGCCGGCTGCCCTCGATGGCCGAGCGCAGCACTTCGTCGAGCGCGATCCGCTCGAGCCGCAGCAAGACCTTGCCCTCGCTGATGCGCGACATGTCGAGCAGGTCCTCGACCAGGCGGTTGAGGTGGTTCAGCATGCGCTCCATCCGCTCGCGGATCTCCGCTGCCTGTTCCGGGCTGCGCGGGCGGGCCAGCAGGTGCAGGCCGCTGGCGAGCGCGGCGAGCGGGTTGCGCAGTTCGTGGCCCAGGATGGCAAGGAACTCGTCCTTGGCCTGATCGGCCCGTCGCAGCCCTTCGGCGGCGGCCGCGAGCTCGTCGCGCTGCGCCGCGATCTGCTGCCGCTGACGATAAAGCTGATAGAAGACGTTTGCCTTGCTGCGCAGGATGTCGGGTTCGATCGGCTTGTGGATGAAGTCGACGGCGCCCGCTTCGTATCCGCGGAAGCGGCGGTGGGCGTCGGCCCCGCCGGCGGTCACGAAGATGATCGGCACGTCGCGCGTGCGTTCGCTGCCCCGCATCAGTTCCGCAAGCTCGAAGCCGTCCATTTCGGGCATCTGCACGTCGAGCAGGGCGAGCGCCACTTCGTGCTCGAGCAGCATTTCCAGCGCCTCTTCGCCCGAGCGCGCCTTCAGCAGCACGAGATCGTCCCGCGCGAGCAGGGCCTCCAGCGCCAGCAGGTTGGCGGGCAGGTCGTCCACCAGCAGGAAGTGAACCGGGCCGGGCGCGGTCATCGCCGTGCTCCGGACTCGACCAGGCAGGCGGCTATGGCCGCCAGCGGCAGGGCATGGGCTGTGGTGCAGAGCGCTAGCGCCGCGTCCGGCATCGCGCGAGCGTAAGCTGTCGAGGGCTCCTGCACCAGAGCCAGGCCGCCCGCGTCCGCGACGGCCTTGAGCCCTTGCGCGCCGTCTTCGTTCGCACCCGTCAACACGACCCCGACCATGCGTCCGTCGTAGGCGTCGGCCGCGCTTTCGAGCAATACGTCTATCGACGGGCGCGAGAAGTAGACGGGCTCGTCGGTGGACAGCGAGATCGTGCCGCCGGGTTCCACCAGCATGTGGTAGTCGGGAGGCGCGAAGGTGATCGTGCCGGGAAGGATCGGTTCCTTGTCCTCGGCCTCATGCACCGGCAGCTGGCACTTGGCGGAAAACAGCCGCGCCAGTTCGTTCCTGCGGCCGGGCGGGACATGGACGACGATCAGCACCGGCAGGCCGTAATCCTCGGGAAGCGCGGGGAGAATTTCCAGGAGAGCGTGAATCGCCCCCGCCGACGCGCCGATGGCCACGGCCGCGGGATCGCTGCGGTTCACGCCTTGCGCCTCTGATAGATCTTCTCCTCGCGAACGAATTCGGAGAAGTCGGCCGCATACGCGGAAAACCGCAGGCTCTCCTTTGAGCCCAGGCCGAGGAAGCCGTTGCGGATCAGCGAATCCCGGAACAATCCGACAGCCCGATCCTGCAGGGCGCGGTCGAAGTAGATCATGACGTTGCGGCAGGAGATCATGTGCATTTCCGAGAAGACTGCGTCGGTCACCAGGCTGTGATCGGAGAATAGCACTCGCTCGCGCAGCGACTTGTCGAAGACTGCTCCGCCGTAGCCCGTCGTATAGTAGTCGGACAAGGACGTCTTGCCGCCCGACAGTCGGTGATTCTCGGTGAATGTCTTCAGTCGGTCAAGCGGGTAGATCCCCCGCGCCGCCGTCTCCAGCGCCTCCTGGTTGATGTCGGTGGCGTAGAACAACGTGCGGTCTTCCAGACCTTCCTCGCGGAAGAGGATGGCCAGCGAATGGAGTTCTTCACCGGCGCTGCATCCCGCGACCCAGACCTTGAGCGAGGGATAGGTCTTCAGGTGCGGCACCACCTTTTCCCGGATGGCGCGGAAGTAGCTCGGATCGCGGAAGAAGTCGCTGACCTGCACGGTCATGAAGCGCAGCACGCCGGCAGCCGCGGCGGGATCATGAAGCAGCCGGTCCTGCAGCGCGGAGAAAGTCGGCAGACCCATGCGGTCCCGCGCCTGGCGCAGGCGGCGCTTGATAGACGCCTGCGCGTAGTTGCGGAAGTCGTAGTGGTAGCGACGGTACAGCGCCTCCAGCAGGAGGTGGATCTCGATGTCCTCGATCTTGTCGCTGTCCATCGCGGTCAACGCGGCATCCAGACGCGCACGAGGCTGAGCAGCTTATCCACGTCGAGCGGCTTGGCCATGTAGTCGTTGGCACCGGCTTCTATGCACTTTTCCTGGTCGTCGGGCATGGCCTTGGCGGTGAGGGCGATGATCGGCAGCTTCGCCCAGCGCGGGTCGCGGCGGATCGTGCGGGTTGCAGTGAGCCCGTCCATGACCGGCATCATGACGTCCATCAGCACGAGGTCGATCGTCCGCGAGGCGTCGCCCTCGGCCTTCTCCAGGGCGTCCAGCGCCTCCTGCCCGTTGCGCGCGATCTCCACCACCGCCCCTTGCGGCTCAAGGATGTTGGAGAGCGAGAACACGTTCCGCACGTCGTCCTCCACCACCAGGATCCGCCGCCCCTCCAGGACGGAATCGCGGTTGCGGGCCTGGCGGATCATCGTCTGCTGCTCGGGCGGGAGCTCGGTCACCACCTGGTGCAGGAACAGCGAAACCTCGTCGAGGAGGCGCTCCGGCGAGCGCGCGCCCTTGATGATGATCGAATCGGAATACCGCCGCAGCCGCTGCTCGTCGTCGGGGGAGAGGTCGTGACCTGTGTAGACGATCACCGGCGGGAAGGCGTACGTCCCCTCGCGGCTCAGCGTTTCCAGCAAGGTGAAGCCGCTGGCGTCGGGCAGGTTCAGGTCCAGCACCATGCAGTCGAAGGTCTCGCGCCGCAGCGCCTCGAGGCACTCCGAGGCGCTGGCGACACCCACCGTCTCGACATCGCCGGTCGCGAGCAGGCGCGTGACGGCGTCGCGCTGCACCGGGTCGTCCTCCACGATGAGCACGCGGCGGGAGGCCGAGGCGAACCTGTCCGCCAGCGATTCCAGGACGCCCGAGAGATCCTCCCGCTTCACCGGCTTGAGCAGATAGCCGATCGCGCCGAGTGACAGCGCCGTCTGCGTGTGGTCGCTGCCCGAGATGATGTGGACGGGGATGTGCCGGGTCTCGACGTCGCGCTTGAGCCGGTCGAGGAGGGCGAGGCCGGACTGGTCCGGCAGGCCCACGTCGAGCACCACGGCATGGGGCTTGAACGTGCGGGCCAGGTGCAGCGCTTCCTCCGCTGTGCCGGTGACCAGGCACTGGAAGCCTCTCTCGCGCGACATGTCGCGCACGATCCGCGCGAAGGTCGCGTCGTCTTCGACGACCAGCAGGATACGCTGGGTGGCGGAGAGATGGTCGCGATCGTCTTCGACCACTGCGGGCACCGCCACGGGGCGCGGCCTCGCCGCGACGGGCGTCGGTGCCGGGCGAGGGGCAGGTGCCGGCTCGGGAGCCAGGTTCTCCTCGGTCGGCTCGTAGACGAGCGGCATGGACAGGGTGAAGCGGCTGCCCTGGCCCGGCACGCTGCTGAGCCCGATCCTGGCGCCGAGCAGGCGTGCCAGCTCGCGCGAGATGGAAAGGCCCAGGCCGGTGCCCCCGAACTTGCGGCTGATGGTGCCATCGGCCTGGCGGAATGCCTCGAAGATTGCCTGCTGCTGCTCCTCGGGGATGCCGATTCCGGTATCGGCGACCGCGATCAGCAGCCGGTCCGGGCCGTCGCTCTCCAGTTCCAGGCGCACGCTGCCGGCCTGGGTGAACTTGAAGGCGTTGGAGAGAAGGTTCTTCAGGATCTGCTCGAGCCGCTGGCGGTCCGTCTCTATCATCGAAGCGGCGCCCGGAGCGACGCGGATCTCGAAGTCCAGGCCCCGCGCGGCGGCGACGGGCTCGAACACCTGCCGCAAGTCGCCCGTAAGCCGCTCGACCAGGAACGGCTCGGGCCGGATCTGCAGGTGCCCGGCCTCGATCTTGGAGAGGTCGAGGATGTCGTTGATGAGCGTGAGCAGGTCGTTGCCCGCCGACTCGATGGTCCGCGCGTACTGCACCTGCTCGTCCGACAGGTTCGCGCCGCGGTTGTCGCCCAGGAGCTTCGAGAGGATCAGCAGCGAGTTCAGCGGCGTGCGCAGCTCGTGGCTCATGTTGGCGAGGAAGTCGGACTTGTAGCGGCTCGCCTGCTCCAGCTCGCGCGCTTTCGCCTCCACCGCGGCGTTCGATCGGGCGAGGTCGTCGCGCTGGTTCTCCAGGAGCTGGGCCTGCTCCTCCAGCTGCGAATTGGTCTGCTCCAGCTCGACCTGCTGCTGCTCGAGGCTGGCCTGCGATTCCTTGAGGGCGCGGCCCTGTTCCTCCAGTTCTTCGTTGGAGACCCGCAGCTCCTCGCTCTGCACCTGCAGCTCCTCGGTGTGGTGCTGCAAGGCGGAGCGGTAGCGCGCCGAGCGCAGGGCGACGCCCACCGTTGTGGAAGCCTCGCCCAGGAAGGCGAGCACCTGCGGGTCCACCGACTGCAGGAAGCCGAGCTCGACGACCGATTCGACCGCGCCGTCCGCGGCGCCCGGGGCGATCACGAGGTGCCGCGGCTTGTCGCGCCCGAAGCTCGAGCCGATGGTCAGGTAGCCCTCGGGAATGTCGGCCAGGATCACCGGCTCGCCATCGGCCGCGACTTGCCCCAGCAAGCCCTCGCGACGCGAGAATTTCTCGACCATTTCCGCCTCTGCCGGCACGCCGTAGGAGGCGATGCGGCGGTAATGGCCGTTCTCGGCGGCGAAGATCGCGCCCGCCTGGGCCCCGGCGTAACGCACCAGGAAGCGCAGGATGCTTTCGCCCAGCTGGTCCGTAGGCTGGTCGCCCATCACCGCGGATGCGAGCTCGAGCTGTCCCCGCTGGAGCCATTCGCGGCGCTCGGCAGCGACGGCGGCGCGGCGGATCAGCACGCCGATCACCAGCGTCAGCGCGATCCCAAGGAGGCACGACATGACGCCGCTGACCCAGGCCGAGCGGTACGCCGCCTCCATCTCGGTCAGGCGGATCTCGCGAAGGCGCTCCTCCTCCTGGTGCATGACGCTCAGCTGCGTCCTGACTTCATCCATTTCGGCCTTGCCGCGATCGCTCTCGACGATCGCCAGGGCCGCCTGGATCCCGCTCGACTTGCGCGTCGCAATCGTCTCGCGCAGCTCGTCCAGCTTGGTGTCGATGTGGTGGCGCAGCGGTGCGAGCCGGGCCTGCTGGGCCGGATTGTCGCGCGTCAGCGCGGCCAGGGCCTCGATCCGGGCGTTCACGTCGGCGAGCGCGCGGGTGTAGGGGGTGAGATAGGCGTCCCGGCCGGTCAGCAGGTATCCGCGCTGCCCGGTCTCGGCGTCCTGCAGCGCCGAGAGGAGATCGCCCATGGCGACGATGACGGTGTGCGAATGGAAGATCCGGGCGGCGTCTTCGCGCAGGACCCGAATGTTCATGTAGGCGACGGTGCCGCTGGCGATGAAGAAGAGAATGGCCGTGACCAGGCCGAACAGGGTGCGGGGATCCATCCCCGACTTCGCCTTCTGGACAACTTGCATGCGGTAGGAGCCTGCCGGTTCAATTCACGGGAAACGGCACCGCTTGGGGCGATTCCGTCGCCAGATCAAGTGGGCTTGCCTTCAGGGGAGGGGCGCGGCGCGAATAGCGTCCACACAAGGAGGGGTTAGCGCGGCATTAGCGTCCGCACCGGCATACGTCACGCCGCTGGGAGCCGGCTGATCGGCTCGTCGCGTGCCTGCCGATGTCGAGCGGCCGGCCGCAAGTTTCTCGCGCGCGCCACATCAGCGTAACATCCGCCCTTCAAGCCCGGCGCTCGCTCTTGTGACGACCGAAAGGCGATGATGACACGGGTTTGTGACGCGTTCGCGAGCATGTCCGGCATGAGGCCGGCGGCATGAACGACGGGCTGCGCCGGGTCGGCGTCAACGGCGGCTGGCTGCTGGCCGCGCGCCTGTTCCAGGCGGTGCTGAGCATCGCCTACCTCGCCATCGCCACGCGCACGCTGGGGCTGGCGGACTTCGGCCGCTTCGCCCTGATCGTCGCGGTGGGGCAGGGCATCGCCGCCGTGGTCGGCTTCCAGACCTGGCAGTTCGTCGTGAGCTACGGCACCCGCGCGCAGGCGCAGGGCGACGAGAGGGGGGTCGAGCGCATCATCGGCTTCGCGGCGCTGCTGGACCTTGCCGGAGCGCTGGCGGGCAGCCTGGTGGCCCTGGGGGTGATCGCGCTCCTGGGAGAGAGGCTCGGCCTTCCGCGCGAGCTCTACGCCGCCGCGTTCGCGTTCTGCTTCGCGATCCTGGCGGCCGTGCGCTCCACCCCCATCGGCGTGCTGCGGCTAGACGAGCGCTTCCGCGATTCCGCGCTGGCCGATGCGGTGACGCCCAGCGTGCGCGCGGGGGGCGCGCTGCTGGCCGCGCTGCTGCTGCCCACCGTGGCCGGCTTCCTCTGCGCCTGGGCGGTCTCGGAGCTGGCGACGACGGCGGTCTACTGGTGGGCGGCGCTGCGCCGGCGCCGCGTGGCCTTCGCGCCCGAGGGGCTCAGGCGGCTGGCACGCGAGGAGCCCTCGCTCTGGCGCTTCGTCTTCCTCACCAACTTGTCCTCGACCCTGACGGTGACCAGCAAGCAGTTCACCCTCGTCCTCGTCGGCGCCTTCGGAGGCCCGGCCGCCGCCGGCATGTTCCGCGTCGCGGCCCAGCTGGCGCAGGCGATGGTGCGCGCCACCCAGACGTTTTCGCGCGCGGCCTATGCCGAGCTGGTGCGCGCCGCGGCGGGGGGCAGCGACAGGCCCCTGCTGCTCCAGCTCACCGCGGTCGCCGGCCTCGCCGCGGCGGCGATGGTCGGCGTGGCGGCTCTGTTCGGAGAGCCGCTGCTGCACCTGATCGCCACCCGCGAGTTCTCGGGAGCCTACCTGCCGATCATCGTCCTCGTCGCCGCGGCGGGGCTGGACCTGTTCGGCTTCGCCTTCGAGCCGGCGCTCACCGCGCGCGGACTGGCGGGGGCCGCCTTCCGGCTGCGGCTGCTGGCGAGCGCGGTGCAGGCGGCGCTGCTGTTCCTCCTGCTGCCCCTGTTCGGCGTGATCGGCGGCGCCTGGGCGACCTTCGGCGGCAGCCTTGCCGCGGTGCTGCTCACCGGATGGGGGGTGTTCCGCCGGGCGCCGGAGCAACCCGCGCCCGGCCCGCGTCCCTCGCCTTCGTGAGCACCCGGTGATAGGCGCGCATCATCAGGGGAGCGTCGTAGATGGCGACGCGCGGGCCCGGCAGGACGGGGCTGTCGATCTGTCGCAGCAGCGCGGCGGCGAACGCCTCGGCATCGCCGGGATCGACCAGCAGCCCGAAGCGACCGTTGCTCAGGACCTCGGCCGCGTCGCCCGCGGTGCGGCTGGCGACGATCGGCGTCCCCGCCGCCATCGCTTCGAGCAGTGCGATCGACGCCCCCTCCCAGTGCGAGGCCAGCGCGAAGACCCGGGCCGCGCGCAGCCAGGGATAGACATCGTCGGTCAGCCCCGCGAAGACGACGTCCTCGGCGATGCCCAGCGCCGCCGTCCGGGCTTCCAGCGCGACGCGGTAGCGGTCCTCTCCCGAGCCCAGGATCACCAGCCGCACGGGCCGGTGGCGCCGCGCCGCGGCCACGGCGTCGATCAGCGCCTCGAAGTTCTTCTGGGGCGTGAGGCGGCCGATCGCGAGGATCGACGGCACCGGGCTGGCAAGGGGCGCGGGCACGGTGCCGTCCGCGGCGGGCACCGCGGCAAGGTCGATGCCGTTGGGGATCAGCACCGCCTTGCCGCTGGCGACGTGGGGGCGGAACACCCCGCTGTGCGCCAGGTTGCTGCCGACCAGGATCGCGCCCGCCGCGCCGCGCACCAGCAGCCCGCTCCAGAACCGGCGCCAGCGGTTGCGCCAGGGCTGGCCGGGGCGCTCCATCGCGTTGCTGAACACGTAGACCACGGGGATGCGCAGTCCGCGCGTCGCCAGCCAGAGGCTGAAGTGGCCGAAGTTGCCGCCGGACAGGACCACGTCGGGATCGAGGGCGCGCAGCGTGCGGCGCAGCGCCGGCACCACCGCCAGGCGCGCCGGCACGCCCCCCCGCACGGCGCCCACCACGCCGCCCACCACGTCGGGGGACCGCTCGCTGGCCGCCACGAAGCGCGCCGGCGCCACGTCCCTCGCGCCGAAGATCCCCGCGCTCCGTGCGGCCAGCAGCGTGACCTCGTCTTCCGCCGCGAAGGCGCGCGCCATGGCGATCATCGTGCGCACCACGCCGCTGGCGCGCATGTCCTGGACGTAGATCGCTGTCTTCATGCTGCCTTGCGTGGAGTGCCGGATCCCGCGCGGCGGAACTCCGGGTGTGGGAGGTGATGCGATGATGTCCGTGACCGAGCTGTGGTACCGCGCGAAGAAGCTCTATTCGATCTATCCCGGCGTGGTGGCGCCCGTCTCGGGCAGCTTTCTGGCCGATCACTACGCCTGGCGCAAGCGTACGCGCGGACGCGCCCGGGCGGCGCTGGACGCGGTGGTGGGCGCGGCGTTCCACGCCTGGGTTCCGTTCCGCGCCCGCGCCGTGGCGCGGCGGCTGGGGCTGGACGCGGGCTGGCGGCGCCGGGCTTCGCGCATCGCCCACGCCCGCTTCGTCGATCCCAACGACCTGGCGCTGTTCCGGATCGAGACCGAAGCCGAGCTGGACGGCTACATCCGGCGCTTCGAGGACGCCGGGCTCAACAAGCTGGTCAATCCCCTGGGCTGGACGCCGGATTGCGTGCTGGCCGACAAGATCCGCTTCTACGCGCGCTGCGCGCAGCACGGACTGCGCCATCCGCAGGTCGCCGCGACGTGGGCCGACGGGGCGCTGCACCTGTACGGCCCGGTGCCCGGCGCGCCGCTCCTGCTCAAGCCGGCGCGGGGCGAGGGCGGGCGAGGCGTGCGCTTCCTCGATCCTCCTGCGGCGGGCGGCGAGGAATGGCTGCGCGACCAGCTTCGGGGCTTGCGCGGGCCGTGGCTGGTGCAGGCCCGAATCGTCCCCCATCCCGCTCTGCGCGACCTGGCGCTGAACGCGCTGCCGACCGCGCGCATGACCACCATCCTCGACGAGGCAGGGCGGCCCGAACTGGTGAACGCGGTCCTGCGCATCCCCTCCGACCCGGCCGCGGCGGTGGACAACATGAAGGCCGGCGGGCTGCTCAGCGCCATCGACCTTGCCGACGGCAGCCTGGAGATCGCCTGCACCGGCTACGGCGGCGGGGAGCACGTTCGCCACCCCGTCACCGGCGCGGCGATCCCGGGACGCGTGCTGCCGGACTGGGCCGTCGCCCGCGCGCTGGTGACGCAGGCCCATGCGCGCGGCTTCGGCGACTATGCGCTGATCGGGTGGGACGTGGGCTTCGCGCCCGACGGACCGATCCTGATCGAGGGCAACGGCAAGCCCGGCGTGCTCATGCCCCAGCGCGCGGGCCGGCGCGGGCTGGGCGGGCAGCGCTACGGCGAGCTGCTGGCGTTGCAGCTTGCCACAAAACGGACGCCAAGCTGAAACAATTGCTTCGCCGAAGCCGGGTACACCGGCCGGCATGCAACATATCCCGGCGACCAGCGGCAGATCCTTCGAAATCCCGGCGGAACCGCTGGCGGTGCCCGATGCCGTCAAGGAGCGGCTGCGGCTGCTCTACGTGGCGAAGCACGCGCGCTCCGCCGGCGGCGCCGATGCCGAGGACGGCACGCATGCGGTCTACCATGCGGAGATCCGCGATGTTCTGCGCGACATCGGGTTCGATCTTCGCGTTGCCGACGACTACCGCGTGCTGTTCGAGCGGCCCGAGGTGGACTTCGTCTTCCCGCTGCTCAACCGCGGCGGCTTCCTCAATTCGGAGATGATGCTGCCGCTCCTCTGCAACCGCCTCGGGCTGCCCTACCTCGGCGGCGGGCCGATCATCCGCGGCACGTCGGACGACAAGCATCTCACCAAGCTGATTGCCCGCTCACGCGGGATCCCCACTGCCGACTGGGCGGTGTACCGGCGCGGCACCGCGGTGGATCCGGCGCGCTGCCCGCGGGCGGAGCGCTACGTCATCAAGCCGAATGCCTCGTCGGCCAGCTGGGGGGTGCGCGCCGCGACCGACTGGGCGGGCGTGCGCCAGGCGGTGGCCGAGATCCAGGAGGAGGGCCACGACGCGCTCGTCGAGCCCTTCATCACCGGCCACGACATCGAGGTCTCGATCATCACCCGCGACGGGCGGCCGCTGATCCTGCCGACGATGATCGTCGAGCAGGAGGACCCCGCCGACCTGCGCAGCTATTCCGAGAAGCGCGACCTGTCCTGCGGCGCGCGGACCTACACCATCCGCCCCTTCCTGGAAGCGGCCCGCCTGCCCGCGATCGAGGCGGCGGCGCTGTCGATGATGGAGGAGTTCGCGCCGTTCGACTACGGCCGGTTCGAGTGCCGGCTGGACGTGGAGACCGGGGCCTTCCAGTTCCTGGAAGTCAACCTCAACTGCAACCTGTGGTCGCGCAAGACGATCAGCATGGCGGCGCGCCTCGGCGGCTGGACGCACCGGGAGCTGATCGAGACGATCCTGTGCGAGAGCCTGCGCCGCAACGGCCTGATCGACCGCGCTTCCGCGGGGTCGACCGGGCGCTTCGAGGCGGTGGAGCCGCGGCGCCCGCTGCCGGTGCCGGCCTGATGTCCGCGCCCCTGCGCACCTGCGCGGTGGTGCTGGCCGGCCGCCGGGAGGGGCAGGTCGACCCGCTCGCCGCCGCGGCCGGGCTGGCGGACAAGTGCCTGGTGCCGGTCGCGGGCCGGCCGATGATCGCGCACGTGCTGGCCGCGCTGGCCGCGTCGCCGGAGATCGGGCGCATCGTCGTCTCGGTGAACGATCCCGAGCTGCTCGACGACATCGAGGACGTGCGCGAGCTGCGCGCAGAGGGGCGCCTGGTGGTGTGCCGGGCGCGCACCAACCTCGTCGACAGCGTGTTCGAGGCGGTCGGCCTGGCGACCTTCCCGGTGCTGGTCACCACCGCCGACAACGCGCTGCTCTCGCCCGCCGCGGTGGGCGAGTTCCTGGCCGGGGCCCGGGCGGCCGGCGCGGAGGTGGCGGTGGCCTTCGCCCGCCGCGCCTCGGTGCTGGCCGCGCATCCCGAGGGGCAGCGCCGCTTCTACCGCTTCGCGGACGAGAGCTACTCCAACTGCAACAGCTACTGGATCGGCGACGCAGCGGCGCTCGGCGTGGCGGAGGTGTTTCGCAGCGGCGGCCAGTTCGCCAAGCACCCGGTGCGCATCGTCCAGGCCTTCGGGTTCGTCAACCTGGTGCGCTTCCACTACGGCATCGGCACGCTGGCCGCGGCCTTCCGCCGCTTCTCCCGCCGCTTCGGGCTGGCCATCCACCCCGTCATCCTCAGCGACGGGGCGGTGGCGATCGACGTCGACAACGCGCGCACGCTCGCCGTGACCGAGGCGATCTTCGCCGCGCGCGCCGCCTCCGCCCCGGTGGAGCACCGCGCCGCCGGGTGAGGCCGCGGGGCCTGGGCGCCCTGCGCGCCGCCACCATCCACGACCGCGCCGCCGGCCCCACGCGCCGCGGCTCTGCCCGCCGCTATCCCCGATCAGCCCTGGATGAAGGCGAGCAGGTCGGCGTTGAGGACGTCGGCGTTGACGGTGAGCATGCCGTGGGAGAAGCCCTCGTAGATCTTCAGCGTGGCGTCGGGCAGGATCTCGGCCTGGAGCAGGCCGGCGTTCTTGTACGGCACCACCTGGTCGTCGTCGCCGTGGAGAACGAGGGTGGGCACGGTGATGGCCTTCAGGTCGTCGGTCTGGTCGGTCTCGGAGAAGGCCTTGATGCCCTCGTAGTGCGCCTTGGCGCTGCCCATCATGCCCTGGCGCCACCAGTTGTCGATGACGGCGGGCTTCACCTCGGCGCCCTCGCGGTTGAAGCCGTAGAACGGGCCGGCGGCGACGTCGCGGAAGAACTGGGCGCGGTCGGCGGCGAGGGCGGCGCGCAGGCCGTCGAACACCGCCATCGGGAGGCCGCCGGGGTAGCGCTCGGTCTGGACCATGATCGGCGGCACCGCGCTGACCAGCACCGCCTTGGCGACGCGGCCCTGCGGGATGCCGTGGCGCGCGACATAGGCCGCCACTTCGCCGCCGCCGGTGGAGTGGCCGACGTGGATGGCGTTCCTCAGGTCCAGGTGCTCCACCACCGCGGCGGCGTCGGCGGCGTAGTGGGCCATGTCGTGCCCGTCGCTCACCTGCTCGGAGCGGCCGTGGCCGCGTCGGTCATGGGCGACGACGCGGTAGCCCTTCGACAGGAAGAACAGCATCTGCGCGTCCCAGTCGTCCGACGTGAGCGGCCAGCCGTGATGGAACACGATGGGCTGGGCGTCCTTGGGGCCCCAGTCCTTGTAGAAGATTGCAACGCCGTCCTGGGTGGTCACGTATGCCATGATGCTGATCCTTTCGTGGTAGAAGAAGCTGGGGAGAGGGCGTGCCGGTGGCGATGAGGGTCATCGGTCGGTCCTCCTGTCGCGCGGCGGCGCCCCGTGAGGTCTTTGTGCCGCTCGCCCGAACTTCCATGAAGAGGGATAAAATGACGCGGTTTGTTCGATGAAATAGAAAAGCGGGCGCGCTGGCGTCGAGGAGACTCGGCAGGGCCAGGCGCGCTTTGTATCCTATAGCACGCAGCGCGTGCGGAGGGGAGCGGGTGGGCGAGGTTTCCATGCTTGGGCAAGCCAGCATGTGCGGGTGATCGGGGGCGGTGAGACTGGGCCTTGGGCGGGCGGTTCTCCGCTGTGCACGCTGTCCATCCCGCTCGGCCTGAGCGTGGCGAAGGCCCCTGCGGCACCACGCGCGGGTGCCGGGCCTACCCCGCCCAGGCGGGGGCCGAGGCCGCGGTGAACGCGGCGCCGGGGCGGGAGGGCGCCGGGGCCAGCAGGAGGCTTTCGGCCAGGGCATGGCTGTCGTCGTCGTCGACGTCGACCGCCTGCGAGCCGTCGTCGAGCACGACCGGCGCCACTTTGAGCGCGAAGCGGCGCGAGAGGCGCTCCGCGGCCTCGGCCAGGGTGACCGCGCGGGCCCACAGCAGCACCAGGTCGACCATCCCCACCGCGCGCGCCACGCGCCAGCGGCGGCGCGCGAACTGGCCGCCGCCGCGGAACGCCTCGGCCGCGCGCAGGGCCTCGGGCCCGCTCGCGGCGTAGAGGTTGCACGCCGCGAAGGCGCCGTCGGCGAAGGCGTGGAACCGTCGCCGGTCCTGCGGATGGACGGCGAGCACGGCATCGCGCGGGGCCATGGCGAACACGGCCTCGGCCCGGTCGAGCGCGGCGATCATCCGGTCGATCGAGCCGGCGGTGAGCAGCGCGTGGTCGGCGGTGGTCACCAGCAGGGCGCCGTCCCAGCCCTGCGCCGCGGCCATGACGCTGTCGACGAGGTTGCGGCGCGCCTCCACCAGCTTGACGATGCCGCGGCCGGGGATCTGCGAGAGCACGTCGAACAGACTGTCGAACGCCTCCCGCTCGATGGCGATCGCCAGGCTCTCCACCGCCGGATGGCTCGCGGCGGTCTGCAGCACGTGCGCGGCGAGGGGGCGTCCGGCCAGCGGGACCAGGCACTTGTGCTGCTGGCCGAAGCGGCGGGCGAGCGGGTCGGGGCTGCCGCCCGCCCCCGCGCCGCCACCCCGGCCGGCGAGCACGATCACCCGGAGGGGCGGGCGGCCGAGGTCCGTGCTGCTCGCATCCGCCGTGATCGAAGGTGGGATCGGTCTGTCCATGGCCGGCCCTTATCCGTCCGGGATGTGACGGCCGCGTGAAGCGTCTGGCGTTTTCGAAGGGCGCGGGCTTTTTGGTGCTGCGGCGAGGGCCGGGACGGAACCGCAGCGCGTGCCGAGCGATACCCTTCTAAGCCCTCCCGGAGCGCCCGGGAGAGTGCGGGCGTGCCCACGCGGGCAGCGGGAAGGAGCGCATATGAAGAACCCGTCGGCCCCGCCCGCGTCCTTCGGCCTGCGGGAGTCGCTGGAAGAGCGCTTCCTGCGCTGCCGCGCGCTCAGCCGCGCGCTGGTTGCGGGGCTGAACGAGGCCGACGCGGCGGTGCAGTCGATGCCCGACGCCTCGCCGGCGAAGTGGCACCTGGCGCATACCACCTGGTTCTTCGAGACCTTCCTGCTGCGCGACCAGGTGCCCGGCTATCGCCTGTTCGACGCGCGCTGGCCGTTCCTGTTCAACAGCTACTACGAGGCGGAGGGCGCCCGGCTGGCGCGGCCCGAGAGGGGCCTGCTGACGCGCCCGACGATGGCCGAGGTGCTGGCCTATCGCGCGCACGTGGAGGAGGCGCTCCTGGCGGCGCTGCCGCGGCTGCTCGAACGGCACGCCGACCTGGTGGAGCTGGGCATCCAGCACGAGCAGCAGCACCAGGAGCTGCTGCTGACCGACATCAAGCACCTGTTCTCGCGCAACCCGCTGGGCCCGGCCTACGCCCGCGCGCCGGGCCGCTTGGCGACGGCGCCGGTGGGGAGCGACCCGCTGCGCTGGATCGCCGGGCGCGAGGGACTGGCCGAGATCGGCAGCACCGGCGAGGGCTTTGCCTTCGACAACGAGCTGCCGCGGCACCCCTCGTGGCTGGCCCCGCATGCGCTCGCCAACCGTCCGGTGACCAACGGCGAGTGGGCGGAGTTCATCGCCGACCAGGGCTACGCCACGGCCTCGCTGTGGCTGTCGGACGGGTGGGACTGGGTCGGGCGCGAGGGGGTGGCGGCGCCGCTCTACTGGCGTCCGCACAGAGGGGGCGGGGCGCAGAGAGAGGGCGGGGAGTGGGAGCACTTCACGCTCGCCGGATGGCAGGCGGTGGACCTTCATGCGCCCGTCACGCACATCTCGTTCTACGAGGCCGACGCCTTCGCCACCTGGGCGGGCGCGCGCCTGCCGACCGAGCAGGAATGGGAAGCCGCGGCCGGCGGCGCGGACCCGCTGTCGGGCAACCAGCTCGACACCGCGGGGGCCGTGGCGCCGCGCGGAGAGCGGGCAGGCGAGGGCTTTGGCGCGCTGTTCGGCAACGTCTGGGAGTGGACCGGCTCGGCCTATCGCCCATGGCCCGGCTACCGTCCGGCCGCGGGCGCGGTGGGCGAGTACAACGGCAAGTTCATGTCGGGGCAGTTCGTGCTCAAGGGCGGAAGCTGCGCCACCCCCCGCGGGCACGTGCGCGCCTCCTACCGCAACTTCTTCCATCCCCACCAGCGTTGGCAGTTCACGGGCCTGCGCCTTGCACGGAGCCTCTGACATGCTCTTCACGCCGACGCGGACCGACGAGACCGCACCCGAGCGCCGCGCGCCCCCGCAGGCCGACCCCGCCTTCCGCGCCGACGTGCTCTCCGGGCTCGCCCGCAGCCAGAAGGCGATCCCCGCGCGCTGGTTCTACGACATGCGCGGCTCGCAGCTGTTCGAGGCGATCACGCAAGTGCCGGAGTACTATCCCACGCGCACCGAGACGGCGCTGCTGCACGCCCACGCTCCGGCGGTCGGCCGCATCCTCGGGGACGACGCGGTGGTGGTCGAGTTCGGTTCGGGCAGCTCGATCAAGACGCGCATCCTCCTCAAGGCCATGCCGCGCGCCACCTACGTGCCGATCGACATCTGCGGGGAGTTCCTGGAGGAAGCCTGCGACGCGCTCCAGGCGCTGTTCCCGGTCCTGCGGATCATGCCGGTGGAGGCGGACTTCACGCGGCCGGTGGAGCTGCCGGTGCCGCTGTCCGGTCCGGGCGCGCGCGGCGCCGCGCTGGGCTTCTTTCCCGGCTCCACCATCGGCAACTTCACGCCGGCCGAAGCGGTGGACCTGCTGCGCTCGATGCGCGCGACGCTGGGGCAGGGCGCGCAGCTGCTCATCGGCATCGACCGGGTCAAGGACCCCGCCCGCCTCGTCGCCGCCTACGACGATGCGCAAGGGGTGACGGCGCAGTTCAACCTCAACCTGCTGGAGCGGATCAACCGCGAGCTCGACGGCACCGTGCCGGTGGCCGACTTCCGCCATGTCGCGCGCTGGAACGAGGGCCAGGGCCGGATCGAGATGCACCTGGAAGCACGCCGGGACCTGGGGTTCGAAGTCGCAGGGCGCCGCTTCCGCATGGCTGCGGGCGAGACGATCCACACCGAGAACTGCCACAAGTACCGGCCCGGCGAAGTGGGCCTGCTGCTGGCCGCGGGCGGCTGGACGCAGGTCGAGCACTGGACCGACCCGCAGGAAGACTTCTCGCTCGTGCTGGCAAGGGCCGAGCGCGAGGCGGCCGGCTAGCCGGCAGGCCGCAGGCGACGGGGCGGGGAGGCGAGCCCCGCCCCGTCGCTATCCGCGATAGATCCCGGCCGGGTTCCCGCGTACGCCAGCGTCCACCTCGAACAGCGCGCCGTCGAAATCCGAAGGCGGCAGGCCGGTCGCGGCCGAGGTCACGAACATGCGGTCCAGATCGTCACCGGCGAAGGCGATGTTGGTGATGCGCCGGGCGGGCAGTGCGATCGAGCGGTCGGGGCGGCCATCGGGAGCGAAGCGAGTGATGCGCCCGCCGTCCCAGTGGGCGACCCATAGGAAGCCCTCGGCATCGGTGGTCATGCCGTCCGGGTAGCCTTCCTCCTCGGAGAAGCGGATGAACGCCTCGCGATCGCGGGCGCCGCCCTCGTCCAGGGCGAATCGGTAGATCACCCGGCGCCCGGTGTCGGTGTGGTAGAGCCAGCCGCCGCAGGGCGAGAAGGCCGGGCCGTTGGTCACGGTGTAGCCGGTGTCGATCACCTGCCATGCGCCCGCGGGCGAGAGGCGGTAGAGCGAGCCGCTCGCCTGTTCCTCCGCCATGTCCATGGTGCCGCACCAGATGGCGCCGTGGCGATCGGCCTTGCCGTCGTTCATGCGGTTGCCCGGCAGGTGCGGTTCGGGATCAGAGCGCGCCCCGATCGCGAGCGGGTCGAGCGCGATCGGCGCCACCCCGTCGCGAAAGCCGCCGACGAGCCCGCCCGAGGCCCGCTCGGCCACCCAGCCCAGCGGCGCGGGCATGTCCCAGCGGTCGATGGCGCCACTGGCGAGGTGAAGGCGGTTGAGCGCCGGGGCGAGGATGTCCACCCAGTAGAAGGCGCCGTCGCGCGCGCTCCACAAAGCGCCTTCGCCCAGCGTGTCGCGCACGTCGCGCTCGATCTTGCGCCAGAGGGTCATCGGTTCTCTCTCCCGGTTCCGAGGCCGTCGGCCGTCTTGCCGTGAGGCCCCGTCGTCTCCCGACAGGCGGGAACGACGGGGCGCGTCACGGCAGTGCCGGCAGGGTCAGTGGTTGTCGCGCGGCAGGCCCATGGTCTGGGCGATGCGCTGGTACTTCTCGGAGCCTTCGAGGATGGCGCCGGTGTCCATCTGGCCCACCAGCGCGCGCTGGATCTCCTGCCACGGCGTCTGCGAGGCCGGGTACGGATAGCCGCCGCTGGCTTCCAGCGCGGCGCGGCGCTGGGCCAGCTCCTCGTCGGAGATCAGGACGTCCACCCTGCCGTTCTTGAGGTCCATGCGCACCCGGTCGCCGGTCTTGAGCAGCGCCAGGCCGCCCATCGCCGCCGCCTCGGGGGAGGCGTTCAGGATTGAGGGGCTGCCCGAGGTGCCCGACTGGCGGCCATCGCCGATGCAGGGCAGCGCGTGGACGCCCTCGGTGATGAGGTAGGCGGGCGGACGCATGTTCACGACCTCGGCCGCGCCCGGGTAGCCGATCGGGCCGGCGCCGCGCATGAACAGCAGCGTGTCCGGGGTGATGCCGGTCGCCGGATCGTCGATGCGGTGGTGATAGTCCTCGGGGCCGTCGAACACCACGGCCGGGCCCTCGAACGCGTCGGGGTCCTCGGGGTTGGAGAGGTAGCGGTCGCGGAACTCCTTGGAGATCACGCTGGTCTTCATGATCGCGGCGTCGAACAGGTTGCCCGACAGCACCAGGAAGCCGGCCTCTTCCACCAGCGGCTGGTCGAAGGTCTTGATGACCTTCTCGTCCTCGATGGTGGCCTCGCGGCAGTTGTCGCCGATGGTCTGGCCGTTGACGGTCATCGCGCCTTCGTGGATCAGCCCCTGCTTGATGAGCTGCGCCACCACGGCGGGCACGCCGCCGGCGCGGTAGTAGTCCTCGCCGAGGTATTCGCCGGCCGGCTGCAGGTTCACCAGCAGCGGGATCTTGTGGCCGATGCGCTCCCAGTCCTTCAGCGGCAGCTCCACGCCGATGTGGCGGGCGATGGCGGCGAGGTGGATCGGGGCGTTGGTCGACCCGCCGATCGCGGCGTTCACGGCGATGGCGTTGTGGAACGCCTCCAGCGTCAGGATGTCGGAGGGCTTGAGGTCCTCGCGCACCATGTCGACGATGCGCTTGCCGGTGTAGTAGGCGCACTCCTGGCGATCACGGTAGGGCGCGGGGATCGCGGCCGAGCCCGGCAGCATCATGCCCAGCGCCTCGGCCAGCGAGTTCATCGTCGTCGCCGTGCCCATGGTGTTGCAGTAGCCGGTGGAGGGGGCGGAGGAGGCGACGAGCTTGATGAAGCCCTCGTCGTCGATCTCGCCCGCGGCCAGCATCTGGCGGCCCTTCCACACGATCGTGCCCGAGCCGGTGCGCTCGCCCTTGTGCCAGCCGTTGAGCATCGGGCCGACCGACAGCGCGATGGCGGGGATGTTCACCGTGGCGGCGGCCATGATCATCGCCGGCGTGGTCTTGTCGCAGCCGGTGGTGAGCACGACGCCGTCCAGCGGGTAGCCGTAGAGCGCTTCGACCAGGCCGATGTACGACAGGTTGCGGTCGAGCCCGGCGGTCGGGCGCTTGCCGGTCTCCTGGATCGGGTGGACCGGGAACTCCAGCGCGATGCCGCCAGCCTCGCGGATGCCTTCGCGGATGCGCTCGGCCAGCACCAGGTGGTGGCGGTTGCACGGCGACAGGTCGCTGCCCGACTGGGCGATGCCGATGATCGGCTTGCCCGAGCGCAGCTCCTCCAGGCTGAGGCCGAAGTTCAGGTATCGCTCGAGGTAGAGCGACGTCATGTCGATGTTCTCGGGGTTGTCGAACCAGGCGCGCGAGCGCAGCTTGGGGCCGGTGTTCGGCGGGGTCTGTTCGGTCATGGGTTCTGGCTTCTTTTCGATCAGCGCGACGACGTGGACACGCGGT
Source organism: Novosphingobium soli (assembly GCF_042432915.1). Taxonomy (NCBI): domain Bacteria; kingdom Pseudomonadati; phylum Pseudomonadota; class Alphaproteobacteria; order Sphingomonadales; family Sphingomonadaceae; genus Novosphingobium; species Novosphingobium soli. The sequence continues at coordinate 64,847 of NZ_JBHLWK010000010.1, forward strand.
AGATCATGACGTGCCGGTAGGGCTTGCCGGGATCGACGCGCGTGGAGGGGAAGTTGGCGTGGTTGGGGGCATCGGGGAACTTCTGCGGTTCCAGCGCGATGCCGTCGCCCATGCGGTAGAGGTGGCCCTGCTTGCCGATGAACGTCCCGTCAAGGAAGTTGCCCGAGTAGAACTGGACGCCGGGCTCGGTCGTCAGCAGTTCCAGCACGCGGCCGGACACCGGGTCCTCCAGCCTTGCGGCCAGCTCGGGGGTCTTGGTCACGCCCTTGTCGAGCGCGAAGTTGTGGTCGAACCCGCGGCCGTAGACGATCTGCTGATCCTTGCCGTCGCGGATGCCCTGGACCACCGGCTTGCCCTTGCGGAAGTCGAAGGGGGTGCCGTCCACCGCGCGCAGCTCGCCGGTGGGGATCAGCGTCGCGTCGACCGGGGTGTAGCGGCTGGCGGGGATCGTCAGCACGTTGGTGGTGGCGTCGCGGTCGGAGCCTTCGCCGGCCATGTTGAAGATGGCGTGGTTGGTGAGGTTCAGGACGGTGGGCTTGTCGGTCGTGGCGTCGAAGGCAATCTGCAGGTTGCCGGACTCGTCGAGCGAGTAGGTGACCTTGGCCTTCACGGTGCCGGGGTAGCCGGCGTCACCGTCCGGGCTGACCAGCGAGAACACGGCCGTGGCGACCTTGCCCGACTTGATCGATTCGAGCTTCCAGTTCTGGACGTCGAAGCCCTTGCCGCCGCCGTGCAGCGACTGGCCATGGTCGTTCTGCGGCAGGGTGTAGGTCTTGCCGTCGAGCGTGAACTTGCCGCCGGCGATGCGGTTGCCGTAGCGGCCGATCGTCGCACCCCAGAAGTTCGGGCGCTTCTCGAAGCCGGCGAGGTCGTCGTAGGCGAGCAGCACGTCCGCGACCTGGCCGTCGCGGTCGGGGGCGTACAGCTTCCACAGGGTGGCGCCGTAGGTCAGGACCGTGGCGGAGACGCCGTTGGCGGCCTTCAGCGTGACGGCGGTGACGGGGGTGCCGTCGGACAGCTGGCCGGCGCTCGCCTGCGTGGCGTCGGCGGCCAGGACCGGGGTTGCAGCGAGCGCTAACAGCGATGCCGCCGTGGTGAGCATGGCCTTGACCGGTTTCCTCATTCCCGTAGCTCCAGCGTTATAATGTGGACGTCGATTTCTATCGATACATGCGTGACGCGGCCATTGACGGCGCCCTGCCGCGCATATAGTCCGACAAATAGAAAGAGCGCAAGCCGGTTTGCCTGAAGACGCGCCGGTTCCGTCTAGAGAGGAATGTCATGCCCCCAGTGGTCTCGTCCGCCGACGCCCCCGCGGTCCACGCGCAGCAGCCGGGCGTCCGCTACGGCCCCGCGCTGACGCTGCTTGCCAGCCTGTTCTTCATGTGGGGCTTCATCACGGTCATCAACAACACGCTGCTGCCGCACCTGCGCAGCGTGTTCGAACTCAGCTACACGCAGACGACGCTGATCGAATCGGTCTGGTTCATCGCCTACTTCGTCGCCTCGATTCCCTCGGCCAAGCTGATCGAGCGGATCGGCTACCAGAAGTCGCTGGTCACCGGCCTGCTCATCATGGCCGCGGGCGCCTGCGGCATGATGCTGGCCGCCAGCATCCCGTCCTATGGGGTGACGCTGGTCATGCTGTTCGTGATCGCCAGCGGCATCACCCTGCTGCAGGTGGCCGCCAATCCCTACGTCGCCGTCGTCGGCAAGCCCGAGACCGCGTCCTCGCGCCTCAACCTGGTGCAGGCGCTGAACTCGGCGGGCACCATGCTCGCCCCGCTCTTCGGCGCCTACCTGATCCTCGGCCGGTCCAAGGGCGGCACCGCCACTGCCGGCACGGTGCTGACCGAAGCCGAGCGCATGGCCGACGCGCACTCGGTGATCCTGCCCTATGGCCTGGTGGCCGTGGTGCTGGTGATCCTGGCGGTCATCATCGCCAAGTTCCCGCTGCCTGCGATGGGCTCGGCCGGATCGCGCGTGGCCAAGGAGGAGCGCAAGCACCTGTCGCTGTGGAACCACCGCAATCTGGTGTTCGGCGTGCCGGCGATCTTCATCTACCTGATCGCGGAGATCGGCGTCGCCAACCTCTTCGTGAACTTCACGAGCCAGCCCGGCATTGGCAACAACGAGGTGATGTGGTGGATCGTCAACGCCTTCAACTCGATCATCGGCGTTATTGGAATTAATCCGTTTGCGCTTCCCAGTCTCGACGTGTTTACACCTCAGGATGCAGGTAATCATCTGGCCTTCCTTTGGGGCGGCATGATGGTTGGCCGTTTCGTAGGTTCGGCGATCATGCATCGCTTCGACGCCGGTAATGTTCTGGCGTTCTTCTCGATCGGCGCTTTTGCGGTCATGATGATCACCGTCTTCGCACATGGCCCCGTAGCCATGTGGTCGCTGATCCTCGTCGGCCTGTTCCACTCGATCATGTTCCCGACGATCTTCACGCTCGGCATCAAGGGCCTCGGCCCGCTGACCGAGGAAGGCTCCGGCCTGCTCGTCATGGCGATCGCCGGTGGCGCGCTGGTGATCGTGCAGGGTTGGATCGCCGACAACTACGGTCTCCAGACCTCGTTCCTGCTGACGGCGGCATGCGAACTCTACGTGCTGTTCTACGCCTTGTGGGGCAGCAAGGTGACCAACGCGGTTCCGGACCCGGTGCCCGCCGCCGCCGAATAATGGGCTGCCCCAAGACAAAAGAAAAACCCCGACGAGCGATCGCCGGGGTTTTTCCTTGTCCCTGTGAGGCGAGGGCCTACTGCTCTCCCATCGAGCTCTTGGTATCTTCCAGCGCCAGGTCGACCAGCACGTTCATCGCTTCCGCCGCGCCGCCCGCGTCGCCGGCGGCGATGCAGTCGTAGACGCGCACGTGATCGGGGATCGGGTTGCGGGGCAGGGCGCGGGCGCGCTGCTTGAACTGGGTGGTCCAGTTCACCGCCGCGCCGATCGAGGCGCTGAGCACGAGCAGGGCGTCGTTGCGCGTGGCCTGCAGGATTGCCTTGTGGAAATCGCGGTCGGCCGCGCGCCCCGCTTCGGTGGTGAGGGTGTGCCGGCGCATCTCGCCCAGCGCATCCTTCATCGCCTTGAGGTCGGCCTTGTCGCGGCGCTGCGCGGCAAGGCGCGCGGCCGCGGGCTCGACGATGGCGCGCAGCTCGAACAGGCTGCGCACGAATTCGATGTCCGGCTCGCCGGCGAAGGCCCAGCCGAGCACTTCGGGGTCGAGCAGGTTCCAGCGGTCGCGGGGAAGCACGCGCGTGCCGGCCTTCGGGCGGCTGGCGACGAGGCCCTTGGCGGTGAGTACCTGGATCGCCTCGCGATAGGCGCTGCGCGAGACCTTCAGCTCCTCGGCGAAGGCGACTTCGCCGGAGAGGATGTCCCCCGGTGCATATTTGCCAGACAAGATTGCCGTGCCCAGCTTATGCGCTATGGCTCCATGCAGCCTTCGTCCGGGACCGCGAGCCCCTTCGTCCGACCTTGAATTTCCATCTGCATTCATCAAAACGGCGTCTGACACGGATATTGGCACCTCCCGGCAGGAGCCTACCAGCCCTTCGTGCGCGAAGGAACGACAAACATTGCGTTTCTCTCGCGTGGGTAATATGTCGGAGTAAATAGGGAGATCCCAGCATGACCGAGTTCCGTTCCATCGTCGCCGCCACCGGTGAGCCGCACGGCGACCCGCTGGTCGTCAGCACGCCCGCGGACGTGGAAGCGGCTTGCGCCGCCGCCGCCGCCGCCTTCGACACCTACCGCGCCACCGACCGCGAGACGCGCGCCGCGTTCCTCGAGCGAATCGCGGACGAGATCCTGGCCATCGGCGATTCGCTGATCGAAGCCTACATGGCCGAAAGCGGCCTGCCCCGCGCACGCGGCGAGGGCGAGCGCGGCCGCACCATGGGCCAGCTGCGGATGTTCGCCGATGTCGTGCGCAAGGGCCAGTGGCAGCAGCTGCGCATCGACCCCGCGCTGCCCGAACGCGCGCCGCTGCCGCGCCCGGACCTGCGCCTGCGCATGATCCCGGTCGGCCCCGTCGCGGTGTTCGGCGCCTCCAACTTCCCGCTCGCCTTCTCGACCGCCGGCGGTGACACCGCCTCGGCGCTCGCCGCCGGCTGCCCGGTGGTGGTGAAGGGCCACCCGGCCCACCCGCTCACCGGCGCGCTCGTCGCGGCGGCGATCAGCAAGGCGGTCAAGGATGCCGGCCTGCCCGAAGGCGTGTTCCAGCACCTCGTGGGTCCGTCGAACGAACTCGGCGCCGCGCTCGTGCAGAACCTCAACATCATGGCGGTCGGGTTCACCGGTTCGCGCGGCGGCGGTCTCGCGCTCGCCAGGCTGGCGCAGGCCCGCGACGTGCCGATCCCGGTCTATGCCGAGATGTCGAGCATCAATCCGGTGCTCCTGCTCCCCGAAGCGCTGAAGGCGCGCGGCGAGGCGCTCGGCACTGCCTTCGTCGGCTCGCTGACGATGGGCGCCGGCCAGTTCTGCACCAACCCCGGCCTGATCCTCGCGATCGAGGGCGAGGGGCTCGACGCCTTCGTGGCCGCCGCCACCACCGGCGTCTCGGAAGCCAAGCGCCAGACCATGCTCACCACCGGCATCGCCGCCGCCTATGCCAAGGGCGTCGAGACGCTCTCGGCCCTGCCGGGCATCGAGAAGCTGGCGGAGGGCGAGATCGGCTCCACCACCTGCGGCGGTGCGGTGCTGTTCCAGACCACGGGCGCGAAGTTCCTGGCCGACAAGGCCATGGGCGACGAGGTGTTCGGCGCCTCCTCGATCATCGTGCGCTGCAAGGACGAGGCCGAGCTGCTCCAGGTGCTGGAGGGCCTCGAAGGGCAGCTGACCGCCACCCTGCACATGGATGCCGCCGACGAGGCGACCGCCTCGCACCTGCTGCCGGTGCTGGAGCGCAAGGTCGGTCGCATCCTCGCCAACGGCTGGCCCACCGGCGTCGAAGTGACGCACGCGATGGTCCACGGGGGGCCGTTCCCCGCCACCTCCGACCCGCGCTCGACCTCGGTCGGCAGTCTCGCGATCGACCGCTTCCTGCGCCCGGTCAGCTACCAGAACCTCGCGCAGGGCGTGCTCCCGCCCGAACTGCGCGACGATGCCTTCGGTGACGGCGCCCCGCGCCTGATGGACGGCACGCTCACCCTCAACTGATCCCAAGCCAAATCCCCGCGGCGCGCCCCCAGAAGGCACGCCGCGGCAGGGAGAGACTCATGACCTACCTTCGCCTGCTCCAGCATCGCAGCGCCGACGGCGCCCGTTCCGTCATCCTCGCCGAGGGCGACGCCGCCCACGTCCTCCCGGGCGTCGCCACCACCCGCGAGCTCGCGCTGCGCGCCATCGCCGCGGGCGTGACGCTGGCCGAAGCCGCCAAGGCCTGCGGCGAGGGTGAAGCGGTCGACATCGCGGCGGAGTTCGCCGCCGGCAACCTGCTCGCGCCGATCGACCACGAGGATTCGGCCCACCTGCTGATGACCGGCACCGGCCTGACCCACCTCGGTTCGGCCGAAGGGCGCGACAAGATGCACCAGGCGGCGTCCTCGGGCAGCAACCTGACCGATTCCATGCGCATGTTCCTGGAAGGCCTCGAAGGCGGCAAGCCGGAAGCCGGCACCGAAGGCCAGCAGCCCGAGTGGTTCTACAAGGGCGACGGCCAGCTGCTGGTCGGCCCGGGCGAGGCGCTGACCATGCCCGCCTTCGCCAAGGACGGCGGCGAGGAACCGGAGCTCGCCGGCATCTACCTGATCGGCGAGGACGGCACGGCCTACCGCCTCGGCCTCGCGCTCGCCAACGAGTTCTCGGACCACGTGACCGAGCGCCACAACTATCTGTGGCTCGCCCACTCCAAGCTGCGCCAGGCCGCCCTCGGGCCCGAGCTGCTGCTCGGCACGCCGCCGCAGAAGATCGAAGGCACCAGCAAGATCGTGCGCAACGGCGAGACGATCTGGGAGAAGCCGTTCCTCTCGGGCGAGGCGAACATGTCGCACACCTTTGCCAACCTCGAGCACCATCACTTCAAGTACGACCTGTTCCGCCGCGCCGGTGACGTCCACGTCCACTTCTTCGGCACCGCGACGCTGTCGTTCGCCGATGGCGTGACCACCGAGGAGGGCGACGTCTTCGAGATCGCCGCCGCGCCGTTCACGCTGCCGGTCTCCAACCCGCTGGCCCGCGCCGCTGCCGCGGCCGAGCCGACCACCACGGTGAAGGCGCTCTGACCATGGACCCGATCCGCATCGCCATCGTCGGCGTCGGCAAGATCGCCCGCGACCAGCACATCCCCGCGATCAACGGCAACGCGAACTTCAGCCTGGCCGCCACCGTCAGCCCGCATCACCGCGGGCCCGAGGGCACCCCGCACTTCGCCAGCCTGGAAGAGCTGATCGAGAGCGGCCCGGCGGTCGACGCCGTGGCGCTCTGCACGCCGCCGCAGGTGCGCTACGACCTTGCCGCCCTGGCGCTTGCCAAGGGCATGCACGTGTTCCTGGAGAAGCCCCCCGGCGCGACGCTGGCCGAAGTGGCCGCACTGGAGAGCCGCGCCGAGAAGGTGGGCGTGACGCTGTTCGCCTCGTGGCACTCGCGCTTCGCCGCGGGCGTCGCCCCGGCCCGCGCCTGGCTCGCCGAGCGCACGGTGAAGAGCGCCAAGATCATCTGGCGCGAGGACGTGCGCGTCTGGCACCCGGGACAGGCCTGGATCTGGGAGCCGGGCGGCCTGGGCGTGTTCGACCCCGGCATCAACGCCCTCTCGATCGCCACGCACATCCTGCCGCGCCCGTTCTTCCTGCGCAGCGCGACGCTGGAGATCCCGGCCAATCGCGCTGCGCCGATCGCCGCCGACATCGAGTTCCGCGACACCGCGGGCGCGACGATCCACATGGACCTCGACTGGCGCCAGACCGGCCCGCAGTCGTGGGACATCGTGGTGGAGACTGACGCGGGCACGCTCAAGCTCTCGAACGGGGGCGCCGTGCTGACGCTGCCCACCGGGACCGAGCACAACGAGGACATGGAATACCCCGGCCTCTACGCGCGCTTCGCCAACCTCATCCGCGGCGGCCGCAGCGATGCCGACATCGCCCCGCTTCGCCTCGTCGCCGACGCTTTCCTGCGCGGCCATCGCCAGACCGTCGAAGCATTCCACGACTGACAACCCCAGGGAGGGGACAGGACATGATCAAGACCATCCGCCGTACCACGCTCGCCGTGCTCATGGCCGCCACCGCGCTCGCCGGCCCGCTCGCCGGCAGCGCGCAGGCCGACACCAACGGCCAGCCCACCACCGCCACGCTGGATGCCGGCAAGCCGGGCCCGGTGTACAACAAGGACGTCTTCACCCAGTTCGCCGAGCACCTCGGCGAGGGCATCTACGGCGGGCTGTGGGTCGGCAAGAACAGCAAGATCCCCAACACCAACGGCTTCCGCAACGACGTCGTCCAGGCGCTGCGCGACCTTTCGGTGCCGGTGATCCGCTGGCCGGGCGGCTGCTTCGCCGACGAGTACAACTGGCGCGAGGGCATCGGCCCGCAGGCCAAGCGTCCGGTGAAGATCAATACCCACTGGGGCGGCGTGACCGAGCCGAACACGGTCGGTACGCACGAGTTCTTCGAGCTGATCCGCCAGGTCGGCGCCGAGGCCTATGTCGCCGGCAACGTCGGCAACGGCACCCCGCGCGAGATGGCGGAATGGGTCGAGTACATGACCTCGCCCGCCGGCAGCCTGGCGGACGAACGTGCCCGCAACGGCCACAAGGAGCCTTGGAAGATCAAGTACTTCGGCGTCGGTAACGAGCTGTGGGGCTGCGGCGGCAACATGCGGCCCGAGTTCGCCGCGGACGAGACCCGTCGCTACGCCACCTTCATCAAGCCGCCCGCCGGCACCAAGATCCTGAAGGTGGCCGCCGGCGCCAACGTCGACGACTACAACTGGACCGAGACGATGATGCGCGTCGCGGCGAACCAGCTCGACGGCGTCTCGCTGCACTACTACGTCCACCCCGCCGGCGGCTGGCCGCCGCGCGCGCCCGCGGTCAACTTCGACGAGCATGGCTGGGCCGATGCCCTCGCCGGCGCCCGCCGCATGGACGAGCTGATCACCAAGCACTCGGCGATCATGGACAAGTACGATCCTGCCAAGCGCGTCTTCCTCGCGGTGGACGAGTGGGGCGCGTGGTATGCACAGGACGAGGGCACACATCCGGGCTTCCTGCGCCAGCAGAACACCCTGCGCGATGCGCTGATCGCCTCGGTCCACCTCGACATCTTCGCCAAGCACGCGGATCGCGTGCGGATGACCGCCATCGCGCAGATGGTGAACGTGCTGCAGGCGATGATCTTCACCGAGGGCAGCAAGATGGTGCTGACCCCCACCTACCACGTCTTCGAGATGTACAAGCCGTGGCAGGACGCGACCGTGCTGCCGATCGACATCCGGTCGCCCTGGTACGGCAAGGACGAGTTCACCATGCCGGCGGTCAGCGGCTCGGCGGTCCGGGCGAAGGACGGCAAGGTCCACGTCGCGCTGTCCAACCTCGACCCGAACCAGCCGAACACGGTGACGATCAAGCTCGACGGCGTGAGCGCCACCGGCGTGACCGGCCGCGTGCTGACCGCTTCGGCGATCAACGCGCACAACACCTTCGACGCGCCCGAGGTGGTGAAGCCCGCCGCTTTCAGCGGCGCGAGCGTGCAGGGCGGCAACCTCGTCGTCACGCTGCCGGCCAAGTCGGTCGTGGTGCTGGAACTGCAGTGATGAAGGCGGCCCTGACCGGGATGACGATCCTCGGGGCGGCGCTGGCGTTTGCCGGCGCCGCCGGGGCCCAGCCGGTCGGCGAGAAGGGCGCCGGGACGCTGAATTCGCAGCTGACCGGCGACCTCGTCGTCCACGATCCGGTGATCATCCGCGACGGCGACACGTATTACGTGTTCAGCACCGTGGGCAAGTACATCGGCATCAAGACCTCGACCGACCTCAAGACCTGGAAGGACGCGGGCTCGGTCTTCGCCGAGATCCCGGCCTGGGCCAAGGAGGCCATCCCCGGCACCGACGGCATCTGGGCGCCCGACATCTCCTATGTGAACGGCGAGTACCGGCTGTACTACTCGGTCTCGACCTTCGGCTCGAACCGCTCCGCCATCGGCCTCGCCACCAGCCCCACGCTGGGCGCGAAGGCCAAGTGGAAGGACCATGGCCTCGTCGTCATGTCCACCAAGGAGGACGACTTCAACGCCATCGACCCGAACTTCGTGGTCGATGCGAAGGGCGGCCAGTGGCTGGCACTCGGCAGCTTCTGGACGGGGCTGAAGCTCTTCGCGCTGGATGCCAGGACCGGCAAGGTCGCACCCGGCGCAGAGCCGTACTCGATCGCCCGCCGCCTCGCGCCGGCAGGTGGACCCGCGCCGGTCGAGGCGCCGTTCATCATTCCCCACGGCGGATGGTACTACCTGCTCGCGTCCTACGACTACTGCTGCAAGGGCGTGAACAGCACCTACTACACCGTCGTCGGCCGGTCCAAAAAGATCACCGGCCCCTACCTCGGCAAGGACGGCAGCGACATGATGCAGGGCGGAGGCACGATCATCCTGCGCGCCGATCTGCAGGAGCAGCAGCGTTTCCGAGGACCCGGGCACGCCGGCGCCTTCACCGACCAGGACGGCACGACCTACCTCGTCTACCATGCCTACGACAAGCAGGCCAACGGCGCCCCCAAGCTGCGCATCGCCCCGGTGCGCTGGGACGCCGACGGCTGGCCCGTGGCAGACTACTGAGACCCACCTGACGGCGCCCCGGCCTTGCTGCCGGGGCGTCCTTTTCAGACCCGGCAGCCCGGCTGCCCCACAGACCGAACCTTTGGAGAGGACGCCATGACCCTGTCGCTTTCGCGCCGCACCTTCGCCGCCGCCGCTGCCCTTGCGCCGATCGCCTGCTCCCAGGCCGGAGAGCGCGTGCTGGGTTCGAGCCCGCCTGCCCCCGCAGCGCCGCTCGCGACCAACCCGCTGGTGCGCCAGCGCGCGGACACGCAGATCTTCCGCCACGGCGACGGCTGGTACTACATGATGGGCTCGGTGCCCGAGTACGACCGCCTGGCGCTGCGCCGCTCGCGGACGCTCGCCGGCCTCGCCACCGCCGAGGAGCGCGTGCTGTGGCGCCACCAGGCGAGCGGCCCGATGTCCGGGTTCCTCTGGGCGCCCGAGCTGCACTACGTCGACGGCCGGTGGATCGTTTACTTCGCCGCCGGTCCCAGCGGGGGCGGCGAGGACGTCTTCCGCATCCGCACGTATGCCGTGGTGTGCGACGGGCCCGATCCCATGACTGGAAACTGGTCGGTTCTGGGCGAGTTCAAGGCGCCCTGGGACAGCTTCAACCTCGATTCGACGATCTTCACCCACCGCGGCGTGCGCTACTTCTCGTGGGCGCAGCGCGAGCCGGGGATCGACACCAACTCCAACGTCTACATCGCGCCGATGAAGGACGCGCTGACGCTGGCGGCGGCGCCCGCGCGCCTGACGGTGCCGACGCTGGACTGGGAGATCCGCGGGTACAAGGTGAACGAGGGGTCGGCCTTCATCAACCGCAACGGCAGGCTGTTCATGACCTACTCGGCCAGCGCCACCGACGCGCGTTACTGCCTCGGCCTGCTGAGCGTGGACGAGACCGCGAACATCATGGACCCGCGCGCCTGGACCAAGTCGCAGGAGCCGGTCTTCGTCACCTGCCGCGAGACCTCGGTCTATGGGCCGGGCCACAACAGCTTCACCGTCGACGAGGAAGGCCGCGACATCCTCGTCTATCACGGCCGCGACTACGAGAAGATCGAGGGCGACCCGCTGTTCAATCCCGATCGCCACACCCGCATCCAGCGCCTCTATTTCGATGCGAAGGGGCAGCCCGACTTCGGGGTCCCGGTCGGCAACGGCCCGCTGCCCGAGCGCCTGACCCCGGCCGTCCGCCGCGATGCCTTCCTGGCGCACGAGGGCGATCGGCTGCTGGCGGGCACGAAGCCGCTGGCGCAGACCCAGTTCCGGTCGCTGCCGGCCGAAGGGGGCGCGGTCCGGCTCTCTCCGATCCTCCGGCCGGACCGGTGCCTCGTCGCGGCGGCCGACGGCACCGTCACGCTGGCACCGCTGAACCGTGCGGGCGGCCAGCCCGGCGCGGATCGGTTCCGGCGCGAGGCGGGGCAGGGCGGCACCGTCCGCTTCGTGGCGCAGGCGTTCCCCGACCGCGCGCTGGCGCATTCCTCCGACAACGTGCGACTCGCCGCGGCCGCCGATCCGGCGTCGGCTTGGATCGCGAGCTGAGCTCTGCCGTCCTCCGCATCCCCGGGAAACCCGTGGTTTTCCCGGGGGTATGCGACTGTTGTGCAACACGGTTCCGAAGATTCTGCCACAGCCCCCGCTTTTCCTCTTGCATCGAAATTGTCCGACTAATAACTAGCCGGAGTAATTCGAGGGGCATGGTAATGGGCCAGCCCCAATGGGAGGGTTGATCCATGGCGCTCAAGCCATTTGCATTCTGCACCGCATCCATTCTCGCCCTGAGCCTCGCCGGCGTTGCGCAGGCGCAGGATGCCGCCGCTGCCCAGTCCGCGGACGACAGCAGCGCCTCCAGCGAGGACATCATCGTCACCGGCGTGCGTGCCTCGATCGTGGGCGCCATCAACAGCCGCAAGGAAAACGTCCAGATCGTCGACTCGATCGTCGCCGAGGACGTGGGCAAGCTCCCCGACAACAACGTGGTCGAGGCGCTCCAGCGCGTCACCGGCATCCAGGTGACCGACCGCGCCGGCGGTGAGGCCGCCGTCATCACCATCCGCGGCCTGCCCGATCCGGTCACCACCTGGAACGGCCGCAACATCTTCACCGCCGCGGGCACTTCGTTCGCGCTGCAGGACGTCTCGGCGAACCTCGTCAAGAAGATCGACGTCTACAAGACGCGCTCGGCCGACCAGCTCGAGTTCGGACTTGCCGGCCAGATCGACGTCCAGACCCGTCGTCCCTTCGACTTCGACGGCCTCACCGTCTCAGGCCTGGCGCGCGGCATCTACAGCGAGCTTGCCGACGAGGTGAACCCCAACGCCGCACTGCTCGTCAGCGACCGCTGGGAGACCGGCATCGGCGAGATCGGCCTGCTGGTGAACGCCAGCTACACCCGCTACAAGTACCGCAACCAGAACGTGCAGGCGGGCGCCCTCGTGCCCTTCGCGACCGAGAACCCGCCGGAGGGAACCTGGCTCACGCCGCTCCAGCGCGTCTTCCCCAACACGGACCCGGACAATCCGTACTGGACGCCCGGCCTCAACGCCGGCCTGCCGACCACGCCCGGCTCGACGCTGAACATCGACGGCGTCCAGGTGCCGTACTACCTCTCGCGCGACGCCGTCATCAGCTCCGACCTCTACGGCAAGCGCGAGCGTCCCTCGGTCAACGCGGCGCTGCAGTGGGCTCCGAACGAGAGCTCGACCTACACCGCCGAGTTCTACTACACCGGCTTCCGCGGCAGCACCTTCAACTCGCTGATGTTCAGCTACGCCGACTGGTGGGGCAGCCTGGGCGACAACCCGGGTGACACCTTCGAGCTCTACGACGGCACCAACGTCATCAAGTCGCGCCGCATGGGCGACGTTGCCGGCTTCAACAGCGGCGACTATGCGACCAACCGGACCGACAGCTACGTCTACGCGCTGAACGCGGACTGGGACGTGGGCGATCGCGGCAAGATCACCGCCGACCTGACCTACCAGGACAGCAAGAACGAGACCTCGTTCTTCGCGATGCGCACCAACCGCGGCCCGCTCGACCTCGACGTCGACTTCAACGCCGGCGGTGGCATTCCTTCGTACAGCTTCGGCACGCCCGAAGTGCTGACCGACCCCAACGCCTGGACCGTGGGCGACCTGTTCGACAACGGCAACAAGGCCAAGGGCAGCGCCTGGACGTTCATGCTGGACGGCCACTACGACTGGGACGAAGGCTTCCTGCGTCGCATCAAGGCGGGCTTCCGCTACGACAACCGCAAGGCCAGCACGTTCGTGCGCGAGCAGAGCTCGGGCGCGCTCGGCGGCACCCTGGCGTCGCTCGGCAGCGAATACGCGTTCACCAATAGCGGCTTCTTCGACGGCCGTGCGGACGTGCCGACCAGCTGGGTGCTGGCCAACGGCCCGGCGCTCTACAAGAACGCGGACGCCATCCGGTCGCTGTACCGGGCGGTGAACCCGGCCCTGCTGCTGTCGGACGAGATGTCGTTCGACCGTGTCTTCGACATCAACGAAATCACCATGTCGGCTTACCTGCTGGCCGATGGCGAGGTCGAAGTCTTCGGTCGTCCCCTGCTGGTCGAAGGCGGCGCCCGGCTCGTGGCGATCGACACCGACTACGACTACTTCGATCGTTACAACGACATGGCGCGCACCAGCGTTTCGACCGGCCAGGTCAAGCTGCTTCCCAGCTTCACCGCGCGGTACGAGATCACGCCGAACCTGCGCGTGCGCTTCAACTACGGCCAGACGCTGCGTCGTCCCGCCTTCGCCGACCTCAACCCGAACGTGAGCCTGACGGGCGATCTCTCGGGCTTGGGCTTCGGCACCGGCTCGGCAGGCAATGCGAACCTGCGCGCTACGGAGTCGAAGAACTACGACCTCGCGCTGGAGTGGTACTTCGAGCGCAACAGCGCGATTTACGTGACGGCGTTCCGCCGCGAGATCGAAGGTCTGGTGGTTCCGCTCACCACGCTCGAGTACATCCCGGACAACCCGATCGTGGGTGGCACGGCGACCGACTACTTCCAGGTCACCCGTCCGACCAACGCGTCCGACGGCGTCCTCAAGGGTGTGGAAATCGGCCTGACCTATTTCCCGACGTACCTTCCGAGCATCCTCGACGGCCTGGGCTTCCAGGGCAGCGCGACGATCCTGGACTCCGAGCAGACGATCCCCGATACCGACGCGGCCGGCAACGCCGTGCTGACCCGCTCGGCGTTCTTCGCGGTGTCCAAGTTCTCGTACAACGCCACGCTCGCCTACGAGCGCGGCCCGATCGGTGCACGCCTCTCGTACGTGTGGCGCAAGGGCTTCCTCAACAACAACGAGGCCCGCGCCTTTGCCAACGCGATCGGCATGTGGCGCAAGCCCGAGGACAGCCTCGACCTTCAGCTGACGCTGAACGTCAACGAAGACATCGCCGTCACCTTCGACGCGGTGAACCTCACCAAGTCGAAGCAGCAGAACTACTACAAGTACGGTGATGCGGGCGGTGCCGACCTGATGAACTCGAGCACTCTCCTTCTCGACCGGACGTTCGCCCTCGGCGTTCGCTTCAAGTTCGACTGATCCGGCCGGAGGCGACGCGGGAAACGCCATTCTCCGCGTCGCCGCCAGCTCAGCGCGGCTGCTCCTGCCGGGGCTCCTTCCTCTCCCAACACCCGATGGGTGCGGCCGCGCTGTTCCTTTTGGAACGAAGGGGAAGACATGCGGAAGATCCTGGCCCTCGCGGCGCTCCCTCTCGTGGCGCTCCTGGCGGGCGGCGCCGGGACGCCGACTTCTGCTCCCTCGCTGGACGCCCGGGCCATCGTCGAGGCACGCTACGGCAACGATGCCGACTGGTACGAGCCGCGCATCCCCTTCTTCGAGTCCGCCGATCCGAAGATCGACGCGGTCTATTACTACCGGTGGGGCCTGTTCCGCGCGCACCAGCGCGATCTCGGCGCGCAGGGGTACATCACCACCGAGTTCGCCGACGACGTCGACTGGCAGCGCCATCCCTTCGCCAGCCTCAACGACGCGAGCGGCTTCCACATCGCCGAGGGACGCTGGCTGAACGACCGCCGCTTCACCGACGACTACATCGACTTCATGTACGAAGGTGGCAACGACCGCCACTTCACCGACCACATGGCGGACTCGGTCTGGGGCCGCTACCTGGTGGACGGCGATCGCGAGGCGCTGCTCAGGCACCTTCGTGTCATGCGCCACGTCTACCGCCTGTGGGACGAGAAGTTCGACTTCGACAAGGGGCTCTACTTCGTCGAGCCGCTGCTCGACGCGACCGAGTACACCGTCTCCTCGATCGACGCCTCGGGCGGCAAGGACGGGTTCCGGGGAGGGGATGCCTTCCGCCCTTCGGTCAACAGCTATATGTTCGCCAATGCGCGCGCGCTCTCCCGCATGGCGGCGCTGGCGGGCGACCAGGCGATGGCCCGGGAGTACTCCGCCCGCGCCGAGGCCCTGCGCACGCGGGTGCTGGCGGACCTGTGGAACCCGAAGCTCGAGCACTTCACCGACCGTCACCAGCTGACCAACGAACACGTCAAGTACTGGGACCCGATCCGCAACCGCGAGCTGGTGGGCTACCTGCCCTGGATGTTCGATCTGGTGCCGGACCAGGCGAAGTACGCCAGGGCCTGGAGCCATCTCGTCGACCCGCAGTCGCTCGCCGGCCAGGCCGGGATGCGCACGGTCGAGAAGTCCTACGAATACTACATGCGCCAGTACCGCTATCTCGGCACCGCGCCCGAGTGCCAGTGGAACGGCCCGATCTGGCCTTACCAGACGACGCAAGTGCTCACCGCCATGGCCAACCTGCTCGACCACTACGAGGCGCACGGCTCCGTCGGGCGGAGCGACTGGATGCGGCTGCTGCGCCAGTACACCCAGCTTCACTACCAGGGCGACAGGCTTGACCTGGAGGAGGATTACCACCCCGAGACCGGCGCGCCCATCGTCGGGCTGGACCGCAGCCACCACTACTTCCATTCCGGCTACATCGACCTGGTGATGACCGGGCTGGTCGGGATCCGGCCGCGCGCCGACGACGTGCTGGAGGTCAACCCGCTGCTGCCCTCGGCCGGGGACCCGCAGGCGCTGGCGTGGTTCCGCGCCGCGCGCGTGCCCTACCACGGGCACCAGGTGACGGTGACATGGGACGCCGACGGCACCCGCTATGGTCAGGGGCGGGGCCTGGCGGTCGCGGTGGATGGCCGCGAGGTGGCCCGCCGGCCGGATCTCGGCAGGCTCGAGGTGCCCGTGGAGCGCCGCTCCAACGTGCCGGTGAAGCGGGACGACAACCTGGCAGTCCAGCTGGTGCGCAGCGCCTTTCCGAAGCCGAGCGCATCGTCCGGCACTGACCCCGAGAAGCTGCACGATGCGATCGACGGGCGCACCTGGTTCTATCCCGAGCTGCCCAACGGCTGGGACTCGGCCGCGTCTTCGGCGCCCCAGTGGTACGCGGTTGACTTCGGAAAGCCGGTCGAGCTCGGACGCGCCGAACTGGCCTTCTTCGCCGATGGGCAGCGCTTCGCAGCCCCGCGCAGCGTCACGGTCGAGGTCTGGCGCGAAGGGCGCTGGCGCCAGGTGGCGGCACCCGCGCGCGCGCCCCTGGCGGGTGGCGTGACGCAGATCACGTGGCCGGCGGTGGCAGCGAGCCGCCTGCGCGTGACCATGCGCCCGGCGGGGAACAAGGCGATCCGCCTGGCCGAGATCAAGGCCTTCGCGCGATAGGCGGGCGCGGCGGCCTGCTCAGGCTACGAGCTGGGGCTCGGCCGGTTCCAGCAGCAGGTAGGTGTCGTCGAAGCTCGCGATTTCGGCGAGCGCGAGCCAGTCGGTCACGCGCACGTGCCCGGCGGCGATCGACAGGCCGCAGCTCTGCTTCAGGGTGGCCATGGTGCGGTTGACGTGAACGGTGGTGAGGCCCAGCGCATCGGCCAGCTGCGCCTGCGTCATCGGCAGCGCAAAGGCTTCGCGCCTGCCGATGCCGGCAACCTGCGCGCGCGTTCCCATCTCGCAGAGCAGGTGCGCCAGGCGGGTGGCGGCATCGGTGCGGCCCAGGTTCGCGGCCCATTTGGACAGGATGGATGAATCGGCGACCGTGTCGCGCCAGAATGCCAGCGCGATCGCCGGGTGTGCGGCGCTGACGCTGCGCAAGTCCGCATGCGACACCAGGAGCACGGTCGAGGGCGCGAGCGCCTCGATTCCCCAGGCGGGCAGGGGCATCGGCACGGAATGAAGGTCGGCCATGTCGCCCCGAATATGGAGAGCGGTGATCTGCCGGCTGCCGTCGGCCATCTGGTCGAACCGTCCGAGCAGCCCATCGACCACAAGGGTGGCGCGATCGATCTCGTGGCCCGGCGTGGCGAGCTGGTGTCCGCGGCCCACCTCGAGCGTACGGCCACGCAGGGACAAAAGCGCGGCGCAGGCATCGAGGGGAAGGACCGAACGCAGCCGCAACCGTTCGACGAAGCGCTCCATGCCCGGCGTCGGCGGAAGCACCGGCGCCCCGCCCGTGCGCGGCCGATCGCCCGAAGCGGGGGCGCCATCCGCGGGCGATGCCTTGCGCGAGACCCA
Source organism: Novosphingobium soli (assembly GCF_042432915.1). Classification (NCBI taxonomy): domain Bacteria; kingdom Pseudomonadati; phylum Pseudomonadota; class Alphaproteobacteria; order Sphingomonadales; family Sphingomonadaceae; genus Novosphingobium; species Novosphingobium soli. Next base: position 82,188 of record NZ_JBHLWK010000010.1, read on the forward strand.
TGTCATAGCTGGGAAACCCTAAGTCTGGAGGGCTGATTGTATACTGGGATAGTCTCTAATGGTGCATCGCGGGCACTTGTTCCCTCGTTGGCGGATGGCCCCGCCAAATTTCGTAGCCCTCGCGATTGCCTCACGCGATCAGGCGCGGAGTGATGACCGGAAGGTCGCGCGTTTCCAGGATCCCGGGCTTCGCGGCGATCACGTGGGGTGCGGCGTTGATCAGCGGGTGGGCGGTCAGTCCCGGCGAGTAGGCGGCATAGTCTTCCGGAGCGACATCGAAGGCGATCGAGACGTCGAGCGAGGTGTCGCCCCGCACCTCCACGCGCCAGCCGGAATCCTGCAACGCCCAACCGGGATCGAGGTCACGCGTGACGTACCAGGTCGAATAGCGCCGCAGGATCGGCCGGCCCGCCCGCACGCCGAAGACGCCCATGCGGACCGCGCCGATGGTGCCGGCCTCGATCACGCCGCCGGCGATTTCCTCTCGCCTGCGGGTGCGCGCGTATTCGATCGAGCCGGTCACCGCGTCCAGCGGCAGCCCCACCGCCTCGGCAAGAGCGCGGAAGCTGGACGTGGTGCTGAGGACGGTGGAGGGGCTGCGATCGGGGGGCATGTCCTCGACTCGTGCTCCGAAGCCGATCCGCTGCAGCATGAGCGGCGAGTTGCGGCTCGCCATGTCCGCAAAGTCGGTAATGGTGAGGCTCTCGAAATGGCGCTGCATGGCCAGGAGCGTGAGCGGCATGAGCTCTGTCGCCCAGCCGGGGCTCGAGCCCGTGGCGTAGAGCGAGGTTCCGCCGGCCGCGCAGGCGGCCTCCAGCCGGGCGCGCACGGCTGGCTCGAGGCTGTCGCGCCGGTTGAACCCTATGCAGCCGGTGACGACGTTCGCGCCCGCTTCCAGCAGCCCGCACATGTCGTCGACATCCGCCTGGTTGGGGAGGTAGACGACGCAGTCGGGGCGGGCGGCCAGCACCTCCTCCAGGCTGCCGCAGGCGCGAACGCCCACCGCGCTGCCGCCGAGCAGTTCGCCGGCATCGCGTCCCAGCTTCTCGCCGGAAAACACGCGCAGGGCGACGAGCTCCATGCCCGGATGCTCGATGATGGCACGAAGGGCGTGCAGGCCCACGTTGCCGGTGCCCCACTGCGCCACCCGGTGGCGCTGCTCCTCGCTCATCCTGCCCCTCCCAGTCGTTTTCCGAGAGGCTGGAGGAAGGCGGGCCGCGCTGTCGATCCCTGCCTGGGAACAGGGCCCTGAGGTTCCGGAGAGCGCGGTGCAGCCGGCATCCTCAAGCGTCCGGACGTTCGTGGAAGCCCGGCTCGGCAGCGGACCCGCCGGTCGGCCCTCCGCCCTGGGCCGGGGTATTCCTGCGTCGAACGGCTTTGCGCCAGGGGACCGCGGCCAAGACCCGTTCGTTGAACCGGTGAAGCCATTCCAAGCAGGAGTACGACATGAGCGACCTGACGAAGATCACCGAGCACATGGACATCGTGGGAGCCGACGGCGTCCACGTCGGCACCGTCGACAAAGTCGAAGGCGACCGGATCAAGATGACCCGCGCAGACAGCGGCTCGCACGGCGATCACCACCACTACATCTCGGGCGGTCTTGTCGCCGCCGTCGAAGGCAACACCGTTCGCCTCTCGGCAGCGTCCGACGCGGCGGTGCTGCTGGAGGAAGAGCAGGGCGGCGGAGCGATCTTCGATCGTTCCTGACGACGGCGGGTCGGCCCGGCGGGATACTCCGCCGGGCCGCTTCAGCGGCCGCTCAGCACGCGGAGCAAGTCGGCGTGAAAGGTCTGCGGCCGCTGCACCTGTGGGCCATGGCCGAGATCCGGGTAGGCGACCAGCCGGGCCCCGGGAATGCGCGCCGCGGCCTGGCGGGCGAGGCGGGGGTAGTCTCCCAGGCGGGCCTGCAATGCCTTGTCCGCACGGTCCTTGCCGATCGCCGTGTTGTCCCTCTCGCCGATCATCAGCACGGTCGGAATGCGCAGCCGGTCGATCTCGTGGATCACGGGCTGGTTGAACACCATGTCTGAGGTCAACGCCTGGTGCCGCGCGACGATGTCGCCGCCCGGCCCCTCGTACATCGAGGCGAGCATGTCGACCCAGCGGTCGTACTCGGGCCGCCACTCCCCCGCGTAGTAGGTCTTCTGCTGGTAGGCCTTGATGCTGGGGCGGGTGGTTCGCCGCTCGGCCGCGATCAGCGCGTCCACCGTGGCGTTGGGAACGCCCTCGGCCCGCCAGTCCTCCAGCCCGATGGGGTTGACCAGGACCAGCTGCGAGAGGTCCGACGGGTACTGCAGCGCGTAGCGGATCGCGAGCATCCCGCCCATGCTGTGCCCGATGAGGACCGGCTTCTGCACCTTGAGCGCGGCCAGCAGGTCGTGCGTGTTCGCGGCCAGGCCGTGCAGCCCGTACTGGTAGCGGCCGGGCTTGCTGCTCTTGCAGAAGCCGACCTGGTCGGGCGCGACGACGCGATATCCCGCATCGGAGAGGGCCCGGATCGTGCCCTCCCAACTTCCGGCGCAGAAGTTCTTGCCGTGCAGCAGCACGGCGGTGCGCCCGTTCGGACGCGCGGGCCGCACGTCGAGGTAGGCCATCTCGAGCGCTTCGCCCTGGCTCACCAGCGTGTGCCGCTGCACCGGCCATCCATAGTCGAAGTCCGCCAGCATCGGATCGGCCATCGCCGGTGTGGCCAGAGCCAGGACGAGCGCCGGTGCCGTTGCGAGTGCCAGGGACGCGAGGCGGAGACGAAGCGCGCTCCGAGCGCGGGGCGGATGGGCAAGCGGCAAGACAGGTCTCCCTTCTCGCCCGCAGCGGACGGGCGTGCTGCCGGGGCAATGCGTCAGCCCGGCCAGGGTTGCCGAGCAAGGCGATGTCACGCTCGGGGACTGCGGCGCTGCCCTGCTAGGCGGCGTGGGAGGCGGAGCTGCCGAGCATCTCTTCCAGCGAGCGGGGCCGCGCGAAGAGGAAGCCCTGGCCGAACTCGCAGCCCAGCTCCGCCAGCTTGCGGCGTTGCTGCTCGGTCTCCACCCCTTCGGCGACGACCTGCTTGCCCAGGCCATGCCCGAGGCCGACGATCACCCGGATGATCTCCTCGCTGTGGCCGTCGTCCTCGAACAGGCCCAGCGTGAACGACCGGTCGATCTTCAGCATGTCGAACGGTAACTGCTTGAGGTGGATCAACGAGGCATAGCCGGTGCCGAAATCGTCCAGCGCCACCGTGATGCCGGCTTCGTGGAGCAGCCCCAGCGCCTTCGCGGTCTTGCCGAGGGTGCGGTCCAGCACGAACTCCTCGGTCACCTCGACGCAGAGGCGCTCGGGCGCGATGCCGTGGTCGCGCAGGCGGGCGAGCAGGCGCGCCGCCGGGTGCGGCCCGTCGAGCTGGGCGGCGGTGAAGTTGACCGAGATCTTCGGCAGCAGCTCCGGGTGCGCCTGGAGCGCCTCGAGCGCCATGTCGAGGACGTGGTTCTGGACGGCGAGGCCGGTGGTGCGCTCGTTCAGCATGTCGCTGAACACCGCCGGAGTCATGGTGCCGTGCTGCGGGTGATGCCAGCGCAGCAGCGCTTCGTGCGAGCAGGGAAGGCCGGTCTGGACATCGACGATCGGCTGGTAGTGGAGCGAGAACTCGCCGCGCGCGATGCCGCCGGCGGCCTCCTCGCTGAACATCCGGCGGCGGTCGAGTTGCGCGCGCATCGGGGGCGCGTAGAGGTGCAGGCTCCGGCGGCCCTGCTGCTTGGCATGGTAGAGCGCGAGGTCGGCATTCTTGACGAGGACGTCGCTCGTGCGCGCGTCCTCGGGAAAGCGGGCGAGACCGATGCTGAGCGAGAGCGACCAGGAGCGCCCGCCGTGGGTCAGCGTGGTCCCCTGGAGGGCTTCCAGCGCAGCCTGCACCTTGAGGCATTCGGGTTCGCGGCCGGGGAGCAGGATGGCGAACTCGTCGCCGCCGATGCGCGACACTTGCGCACTGGGACCGGCGGCCTCCAGCAGCCCGCGCCCGACGCTTTCGAGCAGCGCGTCGCCCCCGTCGTGGCCCAGGCGGTCGTTGATGTCCTTGAGATTGTCGACGTCCACCAGCAGCAGCATGAAGTGCCGCTCGCCCGGAGTCTCGCACATCGCGCGCAGGATCGTCTGGAACGAGGCGCGGTTGCCGAGGCCGGTCAGGAAGTCGGTGTGAGCGGCGCGCCGGAAGGTCTCGCTCTCGATCGCGATCGCGCGGCGGGCCTGCTCCGCGGCGTCCCGCTCCTTGCCCAGCCGGCGGAAACGATCGGCGATCGCCAGCGAGAGCGCCACGGATTCGAACGCCAGCGCGGCGAACGTTCCCATGTCGACGGTGTCGTCCTGCAGCAGCAGGCCGAAGTTGCGGCCGACGCGCAGGACGAAGACCAGCAGAACGGGCGTCCACCCCGCCAGGTAGAACCACACCACGCGGCTGCCGGCGCGGATGGCGAAGCCGACGCCCGTCGCCACGTAGAGGGAACTCATCACGAAGATGACGTTGAGCCAGCGGTCCACCGTGGCGGGCGGCAGCGTGGTGTTCGCGAAGGCGGCCAGGCCGGCCAGCACGTTCAGCGCGGCGAGCGACCACCCGCAGCGGCTCAGCCAGCGGGGCAGCAGGCCTTCCTCCATGACCGAGAGGAAGAACACGTTGCCCGACCCGATCAGCGCGGCGACCAGGATATAGTCGGCACCCACCGCATACGGGCCGGCGAAACCCGGGATGGCGAACGCAAGCACGTTGGTCCAGCAGAAGCCGTAGGCGAGGGCCAGCGTCGACCACAGCAGATACCAGCGCTGGAAGGCGAGCCGCTGCCCGGTGTAGATCAGGAGGTTATACGCGAGCGCGGAGAGGATGGCGCCGGCGAACACGCCCATGAGGCCCAGCCACATGCGGTCGAGCGTTCCCGCGGCGGGTGGGCTGAGCGCCACGAGCTTGCGCATGAGCGAGAGGTGGTCGAGCTTCAGAAAGCCGACATAGACCGAACGAACTTCGCTCCCCGGGCGCTTCACGTTCATCCGCAGCGTGCCGCCGAGCGCCCAGTTCTCTCCTATGGTGTCGGGCGTGAGGTCCATCGACTGCACGCTGCCGTCGCGCGCGACCACCAGTGCGACCATGCGGTGGAAGCGGGTCTGGTCGGCGGCCAGCTGCCAGCCCCCCGGCATCGCCCGCAAGGCGGAAGGGTCGCGAAGCTTGAGCCAGACCCAGCCGTCGCGATAGGCGCGGTACTCGGGCTCGCGCGCGCAGTCGAACGGCAGGGCGGCCACCGCGTCGGCGGCTGCGGGCGCATCGGCCGGAGCGGCGGCGTAGCAGAGCTCCTGGCGCAGGCGCACGACCTCGGCCCGGGCGGGGGTGGGCAATGCCTGCGCCACCAGGCACAGCCAGAGAAATACAAAGATCGACTTCAACTGCACACCGCATCCTTGCCGATGTCACCGGGTTTACTAGGTGAGTTACCACAAGTGGTTAACGAGGTTGCACTTTCTCGGCAACGGCGGCGGATGCGGCCCCGCTTCGGGGTTGATGCCAGCGTGGAACATACGGCGCCGCAGCGCATTTCTGCTTGCGAGCGCTGCCCCGCCAAACGCGATGGCGCACTGGGGGCTATCCGGGTCAAGTCCGGTGACTCCATGCGGTCTGGGCGGTCACCGCCGGCGGCTCTCGATGGTCAACGGAGCAGATCATGCGCCATGAAAGCTTCAGACCCGATGTCGCTCCGGCGGCACCACAGCGCATATGCTTTTTCTTCAACGCCCAGCTGCACCACGTCTACCACGGGATGCCGCTGGCGCTCGGCCTGGCGCGCGATCCCCGGTTCGCCGTCACGATCGTCGCCTTCACCGAGGATCACCTCGCACTGGCGCGCGAGATCGCTGCGCGCGAGGGGGTGGACGCGATGGCCTTCGTGCACGTCGGCAATCGCCTGCTGTCGGCGCTGACCCGGTTGCTGGGCAAGTCGACGCCGCCGAAGCTGCCGGCGCTCCTTGCCGCGCGGCGCCTGCTCGCGCGGTTCGATGCCGTGGTCGTGCCGGAGCGGACCTCACTGCGGCTCCGCAGGCTGGGCTTGCGGGACACCTGCTTCATCCACACCTGCCATGGCGCCGGGGACCGCGCGGTGGGGTACGACCCCCGCATCCGCGAGTTCGACTTCGTGCTCCTCGCCGGCGAGAAGCAGGAGCGCCGCATGCTGGACATGGGCCTGATCCGCCCCGGCCACTATGCCATCGTCGGCTACGGCAAGTTCGACCTCGTCGAAGGGCGGTTGCCCGACCGGCTGTTCGCGCAGGATCGGCCGATCGTGCTCTACAACCCGCACTTTTCGCCGGCGCTGTCGTCCTGGCCGGCGATGGGCCTCGACGTCATCCGCCAGTTCGCGCGCGACGACCGCTTCAACCTGGTCGTGGCACCCCACATCCGGATGTACGACAATCGCCGCGCCCGTGCCCGCATGGAGCGCCAGCTCGCCGAGTTCGCGATGCTGCCCAACATCCACATCGACCTTGGCAGCCCGGCCAGCGTGGACATGCGGTACGTCCAGGCGGCGTCCGTCTACGTGGGCGACGTCAGCAGCCAGGTCTACGAATACGTCGTGCGGCCGCGGCCCTGCCTGTTCCTGAACGCCCACCAGGTCCACTGGCAGGACGATCCCAGCTATCGCCACTGGCGCTATGGCCCGGTGCACGAGAGCGCGGCGGGGATCGTCGACAAGGTTGCGGCCGCAATCGCCTCACACCCGGACTACCTGCCTGCACAGCGGGAAGGCGTGGTGGAGACGTTCGCCGGCGGCGAAGGTCGGGCCTCCGCGCGCGCCGCCCGTGCGGTTGCGGATTTCCTCATCCAGCGCGCGCGCACCGATGCGGGTCAGCCTGCCGCCGAGCACGTCGCCGCCGCCTGAGGCGAGTTCGCGCCTCAGCAGAGGACGACCCCGGCCAGCCGGATCGCTACCCCCCTAGGCCTGCTTCCCGATCGGCGCGCTCATCACCAGCGCGATCATCACGCGGGTCGTTTGCAAGGCGCAGGTGAAGGCTCGCTCCAGGCCCGGGGGGCAGGCGATGCCCTCCTCATCGGGGGCAGGCCGGCCCATCAGCAGCCTGGCGAGGCGGTCCTCGTCCTGGCTCGGCTCGGCGCCGGTCCCGGTCGTGACCGGCCGCAGCAGCGCGCCTTCGTAAAGCGTCATCAGGCTGTCGAGCGCCGGCACCAGCATCTCCCAGTGGTCCGGCGAGAGCAGGGCGTAGAGGCGGGCCGGTGCCGGTGCGCCCTTGTCTCGGGCCGACCGCCAGCACCGCGCCGCGGCGGTGACCAGGCCTTCGAGCCGGGCTGGGGCCGCGGCTCGGACGATGGGCGCATGCATCATGACGGCGCCTGCGCCCCCGTGATCGCGCGGAGGCGGCGGGCCTCGGTGGGATGCTGCCGGTCTGCCATGACGCTCGATCTCCTCTGCTGGCCCGAGAAGGGGTGTACAGAAGATGAGAATGATTCTCAATAGTATATAGGCAGCGTCATGGCAGGCGGGGTGTCAGGCGTGCACCACGCGCAGCTCGGCCGGCGGCAGTTCCCCGGCCTTCGCCAGCTTCAGCAGCTCCTGCTTGCGCTGCAGCATCTCGTCGCGCAGCGCGACGAGGTCGACGTCGGTCTTGCGCGCCTGCGCGAACATGCCTTCGCCGCGCATCTCCTCCTCGTGGACGTGGTGGCGGATCTCTTCGCTCAGCACCGTCACCTTGGCATCGTAGAACTCGTCCTCGGGCGATCCGGCCATGATGTCGTTGATGAGCACCTTGGCCCCGTCGTGCTCGACATAGGCTTCGCTCAGCGTGTCGTCCTCGATCTTGCCCTTGAGGGCGGGATAGAAGATCTCTTCCTCTATCACCGTGTGAATCTTCAGTTCGTTGCAGATCTCTTGGGCGATCTTCTGCTTCTGCGCGGTACCGGCTTTCTCGAACTTGTCGAAAAGCTCTTCGACGTGGCGGTGATCCGCCTTGAGGAGAGCGATCGCGTCGGTGAAGGTTTCCTTGGCCATGGTGTTTTCTCCTTGGAAATTGCTTCCCTAACGGTGGCCGCTGTCTCGCGGTTGCGGCGTCGGATCGCAATTTTGTAGATGTGTCCGCTTTTGCGCGCCTGCGCCTTCCAGGCGGCGGGCGGAAGGAACCGAGGACGTGCTCGCTCCATTATGGGGCATGGACCGAATGCAACACCACCCGCACCCGGCCTCGCGCTGGCCCAGCGTGCTCTGGCTGATCCGCCACGGCCAGAGCGCCGGCAACGTCGCGCGCGACGCCGCGCACGAAGGCGGCCTCCACCGCATCGAGCTCGAACACCGCGATGTCGACGTCCCGCTGTCGCAGCTCGGCCGGGAGCAGGCCGGCGCGCTGGGGCGCTGGTTCGGGCAGGGCGAGGAGGGCCAGCGCCCAGAGGTGGTCCTATGTAGCCCTTACGTGCGCGCTATCGAGACCGCGGAGCTGTTCCGCGCCGCCGGCGGCTGCGATCCGGACTTGCGCATCTGCATCGACGAGCGGCTGCGTGAAAAGGAGTTCGGCATCCTCGACGGGCTCACCACCCTGGGGATACGCGAGTTCCAGCCGGAGCAGGCGCAGTTCCGGCAGGTGCTCGGCAAGTTCTACCATCGCCCGCCCGGCGGCGAGAGCTGGGTCGACGTGATCTTCCGCCTGCGTGCCCTGCTCGATACGGTATCGCTGCACTACGCCGGGCGGCGGGTGATGATCGTCGCCCACCAGGTCGTCGTGCTGTGCATGCGCTACGTCATCGAGCAACTGAGCGAGGCGGAGATCCTGGCCATCGACGCGCAGGGCGACGTCGCCAACTGCGGGGTGACGCAGTACCGCTTCGATCCCGGCGCCGGGCACGACGGGCGCCTCGCGCTGGAGCGCTACAACGTCACCGCGCCGATGGAGCGGGAAGGCACGCCTGCCACCCGCGAGCCGGACCAGATGGTGGCCGCCCGTGGCTGAAAGCGCGCCTGCCGAGGCGCTGCCGCTCGACGTCGCATGGCTGCGCGCCCACCCGCTGCCGCAGCCGGTCTCCGGCGCGGACAAGAACGCGCGCGGCCGGGTGATGGTTCTGGGCGGGTGCCTGACCGTGCCGGGCGGCGTGGGCCTGAGCGCGGAAGCCGCCTTGCGCGCGGGTGCCGGCAAAGTCCGCGTCGGCACAGTGGCGCCCGCGGCGATCGCGCTGGGCGCGCTGCTGCCCGAGGCGGCGGTGCTGGCGCTGCCGGTGAGCCCGGAGGGTGAGATCGACGCGCCGCCCGAGGGGATCGCCGAGCACCTGTCTCGCTGCGATGCGGTCGTCGTCGGTCCCGCCATGTCGAGCGAGCCGCATGCCTCGCGCTTGCTGGGCGGGCTGCTGGCGCAGGCGGACTGGACCGCCGGGCTGGTGATCGACGCCGCCCCGCTCTTGGGCCTGTCCGCACATGCAGAGGCGTTGCGGGCGCGCGGCGCACCCGCCGTGCTGACACCGCACGTGGGTGAGATCGCGGGCATGCTGGAGTGCGACGCCGAGGTGATCGAGCGTGACCGGGCCGCGGCGGCGCGATCGGCGGCCGAGCGGTTCGGCGCGGTGGTGGTGCTGAAGGGCGGGAGCACGCTGGTCGCGGAGCCCGGCGGCGCCCTCTATGGGTACACGGGCGGCAACGTCGGGCTGGCCACCGGCGGCTCGGGCGACGTGCTGGCGGGCATCACCGGCGCATTGCTGGCCCGCGGCTGTTCTCCGCTGGAAGCGGCGCTGTGGTCCGTATGGCTGCACGGCGAGGCCGGCCGCCGCTGTGCCGAGACGATCGGCCCGCTGGGGTTCCTGGCGCGGGAACTGCTGGGCTTCATCCCGCAGGTCATGCGATCGGGCGACCAGGAGTGACCGGCATGTACCTGGGGCGCATCTGCGGCTAAGAGCGCGGCGGGGCACATGATCGGGACCAACGACGGGAATCCAGCAGCTTGTCCAACGGATCGAAGAAGCGCCGCCATCCTGTCTCGTCGCGCACGCTGCCGTTGGCGGTTCTCGCCGGGGCCGCCCTCGCGTCCGTGCCGGTGCTCGCCGATCCCGCCCCCTTCGAGCTGGCCGGGCCGGACCTCGCCATCGAGGTGACGCGCGGCGGCCGGACGCTGCCGATCGCCCGCGTGCCCAGCCTTGCGGCGGGCGACCGCCTGGTGATCCGCGCCGCCTTGCCCAAGGACCAGGACGCCGAGTTCCTGCTGGTCTCCGCCTTCCTGCGCGGCGCGACCAATCCGCCGCCCAAGGACTGGATCGACACGGCGAAGACCTGGAAGTCGAAGGACAAGGACCGCACCCTCACGCTCGTCGTTCCGGAGGGCGCGCGGCAGGCCGTGCTGCTGATGGTCCCGGAGACGGGCGGGGCCGAGGGCGTCCTCGTCGATGCGGTGCGCGGCAAGCCGGGCGAGTTCGTGCGCGCCAGCCAGGATCTCAACCAGGCCTCGCTCGACCATTCGCGCCTGGAAGCGTTCATGGCCGCGATCCGCGCGCAGGACGACAACGGGCCGGAATACCTGCGCACGGTGGCGCCGGTGCTGGCGCGCAGCCTGTCGATCAAGCTCCAGGAGGACTGCCTCTCCAAGGTGATCGAGCTGCAGGCGTCCTGCCTGGTGCAGAACCGCGACGCGCTGGTGCTGAACGACGTCCACACCAGCTCCCTCGCCGACACGCTGACGGGCACGCCGACCGACCTCGCGCTGCAACTGAGCGCCACGCGGGAGGCGGGGGGCGGCTACTACAGCCCCTACATCGCCGTCGCCCGCGACGTCGCCCGGATCTTCGGCGCCTTCAACAACCCGCAGTTCAACTATCTGCCGACGCTGAGCGTCCGCCACGACGCGACAATGGGGCTCCTGCTCAATGCGGCCCCCTCGTTCAAGAAGCCCAAGTCCGTGATGGTGGCGGCGCTGCCCGCGATCGAGGCGGACATCCCGCCCCAGCTGCGCAGCACCGCCGATGGGCCGATCTGCGCCGCGGGCGCCGCCGTCGTCCTCCCGGTCGAGGGCGCGCCGCTGGTGTTCTCGACCGACTTCGCGCACGATGCCAAGGTCCGGCTGACCTCGAGCTCGGGACAGGTGCAGGAGGTGCCGGCGACCGCGCGGGCGGACAAGGGCGGCTTCGTGATCGCGGCAGAGGCCCTGCCGGCCGCCTTCACCGGGACAGTGCGCGCGCACCTGCACGGGCAATGGGGCTTCGCTGCGTTCGACGGGCCCGACTTCGTCCTGCAGCGTCCCGACGCCGGCGGATGGAAGCTTGCGGGCGACCCCGAGGGGCTGATCGTCGGGCGCGACAACGACATCGTGCTGGAAGGCGCCGCGCCCTCCTGCGTGGAGGCGGTGACGCTGCGCCAGGCGAACGGCAGCCTGCGCACGCTTCCAGCGAAGCCGCAGGGGGCGGACAAGCTGGCGGTGCGAGTGCCGCTGGAAGGGGCGCAGCCCGGCACCCGGCACCTGGAGGTGCGCGAGCGCGGTGCGCGCGAGCCGGCTGTGCTCGCGCTCAAGGCCCGAACGCAGGCCAGCCGGATCGAGGCGATCACGCTTCATTCCGGCGACGCGCAGGGCACGCTGAGCGGTCAGCGACTGGACCAGGTGCAGTCCGTAACCGTGGGCTCCCTCGAGATGCGTCCGGACGGGCTGACGCGCGACGGCGGCGCCGATCGCCTGCGGCTGGTCGTGCAAGGGTCCGGGCGCGTGCCGGAGGCGGGCGCCGCACCCGACAAGGCGCTGGTCAGGCTCGCCGACGGCCGGACCCTGACGCTGCCGCTGCACGTCGCGCCGCCCCGGCCGCGCGTCGAGGTGCTGAGCCGGACCCTCTATCCCGGCCCGGGCGATGAGGGCGGTCGTCGGCCCGATCTGGTGACGGGCGACCTGCTGCGCAGCGATGGCGAGCTGGTCTTCTCCGTGAAGGCCGGGCCTGGGACGAAGCTCGGCGCCCGCGACGTGCTGGAAGTCGCGCTCGACGGCGGCGAGACCGTGGCGCGGCTCTCTGCCGGCAAGGGGCTGGTGCTGGAAAGCGCCGATGTCGCCGTCGCCACCCTGCGCGCCGCCGATCTGCCGCCGGCGAGCTTCGGCCCGCTGCGGTTCCGGCTGGTGCGCATGGAGGATGGGCGCGAGCAGGCCGGCGACTGGCTGGCGCTGACGACGCTGGCGCGGCTGCCCCGGATCGAGGCGGTGTCCTGCGGGAGCGAGCCCGCCGGCGCATGCACGATCCGCGGTCGTGACCTGTTCCTGATCCAGGCGGTCGCCGCCGACGACGCCTTCGGTCAGGCGACGAGCGTGCCGCAGGGGTTCACCGGCGCCTCGATACAGGTGCCGCGGCCCGGCGACGGCAAGCTGCGGCTGCGCCTGCGCGATGCGCCCGCCCAGACGGTCACGCTCGGCATCGGGTGAGCGGCGCCCCCGCGCAGGGGGCGCCCCTGTCAGCTCTTGGCGGTGCCCGGTTCCGCCATCTTGCGGTGCATCTCGGCCAGCGCGGCGGTGGGTGCAACGTGCGCGGCCGCAGCCTGGACCTTGTTCATCCAGCCCGAGACAATGTGCGACTTGCCGGCATGCAGCGCCTCCCAGCCATCCTTCGCAACCTTGGCCGGGTCGTCCTTTTCGCGCGTGCCGACGTCGGTATCGAGCATGTCGGCCCGCTCGAAGAACTCGGTCTCGGTGGGCCCGGGCATCAGCGTGGTGAGGGTGATCCCCTCCTTCTCCTTAAGCTCGTTGCGCAAGCCGTCGGTGAAATTGTCCACGAAGGCCTTGCTGGCGTTGTACACCGCCTGGAAGCTGCCGGGGATGAGCCCGGCGATCGACCCCGTGACCAGCACCTTGCCGCTGTCGCGCGCCGCCATCTGCTGCAGCACGCGCTGCAGCAGATAGACGGTGCCGGTGATGTTGGTGTCGATCACCCGCCGCCAGTCCTCCACGTCCTGCACCAGGAACGCGCGGCCCAGGCCTCGCCCCGCATTAGCGCAGAGCAGGTCCACCGCGCGGCCTTCCGCCGCGTCCAGCAGGCGGTCCACGCCTTCCAGCGTGGAGAGATCGGCCTCCACCGCCCGGATGTGGGTGCCGTGCGCCTGGAGGTCGCGCCCGGCGGCTTCGATCAGCGGCTCGTCGGCGACCACCAGCAGGTCGTAGCCGTCCTGCGCGGCAAGGTGGGCGAGTTCGAAGCCGATGCCCGTGGAGGCACCGGTGACGATGCCGAATTTCCTGCTCATGCCGATCTCCTCAGGCGGCGACCCGATCGAGCCCGGGCTTGAGCACGACCTTGGTCACTTCGTTCTGCTTATCGTGGAACATCCGATAGCCCTCGGGCGCCTGCGATAGCGGCAGGCGGTGGCTGATGAGGAACGTGGTGTCGATCTTGCCCTCGACGATCGCGTTCAGCAGGCCGGGCAGGTAGCGCTGGACGTGCGTCTGGCCGGTCTTGAGCGTGAGGCCCTTCTCCATGAACGCGCCCAGCGGGAACTTGTCCACGAAGCCCCCGTAGACTGCCGGCATCGAGACGCGGCCGCCCTTGCGGCAGGCGATGATGGCCTGGCGGATTGAATGGGTGCGATCCGTGCCCAGGAACAGCGAGGCCTTGATCTGGTCCACGACGTTGTCGACGAAGAAGCCATGCGCCTCCAGGCCGACCGCGTCGATGCAGGCGTCGGGGCCGATGCCGCCGGTCATTTCCAGCAGCGCTTCGTAGGTCTTGGTTTCCTCGAAGTTGATCGTCTCGGCCCCGAACTTCCTGGCGAGTTCCAGGCGGTGCGGGAAGTGGTCGATGGCGATCACCCGCTCCGCGCCCATCAGGAAGGCCGACTGCACCGCGAAGAGGCCGACGGGGCCGCAGCCCCAGACCGCGACGGTGTCGCCGGGCTCGATCTCGGCGTATTCGGCCGCCTGCCATCCGGTGGGCAGGATGTCGGAGAGGAACAGCACCTTGTCGTCCTCGATATCGTCGGGAACGACGATCGGGCCCACGTCGGAGAACGGCACGCGCACGTATTCCGCCTGGCCGCCGGAATAGCCGCCGGTCATGTGGCTATAGCCGAACAGGCCGGACATGGGGTGGCCGTAGGCGGCCTGCGCGATGTCCTGGTTGTCGGCAGGGTTGCCGTTGTCGCAGGCGGAATACTGTTGCTTGCCGCAGTGATAGCAGCTGCCGCAGGCGATGGTGAAGGGGACGACGACGCGCTGGCCTTTCTTGAGCGTCGAGCCGGGGCCGGTCTCGACCACCTCACCCATGAATTCATGGCCGAGGATGTCGCCCGACTGCATGGTCGGGATGTAGCCGTCGTAGAGGTGGAGGTCCGAGCCGCAGATGGCGGTCGAGGTGACCTTGATGATCGCATCCCGAGGATTGACGATCTCGGGGTCCGCGACCGTATCGACGCGGACGTCGTGCTTGCCGTGCCAGGTCAGCGCGCGCATCAGGCGTTCTCCTCTTCGAGCTCTTTGCGGTTCCGGGCGGAGGTGGCGACTTCGCCCGCCTCCATGAGTTGCTTGAAGCGGCGCAGGTCGCGCCGCGCCTGGATGGCAGGCTCGCGCTGGAACAGCTTGGCCACGGCCTTGCCCAGCACGCCGCCGGGCGGATCGTAGGCGATCGTCGCGGTGACCACGGTGCCGCGTGCGCCGGCGTCGCGGAACGCGATGCTGCCGCTATTGGGAACGTCCGCACCGTCCTGCGAGGCCCAGGCGATGTACTCGCCGGGGCGTTCCTCGGTGATCGCGGCGTCCCATTCGACGGTGCGACCGCCGGGCGCGGTGACGACCCAGTGGCTGGTGTTCTGGTCGATCACGTCGACACGCTCGACGTTGTCCATGAACCGGGGCAGGTTGCCGAAGTCGCGCCAGAACTGGAAGAGCTCCTCGCGCGGGCGGTTGATGGTCACCGAGCGGGAGATGAGGCTGTCGCCATGGGGCTCCAGCCCCAGGGCAGCCGCGTCGTTCGCGGGATCTGCATGCTTGGAAGTGGTCAGGGGCGCATCGTCGCCGACGTCCGTCATGATGGTTCCTTCGCTGTATGAGGCGCCGTGGTGGGCGGCTTCCCGCGGGGTGCGGTCTTGGTCCGCGCCCCCATGCGGGTCTGGGGGAAAGGTGAAGCCGGGACCCGATCAGCGGGTGACGTCACCGTCGCGGCGTTCGGCCTCGGGGTAGTCTTCCGGCTTGACCTTGTTCACGAGCGGCCGGTCCTCCACCTTTTCCGGCTTGTGACCGGGGCGGGCGCGGGGATCGTGGTACTCGTCCGGGCGGGCGTCTCCGAAGGTGCCGCGCGGCGTCTCCAGCGGCTCCTTAGGGTTGGGCCCGCGATCGTCCTTGTCGATGTCGTGCATGTGCTGGTCCTTTCGGTCCGTTGCCTCAGGCCATCGCCTCTACGCCCGTGTAGCGGCCGTATTCCTCGGTATAGCGGTCGGCGAGCTTCGCCTGGTCGGCCGCGGGCGCCTTCTGCTTGAGGTCGATGAACCAGTTGTGTTCCTCGGCGTAGATGTGGTGCAGCACCGCGCCTTCGATGTGGCCCAGCTTGTCCTCGAACTCCTGGCTCATGGGATCGAGGTCCTTGAGGATCGCCATCTGCACCTTGGTGACCGACTGCTCCTCGTAGCCGGCGGTGGCGTGGGTCTTCTCGCCGTGGGTGGCGAGCGCGGGATAGAGGACGGCCTCCTCCGCCTGGGCGTGGCCGGTCAGCACCACGCCCAGCTGGCGCAGCTTGACCCTGCGGCTGGCGCTGTCGCAAGCAGCGCGAACGGCGGCAAAGGCGGCTCCGATTTCCTCGTGGTGGTCGAGCACGAGCGAGAGCCAGTCGCCCGGTTCCGCCGCCTCGCGCGCCTTGGCATGGGCATCGGCGCGCTGCTGGGCTGTCTCCGGCGGAGTGATGGCGGCAATCACCTTGTCGAACATGGACATGGTCATGATCCCTTCCTGTGATGGCTCTCCAATCGGCACGTGCATGGCCCCGTTCCCGCCTTTGGCACTGCAGCTAACTTCGATCAGTGTGGCGGCCGGCGCGGCGGGGACGCGTCCACAGGCGGTTCCGCGCGATTGCGCATGCGTGATTGAAATTCGCGGGTTTTCCGCGAAGCGGCGGAACCTTGGCGTCTTCCCCCCATTCCCACAGTCGCAGCCCGTACATTGCCGGAGTGTAAATCGATGCAAGGTCTCAACGCGCCACGCCGGGCGCGTCCGTTGTCGCCGCTGATCCTCGGGGGCGTCATCGCCGCGATCGGCGTGGTGCTTGCCCTGGGCGGAGCGTGGCTCGCGGTGCTGGGCGGGTCCGCCTACTACCTCATCACCGGACTGGCGATGCTGGCGTCCGGCGTCCTGCTGTTCCGGCGCAGGATGGCGGGCGGATGGCTCTATTGCGCGATCTTCGTGCTGACGGTGATCTGGGCGATCGCCGAAGTCGGCGCCAACAACTGGGCCCTGGTCCCGCGCGTGGTCGCGCCGCTGGTCCTGCTCGTCGCCGTGCTGCTCGTCATGCCGACGCTATCGACGCATCCGCATCGCTGGAGGCTGGGGCTGGGGGCGAGCCTGGCCGTGGTCGTGCTGGCCGCCGGGACCGCGCTGATCTTCGGCCGCATGGCGCAGACCGGCCCGGCGCTGGCCCTGCCGGCGCTGCGCTACGACATGGCCGATCCCTCGCTCGCCTATGCCGGGGACGACTGGCCGGCCTATGGCGGCACCACCAGCGCGCGGCGCTTCTCGCCCCTGGGGGAGATCACGCCGGACAACGTCAAGAGCCTGAAGCGCGCCTGGCTCGTTCACACCGGCGACATGCCTTCCTCGGAAGAGGTGCGCGGCACTTACGGCGGCGAGAACACGCCGTTGAAGGTCGGCAATACGCTCTACGTCTGCACGCCCAAGAACATCGTGCTGGCCCTGGACCCGGCGACGGGCAAGCAGCGCTGGCGCTTCGATCCCAAGGTGTCCGATGACGCCATCCCCTACACCGCGGCCTGCCGCGGCGTGAGCTACTACGCCGTCCCGGGCGCCGCGGCGGACGCGCCGTGCGCCACGCGGATCATCTTCGGCACGCTCGACGCGCGGCTCTTCGCCATCGATGCCCGCAGCGGTGCCCGGTGCGCCGGCTTCGGGACCCATGGCGCGGTCGACACCAAGGTCGGCATGGGCCAGACTCCTCCGGGCTACGTCTCGATCAACTCGCCGCCGACGATCGTGCGCGGCGTGGTTGTGACCGGGCACCAGGTGCTCGACGGGCAGGACCGCTGGGCGCCCTCGGGCGTCATCCGCGGGTACGATGCCGTCACCGGCAAGCTGCGCTGGGCCTGGGACATGATGCATCCCGAGTGGAACGGCTATCCGCCCCAGGGCCAGACCTGGGCCCGGGGCACGCCCAACATGTGGACCACCGCCAGCGGCGACGAGCAGCTCGGCCTCGTCTACCTGCCGATGGGCAACGCGGCGGCGGACTACTATTCCAGCCTGCGCCGGCCGCAGGAGAAGGCCTTCGCCACCTCGCTGGTCGCGCTCGACGTCGTCACCGGCAAGCCGCGGTGGAAGTTCCAGGCGGTCCGCAACGACGTGTGGGACTACGACTTCGGCGCGCAGGCCACGCTGGTCGACTATCGCGGCATCCCGGCGCTGGTGCTGCCTTCCAAGCAGGGCGACATCTACGTGCTCGATCGCAGGACCGGGCGCCCGCTCACCCCGGTGGGCGAGATCCGCGCGCCGCGCGGCGGCGTCGAGCCCGAGCAGCGGGCGAGCACGCAGCTGGTCTCGCTGTGGCATACCCTGCGCAAGCCCGCGCTGACCGAGCGCGACATGTGGGGCATGTCCCCCATCGACCAGATGGTCTGCCGCATCCAGTTCCGGAAGGCGAGCTACAAGGGCTTCTATACGCCGCCGGAGAGCGACCGTCGTTCGATCGAGTATCCGGGCTACAACGGCGGGACGGACTGGGGCGGCATCGCCGTCGACCCGCGGCGCGGGGTGATCGTCGCCAACTACAACGACATGCCCAACTACGTCCGGCTGGTGCCGCGCGCGGAGGCGGACCGCAAGGGCTGGGCCCCGCGCGACCAGGCGCGCGGCGAGATCGGCGGCGCCGAGGGTGCCGGCGATCCCCAAGCCCACACCCCCTATGCCATCGACGTCAACGCCGGCTGGCGCCTTCCGCTCACCGGCATGCTGTGCAAGCAGCCTCCCTACGGCGGCATGCGCGCGATCGACATGGCGACCGGCCGCACCATCTGGGACCGCCCGCTCGGCTCGGCGCGCACCAACGGGCCCTTCGGCATCCCCTCGATGCTGCCGTTCGAGATCGGCACTCCCAACAACGGCGGCGCGGTGGTGACCGCCAGCGGGCTGGTGTTCGTGGCCGCGACGACCGACAACCTGATCCGCGCCATCGACCTGCGCACCGGCAAGACGCTGTGGTCCGACGTCCTGCCCGCCGGTGGCCAGGCGACGCCGATGACGTATTCCGTGAACGGCAAACAGTACCTGGTGATCGTCCCGGGCGGGCACCACTTCATGGAGACCCCGATCGGCGACGAGGTGGTCGCCTATGCGCTGCCGTGAGCCCGGCGACGATCGGGGATCGGCTGAACATCCGATGAGCGTCCCGGTTCCACTCATCCCGCTTCCGGGCCGGTTGATCGCTAGGGAGCCTCGGCTCGTAACATAGATCAACCGGCCCCGCACCGAATCACTCCAGTCTGACGTTGCGGGGGTGAAGGAAGAGGAAACCATGCGATCGAGTCATGCAGCGGACCAAATCCGCCACTTCCGTCGACACGAGCACCTCGCCCGCAAGGAGGAGGTCCAGGACAAGGTCTTTCGTATCGAGGAGGGTTGGGCCTGCCGCTACTGCCTGCTGGCTGACGGGCGCCGTCAGATCACCGCCCTGTTTCTCCCGGGCGACTACTGCGAGCCGCAGTGGTTGCTGGCGGGCCGGTCGGACCTCCCCGTCATCGCGCTCACCGAAGTGAAGGTCACCGAGATGCCGCTCGCCGGCATCCACGCCAAGCCGGGTGATGGCGTCATGAAGCTCCTCGCCGGCGTGGTGAAGACGCTCAACCGCCAGACCGACTGGATCGTCAGCCTGGGCCGCAAGTCCGCCACCGAGCGGGTGGGCTCGCTTCTGTCCGAGCTCTATGCCCGCCTGCGCGAGATCAACCGCGTCATGGGCGACCGCTGCACCATCCCGCTCACGCAGCAGGACATCGCCGATATCGTCGGGCTGACGCCGGTCCACGTGAACCGGGTGCTGGGCGACCTGCGACAGCGCGGCCTTGTCCAGTTCAGCGGCAAGACGCTGGTGGTCCCGCACCCGGAGGAACTGAGCATGGTCGCCGCGGCGGCCTGACGCTCAGCTGAGCGCGACGAGCCGCTCTGGGCAAAGCAGGCGCGGTTCGGGACAGCCCAGCTGCGCCATGGCCGCCTCGATCTCGGTGCGCAGCACCAGCAGCATGTGCGCCACGCCCGCCATCCCCGCCACCGACAGCGCGTGCATCTGCGGCCGCCCGATCAGCACCGCGCGGGCCCCGAGCGCCAGCGCCTTGACGACATCGGTCCCCAGCTGCACGCCGCCGTCCACCAGCAGCGGCACCCGGCCCGCCGCGGCCTCCGCCACGTTCTGCAGCAGTTCCAGGCCGCTGGGCACCCCGTCGAGCACGCGGCCGCCGTGGTTCGACACGATCAGCCCATCGACGCCTTCATCCACCGCGCGGCGCGCGTCCTCGCCCAGGACCGCGCCCTTGAGCAGGATCGGCAGTGTGGTGGCGCGGCGCAGCCAGGCGAGGTCGTCCCACCCGGGCGCGGCCTGCGCCAGCGGAGTGCCGAGCAGGATCCGCCCCCCGGGCACCGCGGTCTGGCGCGGGCGCGGCATCCCCGCCAGGTTCACCGGCTCCACCCCGGGCGGCAGCGTGATGCCCTGGGGCTTGAGGGCGGCGTCGACGGTGAGCACGATCGCCTCGTAGCCCGCCGCCTCGGCGCGGCGGACCAGTTGCAGGCTGTGCTCGCGCAGGGGCTGGAGATAGAGCTGGAACCACAGCGGCGCGGGGCGCCGTCCCAGCTCGCCGGCCATGGCGATGGCAGCGGCGGCGATGTCCTCCATCGTCACGCTGGCAAGCGTGCTGACGATCATGCCCACGTCCAGCGCAGCCGCGGCGCGCACGCTGGCCAGCTCTCCCTCGGGGTGCGCCAGTCGCTGGTAGGCGACCGGGCCGAGCATCACGGGCGCGGCATGCGCACGCCCGAGCAGGTCGATCGCGGTCGACCCGTCGAGGTCCGCCAGCGCGCGGGGCAGCAGCCCGATCCGGTCGAACGCGGCGCGGTTCTCGCGCAGCGTGATGCCGCGGCCGGAGCCTTCCTGGATGTGTCGCCACACCTCGGCCGGGAGATGGTGCTCGGCGCGCCGCTCGTAGTCCGACAGCGTCCGCAAAGTCTCCGGGATCGCCGTCAGCGGGGGCAGCGGCGGGGACGCTTCGCTCACGTGGCCGACCACTGGCGCAGGAGGTTGTGGTACACTTGCGTCAGGCTGTCGACGGAGGGGTGCTCGGGATGGTCGGTGGCGACCGACTGGATGGCGCCGTCGAGCTCGAACAGCAGCCGCCGCCGCTCGGGCGAGGCGACGAAGCTCTGCGTCCAGAAAAACGAGACCAGACGGGTGCCGCGCGTCACCGGCATCACCCGGTGCAGGCTGGAGCCCGGATAGACGATCAGGCTTCCTGCGGGGAGCTTGGCCCTGTGCGTGCCGAACATGTCCTCGATGACGAGTTCGCCGCCCTCGTAGCTTTCGGGCTCGCTCAGGAACAGGGTGCTCGACACGTCGGAGCGCAGGTGCTCGCCGGTGCCGGGGATCGGGAAGATCGCGTTGTCCACGTGGTTGCCGTAGTGCCCGTGCCCGTCGTAGCGGCTGAAGCGGGGCTGCAGCACGCGCGCGGGAAGGGCGGCTGCGATGAACATCGGGGTCCGGCCCAGGCGTTCGAGCACCCGGTCGGCGAGCTGCCGGGCGAGGGGGTGGTCGAGCGCAAGCTGCTCGTTCTCCTTGACCCGGGCGGCGCGGTGGCCCGCGGTGGCGCGGCCGTCGCTCCACTCCGCCGCCTCCAGCGCCTGGCGCATCTCGCGCACTTCGGCGGCGTCGAACAGTTCGGGGATCTCGATGACCATGCCTGTCTCTCTCGCCCAAGTCGCGGGCGCTGACAATGTTCGGGGTCAAAAGGAAAAGCCCGGCGCACGCACTCGGTGAGCGGGCGCCGGGCTTCCCCCTTTTGACTGCGGGTCGGCTTACATCTTCGCGGTCAGCGTCAGCACCGCCGAGCGTGCATCGCCCGGGGTGGCCCAGCCCACGCCATTCCCGCGGATGCGCGTGTAATAAAGCTTGTCCCCGATGTTCTTGACGTTGAGCTGTGCAGAGAAGTTCGGCGAGAACTCATACGCCAGGTAGCCCTGGTGGATGAGGAAGTCGTCCGACTTGATCGCGCCCGCAGTCGGGGTGGCGGCGGTGAGCATGAAGCTGCCCTGATAGGTGAAGCCATACCCGATGGTCAGGCCAAAGGGGAGGCGGTACGTGGTGAACAGGCTGCCGGAGTGCTTGGGCGTCTGCGGCAGGAACTGCCCAGCGCCCGGGTTCGGGTTTGCCGGAGTGTTGGTGCAGGTGCCCGAGCCGGGGTCGGCCAGGCATTCGTCGGAGACCGACTGCAGCAGCTCGGCGTCGAGATAGGTGTAGTTGGCGGTAATCGTCCAGTTCGGCGTGATCGTGCCCGAGGCACCCAGCGCGATCCCGTCCACGCGCGACTTGCCGTCGAGCTGCTGGTTGGGCACGGTCGGATCTCCGGAGACGACCGCGTACTTGTCGCGCTCGTTGCGGAACGCGGCGGCGGTCAGCAGCAGCCCACCGTCGAACAGCTCGCCCTTGACGCCGATCTCGTAGTTCTTGGCCGATTCCGGGTTGATGTTGCAGGTCGTGTTCACGACGCCCGGTGTTTCCGCCGTGCACGAACCATTGACCGAGTTCTTCGACGGCGTGCGCGAATTGCCGTAGGCGGCGTAGATGCTGACCGCTTCCACCGGCTTGTAGTTCAGGCCCACGCGGTACGAGAACAGGGTGTCGGCGTTCCTCGCCTTGAGGCCCGGGGTCACCTGGCCCTGCGTGACCGTCGCCGTGGTCGTCGCTGCGATGCTGTCGGTGCGCGAGGTGCCGCTGTTGCGCTCCAGGCGCGCGCCCCCGCTCAGCTCGAACTTGCCGAACCTCATCGTGTCGAAGATGTAGCCGGCGACGTTCGTCTGTTCACCGATCGTATGTCCGGTCCGGATGAAGTTGACCGGCCCCGTATAGACGTTGTTGCCGTAGACGCGGCCTGCCGGTCCGGGCACGACGACATTGGGATTGTCTATGTAGATGAGCGGGAAGGATGTGAAGGCCGCCGTACCGTTGGCGTTGCGCAGCACGTTGCCGTTGTAGAGGTCGTACTTCTCCCAGGTGGCCGCCGCGCCGATGTCGATGGTGTGCTCGATGGCGCCTGTGTTGAACACCGCCTTGAGGTCGACCTGGTCGAACATCAGCTGGTTGCGGGTATCACGCGTTGTGCCGCGGGGACCGGAGGGCAGATAGTAGCCGGCCGGAACCGTCGCCGGGCAGGCGGCGCCGGTGGGCTGGAGGCCGGTCGAAAGGCAGTAGGTCCCCTGGGGCGGGTTCACCATCGTGATCTGCTGCGAATCCTGCCAGCGAGCGAGGTTGCGGATCGAGACGGTGTCGCTGAAGGCGTGCTCGAAGATCGCGGTCAACTGGTCGACGTTGATCTTCTGCTTGTCGACGTTGCGAAAACCGAAGTAGTCGCTGCGATGGATGCCGGGAACGACCTCGCCCGCGTAATACGGTATCCCGTACTGCGGGATGTTGTCGTCTTCCTGGTGGTTGTACTGCAGCGTCAGGCTGGTCGGGCCATCGATGCCGATGGTGACCGACGGAGCGACGCCCCAGCGCTTGTAGTCCTCCACGTCGCGGCCCGGCACGTCGTTGCGGTGCCACATGGCGTTGAGGCGGAAGGCGACGAGGTCGCTGGCGCGCTTGTTGAGGTCCACCGTGGCGCGGTAGTAGTTGTCGGTGCCGATGCCCGCGGTGGCCAGATAGGCATCGTCCGCCTTCGGGCGCTTGGTGACGATGTTGATGTTGCCGCCCACCGAACCGGCGCCCGAGATCACCGAGTTCGCGCCGTTGGTCACTTCGACCTGCTCGAGGTTGTACGAGTCCGTACGCGTGATCTGGGCGCTGTCGCGAACGCCATCGACGGTGATGTCGTTGCTGGCGCTGTAGCCGCGGAAGGTGATGTTGTCGCCCGGGCCGGTGCCGCCTTCGCCGGCGCCGAAGGTGATGCCCGGCACGGTCGAGAGCACGTCGCGCAGCGTCAGCAGGTTCTGCTGCTCGATCACCTCGTTGCTGAGCACGGTGATGGTCTGCGGCGTGTCCAGCACAGGGCGGGTGCGCTTCGGCGATTCGAGCTTGCGGCCCGGCTGTTCGGTGATCGCCGTGTCGCTGACGGTCATGCCGCCGAGGCTGCGCTCGCCGGTGTCGGCCTGCTGCGCATGGGCGACGGGCGTGAAGGCCGGCGCGATGCAGGACAGCGCAAGAAACGTGCGGCGCGCGGCCGCCTTGGATGGCTTGATGGACATGTCTTCCCCTCATGCAGTCGAATGACTGACGGAGGGGCTGATATTGAGAGTCACTCTCAATATCAAGATGTGATCTCAAAAATGTTCATGTCGAAATACGCAAGCGGTCGCGGCTTGCGGAAGATCGGCGATATCCGGCGGACTTGCGATTTGTCAGCCCGCCGGTTCCTCCGGCTCCATCAGGGCTCGGAGTGCAGGGCTGATCCACTCCTCGATGCCGGCGGGGGTGCGTGTCAGAGCCCGCACCAGCAGCGTCTCGCGCCGGGCCAGCGCCGCTATCGCTTCGGGTGCCAGGACGCTGAGCGCGGTCGCCCAGGCATCGGCCAGCATGGCGGAGGCGTGGACCACGCTGACGGCCACGGCATGCTCCACCGGGTAGCCGCTGCGCGGATCGATCGTGTGCCGCCCGCGCACGTAGTCGCCCGAGGTCGCGACGGCGAGCTGGTGCAGGGCGATGCGCAAGGGGCGGACATCCTCCACCGGCGTCTCCAGGTCCACCCACCAGGGATCGCCGTCGGGGCGCAGACCGCGGCCGACGAGCTCGCCTCCGATCTCGACCAGGAGGTGGTCACAGCCCTGTCTTTCCAGCACGGCAGCCACTGCGTCCACCGCGAAACCCTTGGCGATGCCGGACAGGTCCAGCCGCAATCCTCCCGGCTGGCGCAGCCGCCGTCCCGCGCAATCCCACGCCATCCTGCCATAGCCGGAGATCGCGCGCGCGCGCCTGACGTCCTCCTGACTGGGCGCTAATGCCACCTTAACGGGCCCGTATCCCCACAGGTCGACGAGCGCGCCGATCGCCGGGTCGAAGGCCCCGCCCGAGCGCTCCGCCACGTCGAGCGCGGCTTCGATCACGTGCGCGAAGTCGACCGGCAGCGCCACCCAAGTGCTTGCAACCGCGCGATTATATCGGCCGAGCAGCGAGTCCTCGCGCCAGTGGCTCATCTGCGCGAGGATATCCTCCAGCCGCGCCTCGACCGCCGCGCGGGCCGCCGCCCGGTCGAACGCCGGCGGCGCAGCGACCAGCGCGCGCCAAGTGGTGCCCATCGTCTCGCCCCCCATCTCGACGACCGGCGCATCCCGCCTCCAGGTGGAGAGGCAGGCGGCGTCGATCTCGAGCGGGACGGCGAGGCGCGGGGCCGGAGGCGTCGTCAGGGGGCGACCACTTCGAGCGTGGTGGTGAACGACATGCGGCGGGCGGTCGCGCGCTTGTCGCTGGGCTTGGCGTCCTCGGCGCTGGCGTTCAGCCAGTACCAGCCGGCGACCGGCCACTGGACCTTCAGCACGCCGTCAGGCCCGGTGACGAGTTCCTGCGCCGCTTCGGCTTCGCGGTACTTCTTGCCGCCGGGGACCACGGTGACCTTCACGCCTGCCGCCGGCTTCCCGTCGATCAGGAAGCGGAAGCTGGCCTCCTCGTCGGCGACGAGCGCATCGGGGTGCGTCACCGGATCGAGCTCCAGCCCCTTGCCGGTCAGGGCGACCTTGGTCGGCGCGTCGGCGGTGACGTAGACGAAGTTGCGCGAGAGCGATTCCGTCAGCTTGATGTCGGTGGCGTTGGCGGGAATGTCGGCAACCGTGGGGACCATGCGCATCGGCTGCGCACCGGGGCCTGCCGGGCCAGCCGCGGGCGCGCCGGCCGGTCGGGGAGCTGCGCCGGGAGCGCCGGGAGCGCCGGGAGCGCCGGCCGGGCGGCCTCGGCCGCCGACGCGCCACTGCTCTTCGCCCACTTTAAAGGTGCCCATGATCGAGGAACGCTCGATGCCGATCTTCCACGTGCCGGGCTTGTTGATGGCCACGTCGAAAGTGCCCCGGTAGCGGCCCTTCGAGGGGTTCTCGATTTTCGCCTCGGTGCCGTCGGGCGCCCAGACCGCCACCTGCGCCGGGTCCATCGCGACGTGGTCGGGATAGAACAGGTCGTTCGACACGGCGGCATCGACGGTGACGTACTCGCTGGTGCCCGCGAGCGTGCTGGTCGAAGGCAGCAGCCACTGGCGGTGGGCCAGGGCGGGCGTCGCCAGTGCCGACGAGGCCGCGGCGGCGATCAGGATGGTGCTAAGGCGCATATAAGGTCCCCTGTAGGCTGTGTTAGGATGGAAGTGGTCAGCGGATGGTGATGGTGCCGAGCTCGGTCTTGCCGGACGCCGAGCCGCCCTTGGCCGGCACCGAGAAGGGCACCGAGACCAGCTCGCGCCCGCCCGTCTCGCGCGCGGCCTCGACCTTCAGGACGTACTGGCCGGCGGGGAGGTTGGCGGGGATGCCGACGGTGTAGGTGCCCGGCGCCCGGGTGGCGCCGCTGACGCCGTCCGCGGGAAGCTTGAGCGAGCGGCCGCCCTTGCGCCACCAGCTGCGCAGGTCCGCCAGCCACTTGGTGCCCGGCTCGTTGCCGCGCTTCTTGACGTCGTACCACACGAACAGCGTGCGGGCGTTGCCGCCCGCGGCCGGTTCGATCCACCCCGCGACGTAGGGGCGGTGGTATTCGGCCACCTTCACCTGCGGGATGGTGATGGTCACCGAGGCGGCGAGCGCGGGCGCCGCGCCAAGGGTGGCGCCCAGGGTCGTGGCCGTACCGGCAGCCAGCATCGGCAGCGCGGGCAGGATCTTCGATCGTGTCATCACGGGCTTTCTCGTCAGTGGATGAAAAGGAGCGCCAGCAGCAGCGGGATCGCCAGGCTCAGGCCGACGAGCGGCCAGGTCAGCGGGCGGTGACGGGCATGCAGCTGGAGGAGGAAAAGGCCGGTGATCGTGAAGATCAGGCAGGCGCCGGCGAACAGGTCGATGAACCACGCCCACGCGCCGCCGGTGTTGCGGCCCTTGTGCAGATCGTTGAGGTAGGAGATCCAGCCGCGGTCGGTGACCTCGGCCTGGACCTCGCCCGTCGTCCGGTCGATGCTGACCCAGGCGTCGCGGCCCGGACCCGGCATGGCGACATAGACCTCGTCCTCGCTCGACCAGTCGGCCTGGCGCCCGGCGGGATCGAGGGGCACCACTCCGGCCACCGCGCGCGCCACGTCGGCCGGGAGCGGGTCGGTGGCGGCGCCGGCTGCGGGGAGCTTGGCGAGCACGGATGCCGGCAGGGTGCCCTGGCTCTGCGTCACCGCGGGTTCGGCGCCGATCGAGGCGGCATGGTTCAGCGTGATGCCGGTTACCGCGAACAGCAGCATTCCCACCAGCGAAATGGCGGCGCTGACCCAGTGCCAGGTGTGCAGCTGCTTGAGCCAGAAGGCGCGTCTCTTCTTGGTCTTCGACTTGCGCGGCGCGGGCACCTTCGCCGGTCGGGGCGGCGCGGGCGCGGCGGCGCGGGGTGCATCCATCGCAGGGGCGAGGTCATGCGTGTCTCCGGCGCGCGGGGCCAGGGCGTCGGCAGCTTCCAAAATGTCGCGTCCTTCAAAGCTGGATTCGAGACAGAGGGCGCTCCACGCGGCAGAAAATGCGTGCCACCACACGCATTTGAGGTGCCGTGTGCCCTCTGGACGACGAGCTGCTTAGTGTATATGCAAATCACTCGCAATAGTAGTGGGCAGGAGATTACAATTGGCGACACTCGCTGCGAACGCCCTGGAGGATCTGGCGAGGACCGCGGCTCCGCCGCGTGTGCCCGAGGAGCCGGCGGTCCGCGTGGCGCCGCTCCGCGCCGATTCGTTCGTTGCGCTGGAAGCGCCGCGGTCGGTGTACCGACCTGCCCGCGCCAACCCCGTTGCGATCGTGGCGTCGGTTGCCGTCATCGCCGGCATGGCGGCCTGCCTCGCGACGCTCAACATCGTCGCCGCGCACGAAGAACACCGCCGCCTGACCGTGGTCGATGTCCGCGAACTCGACGTGACGCCGCCACCGCCGCCGCCCGAGCAGCCCAAGGCCGAGACGCCGCCGGCCGCCCAGACGCAGAGCGTCGCGCCCAAGCCGCTGATCGAACTGCCGGGACCGGGGCCGCAGCAGGTCATGGTGGAGGCCCCGCCGCCGCCCGCGCCGCCGACCGTCACCAGCGAAGGGGTGAAGGCCGAAGCGCCCCCGGCGCCGGCGCCCGCACCCGCGACGACGGCTGCCAACGGCGATCTCTCCAGCACGCTGCTCTTCGCCAAGCCGCCGGTCTATCCGGTGGAAGCGCGCCGTGCGCATGCGGAAGGCACGGTGAAGCTATGGGTGGTGGTCGGCATCGACGGCCACGTCGCGGAGATCCGGGTCGCGCGCAGCAGCGGTAGCGCGGCGCTGGACCGCGCCGCGCTGCAGGCGGTGAAGCGCTGGCGCTGGAAGCCCTCGAAGGCCGGGGACGCCGGATTGGTGACGATCCCCTTCACCATCATCGCCTGATCCCGGAAGGCAGGCGGGAGAGGTTTACCCGCGGCCGTCGAGCGCGGCGCGCAGGATGTCGATCGTCTCGTCGAGCTGGTTGGCGCTGTAGGGCTTGTTGAGCAGCGCGGTGGGCTTGTGGCCGGTCTCCGCCTCGTACCCGCCGCTGGCGATGGCGAGGGGAACGTTGCGCGCGGCGAGCTCGGCAATGATGGGATCGGCCTTCTCGCCAGCCAGGTTGAGGTCGACCACGGCGACGTCGTACGCTTCGCCGCGGGCACCGGCCAGCGCGGCGGGCAGCGTGGCATAGGGCCCGACGACCTCGCACCCCAGGTCCGCCAGCATCTCCTCCAGCAGCATGGAGACGAGGAACTCGTCTTCCACGACCAGGACTCGCAAGCCGTCGTACTTGAGGGTGTCTTGAGCCATCATCGCGTCCCTTGCCGCACGCTTGCCCCAGCATGCTTCCGGCGGGAACTATTGGCAGGGCGGCTGCACCGGGGCAAGCGCGTAGTCAGCCCTCGATAATCTGTCGAATGCGCGCCGCGAGCAGGTCCATGGCGAAGGGCTTGGTGATCATCGCCATGCCGGGCTCCAGGAAGCCGGAGGCGAGCGCCGCGTTCTCGGCATAGCCGGTCATGAACAGCACCTTGAGCCCGGGGCGGGAGACGCGGCCGCCGTCGGCCATCTGGCGGCCGTTGAGACCGGGGAGCCCGATGTCGGTGATGAGCAGGTCGATGCGCCGGTTCGACTGCAGGATGGCCAGCCCGGAGGGACCGTCCGCGGCTTCGATGGCGCCGTAGCCCAGCTCGTCCAGCGCTTCCAGGATGAGGCCGCGCACCACCGGCTCGTCCTCGACCACCAGCACCACCTCGCCGTCGCGCGCGGAGGGCCGCTCTTCTTGCGTCTGCGCCTGGCTCTCGGGGATTTCCACGCCGTGCTCGCGCGGGAGGTAGAGCTTGACCGTCGTGCCCTGGCCCTCTTCCGAATAGATCCGCGCGTAACCCTCCGACTGCCGGGCGAATCCGTAGATCATCGATAGGCCGAGGCCGGTGCCCTGGCCGATCGGCTTGGTCGTGAAGAACGGCTCGAAGGCGCGGGCCGCGGCATCGGCGGTCATGCCGCAGCCCGTATCGGTGATGGCAATGCAGACGTACTGGCCCGGCCGCACGTCTCTCTCCCGCGCGGTGTAGTGGCTGTCCAGATGGGTGTTGCAGGTCTCGATCGTCAGCTTGCCACCACCCGGCATGGCGTCACGGGCATTGATGACCAGGTTGAGGATCGCGCTCTCGAGCTGGTTGGGATCGCAGCGGGTCAGCCACAGCCCTCCGGCCAGCACGAACTCCAACTCGATGTGCTCGCCCAGGGTGCGCCGCAGCAGGTCCTCCATTGAGGCGATCAGCGGATTGCTGCGGACCGGGCGAGGGTCGAGCGGCTGGCGGCGAGAGAAGGCGAGCAGGCGGTGCGTCAGCGCCGCGGCGCGCTCGGCCGAAGTGCGCGCGCCTGCCAGCCAGCGGTCGAGGTCGCTGGTCCGGCCCTGCGCGATCCGCGTGCTCATGACGTCAAGGCTCCCGGTGATGCCCTGGAGCAGGTTGTTGAAGTCGTGCGCGATACCGCCGGTCAGCTGCCCGACGGCCTCCATCTTCTGGCTCTGACGCAGGGCCTCCTCCACGGCGCGCTGCTCGGTGATGTCACGGCCGACGGCGTGGATCCGCCCACCGTCGGGCACTGCAGTCCAGGCCAGCAGCCGGTAGTCGCCCTCGCGGGTGCGGTAGCGGTTCTCGAACGCAATCGTTCCCGCGCCGGCCGCCAGCTTGCGCACTTCGGCAGCCGTCGCTTCGCGGTCGTCAGGATGGACGAAGGCGGCAATGCGCCGGCCGAGCATCTCCCCCTCGTGCCAGCCCAGCAGGCGCTCGGCCGAAGGGTTCACGGCGGTGATCATGCCGGTGTAGTCGCACACCAGCATCAGGTCGCGGCTGATCGCCCAGAGCCGGTCGCGATCTTGCGCGTAAGCCGCCTCGGCCTGCTTCTGCGCCTCGATCTCGGTGTTGCTGCCGATCCAGGCGGAGGTCGCACCCTCGGCGTCGGTCAGCGGCAGCGCGCGCGAGAGATGCCAGCGGTAGACGCCCTCGCTGTCGCGCAGCCGCAGCTCGGCGTCGTAGATCCCGCCGGATGCCACCGCCTCGGACCAGCGCTTCATGGCCTCGCCCCGGTCCTCGGGATGGATCAGGCCGATCCAACCGTCGCCCTCCAGGCTCCCGCGCTCGGCGCCCGAGAAGGCGTAGGCCCGGTCATTGAACCAGTCGAGCTGGCCGTCGGCGCTTGCGGTCCAGACCTGGATCGGCATGTTCTGGGCCAGGAGGCTGAACTGCGCCTCGCTCTTTTCAAGCGCGAGCTGGGTGCGGCGCCGCTCGGTGACGTCCTGGACCACGCCGATCATGCGCACCGGGTGGCCGTCTTCGTCGTATTCGAAGTCCGCCTTGCGGGCGATCACGCGCTCTTCCCCGGTGTCCGCGCGCAGGATGCGGTACTCGACGTCGAGCGGCGCCGTGCCCGAGGCGCGGCCGGCCTTGCTCGAGGCGATGTGGCGGTCGGCCAGGACGACGATGTCCTCGAGGTCGCCCGGCGCGACCAGCGCGTCCGGCTCGAAGCCGAAGATCCGGCAGAACTCCTCGGTGCCGCTGACGATGTTCCTGTCGATGTCTACGGAAAACAGGCCGATCCCGCCTGCCACCTGGGCGCGCCGCAAGTGGTCCTCGCTCAGCCGCAGGGCCTCGTGGGTCTCGTGCTCGGCAGTGCGGTCGCGCATCAGCTTGACGAAGCCGATCGGCTGGCCGGTCTCGTCGCGCAGGGGGGACATCTCGCTGAGTCCCCAGAACCGGTCGCCGGACTTGCGCAAGTGCCAGCGCGCGTCCTGGGCGCGGCCGCTTTCCAGCGCCTCCTGGCGCTTGCGGGCGGGCCGGCCCGCCTCGCGGTCCTCCGGCGTGAAGAACAGCTCCATCGGCTGCCCGAGCATCTCCGCTTCGGTCCACCCCAGCATCGCGGCGGCGCCGGCGTTCCACAGGGTGACGATGCCGTCGAGGTCGGTGGCGACGATGCCGTAGTCGGTCGCGCCGTCGAGAATCTGGCGGTTGTACTCCTCGCGCTCACGCAGCACGTTCTCGGCGCCGACGCGCTGCACATGGGCCCAGGAGCGCTCGGTCACTTCGCGGATCACGCTCAGCTCGTAGTCGGTCCAGTGGTGCGGCGTGCTGCTGTGGATCGCCATCAGCGCGGTCAACCGGCCTTCCTTCAGCAGCGGCATGCAGATGGTGGCGGCGATGCCGATGTCCTGGAAGGTCTTGGCCTCTTCGGGCGCGATCTCGGCCGCGTTGTCGTTGATGATGAGCGGCCGGCCGGCGGACAGCTCGCGAACCGCAAGCCGGCCGAAGTCGGCAAGGCTGTAGTGCCCGACGATCGACGGCGACCCTTGCGCGTGCCAGTTGCCGCGGATGGTGAAGCCGTCCTGGTCCGCGTCCATGTCGGCGTAGGCGCAGTTGGTGAGGCCCAGGTGCTCGGCGGTGAGCCGGGTGGTGACGGCGAGGATCTCGTCGGCGTCGCGGCTGCCGGCAACCGCGCGGCTGAGGTGATCGAGGAAGCGCAGGCGGTTCTCGCTCTCCTCCAGCGCGGCGCGGGCGCGCACCGCTTCGGTGGTCTCCACGACGATGGCGATGACACCCCCCGGCTCGCCGTCGTCGCCGGGCACGGGGGAATAGTCGAGGTCCATCCACACGCGCTCGGGCTGGCCGTTGCGGTGGAGCGTCAGCGCGTGGTCGCGGTAGCTCAGCGTGCCGCCGGCGAGGCCGACGCGCATGACGTTGTCGTTGAAGTCGGCAATTTCGTCCCAGCCGTCGCGGACGTTCGAGCCGAGCAGGCTGGCGTCGCGTCCGCCGGCGAACCGCGAATAGGCGTCGTTGTAGATCATGACGCCTTCCTGGCCCCAGAGCAGCACCAGCGGGACGGGGGAGGGGAGCATCATGCCCACGGTATTGCGCAAGCTGGCGGGCCAGCGTTCGATCGGCCCGATCGGTGTCTGGCTCCAGTCGTGTTCGACGATCCGCCGCGCAAGATCGCCGCCAAAGCCCATGAACCGCTCGCCGGTGCCATCCTCGTCGCGCGTCATGTGGTTCGGTGTCCCCCTTCGCACCGCGGCGGGGGGGCCGTAGCGTCGCAAGATCACTCGCAAACCCGCACCGCTCGCGCAAGTTCCCGCTCGTTTCGGTTGCGGACAGGATCGCCCGGCCGTCCGCCGCGCACGGCATGTCGGATCACGGCGTGCCCGGCGAAACTCCGCGCCCGGCGCGGCTCTTGAGAGGGGGCAGCGGCTGCAAATGCCGCATCGTGAGAGAAGGAGCACACCATGTCTGGTGGAGGCGAATTGGAGCCCCAGGATTCCCGCAAGGTGACCGGCACCGCGGGCGATCCGTCCAAGTCCTGGCGCGAGCAGGAAGACGCCCGCGCGGGCCGCGGCGAGTACGAGCCGGTGGATTCGCGCAGCGTCACCGGCCAGGCGGTCGGCGGCGAGGACCGCGGGCGCAACGACGAGAAGGAACCGCCCCGAGCCGGTGCGCCCGCGGAGGGCTCGAACAAGGCCGTGGATGGCACCCAGCGCGCCGACTGGGGCAAGTGAGGTCCGTCGCGCGCGGCGCGTGCCGTGCGACGGACGCCGCGCCCGGCGCGCCGGGCAGTGGATCGAACGGCGGTTGTACGCCGTTCCCTGAGTATCGCGCCGGAGCATGCAGGCAACCCCGCGGCTTCCCGGCGCAAGGATCAGAATGAAATCGAGGAGAGTATCCATGAACGAACGTGATCTCAACGAAGGCAACCGCCAGCAGGGCGGCTTTCGCACCGACGAGAGCGCGTGGGATTCGCCGCGGCAGGCCAACCAGTGGCAGAGCGAGTCGAGCCAGGCCGGCGGCGGCTGGGGATCGGAGGACTCGCAGCGCAGTGCCTCTCGCGATACGGGGCGCAGCGCGTCACGCGATCCCGACGCCCGCTATTACGGCGACCCGCGTGACGAGGGCGACAGCGGCTGGCGCGAGCGCAGCCACCGCGGCGGCCGCTCCGGCTACGGCGGGCGCGACCGCTTCGAGCGCGGCTCGCAAGGGCGCGGGTGGGGCGATCGTGGCTACACCGAGCGCAGCCATGGCGGCGGCTACGGCTTGCGCGATCAAGGCCACTGGGATC
This sequence comes from Novosphingobium soli, assembly GCF_042432915.1. NCBI lineage: Bacteria > Pseudomonadati > Pseudomonadota > Alphaproteobacteria > Sphingomonadales > Sphingomonadaceae > Novosphingobium > Novosphingobium soli. The sequence continues at coordinate 115,296 of NZ_JBHLWK010000010.1, forward strand.
GCGATCAGTCCCGACACGGCCAGGAGGACCGCGGCTACCGCTTCTCCGGCTCACGCGAGGCGAACTATCCCTCGCGCGCGTTCGACGCCAGCGGCGGCAACGACTATGCGAGCTTCACCAGCGAGGACTACGGCGGCCGCGACTTCTCCAGCCGCGGAGGCGGCCTGAGCGGCGGCATGAGCCCGAGCAACAGCTATCGCGAGAGCTACGGGCCCGGCAGCTGGTCCAGCCGCCGCGACTATGGCGACTGGCGCGAGTATGGCGAGAGCCGCGGCTTCCTGCAGCGCGCCGGTGACGAGATCGCCAGCTGGTTCGGCGACGACGAGGCCGCCCGCCGCCGGGAACAGGATCATCGTGGCCGTGGTCCTTCGGACTACACCCGCTCCGATGAGCGCATCCGCGAGGACATCAACGATGCCCTGACGCACGACAACCGGCTCGACGCCACGCATATCCGCGTCTCGGTGAAGAGCGGAGAGGCAACGCTGGAAGGCACGGTCGAGAGCCGGCAGGACAAGCGCCGCGCGGAGGATCTTGCGGACAACGTCTCGGGCGTGAGGCATGTGCAGAACAACCTGCGCGTCACCAGCGGAACGGCGAGCAGCAGCAGCAGCGGCAGCGGCCTGACTGCCGGCACCAGCACCCCGGGCTATTCCCATACCGACACCACCGCGACGAACACGGGCACAGGTTCGACCACCGGTTCGGGCTCGGGAACCTCGGGATCGACCGGGTCCACGAGCGCGTCCACCGGCTCGACGGGCAGCAGCCGCACGTCGTGACCTGACCTGCCACAGAACGGGCGGTCCGTCCTGATACGGACCGCTCGCTTCGAAGGGGAGCCTTTCCGGCTCCCCTTTTTGTGTCCGCTCAGGCCGAGGAACGCGTGCCGCGGCCCAGGCGGCCACCGCTCAGCACGTGGGCCGTACCGGGCGCGAAGCGCAGCAGCAGCCGCGCGGCCAGGATGACCGTCGCCATCACCAGGAACGGCTGCGCCAGCAGGTAGGCCGGATAGAGCGGAGACCCCAGCTTGCCGGTCCACTGCCCGATCGCCGGCCCGCCCAGCCACACGACGATGAGGTGGGCGCAAAAGTAGAAGAACATGTACGGCTCCACCCGCAGCAGCGGCCTGGCGAGTGGACGCGGCGCCAGGGCCAGGGCGATGCGCCAGACCGCCAGCGAGGCCGCGATCCGCAGCACGAGGTCGAGCCCCGCCGTCAGCGCGCTGTCGAACGGGCGCACGTCGCCGACCGAGAGATAGAGGTGCAGCGGCGCCAGGATCGCGAAAGGGAGCACGGCCGCGGGCAGCGGCCAGCGCGCGATGCGATCGGCCAGGTCAGTGCGCCGGGCGATGATCCCCAGCGTGAAGAACATCAGGATCGAGGCGCGCAGGATCACCGGCGGCCCGATTCCGAGCACGTGGCAGGTCCCCGCCGCCAGCGCCACCATGCCGAGCGCCGCCAGCGGCAACCGGACCAGCAGCGGCGCGATCACCATGCACAGGAACAGGTCGCGCAGGAACGGCATCTGCACGTTGATGTCGGGAGGACGGGTGACGATGAACAACTCCTCCGCCAGCCATCCTGCCGACTGCGGGATGGGCGCCTTGAGGTCGAGCAGCCACGCCGCGCCCGAGACCAGCACCACCGCCAGCGCGTTCCACAGGACCATCGGCAGCAGGATCGTGCGCGCCTTGCGCCCGATGTGCGCGCCCCAGTCGCGGGTGCGGCGCGAGCCTGCGACCAGCCAGCCGGAGATCAGCCCCAGCAGCGGCACGGCGCTGCGCCCGAAGATCTCCATCAGGATCCAGCGCAGGACCTCCTGCGGGGTCCCGCGCAGCTGTTCCAGTTCGTGGCCCGAGAGCCCGGTCCAGGCGTGAACATAGACAACGCCGGTGATGCAGACGACGCGGGCGATGCGGATGGCATCGGAACGCCTGCGCGCTTGCGCCTCCGTCGCGTCAGGCCCCCAAGGCTCCCCCATCATCTTCCTCGTTCCTGGCGTTTGTCGCGGAGGTAAACCTCCAGCCCTGCTGTGGTTGCCTGGATCGCCCCTGGCGAGTCCGGCGGGACAGGCCGGAGCGGGCGGGCGATGAGCCGGACGAAGCCGACCCCGGTCGGCTGCATGTCCGGACGTCCCTTGCCGCAGGCCTGAAAAGTTCCGCACTCAATCGGGCACTTAACGCATGTAAATGCTGCAAGCGGCCAGAGCGCGCAATGGACGTGGGTTCAGTCTCCTCGTCGGGAACCCCCACCGCATTGTCCTTAAACCTGTCTGCGTTCGGTAAGCTGACGGCCGCCGACCGTGATCTCCTGAAGACCACTCTCACCAAGCGCGTGCGTACCGTGCCGGCGCGCCGGGACATCGTTCGCGAGGGCGATCGGCCCCACTTCGTCAACGTCGTGCTCGAGGGCTGGGCGCAGCGTTCCAAGCAGCTGGCCGACGGACGGCGGCAGATTCTCTCGTTCCTGCTGCCTGGGGAATTGTGCGACCCCAACATCTTCATCCTCAAGCGGCTGGATCACACCTTGTCCACAGTGACCACGGTGCGGCTTGGCGAAGTGCCCAAGCAGGAACTGCGCGAGCTTGTCCAGGCCCGGCCCGCCATTGCCGAGGCCCTGTGGTGGACGGAACTGGTGGCCGGCGCCATCCAGCGCGAATGGACGACGAGCATCGGGCAGCGCACGGCCTACGAGCGGATCGCGCACTTGTTCTGCGAGCTCTTCGTGCGGAGCCGCACTGCCGGGCTGACGGACGCGAACACCTGCGAGTTCCCGCTGACCCAGTCGGACATCGCCGACGCCACCGGGATGACCCAGGTGCATGTCAACCGTACCATCCAGGAGATGCGGCGCGACGGGCTGATCGACCTGCGCAGCCGCCAGATGACGGTTCACGACCTGGACCGGCTGATGGCCGTGGCGCTGTTCAACACCAACTACCTGCACCTGGACCATCGCGCCGACGCCTAGGTCACGTGATGCCTGGTCTTCGGTGAAGCCGATCAGGACCCGGGCGGTCCCCCCACGCGCTCGCCCCTGACGGCCCCTGCAGGAAGAATGCGGCACAAACCTTCCTGCGCCACGCTGGCGACGAGGCGACCCGCGCGGTCGTGGACGGTGCCGCGTGCGAAGCCGCGGCCGGCACCGGCCCAGGGACTGTCCATCGCATAGAGCAGCCAGTCGTCGACCGGTGGCGTCGCGTGGAACCAGACCGCGTGGTCGAGGCTCGCCACCTGGAGCCCGGGGGCGAAGAAGCCGCCGGCATGGGGCATCACCGCGGTGGAGACGAGCGCAAAGTCGCTGGCGTAGGCAAGGACGACGCGGCTGAGCGCCTCGTCGGCGTCCATCGGCGCGCCCAGGCGGAACCACAGGAACTGGCGGGGCATGCCCGATCCTTCGGCATCGAGCCGCGCCGGCGGTCCCGGCCGGACCTCGAAGGCGGCGAGCCGCTCCAGCATGGCGGAAGGCATGCGCGTCCCCGCCGCCGCCAGCGCCTCCACCAGCCCCGGGCATTGCTCGGGTCCCGGTACCTCGCGGATCGGCGCGGCATGGGCAAAGCCGTCCTCGCGGCGATGGAAGGAAGCGGCGAGATTGAGGATGGGCTTGCCGCCCTGCATCGCCACGACCCGGCGATTGGTGAAGCTGCCCCCGTCGAAGTCGCGAAGGACGCGATAGACGATCGGGCGGGCCGGGTCGCCGGCGCGCAGGAAATAGGCGTGGAGCGAGTGGGCCTGCCGGTCCTCCCCCACCCCGCGACCGGCGGCGGCGAGGGCCTGGGCAACGACCTGTCCGCCGAACACGCGGCCGGGTCCCTCCGCGGAGGGCGCGCCGCGGAACAGGTCCACGTCGAGTTCCTCCACCTGGAGCATGTCGCGCAGTTCCGCGACCGCGACGCGGGGCTCAGTCACGTTCGGGATCCTTTCCGTCCACCGGGCGCACCGGGGAACCCTCGAGCCAGGCGAGCGCCTGCCGCTCGATCGAGAGGAGTTCCTCCAGCGTCTGCTCGATCGCGCGCTTCTGCCTGTGCAGGCCCGCGATCCGTTCGCCGACCTTGGCCTTCAGCTTGCGCACCTGTTCGTGGTGCTCCGGATCGACGTCGTAGAGGTCGAGGAACTCGGCGATTTCGCGGATGGAGAACCCCAGCCGCTTGCCGCGCAGGATGAGCTGCATGCGCCCCATCTCGCGCCTGGAGTAGATGCGGGTCGTGCCCACCCGCTGGGGCGCGATCAGCCCCTTGTCCTCGTAGAAGCGCAAGGTGCGCATCGTCACACCCAGCTGCCGCGCGGCATCCTGGATGCCGAGCATCTGCGGGCCTTCGACGTCTCCGGCGGGAGCGGGAGCGGGATCGAGCGCGGGATCGGGATGGGGGGCGGAACTCAAGCGGGCGGCCCGTCGCCGCGCCGTGCGGCCTCCTCGGCGGCGAGTTCCTTTTTCGACAGCTTGCCCACCATGGTCTTGGGCAGCGTGTCGCGGAACTCGATGACGGATGGAAGCTCGATCTTGTTCAGTCGTTCGCGCAGGAACCCCATGAGCGTCTCCTGGTCCAGCAGGTCGCCGGGCTGGAGCACGACGAAGGCCTTGGGCGACTGCCCGCGATAGGTATCGGGAATGCCGATCACCGCGGCCTCGGCCACCATCGGGTGCTCGTAGAGCGCCTCCTCGATCACGCGCGGATAGACGTTGTAGCCGCCGCACAGGATCACGTCCTTGATGCGATCGACCAGGAACAGATAGCCGTCCTCGTCGAGGTAGCCGATGTCGCCGGTGCGAAGGGCGCCGAAGATGAACGTCTTCTCGCTCTCGTCCGGCCGGTTCCAGTAACCCTTCATCACCTGCGGGCCGCGCGCGCAGACCTCGCCCTTCTCGCCCTGGCGGCACACACGGTGCGGGGCAGCCGGGTCGCGGATCTCGAGCGCGGTGCCAGGGAACGCGGGGCCGCAGGAGTTGTCCTTGACCAGGCCTTCGAGCGGGTTGCAGGCGATGATCGGGCTGGCCTCTGACAGGCCGTAGCCTTCGACCACGCGCACGCCGGTGCGCTCCTCGAAGGCGCGGCGCACTTCCAGCGGCAGCGGCGCGCCGCCGGAGATGCAGACGCGCACGTTGTCGAACTCGCCATGGAGCTGCTGCCCGTTGAGCGCGGTGTAGAGCGTGGGCACGCCGAAGAACTGCGTCGGCTTGGTACGGCGGGCGGTGGCAAGGAACGACTTCATTTCGAAGCGCGGCAGCAGGATCATCTCGGCGGCGGTGTCCACCGAGTAGTTCAGCACCGTGGTCAGCGCGAAGACGTGGAACAGCGGCAGCACGCCCAGCGTGCGCTCCTGCTGCTCGGGCATGTGGCCCACGTGGGCGATCATCTGCGCCGAGTTGGCGGCGAGGTTGGCGTGGGTCAGCATCGCGCCCTTGGGCACGCCGGTGGTGCCGCCGGTGTACTGCAGCACGGCGAGGTCGCCGGGGGAGCGCTCCACCGGGTCGAGCGGAGCATCGCGCGCGATCAGGTTGGCGAAGCGGGCGTAGCGAAGGTCGTTGGGCTCGTGCGCGATGTCGCCGCGCTTGAACAGCTGGAAGGCGCGGCGCTTGAAGGCGGGGAGCACGTCGGCGAACGGGCACACGATCACGCGCTTGAGGCAGCCCTTGCCGTCCTTGCCGCCCACCAGCGGCTCGATCTTGGGCAGCGAGAGGGCGAGGTCGGTGGCGATCATCACCTCGCACCCCGAGTCCTCGACCTGGTGCGCCATCTCGCGCTCGGTGTAGAGCGGGTTGAAGTTCACCACCACGCCGCCGATGCGCAGCACGGCGAAGTAGCAGATCACGTAGTAGGGCGTATTCGGCAGGCACAGGCCGACGCGCGTGCCCTTGACCACGCCGAGGTCCTGCAGCCCCCGAGCCGCGCGCTGGACCAGGTCGCCGATCTCGGCATAGGTCCAGCGCCGGCCCATGAAGTCGATGGCCGGCCACGCGCCATGCGCCGAGACGGCATGGTCGAGCAGGTCGGTCAGCAGGCGCGGCGCGATCGGCGGCATCTCGTCTGCCGGTGGGGTATGGGTGGCGGGGGAGTTCCCGCCGATCGTCGCCGCTTCAGTCATCAGAAGGCCATCCTTGCGCCGAGGGAGAGGACGAGGGCGGACGCGTCCTGCAGTTCGCCGTCCACCAGGATCGGGGTCTGCGCCGTGGTGCCCGCGTAGGCAGCCGTGGTGCGGTCGATCGCGGCATCGTCGAAGGTGATGTACGAGGCCGCCGCGTCGATCGTGAAGCGCTGGCTCAGCGCGTAGCTGGTACCGGCCGAGAAGTTCCAGCGGTTGCTGTCCGGCACGCGGGCGTCACGGTCGCCGTCGCGGGTGGGGGTGATGCCGCGCTGGAAGCCGGCGCGCACCGTCCACTCGGGGCTCACGTCGTAGTCCGCGCCCAGCGCCCAGGTCCAGCTGTTGCGGTAGTTCTCGGGGATCGACTGGTTGATCGGGGCGCCGAGGTCGATCGAGTCGAACTTGCTCCAGCCCATGCGCACGACCTGCGCGTTGAGGGTCAGCTTCTGGCTGACGCGGGCGCGGGCGCTGCCGATGATCTGCCACGGGGTCTCGAACTCGGCGGTGGCGTCGATGGTGCGGTTCTGCGCCGCGAGCGGGCCCTGCAGCCCCTCGATGGTGAGGGTGCCGTCGAGCTTGTGCTTGATCGCCGACTTGTAGGCGAGGCCCAGCGAGACCGGGCCGTCGTGGAACTGGATGCCGGCCGACCAGCCCACGTCCCAGCCCTTGCCTTCGAGGTTCTGGTGGCCGTCGGGCAGCAGTGGCGAGAGGTCGGGCAGCGCGTTGCCGAGCGCGGCGTCGACATGCTCGATGTTGGCGGCGGCGCCGATGTACAGCCCGTCCGTCAGCGCGACCGCCAGGCTGGGCTGGATGTCGAAAGTGCGCAGCTTGGTCTTGTCCGCGGTGTAGCGGGCCCAGCTGTCGGCGTCGTAGTCGGTGGTGAACGAGTAAGGGGCGGTCACCGAGAGGCCGACGGCCACGCGGCCGAAGCCGTAGGCGATGGCACCCGAGGGGAGGACGCCGTTGTTGATCGGGTTGCGCGCGACCGGATCGCCGCCGACCGAGGCAGGGGCCTGGAGCGGGCGGACGATCAGGGTGTTGTTGTCCACCACGTCGCCGCGCGGCCGGATGAAGCTGGCGCGGACCGAAGCCTCGCCGCCCTGCAGGCCCGCGATCGAGGCCGGGTTCCACCACAGCGAATCGACGCCCTTGTCGGCCGCTTCGCCCGAGAAGGCGCGGCCCTGACCGCGTACGGACTGCTCCTGCAGGTAGAACGCCTGTGCGTTCGCCGATCCCGCCCAGGCAAGGGCCACGGCGCTGGCAGCGCCCGCAAGAAGGATGCGGCCGGACTTGGTATTCATGTCGTACTCTCCCTTGAACATAGTGACTTAGGCATTCCGGGTAACGCGGCCGTGGCTCACTTGATCCGCGTCCAGGTCTGCGTCTTGCACAGCGGCCAGACGATGCAGCCCTTGAGCTTGAGCGTGTCGGCACCGGCCGGGGTGATGGTGGCCTTGTAGGTGCCGCCGTCTTCCGGGTTGTAGATCGTGCCGCCCGACCACTGGCTGCCGTCGCGCTTGAAGCCGCCCAGGATCTGCAGTCCCTTGAGGCGACGGTCGCGCTTGGTCGCGTCCTTGTTGTTGACGTCCTTCAGCTCAGGATTGGTCCTGATGTTGTCGGAGGACATCAGCTTGCCGCAGAGCGAGGCGCCGCAGCGCTCGATCTCCACGGTGCCGTGCTTGGAAGGCGTGCGCCAGGTGCCGAGAACCGAATCGGCATCGGCCGCCAGTGCCGGAGCAGCGCCGAGCGCGGAAACCAACGCCAGCGCCGTAAGTTTTCTGAAGTGCATCTGCGACCTCTCCATCTCTCTCGCCCGGGTTTTCTTGCAGGAACCGGGCCCCTGGCTTCGCAGGTGACCACCGATCCCGAACCGGATGGACTCGGCATAACCCAAAATTTGCTTGACGTATAGGGAAAGATTCGCACCTTAAGGGAAGACGTTCGCGAGGAACGAGGATCGCTTCGGATTCGGCGAAAGCCGCGCCGGTCCGCTCATGGAGAGAATGCATGCAAAGCGTCGTGATCGCGGGTTACGCCCGCTCGCCCTTCCATCTGGCCAACAAGGGCGCGCTTGCCCGCGTTCGCCCCGATGACCTTGCCGCGCAGGTGATTCGCGGTCTCATTGCCAAGACCGGGGTCGAGCCCTCGGACATCGAGGACATCATCGTCGGTTGCGCCTTCCCCGAAGGCGAGCAGGGCCTGAACGTGGCGCGCCTGATCGGTCTGCTGGCCGACCTGCCGATCTCGGTCGGCGGCATGACCGTGAACCGCTTTTGCGGCTCCTCGATGAGCTCCATCCAGATCGCGATGGGCCAGATCGCGATCGGCGCGGGCGAGGTGTTCGTCTGTGCCGGCGTCGAATCGATGAGCCGCGTGCCGATGATGGGCTTCAACCCACTTCCGAACCCCGCGCTGGCCAAGAAGAGCGCCGCCTACATGGGCATGGGCGAGACGGCGGAGAACGTCGCCACCAAGTACCAGATCCCCCGCGCCGAGCAGGAAGCACTGGCGGTCGAGAGCCAGAAGCGCGCCGCCGCGGCGCGCGACGCCGGCAAGCTGATCGACGAGATCGTGCCGATCGAGACCAAGGGCGGCACCGTGACCGAGGACGGCACCATTCGCGCCGAGACCACGGCCGAGGGCCTCGCCGGGCTCAAGCCGGCGTTCGACGCCAACGGCTCGGTCACCGCCGGCACCTCCTCGCCGCTGACCGACGGCGCCAGCGCCGTGCTCGTCACCACCGAGGAATACGCGCGCGCCCATGGGCTGCCGATCCTCGCCCGCATCAAGTCGGTCGCCATCTCCGGCTGCGCACCCGAGACCATGGGCCTCGGCCCGATCCTGTCCAGCCAGAAGGCCATGGAGCGCGCCGGCATTTCCGCCGCCGACCTCGACGTGGTGGAACTGAACGAGGCCTTCGCCAGCCAGGCGCTCGCCTGCATCAAGGACCTGGGCCTCGACCTCGCGAAGGTGAACATCGACGGCGGCGCCATCGCCATCGGCCACCCGCTCGGCGCCACCGGCGCGCGCATCGTCGGCAAGGCGGCCTCGCTGCTCAAGCGCGAAGGCGGCAAGTACGCGCTCGCCAGCCAGTGCATCGGCGGCGGGCAGGGCATCGCCACCGTCCTGGAGGCCGTGGAATGAGCGAGACCGCCATCAGGAAAGTCTGCGTCATCGGCGCCGGCACCATGGGTGCCGGGATCGCCGCGCAAGTCGCCAATGCGGGCGTGCCGGTGCTGCTGCTCGACATCGTCCCCAAGGACGGGACAAACCGCAACGCCATCGCCGAAGGCGCGGTGGCGAAGATGCTCAAGACCGAGCCCGCGCCGTTCATGAGCAAGTCGGCGGCCAAGCTGGTCGAGACCGGCAACATCGAGGATCACCTCGACAAGATCGCCGAGTGCGACTGGGTGGTCGAGGCCGTGATCGAGCGGCTCGACATCAAGCAGGGCCTCTACGCGAAGATCGAGGCGGTGAAGCGCGAAGGCACCGCGGTGTCGTCCAACACCTCGACGATCCCGCTCGGCCAGCTGGTCGAAGGCCGCTCGGACGCGTTCAAGCGCGACTTCCTCATCACCCACTTCTTCAACCCGCCGCGCTACATGCGCCTGCTGGAGATCGTCAACGGACCCGAGACCGACGCTGCCGTGGCTGCGAAGGTCGAGCGGTTCGCCGACGTCGCCATGGGCAAGACGGTGGTCAGGGCCAACGACACGCCGGGCTTCATCGCCAACCGCATCGGCACCTACTGGATCCAGCTCGGCCTCAACGCCGCGTTCGACATGGGGATCACGGTGGAGCTGGCCGACGCCATCGCCGGCAAGCCGATGGGCGTGCCCAAGACCGGCATCTTCGGCCTCGTCGACCTCGTCGGTATCGACCTCATGCCGCACCTGCAGGCCAGCCTCACCTCGACGCTCGCCAAGGACGATCCGTACCACGCGATCGCCCGCAGCCATCCCCTGATCGAGAAGATGATCGGCGAAGGCTACACCGGTCGCAAGGGCAAGGGCGGGTTCTATCGCCTCAACAAGGAGATGGGCCGCCGCAAGGAGACCATCGACCTCGCCACCGGCGAATACCGCGAGACGATCCGCGCCGCCGGTCCTTCGGGCGCGGCGGGCCGTGGTGACCTGCGCAAGCTGGTGGAGGCCAAGGGTCCGGTCGGCGAGTACGCCTGGGCGGTGCTGGGCGGCACGCTGGCCTATGCGGCCGGCCTGGTGCCCTCGGCGGCGGGTGACGTGGTCGCGATCGACGACGCCATGAAGCTGGGCTACAACTGGAAGGCCGGGCCTTTCGAGATGATCGACAAGCTGGGCGCCGCCTGGCTCGCCGCCCGCCTCGAGGCCGAAGGCCGGCCGGTGCCCGAAATCCTGAAGGTCGCGGGGGATCGCCCGTTCTACCGCATCGAGAACGGCAAGCGCCAGTTCCTCGGCCTCGACGGCGAGTACCGCGACGTCGTGCGGCCCGAGGGCGTGCTGCGGCTGGAGGACATCAAGCTCGCGTCCAAGCCGCTCCTGAAGAACGGTTCCGCCGCGCTGTGGGACGTGGGCGACGGCGTCGTCGCGCTCGAATTCACCGGCAAGATGAACGCGCTCGACGGCGACGTCATGAAGCTGATCGTCGAGGCGATCGGCCTGGTGAAAGCCAAGTACAAGGCGCTCGTGGTCTACAACGATGCCGACAGCTTCTCGGCCGGCGCCAACCTCGGCCTTGCGCTCTTCGCGCTCAACATCGCGGCCTGGAGCGAGATCGAGAAGCTCGTGGCGGGCGGGCAGATGGCCAACAAGGGCCTGAAGTACGCACCGTTCCCGGTGGTCGGCGCGCCCGCCGGGCTCGCGGTCGGCGGCGGCTGCGAGATCCTGCTCCACTGCGACGCGGTGCAGGCCCATGCCGAGCTCTACATGGGCCTCGTCGAATGCGGCGTCGGCCTGATTCCGGGCTGGGGCGGCAACGGCGAGATGCTCGACCGCTGGCAGAAGAACAAGCTGATGCCCAAGGGCCCGATGCCCGCGGTCGCCAAGGTGTTCGAGACGGTGTCCACCGCCTCGGTCTCCAAGTCGGCGGCGCAGGCCAAGGAGATGCTGTTCCTGCGCGAGAGCGACGCGATCACGATGAACCGCGACCGCCTGCTCTACGATGCCAAGCAGAAGGCGCTGAGCATGGTCGAGGGCTACACCCCGCCCGAGGCCCCGCACTTCCGCCTGCCGGGCGAAAGCGGCCGCGTGGCGCTGAACATGGCGGCGGACGGCTTCCACAAGCAGGGCAAGGCGACCGATTACGACCTGGTCGTCTCCGATGCCCTGGCCGGCGTGCTCTCGGGCGGCGAGGCGGACCTCGTCGACGTGGTGAGCGAGCAGGAGCTGCTCAAGCTGGAGCGCGAGACCTTCATGCGCCTGGTGCGCGAGCCGCGTTCGATCGCCCGCGTGGAGCACATGCTCGAAACCGGCAAGCCGCTGCGCAACTGACGACATAGGGGCGGTCCCCGGTCAGCCGGGGCCGCCCGAGGAGAGTGACAATGCAAGTCTATGAAGCGCCCCTGCGCGACATGCGGTTCGTGATCCACGAACTCCACCAGGACGACGGCTTCGGCAATCTCGAGGCGCTGGAGGAGTTCACCCCCGACCTCGTCGACGCCATCCTCGAGGAAGCGGGCAAGGTGGCGCAAGAAGTGCTGCTGCCGCTCAACCGCAGCGGCGACATCGAGGGCTGCACGCTGGAGAACGGCGTGGTGCGCACGCCCAAGGGCTTCAAGGAGGCCTACGACCTGTTCCGGGAGGGCGGCTGGTGCGCGCTGGCCTCCGACCCCGAGTGGGGCGGGCAGGGCCTGCCCGAGGCGGTGAACAAGATGACCGAGGAGATGATCTGCTCGGCCAACCTCTCGTTCAGCCTCTACCCGGGTCTCACCCACGGCGGCACCACCGCGATCGAGGCCTATGCCAGCGACGAGCTGAAGCAGTTCTACCTGCCGCGGATGGTCTCGGGCGAGTGGTCGGGCACGATGTGCCTCACCGAGCCGCACTGCGGCACCGATCTCGGCATGCTGCGCACCAAGGCGGTGCCGCAGGACGACGGCTCCTACAAGATCAGCGGCACCAAGATCTTCATCTCGGCGGGCGAGCATGACCTGACCGAGAACATCATCCATCTCGTCCTGGCACGCCTGCCGGATGCGCCCGAGGGCGTGAAGGGGATCAGCCTGTTCCTGGTGCCCAAGTACCTCCCCAAGGAGGACGGCACCCCCGGCCCCTCGAACGGCGTTTCCGTCGCGGCCATCGAGCACAAGATGGGGCTCAAGGCCTCCGCCACCTGCCAGCTCAACTTCGACGAGTCGGTCGGGTGGCTGGTCGGCAAGCCGCACAAGGGCATGGAGGCCATGTTCAAGATGATGAACACCGAGCGTGTCTCGGTGGGCATCCAGGGCCTGGGCATCGGCGAGGCGGCGTACCAGTCGGCGGTCTACTATGCGCGCGAGCGCCTGCAGGGTCGTTCGCTCTCGGGCGTGAAGAACCCCTCCGGTCCGGCCGATCCGATCATCGTCCACCCGGACGTGCGCCGCATGCTGATGACGATGCGCGCCTACAACGAAGGCTGCCGCGCGCTCGGCGCCTGGGTCAGCCGCGCGCTCGACGCCGAGAAGCACGCGACCGACCCCGCGGTGAAGCAGCGCGCCGAGGACTTCATCGCGCTGATGACCCCGGTGGTGAAGGCGCTGTTCACCGACCTCGGGCACGAGAGCGCCAACCTGGCGGTCCAGGTCTACGGCGGCCACGGCTACATCGCCGAGAGCGGCGTGGAGCAGTACGCCCGCGACGCCCGCATCGCGATGATCTACGAGGGCACCAACGGCATCCAGGCGCTCGACCTCGTAGGCCGCAAGATGCCCGCGCACATGGGCCGCTACCTGCGCAGCTTCTTCCACCCGGTCTCGCAGTTCATCGAGGCGAGCAAGGGGGACGAGCAGTTCCAGCCGATGATCGAGGCGCTGGAAAAGGCCTTCGGGGCGCTCCAGCTTTCGACCGCGACGATCGCGCAGAAGGGGATGAAAGACCCCGAGGAAGCCGGCGCCGCGGCAACCGACTACCTGCGCCTTACCGGCCTCGTAGCCATGGCTTATTGCTTCGCTAAGTCGGCGCTAATTGCACGCGACAGGCTCGCGGGCGGCACCGAGGAGGCGGGCTTCTACAAGGCCAAGCTGGCGACCGCGCAGTTCTACTTCGACCGCATCCTGCCCCAGGCGACCGCCGCTTTCCTGGCGATCAAGGCCGGCAAGCGCTCGATGATGGCGCTGGAAGACGCGGCGTTCTGACAGGGCGGGAGGAGGCGGCGGTGTCCGCCTCCTCCCGATTTGTCGTTGACAGACAGGCGGTTGCTCAGACGGGCACGACCTCGCGCCGCATCATCAGCTGCTCCGCCATGCGGTCTGCGACGACCGGCGGGGGCAGTCCGGCGCCGGCAGCCGCTTCCAGCACTTCGCGCGTGCGCGGCCCGATCTCCAGCACGCGCCCGCGCACCTCGCCCTCGCTCTCGCCGAGGTATTCCGCCGCGACATTGATGATCCCGCCCGCATTGACGACGTAGTCCGGCGCGTAGGCAATCCCGCGCTCCACCAGGAGTCCTGCGACCTCAGGTGCGGCGAGCTGGTTGTTGGCCGCGCCGCAGACGACGCCCGCCCTCAGTGCCGCCACCGTCGCCGCGTCGAGCGCACCGCCCAGCGCGCACGGGGCGAAGACCTCGGCCTCGACTGCGGCGATCGCATCGATGGGAACCACCGCGGCGCCGGTCTCCTCGGCGAGCCGGGCGCAGCGCAGCGGGTCGATGTCGGCGATGACGAGGCTCGCGCCGGCCTGATGGAGCAACCGGGCGAGGCCGGCGCCGACGTTGCCCACGCCGAGCACCGCCACGCGCATGCCTGAGAGCGGGCCGCCGTAGCGCACATCGACGGCCGCCTTCATCGCCTCGAACACGCCGAGCGCGGTCCAGGGCGAGGGATCGCCGCCCGCGAGCCCGGGCAGGGCGGTGCGCCCGGCGACGTGGCGGGTGTGGCGCGCCACGCATTCCATGTCGGAGACGCCGGTGCCCACGTCCTCGGCCGTGACGTAGCGGCCCTCGAGCTTCTCGACCACGCGGCCGAACGCCTCGAACAGCGCGCGCCGGTCGAAAGCGCCTGCCGGCTTGCGCAGCACCGCCTTGCCGCCGCCGAACGGCAGGCGCGCCATGGCGTTCTTGTAGCTCATCCCCTCGGCCAGCCGGAAGGCGTCGGCCATCGCGGCACCGGCATCGTCGTAGGTCCAGAGGCGGCAACCGCCGGCGGCCGGGCCGCGCGCCGTCGAGTGGATCGCGATGACGCCGTCGAGACCGGCGGCTTCGTCGGAGAGGCGGACATATTCCATCGGCGGCATCATGCGCCGGGTTTGGGCAACCATCGCGGGGCTCCTGGTGAGCGGGGTGATGCCGTGCATCTTCGCAGGACGGAAGAGGGATTTCTCTCCTCATTCGCGGGCCCGCGGCCTATTTCGCGCAAGACCTCACCTTCGATGCCGTGCTATACGGTGAGAATGACCGAGCTCGACCTGTATGAGAGAAAAATTCTTCGCGAGCTGCAGCGCGACGCGAATCAGACCACGGCGCAGATCGCCGAGCGCGTCGGCCTCTCAGCGTCGCCCTGCTGGAGGCGTATCGACCGGCTCGAGCGCGATGGCTTCATCAAGCGGCGCGTGGCCATCGTCGATCGCCACAAGGTCGGGCTCAACGCCCACGTCTTCGCCCAGGTCAAGCTGAACGCCCACGGCCGCGCCAACCTCGACGAGTTCGCAGCCAAGATCCGCGAGTACCCCGAAGTGCTCGACTGCTACGTGCTGATGGGCTCGGTCGACTTCATGATCCGCGTTGTGGCCGAGGACATCAACGCCTACGAGCGCTTCTTCTTCGAGAAGCTCTCGCAGCTTCCCGGCATCCAGGAAATCACCTCCACCGTGGCGCTGTCGGAGATCAAGGCCACCACCGCGCTTCCGATCTGACCGGCCGGCGCCTACGGCACTTGATCCGCAATGGCCCGCGGTCCAAGCCGAGCAAGGGGGAGCACGATGTCCGAAAGCCTGGTGATCCAGTCCACGCCCGCTGCGCCGCAGCTTACCGATGCGATGCGCCTGCGCGCGATCGTCGCCGGTTCGGCCGGCAATCTGATCGAATGGTACGACTTCTACGTCTACGCCTTCACCGCGCTCTACTTCTCCGCGGAGTTCTTCCCCGAAAGCGATCCGCTGGTCCAGGTCATGGCGACCAGCGGGATCTTCGCCGTGGGGTTCCTGATGCGGCCGATAGGGGGCTGGTTCTTCGGCCGCTATGCCGACCGCAACGGACGCCAGGCGGCGATGGTCGTCTCGGTGCTGATGATGGGGGCGGGGGCGCTGCTCATCGCGGTGCTGCCCACGTATGCGCGGATCGGCGCGGCGGCGCCGGCGCTGCTCCTCGCCGGACGCATGCTGCAGGGCTTCTCCACGGGCGGGCAGTACGGCACCGCGGCCACGTACCTGAGCGAGATAGCGGGACCGCGGCGGCGCGGCTTCTGGTCCTCCTTCCAGTACGTCACCCTGATCGGCGGCCAGCTCTGTGCGAC
The DNA here is from genome assembly GCF_042432915.1 of Novosphingobium soli. Taxonomy (NCBI): domain Bacteria; kingdom Pseudomonadati; phylum Pseudomonadota; class Alphaproteobacteria; order Sphingomonadales; family Sphingomonadaceae; genus Novosphingobium; species Novosphingobium soli. The sequence goes on from NZ_JBHLWK010000010.1 coordinate 130,997, forward strand.
GCTGGTGATCCTCCTGCTGCAGCAGGTCCTCGGCGAGGCGGGCATGCGCGCCTGGGGCTGGCGCATCGCCTTCCTGATCGGTGCCGTCGCGGCGGGGGCCATCGTTCTCCTGCGCGACCACATGCACGAGACCGCCGGGCCGGCGGACCGCTCGGCGGCGGAGGCCGGCAGCCTGGTCGCGCTGTTCCGCCACTCGACCCGCCCGTTCCTCGTCGTCGCGGCGCTGACCGCCGGCGGCAGCCTGATGTTCTACTCCTTCACCACCTACATGCAGAAGTTCCTGGTGCTGACCGTGGGCATGACCAAGGAAGCGGCGACGCTGCTGATGACGCTGGCGCTCGTCCTGTTCATGATCCAGCAGCCGCTCATGGGCTTGCTGTCGGACCGGATCGGCCGGCGCAGCAACATGATCCTGTTCGCAGGTGCGGGGATGCTCTGCACGGTCCCGCTGTTCAGCGCACTGGCGGCCGCACGCACGCCGCAGGCAGCGTTCGTGCTGGTGGTGGCGGGGCTGACGATATGCAGCTTCTACACCTCGGTCAGCGGCCTGTTCAAGGCGGAGTTGTTCCCGGTCCACGTCCGCGCGTTGGGCGTGGGGTTGGCCTATGGCGTGGCGAACGCCCTGTTCGGCGGGACCGCGGAAAACGTGGCGCTCGGCTTCAAGCAGGCGGGGATCGAGCACGCATTCTACTGGTACGTCACCGCGCTCTGCCTGGTCTCGCTGATCGCGGCTCTCCTGCTGCCCGACACCCGCCGCGACAATCCCCTCGATCGCACGGCGCCCTGACCCTTCGATATCCGATGATGCATAATATGGGCCCCGACGTTGAACTGTGCTCAACGCACCGTGCAATGGGGCGGAGTGGCGCGGCGCAACTATCGCGGGCACAATGTGTTGAACGGCACATAGGGCTGCGCCAGGCAAGGGGCGTATCCGGCCGTGGCTTTGCCGCGTCCCGCCCAGACAAGGACATCACCATGACGGAAGGATACGGAGCGATCTCCCGGCGCGACGTTCTCAAGACCAGTGCGGCGGGTGCAGCCGTCGCTGGCTCGCTCGGACCCGGGGGCGCCGCCCTCGCGCAGCCCGATCCTGCAACGCCGCCCAGGGCCGCGGTGCGCTTCAAGGTCAACGGCGCCGAGCGCCGTCTCGAGCTCGATACCCGCACCACGCTGCTCGATGCCTTGCGCGAGCACCTGCGGCTCACCGGCACCAAGAAGGGCTGCGACCACGGGCAGTGCGGCGCCTGCACCGTCATTGTCGATGGCCGGCGCATCAACTCGTGCCTGTCGCTCGCCGTCATGCACGAAGGCGATGAGATCACCACCATCGAGGGTCTCGGAAACCCGGAGAACCTGCACCCGATGCAGGCCGCCTTCGTCGAGCACGACGGCTACCAGTGCGGCTACTGCACGCCGGGTCAGATCTGCTCCGCGGTCGCGGTGCTGGAAGAGATCCGCGCCGGCATTCCCAGCCACGTGACCGAGGACATCGGCCGCCCTTCGCCGATGACCACGACCGAGATGCGCGAGCGCATGAGCGGCAACATCTGCCGCTGCGGCGCCTACTCGAACATTGCCGAGGCCATGGCGCAGGTCGCCGGTATCGGGGGAGAGAAGGCATGAGGCCCTTCACCTACGAGCGCGCGGCCAGCGCCCAGGACGCCGCCGCCAAGGCCGCCGCGACGCCGGGCGCCAAGTTCATCGCCGGCGGCACCAACCTCCTCGACCTGATGAAGCTGGAGATCGAGACGCCGACGCACCTGATCGACGTCAACGGCCTCGGCATGGACAGGATCGAGGAGATCGACGGCGGCGGGCTGCGCATCGGGGCCTTGGTGCGCAACACCGACCTCGCTGCCGACAAGCGCGTGCGCAAGGATTACGGCGTCCTGACCCGCGCGCTGGTGGCGGGCGCCTCGGGCCAGTTGCGGAACAAGGCGACCACCGCGGGCAACCTGCTCCAGCGTACCCGCTGCCCCTATTTCTACGACGTCAACATGCCCTGCAACAAGCGCAAGCCCGGTTCGGGCTGCGCCGCGCTGGGCGGCTTCTCGCGCCAGCTCGCCGTGATCGGCAGCAGCGAGGCGTGCATCGCCACGCATCCCAGCGACATGGCGGTCGCGATGCGCGTGCTCGACGCTTCGGTGGAGACGATCCGCCCGGACGGCACCACCCGCGCCATTCCGATCGCCGACTTCCACCGCCTGCCCGGAGACACGCCGCACATCGAGACGGTGCTGGAGAAGGGTGAGATGATCATCTCGGTCGCGCTGCCCCGGCCGCGCGGCGGCACGCACATCTACCGCAAGGTCCGCGACCGCGCCTCCTACGCCTTCGCGCTGGTCTCGGTCGCGGCGGTGATCGGGCGCGACGGCAAGGGCGCCGTGGCGCTGGGCGGCGTTGCGCACAAGCCGTGGCGGGTGGAGGAGGCCGACGCGCTCCTGCCGCAGGGTGCGAAGGCCGTGGCCGACCGCCTCTTCGCCGGGGCTGCCCCGCGCGAGGACAACGCGTTCAAGCTGGCCCTCGGCCAGCGCACCATCGCATCGGTCATCGCGGAGGCCAAGGCATCATGAAGTTCGACACGCCCGCAGGGACCAACCCGATCGACCGCATGACCGTGGTCGGCAAGCCCACGCCCCGCATCGACGGCCCGCTCAAGGTCAGCGGCAAGGCGCCTTACGCCTACGAGCACCATGACGTGCCCGGCGACCACGCCTACGGCTACATCCTCGGCTCGGCCGTGGCCAAGGGCACGATCCGCTCGATCAACACGGCCCGTGCCGAGCGCGCGCCCGGCGTGCTGGCGGTCGTCACCCACCGCAATGCGGGCAAGCTCGGCAAGGGGCGCATGAACACCGCGCACCTCCTCGCCGGGCCGCAGGTGGAACATTACCACCAGGCTGTCGCCGTGGTCGTCGCGGAGAGCTTCGAGCAGGCCCGCGCCGCCGCCGCCCTGATCGACGTCGATTATGCCCGCGATGGCGGGCGGTTCGATCTGGCCGCCGCCAAGCCCGGCGCGGCCGATGGCACCGGCTCTGACGCGCCGAGCGGGGTGGGCGACTTCGCGAGTGCCTTCGCCGCCGCGCCGGTCCAGCTGGACGAGACGTACACCACGCCCGACCAGAGCCACATGATGATGGAGCCGCACGCGACCATCGCGCGGTGGGAAGGCGACCGGCTCACCGTCTGGACCTCGAACCAGATGGTCAACTGGGGGCTCAAGGACCTCGCCACGACGCTGCAGATGCCGGCGGAGAAGGTACGCCTGATCTCGCCCTACATCGGTGGCGGCTTCGGCGGAAAGCTGTTCCTCCGGGCCGACGTGCTCATGGCCGCGCTCAGCGCGCGCGCGGCGAAGCGGCCGGTCAAGGTGGCGCTGCAGCGGCCGCTGATGCCGAACAACACCACCCATCGCCCCGCCACCATCCAGCGCATCCGCATCGGCTGCACGCCGGACGGCAAGATCGCCGCGATCGGGCACGAGAGCTGGTCGGGCGACCTCGAGGGCGGCGAGGCGGAAGCCGCCACGCAGCAGACCAAGCTGCTCTATGCCGGTCCCAACCGCATGACCGCGCTGCGGCTTGCGGTGCTGGACCTGCCGGAAGGCAACGCCATGCGCGCGCCCGGCGAGGCGCCCGGCCTCATGGCCCTCGAAATCGCGATCGACGAGATGGCGGAGAAGCTGCGGATGGACCCGGTCGCGTTCCGGGTGCTCAACGATACGCAAGTCGATCCGGAGAAGCCCGAGCGTCCGTTCTCGGAGCGCAACCTCGTGCGGTGTCTCCAGGACGGCGCGGAACGCTTCGGCTGGAGCCGGCGCAAGGCGCCCGGCCAGGTGCGCGAAGGACGTTGGCTGGTCGGCATGGGCGTGGCGGCGGCGTTCCGCAACAACATCAACCAGAAGTCGGGGGCGCGGGTGCGGCTGAGCCCCGCAGGCGGCGTCGTGGTCGAGACCGACATGACCGACATCGGCACCGGCACCTACACCATCGTCGCCCAGACCGCGGCTGAGATGCTGGGCGTGCCCTTGGCCAAGGTCGAGGTCCGGCTGGGCGATTCCGCGTTCCCCGTTTCGGCCGGCTCGGGCGGCCAGTGGGGTGCCAACAGCTCCACCGCGGGCGTCTACGCCGCCTGCGTCAAGCTGCGCGAGCAGATCGTCCAGAAGCTGGGCTTCGGCCCCGGCGACGCGGTGTTCGAGAACGGCCACGTCCAGGTCGGCAACCGCAGCGCCGACATCGCCGATGCCGCGCGCGGCGGCGAACTCGTCGCCGAGGACACCATGGAGTACGGTGACCTCGCCAAGCGGTTCCAGCAGTCCACCTTCGGCGCCCACTTCGTCGAGGCGGCCGTCGATCGGTACACCGGCGAGGCGCGGGTGCGCCGCATGCTCGCGGTCTGCGCCGCCGGCCGCATCCTCAATCCGACTTCGGCGCGCAGCCAGGTGATCGGGGCGATGACGATGGGCGTGGGCGGCGCGCTGATGGAGGAACTCGCGATCGACAAGCGCTTCGGCTTCTTCGTCAACCACGACCTCGCCGGCTATGAGGTGCCCGTGCACATGGACATTCCCCACCAGGAGGTCGTGTTCCTCGACGAGGCGGACGACAAGGTGTCCCCGATGAAGGCCAAGGGCGTGGGCGAGCTGGGCCTGTGCGGCGTGGGCGCGGCCGTCGCGAACGCGGTCTACAACGCCACCGGCATCCGCGTGCGCGAGTATCCGATCACGCTCGACAAGTATCTGGACCGCCTGGGCGAGGTGGCCTGACCGCCTTTCCGGGAGGACGACACCCGCGTCTGCGCTGCGCTGCGCCAGTCCTTCCGCCGCGGCGGGAGGAACTGGCGCAGCGCCCCTCCGCGCAGTACAAGCGGTCGCTCACCTCTCGGGGACACGCGCAACCATGCCCTTCAGGCGGTCGGACCTTGCCGACCTCAGCTACTTCCTCGCGATCGCGCGGCACCGCAACTTCCGCAAGGCAGCCACCGAGCTGGGCGTCAGCGCCTCGGCCCTCAGCCATTCGCTGCGCGGGCTGGAGGAGCGCCTCAAGGTGCGGCTGGTCAACCGCACCAATCGGTCGGTCACGCTGACCGCGGCGGGGGAGGACCTGCACGGCGCTATTCGCGACCCCTTCGCGGCGATCCACGAAGCCGAGGACATGCTCAACCTTCACCGCGACGCGCCGGCCGGGCGCGTGCGGATCAACGTCCCCGACGAGGCGGCGATGCGGCTCCTGGTGCCGGTGCTGCCGGAGTTCGTCGCCCGCTATCCCGACGTGGAGCTCGACGTCTGCGTCGACAATGCGCTCGTCGACGTGATCGACGCGGGGTTCGATGCCGGCATCCGCTTCGGCGGCACGGTGCCCGAGGACATGATCGCGCAGCGCCTCTCTGCCGACTTCCGCTGGGTCGTCGCGGGCGCGCCCGACTACTTTGAGCGCCATGGCGAGCCGCTGCATCCGACCGACCTGATGCATCACCAGTGCATTCGCCTGCGGCTGGGCACCGGGCGCATGTACAACTGGGAGTTCGAGCGCGGCGAGGAGGCGCTGGCGCTGGCCGTGCCCGGCGCCATTACCGTGGACAACGGCAGCACGGCGAGCGCGCTGGCGCTGCGCGGGCTGGGCGTGATGTACACGTCCGAAGGAGCGGTCGCCGCGATGGTGGAGCAGGGTCGGCTGCGGGTGGTGCTGTCGGACTGGGCTTCCCCGGGCCCCGGCTACTTCATCTATTATTCCAGCCGGCGGCAGGTGCCGCGCGGGCTCCAGCTGCTGGTGGACCTGATCCGGGAACTGCGCCCGCTCGGGCTGTAGGATGAAGCCTACCAAGCCAGGCGTGCGTCAAGCGGGCGTGGCGAAGTCCTCGGTGTCGATGGTGCCGCGCATGACCTCCGGGTAGCGGTGGCCGCTCACCGTCTCCTGGTTGAGCAGCGCTCCCGCGCGTTCGAGCAGGGCAGGGGACGCCGCCAGCGTCGCCGCCGCGTGGTTCTGGTCGAAATGGGCGATGGAGCGGGTTCCCGGGATGGCATGGACATGCGCCCCGCGCGAAAGCACCCAGGCGAGAGCCAGCTGGGCGGTGGTCATTCCCGCCTCCGCCGCCAGCGCGCCGAGCGCCTCGATCCTCGCGCGGTTGCGCACCCAGTTCTCGCCCTGGAAGCGGGGCATGCCGCGGCGCAGGTCGCCCTCGGCCAGCGTGGCGACATCGCGCAGCTCGCCGCCCAGCGCGCCGCGGCCCACCGGCGAGAAGGCGACGAGGGCGATGCCGAGTTCGCGCGTGGCCTCCAGAACGCCCAGCTCGACGTTGCGCGTCCACAGCGAGTATTCGGTCTGCACCGCCGCCACGGGGTGGACCTCATGGGCTTCGCGGATATGGGCGCAGGACCACTCGGACACGCCATAGGCGCCGATCTTGCCGGCCTCGATGGCGCGCACCATGGCGCCGACCGAGTCCGCGATCGGCACCTTCGGGTCGAAGCGGTGCATGTAGAACAGGTCGATGTGATCGGTGCCGAGCCGCCGAAGGCTTCCCTCCAGCGACGCGGTGATCGCCTCGGGGCTGCAGTCGATCCCGCGGCGCGGACCGTCGACGAGGATGCCGGTCTTGGTCGCCAGCAGGAACGCGCCGCGGCGGTCGCCGATCGCTTCGCCGACGATCTCCTCACTGATGCCGTTGCCGTAGATGTTGGCGGTGTCGAAATGATCGCACCCGCTGTCGAGCGCATGACGAAGCAGCCTCACCGCATCCTCGCGCGAGGGCGCGTCGCCATAGGCCCAGGCCACGTTCATGCAGCCCAGGCCGACGGGAGCCACCGGGCGCCCTGCGAGAATGCGTGTGGTCATCAGCTCCAGCCGTCCTGTTCCGCGCGATGGTGCCAGGGGGTTCGCCGATGACGCGGTGGCAGTCAAGCACCATGCCTGGGCGATATCGGCCCCTGATTGCCAGGCGGGCAGGTCGATGAAAGAGCTTCGCGAATATGTGCGACTAAGTCGCAATAGCGGTGGATTTCGTGTCCGCCGCGCCTATGTATGCTGCGACGGGCGAAGGCTCGAGCGAAGGAGGTCACGCGCTTATGGATACCCGCCGCGAATCCGACAGCATCGGTGAGATCGACGTCCCTGTGGGGGCCTACTGGGGTGCCCAGACGCAGCGCAGCATCGAGAACTTCCCGTTCGGCGCAAGCGAGCGGATGCCGATCGCGATCGTCCACGCCCTGGCGCTCGTCAAGCAGGCGGCGGCGCGGGTCAACCGCCGGCACGGGCTCGACGCGAAGATCGCGGACGCCATCGACGCGGCCGCTTCGGAGATCGTGGCGGGCCAGCTCGACGACCAGTTCCCCCTGGTCATCTGGCAGACCGGCAGCGGCACCCAGACCAACATGAACCTCAACGAGGTGATCGCGGGCCGCGCCAATGAGATCCTCACCGGCAAGCGCGGCGGCAAGAGCCCGGTCCACCCCAACGACCACGTCAACATGGGCCAGTCCTCCAACGACAGCTTCCCGACGGCGCTGCACGTGGCGGCGGCGCGTGCGGTGACGGACAGCCTGCTGCCCGCCCTCGACCACCTCTTCGCCGCCATCGACGTCAAAGCGAAAGCCTGGGGCGATATCGTCAAGATCGGCCGGACGCACCTGCAGGATGCCACTCCGGTCACGCTGGGACAGGAGTTCTCGGGCTATGCCCAGCAGCTCAAGCTCGCGCGCGCGCGCATCGTGCCGGCGGGGAGCGAGGGCGTGACCGCGCTGGCGCAGGGCGGTACGGCGGTGGGCACGGGCCTCAATGCCGCGCCCGGGTTCGACGTCGACGTGGCGGACGAGCTTTCTCGTCTCACCGGGCTGGCGTTCCGCCCGGCGGAGAACAAGTTCGAGGCGCTCGCCTCCAACGATCCGCTGGTCCACCTCTCCTCCACGCTCGCCACGCTGGCGGTGGCGCTGACCAAGATCGCCAACGACATCCGCTGGTTGGGCTCGGGCCCGCGCTCGGGGCTGGGCGAACTGGACCTGCCGGCCAACGAGCCGGGCAGCTCGATCATGCCGGGAAAGGTCAATCCCACCCAGTGCGAGATGCTGACGATGGTCTCGGCACAGGTCATCGGCAATCACCAGGCGGCGACCGTCGGCGGGCTGCAGGGCGCGTTCGAGCTCAACGTGTTCAAGCCGCTGATCGGCGCCGCGGTGATCCGCTCGATCGACCTGCTCTCGGTCGGCATGGTCAGCTTCGCCGAGCGTTGCGTCGACGGGATCGAGCCCAACCGCGCGCGCATCACCGAGCTGCTGGAGCGCTCGCTGATGCTGGTGACCGCGCTGGCGCCCGAGATCGGCTACGACAACGCGGCCAAGATCGCCAAGCACGCGCATGCCGAGGGGCAGACGCTGAAGCAGGCCGCGCTCGAGCTGGGGCTGGTGGACGAAGCCACGTTCGACCGTGTGGTGCGGCCGGAGACCATGGTCTGAGCTGAAGCGGCCGGCTTGCCACGGTCTCGGCACGGCTGGCCGCGTCTCACCCGCTCGAATTCCTGCAACGATCCGTTCCGATCATTGCGTTTGCTAGACAGGGGGTGAGCGGGCAGGAAAGACGCGTTACACCGCTTCCTTCCCACGCGCCCAACGATCGTGAGACCATGGCCGAGATTCCCGCTGCGGCGCTGCCCGAGGCTCCGGGTGCCGCAGTTCCCCTGAGTGCCGACGCGATCGCCGCCGCAGCGTCGGCGCGAGGGCTGACGATCTCGCCGGAATGCGAGCCCGGCGTGGCGGCGAACCTCGCCCTGCTGGCGCGCCATGCCCGCGTGATGCGCGGCCAGCCCACGGAAACGCAGGCATGATGGGCGTCCGCGAATGGGCCGCGGCAGTCCGCGAAGGCCGCGTAAGCGCGCGGGCTCTGGTGGAAGAGGCGCTCTGCGCGCTGGTGCAGGCCGACCGCACGCTTGTCGCCGTCACCCGCGTGCTGCACGACCGCGCGCGCGTCGAGGCCGAGGCCGTCGACGCCCTGGTCGCCGCCGGGCGCGATCCGGGGCCGCTCGCGGGGGTGCCCTACGGCGTCAAGGACCTGTTCGACCTGGCGGGCCTGCCCACCACCGCCGGCTCCGCGCTGCGTGCCGGGGCTGCGCCGGCGGTCCGCGATGCCGAGGCGGTGGCGCGGCTGAAGGCAGCCGGCGCGGTGGTCGTGGCGACGCTCAACATGGACGAGTTCGCCTATGGGTTCGCCACCATCAACGCGACCTACGGCACCACGCGCAATCCCCACGATCCCACGCGCCTCGCCGGGGGCTCCTCGGGCGGTTCCGCAGCGGTGGTCGCCGCCGGGCTGCTGCCCTTTGCGCTGGGCTCGGACACCAACGGCTCGATCCGCGTGCCGGCCAGCCTGACTGGCACCTACGGCCTCAAGCCCAGCCACGGCGACTTGCCAATGGACGGCGTGTTTCCCTTCGCTGAGAGCTTCGATGACATCGGCCCGTTCACGCGTTCGGTCGAGGACATGGCGCTGGTCTGGCAAGTGCTCGCTGGGCGCGAGGCGCTGTCGTCGCTCCCGGCGTTCCGCGTGGGCCGCCTCGGCGGCCGCTTCCGCGAGAATGCCGAGCCCGAGCAGATTGCCGCCATCGACGCGCTCGCCCCCGAGGCGCCGCTGGTCGAACTGCCCGAGATCGCCCGCGCCCGCTCGGCCGCGTTCCTCGTCACCGCGTTCGAAGGCGGCGCGCTCCACCGGGCGGCGCTGACCACCGATGCGCTCGCCTTCGACCCGCAGGTGCGCGATCGCCTGCTGGCAGGCGCGCTGCTGCCCGAAGGCCTCTATGCCGAGGCGCAGGCGTTCCGCGCCGAGTACCGCGCTCACATCGAGGCACTGCTGGCCGACTACGACGTGCTGCTCGCGCCCGCCACGCCGACCGTGGCGCCGGCCATCGCCGACCCGCGGATCGTCATCGACGGCGCGCTGTCGCCGGCCCGTGCGGATCTCGGCATCCATACCCAGCCGATCAGCTTCACCGGATTGCCGGCGCTGGCGGTGCCGCTGCGGCGCCCGGGACGACTGCCGCTGGGGCTCCAACTGGTCGGCGCTCCCGGCCGGGAGGCAGACCTGTTCGCCTTTGGCGCAAGGCTGGAGGCGGCGGGTGTCACCGGCTTCACCGCACCCGAAGCGAGCGCTGCCGCCGGGGACGGGTGCGCAGCTCCCTACGCTGCCGCGGCGGCGGGGCAGGGATGATGGGCGGGGATGACGGGCAGGGATGACGAGCACGACAGGGACGCTGCGGGGGCGGCGGCCATCAAGCAGGTCGCACCGCGCGACGATGGGGGTTGAAGAGTGACGCAGACGCAGACGATCCCCGAGGGAGCCGAGGCGCCGCCCTCGGGCGCGCTCGACCGCTACTTCGCGCTGACCGCGCGCGGCACCACCGCGCGCACGGAAGTGCTGGCGGGAGTGACGACGTTCCTGACGATGGCCTACATCGTGCTGGTCAACCCGGCCATCCTGGGCAGCGCGGGAATGCCCGTGGCCTCGGTGGCGGCGGCGACCTGCTTTGCGGCGGCCTTCGCCTCGATCCTGATGGGCGTCGTCGCCAACACGCCGCTGGCCCTGGCGCCGGGCATGGGGCTCAACGCCTACTTCAGCTTCACCGTGGTGCAGCAGATGGGCGTGCCCTGGCCGGTGGCGCTCGGCTGCGTGTTCATCTCCGGCATCGCCTTTCTGGTGCTGACGCTGACCGGGGTGCGCCAGCTCATCGTCAACTCGATCCCGCCGTACCTCTTCGCGGCCGTGGCGGGAGGCATCGGCCTGTTCATCGGCTTCATCGGCTTCAAGGACGCGGGCATCATCGTCGCCAACCCCGCCACCTTCGTCGCGCTGGGCGACCTCAAGGCGCCGGGGGCGGCGCTGGCGCTCTTCGGGCTGGTGGTGATCGGCGCGATGAGCGTGTGGAACGTGCGCGGGGCGATGCTGGTCGGCATCGTCGCAACCACGGTGGTGGGCTGGATCGCCGGCATGGTCTCGATCAGCCCCGAGCCCTACTCGCTCGCCGCGCTCACCGGGACCGCGTTCAAGCTCGACCTCGGCGGCGTGTTCGGGCTTTCGGGCAGCCATGGGCTGGGCCTGCTGGAAATCCTGTTCGTGTTCCTCTTCGTCGACCTGTTCGACAACATCGGCACGCTCGTCGCCGTCACCAAGCGCGCCGGGCTGATGGACGCGGCCGGGCGCATTCCGCGCCTCAACCGCATCCTCATCACCGACGCCACCGCCACTATCGTCGGCTCGATGGCGGGCACCAGCACGGTCACCAGCTACGTCGAGAGCGCGGCGGGCGTGCAGGCGGGCGGGCGGACCGGTCTCACGGCCGTGGTCACCGGCTTGCTGTTCCTAGCGATGATGTTCGTCGCGCCTTATGCGCAGGTGATCCCGCTTGCGGCGACCGCGCCGGCGCTCATCATCGTCGGCGGCCTCATGCTGCTGCCGCTCACGGAGGTGGAGTGGGAGGACCCGCTCTCGGCGATCCCCGCGTTCCTCACCGTGGCGATGATCCCGCTGACCTTCTCCATCGCCAACGGCCTCGCCTTCGGCATCACCGCCCACGCCGCGCTCAAGATCGTGCGCGGGACCGTCCGCAAGGCGGACTGGTTCCTGCTGGTCCTGGCGCTGCTCTTCGTCGCCCGCTTCGTCTGGATGGGAGCCGCATGATGCGCAGGAATACCGTTTCCCCGGCTCTGGCTCTGGCCCTGGCTCTCCCGCTCGCCCTGGCCGCCGTGCCGGCGGAGGCCAAGCGGCTCGACGAGACCGCGCGGACCGTGGTGATGACTGCGTTCCAGCCCGAATGGGACGCGCTGCTGCCTGCCGTCCAGAAGCCGCGCGCGTACAAGGTCAACGGCCTCACCTTCGTCACCGGGCGTCTTGAAGGCAAGCCGGTGGTGCTGATGCAGAGCGGCGTGTCGATGGTGAACGCGGCGATGAACACGCAGCTCGTGCTGGACCGCTTCAAGGTCAAGCGCATCGTGTTCTCCGGCATCGCCGGCGGCGTCGATCCCGCGCTGTCGATCGGCGACGTGATCGTCGCGCAGGACTGGGCGCAGTACCTGGAGGTCTCGTTCGCGCGCCGGACCGACACGGGCTGGGCACCGCCCGAGCCGGTCGACAGCCAGGCGCCGAAGAACTGGGGCATGATGTTCCCGCGCGGCGTGCGCGTGGGCAACGCGGGCGAGGCGATGCGCCGCCACTACACGCTCCCGGTCGACCCTGGCCTGGTGGAGATCGCGCGGCGGATTACGCCGCAGGTCTCGCTCAAGCGCTGCATCGGGAGCGAGGCGCAGGCGGCCGACAGCGCGCGCTGCCTGCCCCACGAGCCGAAGATCGTTGTCGGCGGCACCGGGGTCAGCGCCGGCGTCTTCGCCGACAACGCCGAGTTCCGCGAATACCTGCAGCAGGCCTGGAACGCGCGCGTGCTCGACATGGAAAGCGCGGCGGTGGCGCAGGTGGCCTATGCCAACGCGGTGCCGGCGATCGTCTTCCGCAGCCTCTCCGACCTGGCCGGCGGCGACAGCGGGGAGAACCAGATGAACACCTTCATGGCGCTCGCCTCGGTGAACTCGGCCGAAGTCGTGCGCGCCTTCGTCGCCGCGCTGCCGGATTGAGCCGATGAGGACGGTCACGGCCGCGAACGGCATCGTCAGCGCACCGCATTTCCTGGCAGCGCGCGCGGGGCGCGACGTGCTGGCGGACGGGGGCTCGGCGGTGGAGGCCTGCGTCGCGGTGGCGGCAGCGCTCGCCGTGGTCTACCCGCACATGACCGGCGTCGGCGGCGACGGGTTCTGGGTCATCCGCGAGCCGGACGGACGCGTCCATGCCATCCACGGCTGCGGCGGCGCGGCCGCGGCAGCGGACCTTTCGCTCTACGCCGGCCTCGATGCGGTGCCCACGCGCGGGCCGCTGGCGGCGAACACGGTCGCGGGCACGATCTCGGGCTGGGCCGCGGCGCTGGAAGGGGAGGGCTGCGCGCTGCCGCTCGGTCGCCTGCTGCGCGATGCCATCGAATATGCCGAGGCCGGGGTGCCGGTCACCGCCGGCGGCGCCGCCATCGCCGCCGCCAAGGGCCCCGAGCTGCGCGGCCAGCCCGGAGCCTACGCGGCGATCTTCGAGCCCGACGGGCGGCCGCTGGTCGCGGGCGACAGGCTGCGCCAGCCGCTGCTGGGAGAGACGCTGCGCACGCTCGCCACCGATGGCCTCGACGGCTTCTACCGGGGCGAGCTGTCGCGCCTGGTCGCACAGGATCTCGCCGCGCTGGGAAGCCCGGTCTCGGCGGCGGACCTCGCGGCCCATGCCGCCACCCGCCCCGATCCGTTGCACACGGTGATCGGCGGCGCGGCGCTCTACAACGCGGCCCCGCCGACGCAGGGCTTCGCCTCGCTGCTGATCCTGGCGCTGTTCGATCGGCTGGCCGCCACCGTTCCCGACGGTTTCGATCATGTCCACGGGCTGGTCGAGGCGACCAAGCAGGCCTTCCTCCTGCGCGACGTCCACGTGGGGGACCCGGCACATACCGACTTCGACTTCCAGGGGCTGCTCTCCGACCCCGCGGCGCTCGACGCGCTGGCGGCGCGGATCGACCCGGCCCATGCGCTGCCCTGGCCCCAGCCGCCGCAGTGGGGTGACACCTGCTGGTTCGGCGCTGCGGATAGTGAGGGTCGGGTGGTCAGCTGCATCCAGTCCACCTACTTCGAGTTCGGGTCCGGCCTGGTCCTGCCACAGACCGGGATCACCTGGCAGAACCGGGGCAGCTCCTTCCGCCTCGCGACGGAGGGCTGGAACGCGCTCAAGCCCGGCCGCAAGCCGTTCCACACGCTCAACCCCGCGCTGGCGGTGTTCGGCGACGGGCGCGTGATGGCCTACGGCACCATGGGCGGCGAGGGGCAGCCGCAGACCCAGGCGGCGCTGTTCACCCGCTACGCGCGCTTCGGCACCGAGCTGCAGGATGCGATCAGCGCCCCGCGCTGGCTGCTCGGGCGCACCTGGGGCGAACAGTCGACCACGCTCAAGCTGGAGGACGGCTTCGAGGAGGCACTCTATGCGCAACTCGCCGCGGCAGGCCACGATGTCGAGCGCGTCGGCCCGCTCACCGCGACGATGGGCCATGCCGGCGCCCTGGTGCGCCTGGCGGACGGGACGTTCGAGGGCGCCAGCGATCCGCGCAGCGACGGCGAGGCGGCGGGATGGTGAGCCTGACGGACCTCCCCCCCGGCGGTGCCCGCGCCGTGGCGCGCTGCGATGCGCTGGCGGTGGCGCCTTTTTCCGACATGCAAGGCGGCCTGTTCCGCGCCTATCTGACCCCCGCCTACGCCGCCGCGCAGGAGGTCGTCGCCGGGTGGATGGAGCGGGCGGGCATGCAGGTGCGGCGGGACACGGCCGCCAACCTGGTGGGGCGCTACGAAGGCGCGCTGGGCCACGCGCCGGCGCTGGTGATCGGCAGCCACCTCGATTCGGTGCGCGACGGCGGCGCCTACGACGGACCGCTCGGCATCATGCTGGGCATCGAAGCGATCGCTGCCCTGAACGCGCAGGGCCGCCGCCTGCCGTTCCCGATCGAAGTCTATGCCTTCGGCGACGAGGAGGGATCGCGCTTTCCGGCCGCGATGCTGACCAGCCGCGCGGTGGCCGGCACGCTCGACGCCGCCGCGCTCGACATCGCCGATGCCGCGGGCGTCACCTTGGCCGAGGCGCTGGCGTCGACGCGCGACTACCTCGCCGCCGCCCGGGCGCCGGGGGCCACGCTGGCCTATCTCGAAGCGCATATCGAGCAGGGGCCGGTGCTCGAGGCGGAGGGGTTGGCGGTGGGCACCGTCACCGGGATCGCCGCGCAACGACGCTACGCCGTTACCGTCGGAGGCATGGCGGGCCACGCGGGGACCACCGCGATGCGCCTGCGCCGCGATCCGCTTGCCGGCGCGGCGGCGATGGTGCTGGCTGTGGAGCAGGTCGCCCGCGGGGACGACTCCGACGTCGTCGCCACGGTGGGGATGATCGAGGCGCGGCCGGGTGCGCCCAACGTCATCCCCGGCGAGGTGCGCTTCACCATCGACGTGCGCTCCGGCGCGGAAGACCGGCGCGACCGGGCCGCGAAGGCGATTCTCGCGCGCATCGTGGAAATCGCGGATGCGCGCGGCCTCGACTGCGCGGTGGAGCGGATCCACGATCTGGCCGCGAGCCCGTGCGATCCCGCGCTCATGGACATGATGGACGCGGCGCTCGCCGCGGCCGGGCAGCCGGTGCGACGGCTGGTCTCGGGCGCGGGGCACGATGCCATGAACATGGCCGCGCTGTGCCCCACGGCCATGCTGTTCATCCGCTGCAGGGATGGCATCAGCCACAATCCGGCCGAGCACGTGGACGCTGCCGACGCGGAGATCGCGCTGCGGGTGATGCTCGGCTTCGTCGAACGCCTGGGAGAATCCTGTGCCTCTTGATCCGCTGCTCTTCGGGGAGATCGACCCGCCCCAGCGCCTGCTGATGGGGCCGGGCCCGATCAACGCGCACCCCCGCGTGCTGCGCGCGATGAGCGCGGACCTGCTCGGGCAGTTCGATCCCGAGATGACCGGGTACATGAACCAGGTGATGGCGCTGTATCGCCCGATCTTCGGGACGCAGAACCGCTGGACGATGCTGGTTGACGGCACCGCGCGCGCCGGGATCGAGGCGGCGCTGGTCAGCCTGGTGGCACCGGGCGAGGTGGTGCTGGTGGTGAACTTCGGCCGCTTCGGGCTGCTGCTCGCCGAGATCCTGCAGCGCATCGGCGCGGTGATCGAGACGGTGGACGCGCCCTGGGGCGAGGTGGTCCCGCTGGACCGCATCGAGGCCGCCATCGCCCGCGTGCGCCCACGCCTCGTGGCCACCATCCACGGCGACACCTCGACCACGATGGCGCAGCCGCTGGAGGGGCTGGGCGACCTGTGCCGGGCGGTCGGCGCGCTGTCCTACGTCGATGCCACCGCCACGATCGGGGGGATGGAGCTGGCGTGCGACCGCTGGGGCGTGGACGTGGTGACGGGGGGGCTGCAGAAGTGCCTGGGCGGGCCTTCGGGCTCGGCACCGATCACGATCTCGGACCGCGCGGCGGAGCACATCGGCCGTCGTCGCCACGTGGAGCGCGGCATCCGCGGCGAAGGCATGGTCGACGGGCAGGGGCCGCGGATCGGCTCCAACTACTTCGACCTCGCCATGATTATGGACTACTGGTCCGAGAAGCGCCTGAACCACCACACCGAGGCGACGAGCATGCTCTACGCCGCGCGCGAATGCGCCCGCATTGCGCTGGGGGAGGGGCTGGCGGCGCGCTACGCCCGCCATGCCGCGGCCGGTCGGGCGATGACCGCGGGCCTGCGCGCCATGGGCCTGACGGTCTTCGGCGACGATGCCCACCGCATGACCAACGTCACCGCCGTCCACATCCCCGCCGGCGTCGACGGCGAAGCGGTGCGCACGGCCATGCGCGCGATGTTCGAGATCGAGATCGGCACCGCCTTCGGGCCGCTGCAGGGCAAGGTCTGGCGACTGGGCGCAATGGGCTACAACGCCATGCGCCACAAGGTGCTGCTCACGCTCGCCGCGCTGGAGGCTTGCCTGCGGATGCAGGGCTTCGCGCTTCCGCTGGGAGAGGCGGTGCCGGCGGCGATCGCGGCATGGGGGCCCGAACAGGTGCAGGAGGCGCGCCCGTGACGGCGCGCGACCTCGTCGGCTACGGCCGCACTCCGCCCGATCCGCAGTGGCCGGACGGCGCGCGGATCGCCGTGCAGTTCGTCGTCAACTACGAGGAGGGCGCCGAGAACTGCGTCCTCAACGGCGACGAGCGATCCGAGGCGTTCCTTTCCGAGATGGTGGGCGCGGCCAGCCATCCCGACCGCGCCATGGCGATGGAAAGCCTCTACGAGTACGGCAGCCGTGCCGGCTTCTGGCGGCTCCACCGCCTGTTCACCGCGCGCGGCCTTCCGGTCACCGTGTTCGGGGTGGCGAAGGCCCTGGAAATGAACCCCGAGGCCGTTGCGGCGATGCGCGAGGCGGACTGGGAGATCGCCAGCCATGGCCTGCGCTGGATCGACTACCAGTACGTTCCCGAGGAGGTCGAGCGCGCCCATGTCGCGGAGGCCGTGGCGCTGCACCGGCGCCTGACCGGGGAGAGGCCGCTCGGCTGGTACCAGGGCCGCACCTCGCCCAACACGGCGCGGCTGGTGGCCGAGGAGGGCGGCTTCCTCTACGACGCCGACAGCTATGCCGACGACCTGCCCTACTGGGATACGCGGCACGGGCGGGCGCAGCTGGTGGTGCCCTATAGCCTCGACGTCAACGACATGAAGATCGTCGCGCTCAACGGCTTCACCGAGGGCGAGCAGTTCTTCCGCCACATGCGCGACACCTTCGACCAGCTGCGCGAGGAAGGCGGACGAATGATGTCGGTGGGCCTCCATGCCCGCATTGCCGGCAAGCCGGGCCGGGCGCGCTGGCTGGCGCGGTTCCTCGACCATGTGATCGAGAGCGGCGAGGCCTGGGTCGCGCGCCGCATCGACATCGCCCGCCACTGGATGGCGGTCCATCCCACCCAGGGAGGCGCGCATGCGGATCAATGACCCGGTGCTGCTGGCCGAGGTGACGCACGCCTTCCATGCCTACGAGACGGCGCTGATGGCCGACGACATCGCGGCGATGGACGCATTGTTCCACGATGCGCCCACCACCAACCGCTACGGCGTGGGCGAGGTGCTCTATGGGATCGAGGAGATCCGCGCCTTCCGCAAGGGTCGCGGCGGGTCCCCGCAGCGCCGGCTGGGACGCGTGGCGATCACCGTCTACGGCGCCAGCTTCGCCACCGCGGACGCGGAGTTCTTCCGCGAGGGTTCCGGCCCCGAAGCCGGTGGCCGACGCGGTCGCCAGACACAATCGTGGGTCCGCTTCGAGGACGGCTGGAAGGTCGTCTCCGCCCATGTCAGCCTTGAGGGGAGCACGTCGTGACCGCGCTGTTCGAACACAGCCCCTGGGTGGAGGCGCGCGCCGACGCGCGGCCGTCCAGCGGCGACCGCCACGCCGACCTCATGGCGGTGATGTACGACGCCGCGCCGGGGGAACAGCTTGCGCTCATCCAGGCGCACCCGGAGCTGGCCGGGAAGGCGGCGATCGACCGCACGCTGACCGCGGCGAGCGCGAGCGAGCAGGCCAGCGCCGGCCTCGACCGCCTGACGCCCGACGAGTTCGACCGCTTTCACGCGCTGAACGCCGCCTACCGCGAGCGCTTCGGCTTTCCTTTCATCATCTGCGTGCGCCTCACCGACAAGGCTGGTATCCTGGCCGCCATGGAACGCCGCCTCGGCAACGCGCGCGAGGCGGAGATCGCGACGGCGCTGGAGCAGATCGGCGAGATCGTGCGCCTGCGCCTCGAGGACCGGGCATGAGCGACAGGATCGGCCTTCCCGCACTGGAAGCGCGGCTCGCGCGCGAGCTCGAGCTGATCGGCTTCTATCGCCCCGCGTGGGTTCGTCCGCGCACCGTCGACGGCATGGAGGTGCTCGACGTCGCCGTGATCGGCGGCGGCCAGTGCGGCCTCTCCGCCGCGCTCGGCCTGCGGCGCGAAGGGGTGACCAACGTCCAGGTGTTCGACGAGAACGCGGCCGGCAGCGAGGGGCCCTGGGAGACCTACGCGCGGATGGTCACCCTGCGCACGCCCAAGCACCTCAACCCCATCGACTTCGGCGTGCCCTCGCTCACCTTCCGCGCCTGGTGGGAAGCGCAGCACGGCGCCGCCGGCTGGGACGCGCTCGACAAGATCGCGCGCGGCGACTGGATGGCGTACTTGCGCTGGTACCGCCGCGTGCTCGACCTGCCGGTGGAGAACGGCGCGAAGCTGCTGCGGATCGAGCCCCGGCCCGAGCTCGGCCTCCACCGCCTGCACTTCGCGGGACGGGCAACCGTATGGACGCGCAAGGTGGTGCTCGCCACCGGCATCCAGGGCGGGGGCGAGTGGTTCACCCCCGCGATGGTGCGCGACAACCTGCCGCGCCGCCTCTGGGCCCACACCAGCGAGCCGATCGACTTCTCCGCGCTGCACGGCAAGCGCATCGGCGTGCTCGGCGGCGGCGCCTCGGCCTTCGACAATGCGAATTTCGCGCTGTCGCAGGGCGTCGCCGCAGCCGAAGTGTTCATGCGCCGCCGCGCGCTGCCGCGGGTGAACCCGATCCGCTTCATGGAGCGCGTGGGCTTCACCGCCCGCTACCCCGCGCTCGACGATGCCACCAAGTACGCGGCGATGGAGGCCTTCCTCGGCCACAACCAGCCGCCCACCAACGACACCTTCGAGCGCGCGGCCGCCTGGCCCGGATTCGCGCTCCACCTCGGCGCGCCGTGGCTCGACGTGGCCGAGCATGACGGCCGCGTGCGGGTGACGACGCCGCAGGGGCTGCACGACTTCGACTTCGTGGTGGTCTCCACCGGCCTGGTGAGCGACCCTGGCTTACGCCCCGAGCTGTGCGACCTTGCCCATCTCGTCGCCCGGTGGGGCGATCGGGTCACTCCCGAGGGGCCGCGCAACCCCCTCATCGACGCGCACCCCTACCTCGGCCCCGCCTTCGAGTTCCTGCCGCGCACGGGGATGGATGGCGCGCCGCTGCACGGGCTGTTCGCCTTCAACTATTCCGCGCTGGTCAGCCTGGGCCTTTCCGCTTCGGCGCTCTCGGGCCTGCACAACGCACTGCCCCGGCTGGCGAGGGGCGTGGCCGACCAGCTCTTTCTCGACGACAAGGACGCACTGGTGGCCGATTTCCTCGCCTACGACGAGCACGAGTTCCTGGGCGAATGGCCGAAGCAGGAGCGGGCCGCATGACCACGCTGTCGACCCACGTCCTCGACACCGCCCACGGCTGCCCCGCGGCCGGGGTGAAGATCCGCCTGTTCGACGCCGCCGATGCCTGGTTGTTCGAAGGCTTCACCAACGGCGACGGGCGCTGCCCCGCGCTGCCCGAACTCCGGGGCGGGACGTACCGCATCGACTTCTTCGTGGCCGACTATTTCCGCAGCAAGGGCGTGACGCTGCCCGACCCGCCGTTCCTCGACGTGGTCCCGATCGCGTTCGGCACCGGGCGCGAGGGCCATTACCACGTGCCGTTGCTGGTCTCGCCCTACGGCTACTCGACCTACCGGGGAAGCTGACTTGGGCGTCCGCTTCCTCCTCGACGGGCAACGGGTGGACCTGCCCGAAGTCGACCCCACCGCCACGCTGCTCGACCACTTGCGCTACACGCTGCGCCGCACCGGCACCAAGGAGGGCTGCGCGGAAGGGGACTGCGGCGCCTGCACGGTGCTGGTCGGCGCACTGGAAGGCGAGGCGGTTGCGTGGCGGGCGGTGAATGCGTGCATCCAGTTCCTGCCGATGGTGAACGGCAAGGCGCTGATGACGGTGGAGAGCCTCAAGGACGCCGGCGGTGCGCTCTGCCCGGTGCAGGAGGTCATGGCCGCCAACGGAAGCTCGCAATGCGGGTTCTGCACGCCGGGCTTCGTCATGTCGCTCCACGGCCGGTCGATCGGCGCGAGGGGCTGCGACCTGCCGGTGGCGGACGTGATCGCCGGCAATCTGTGCCGCTGCACCGGCTACGGTCCGATCCTGGAAGCGGGCGAGGGCCTGGCCCCGGCCGCGCGGGACGAGGCGGCGGTGATCGCAGGTCTCCAGGCCATCGCCGGCGAGGGCGCCTCGGGCACATGGCAGGGTCGCCGCTGGTTCTCGCCGCGCACCGCGCAGGAGCTCGCCGCGCTGCTGGCCGAGCACCCCGAGGCAAGGCTCGTCGCCGGAGCGACCGACGTGGGCCTGTGGGTGACCAAGGGCCTGCGGGACCTCGGCGCGGTGATCTTCATCGCCGACATCGCCGATCTCGCGCGGATCGAGGAGGGCGAGGCGGCGCTGACGCTCGGCGCCGCGGTGCGCTATGCCGATGCGCATGCGGCGATGGCGCGGCTGCACCCGGAGCTTGGCGAGCTGGTGCGGCGCATCGGCGGGCTGCAGGTGCGCAATGCGGCAACGGTCGGCGGCAACATCGCCAACGGCTCGCCCATCGGCGACGGCCCCCCCGCGCTCATCGCGCTGGGCGCCGAGCTGACGCTGCGCAGCATCGACGGGCGCCGGACGATGCCGCTGGAAGACTACTTCCTCGCCTACGGCCGGCAGGACCGGCGGGCCGGCGAGTTCGTCGAATCCATTCGCATCCCGCGCCCCGCGGCCGGGGCGGTGGTCCACATCGCCAAGCTCTCGCGGCGGTTCGACAGCGATATCTCGGCGGTCTGCGGCGCTTTCGCGCTGACCATTGCCCAGGGCACCATCACCGCCGCGCGCGTCGCCTTCGGCGGCATGGCGGCGACGCCGAAGCGCGCCGCGGCGTGCGAGGCGGCGCTGGTCGGCCGGCGCTTCGACGAGGCCACGCTGGCCGCCGCCGCCGAGGCGCTGAAGTCCGACTTCGCCCCGCTCTCCGACGTGCGCGGCAGCGCCGCCTACCGGCTGGAGGCCGCCGCCAACCTCCTGCGCCGCCTGTGGCTGCGCGAACAGGGCACCGCGATCTCGGTGCTGGAGGTGGAGGCATGATCGCGTCCCCTGGCCCGCGCGGGCGCGGCGCCGGACATCCCCGGACCGCCTGCCATGGCTGAGCGCGACCCCGCCTGGAAGGTGCTGCCCAAGCCCTCGCACCCGCACGACAGCGCGCGCCTGCACGTCAGCGGAGAGGCGCGCTATGCGGACGACGTCGGCGAGCCGGCGGACATGCTTCACCTTGCCTTCGGCCAGTCCACCGAGGCGCGCGCGCGCATCATGGCCATGGACCTCGGCGACGTGCGTGCGGCGCCCGGCGTGGTCGCGGTGTTCACCGCCGCCGACATCCCCGGCGCCAACGACGTCAGCCCGGTCGCCGGCGACGACCGGCTGCTGGCCGACGGCGAAGTCCTGTGCCACGGGCAGGCGCTGTTCCTGGTCGCCGCCACCAGCCAGCGCGCCGCCCGCGCTGCCGCCCGGCTCGGCAAGGTCGCGTACGCGCCGCTGCCCGCCGCCATCACCATCGCCGAGGCGCGGGCGGCCGATGCGCACATTGAGCCGGTGCAGCGCATGGCTCGCGGCGATGCGACGGCCGCATTGGAGACCGCGCCCCACCGCCTTGCGGGGCGCTTCGCGATGGGCGGGCAGGACCACTTCTACCTCGAAGGGCAAGTCGCCGTCGCCACCCCGGGCGAGGACGGCCAGATCCACGTGCTCAGCTCCACGCAGCATCCCAGCGAGGTGCAGCACCTCATCGCGCACATGTTGCACCTCTCCTCCGCCGACGTGACGCTGGAAGTACGGCGCATGGGTGGAGCATTCGGCGGCAAGGAGACGCAGGCCGCTCTCTTCGCCGCCGCCGCCGCGCTCGTCGCGCATCGCACCGGTCGCCCGGCCAAGTTCCGCTGCGACCGAGACGACGACATGGTCATGACCGGCAAGCGCCACGAGTTCGAGGTCGACTACGAGGTCGGCTTCGATGGCGAGGGCCGTCTGCTGGCGCTGTCGCTGCACCTCGCCTCGCGCTGCGGGGCCACGGTGGACCTCTCGCCCGCGATCAACGACCGGGCGATGTTCCATGCCGACAACTGCTACTACCTGCCCGACGTCGCCGTCATCTCCGAGCGGCTGAAGACCAACACCGTCTCGGCCACCGCCTTTCGCGGCTTCGGCGGACCGCAGGGCATGCTCGCGATCGAGCGGGTGATCGACGCGGTGGCCGCGCATCTCGGCCTCGACCCACTCGACGTGCGCGTGGCCAACCTCTACGGCCCGGGCCGCGAGACCACGCCCTACGAGATGGTGGTGGCCGACAACGTGGCCCCGCAGATCGTCGCCCGCCTGCGCGAGACCGCGCGCTACGACGAGCGCGCGCGCGCGGTGGCGGCGTTCAACGCCGCCAACCCGGTGCTCAAGAAGGGCATCGCGCTCACGCCCGTGAAGTTCGGGATCAGCTTCACCACCACCCACCTGAATCAGGCCGGCGCGCTGGTCCACCTCTATGCCGATGGCTCGATCCAGGTGAACCACGGCGGCACCGAGATGGGGCAGGGCCTCTACGTCAAGGTGGCGCAGGTGGTGGCCGACGTGTTCGCCGTGCCGCTGGAGACGGTGCGCATCACCGCCACGCGCACCGACAAGGTGCCCAACACCTCGGCCACGGCGGCCAGCTCGGGCGCCGACCTCAACGGCATGGCCGCCTACAACGCCGCCACCGCCATCCGCGAGCGGCTGACCGCTTTCCTCGCGCGCACCTACGGCGTGGCGGAGGGCGCGGTCCACTTCACCCCGGGCGGCGTGCTGGTCGGCGGCGAGACGCTGACCTTCGGGCAGGTCGCGCGCAAGGCCCACATCGGCCGCATCTCGCTCTCCGCCACCGGCTACTACGCCACGCCGGGGATCGAATACGACCGCTCGGTCTTCAAGGGGCGGCCGTTCTACTACTTCGCCTACGGCGCGGCGGTGAGCGAAGTGGTGATCGACACCCTGACTGGCGAGCACCGGGTGCTGGCGGTCGACATCCTCCACGACGTCGGCCGCTCGCTGAACCCGGTGATCGACGTGGGCCAGATCGAGGGAGGCTTCCTGCAGGGGCAGGGCTGGCTGACCACCGAGGAGCTGGTTTATGACGAAAGGGGGCGCCTGCTGACCCACAGCCCGGCGACCTACAAGATCCCCACCGCCTCCGACCGGGCGAAGCACTTCACCGTCACCTTGTGGGACGGCGAGAACGCGGAGCCCACGATCAACCGCTCCAAGGCCGTGGGCGAACCGCCGTTCATGCTGGCGATCTCGGTGTTTTCCGCATTGAACCGCGCCGTGGCCGCCACCGCGCCCGACCGCCGCGCGATCCCTCCGCTCGACGCGCCCGCCACGCCCGAGCGCATCCTCAGCGCCATCGCAGGCCACCGGGGCGGCGCATGAGCCAGTGGATCGGCTGGCTGCGGCGGCTCGACCGGGACGTGCCGACCGCGATGGTCTCGGTGCTGGCGAGCGAGGGCTCTGCCCCGCGCGGCGCGGGCACTCGGATGCTGGTAACGGCGCAGGGGCAGGAAGGCACCATCGGCGGCGGCCAGCTCGAATATCGCGCGCTCGAGCAGGCGCGCGCCCTGCTGGACCACGCGCCGGGCGCGTGGCGGGTGCAGGACTATCCGCTCGGCCCGCTGCTGGGCCAGTGCTGCGGCGGCCGGGTGCGCCTGCTGGTCGAGCGCCTAGACCCCGGGGCGCTCGACTGGCTGCACGATGCCGAACCCGGCCGCATGCTGGCGACCACCTTCGCCGAGGCCGGGCCGCATCGGGCCGTGTTCGAGCGCGAGACCGCCACTCGCCAGTCCGCGCGCGGCGACCGGCCGGAGGCGGGCACCCGCATCGTCGAGCCGGTGGGCGAGCGGCCGCGGCCGGTCTATCTCTTCGGCGCCGGCCACGTGGGGCAGGCGATCGCGCGGCACATGACCGGGCTGCCGCTCCAGCTCGCCTGGTTCGACACCCGCCCCGAGCAAGGGCACATCGACGGCGTGACCGTGATGGCCGAGGAGGAGATCGCCCATTGCGTCGCGGAAGCGCCGGCGGATGCGGCGATCGTGATCCTCACGCACGACCACCCGCTCGACTACCACCTCGCGCTCGCCGCCCTCGGTCGCGCCGAGCCGGCGGCGTTCGTCGGGCTGATCGGCTCGTCCACCAAGATCGCGCGGTTCCGCTCGCGCCTCGCGGCCGACGGGATCGGGCCCGACGCGCTGGCGCGGCTCACCGCCCCCATCGGCATGCCCGGGGTGCGCGGCAAGGAGCCCGACGTCATCGCCATCTCCGTCTGCGCGCAGCTGCTGGGGCTCCGCGGCCAGTGACTGCCCGGACCAAATGCCGCCCCGGCCCCGGGCCGGAGACCGTGCGGAGCCGCGTGGAGCGGCACGCGACGGTGCCTCCGCCCGGTTCCCGCGCCGGAGAGGCGCCATGATCCGGGCCTATCGCGGGGAACTCCTGTCCGTCGCCCACGACCCGCGCGACGCGGGACGCGAAGCGGTGCGCCACGAGCCCGACGGCCTGCTGGTGGTCGAGGACGGCGTGGTCCTCGACCGTGGCCCCTATGCCGCGCTCGCCGCGCGCTATCCCGAGCCCGAAGTGCTTCCCGGCCTCGTCGTCCCGGGCTTCGTCGACGCCCACGTCCACTATCCCCAGACCGACCGCATCGCCTCCCACGGCGAGCAGCTGCTCGACTGGCTCGACAAGCACATCTTCCCCGCCGAGAAGGCCTTCGCGGACAAGGCCCATGCCGAGGAAGTCGCGGCCTTCTTCTGCGACGAGCTGCTGCGCAACGGCACCACCAGCGCGCTGGTCTACCCCACCGTCCACGAACAGTCGGTCGACGCGCTGTTCGAGGCGGCGCTGGCGCGACGCATGCGCGTGGTCTCGGGGAAGGTGCTGATGGATCTCGGGCCCGAGGGCCTGAACGACACCGTCGCCTCGGGCCGGGCCGGCAGCGAGGCGTTGATCCGGCGCTGGCAGGGGCGCGGGCGGCTCGGCTATGCGATCACGCCGCGCTTCGTGCTCGCCTCCAGCGACGCCCAGCTCGCCGACGCCGGAGCGCTGCTCGCCGCCCATCCCGAGGTGCTGATGCACACCCACCTGGCCGAGAACGTGCACGAGGTCGCCGCCGTCGCCGCACGCTTCCCCGACGCGGCGGACTACCTCGACGCCTACGACCGCTTCGGCCTGGTCACCCGGCGCGCGGTCTTCGCGCATGGCATCCACCTGACCGAACGCTCGTGCGCGCGGCTGCACGAAAGCGGGGCGGGTGTGGCGGTTTGCCCCTCGTCCAACCTGTTCCTCGGCTCGGGGCACTTCGACTTCGGCCAGGCCGACCGCCACGCGCTGCGGCTCGGCCTGGGCACCGACATCGGGGCGGGGACCTCGTTCTCGCTGTTGCGCACAGCGGGGCTGGCCTACCAGGCGGCGCTGGCGCGCGAGGACCGGCTCGACCCCTTCCGCGCGCTGTACCTTGCCACCGCGGGCAGCGCCGCGCTGCTCCACATCGCCGACCGGGTGGGCGCGTTGGAACCCGGGCAGGAGGCGGACTTCGTGGTGCTGGACAGCGCTGCCACCCCGCTCCTGGCCCGGCGCACCGCCGGCGCCGACCTCGCCACCCGCCTCTTCGCGCTCCAGATCCTCGGCGACGAGCGCGCTATCGCGCGCACTTACGTGATGGGCGAATGCGCCTGGAGAGCCCCGAGACCCGAGTGAGAGATGCTCAGGCGCTGCGAAGCCGGCTGGGAGCTGGGGTTGGGGAGGATGGCTCGGAGAGATGACTGCTCGCCTGCCCCAGCCCGCTCATGCTGAGCTTGTCGAAGCATGGAAGCCTCGCGCCTGGCCGCCGGGCCTTCCGCAAGCCCAGGCTGAGCGGTGGGGGAAGGTGCGGGGCGGCGTCGGCCGTCGGCGATGCCGGACACCCCCACCAAATCTGTCCACGCCCCCGGGCGATGTGCCATAAGGATCCGATGACCGACCTCGCCACCTTCATCGCCGGCCTGCCCAAGGCCGAACTCCACCTGCACATCGAGGGCAGCCTCGAGCCCGAGCTGATGTTCGCGCTGGCGCAGCGCAACCGCGTGGCGATCCCCTATGGCTCGGTGGAGGACGTGCGGGCGGCCTACGCCTTCTCCAACCTCCAGGATTTCCTCGACATCTACTACGCGGGCGCGGAGGTGCTGCGCACGCGGGCGGATTTCCACGATCTCGCCATCGCCTACTTCCGGCGCGCGGCGGCGGACGGAGTGGTGCATGCCGAGATCATGTTCGACCCCCAGACGCACACCGATCGCGGCATCCCCTTCGCGGAGGTGATCGAGGGCCTGCTCTCGGCGATGCGCGTGGCCGAGGCGGAGCTGGGTGTCACCTCCAGCCTGATCCTCTCGTTCCTGCGGCACCTGTCGGAGGAGGCCGCCTTCGCCACGCTGGAGGCGGCCGGGCCCTGGCTGGACCGCATCGCCGCGGTGGGCCTCGACAGTTCGGAAGTCGGCCACCCGCCGGAGAAGTTCGCGCGCGTCTTCGCCGCCGCGCGCGCGCGGGGCCTGCGGATCACCGCCCACGCGGGCGAGGAAGGCCCGCCCGAATACGTCCACCAGGCGCTCGACCTGCTCGGGGTGGAGCGCATCGACCACGGCAACCGCGCGCTCGAGGACCCGGCGCTGGTCGCGCGGCTGGCGGCAGAGGGGATGACGCTGACCGTCTGCCCGCTGTCCAACCTCAAGCTCTGCGTGGTCGGAGACCTCGCCGACCACCCGCTCGATGGCATGCTGGCGCTGGGGCTGAAGGCGACGGTGAACTCGGACGATCCGGCCTATTTCGGGGGCTACATCGCCGCCAACTACCGCGCGGTGGCTGAGGCACGCGGGCTCTCGCGCGCGGACCTCGTCACGCTGGCGCGCAACAGCTTTACCGGCTCGTTCCTTCCGCCCGAAGCGATCGCGCGGCATGTTGAGCGGCTGGAAGCCTACGCGCAGCCTTGACATGTAGAACCATTTAGGTTATAAGCGCCGCCATCCGCAGGCCTGAGGTACAAGGGCGGGCGGTGTTTCGGGTCGGCGTCGCGGGCCGGGTACGGCGTACAAGTCGTGATCACGCCGCAGCGTCCGACCGGAGCGGTTCATCGGGCAGGGCGGCTTGCGGCCCTCCCCACCCCAGGTTTCCCGCAACCGTCGTCCCTTCTTCGCAAGGTCGGCCGCGGGAGGCCGGATACGGCGCCAGTTTGCGAGCCCGCACCGCCGATCCGAACCGCTTCGACCAGGGCCGAGCCGGGCTGCGCCGACTGCTACCCGGCCGTTCGCACGAGACGGTCTCCCCCCGTGCCCCTGCACGGGCGCCCCGACGCCGGCCCGATGTCATTCTTCGGCTGCGTTGCCTTCCTTCGGCGTAATCCCGCGCTCGCCAGCGGGCGCTTTCGCTTGCGTGCTGCGCGCGGCCCCCTCGCGCTCAGACGTCCCGCGCGCCCAGCCAGTGCTCGTTCTCGGGCGGGACGAAGTTGGCGATGCGCTCGATCATCGTCTCGGGGTCCTTCTCGACGATCAGCATGGCGCGGTGGCGGGGCTGGAGGAAGCCTTCGTCGACCACGTTGTCGATGAACTGGCGCAGGCCCGAGTAGAACCCGCCGACGTCGAGCAGGCCGACTGGCTTGTTGTGGTAGCCCAGCTGCGACCAGCACCAGGCCTCGAACATCTCCTCGAACGTGCCGATGCCGCCGGGCAGGGTGACGAAGCCGTCCGCCAGGTTGGCCATCATCGCCTTGCGCTCGTGCATCGTCTGGACGACGTGGAGCTCGCTGATGCCCTGGTGGTCGTGCTCGCGCGCGCGCAGCGCCTCGGGGATGACGCCGATGACCTCGCCGCCCGCGGCGCAGACCGCGTCGGCGATCACGCCCATCAGCCCCACGGTGCCGCCGCCGTAGACGAGGCCGATGCCGCGCTGCGCTAGCAGCGTGCCGAACTGGTCGGCGGCTTCGCGGTAGAGGGGATTGGTGCCGGCGGACGAACCGAGATAGACGCAGATGCGCATCAGGACAGCCGCTCCGGAACCGAGCGCGCTTCCTCGACAATGGCATCCTTGGTGCCGACCGCTTCCCAGGGGAACACGAACCAGCGCTTGTCCTGGTCGCGGTCGATCTCGTCCACCCACAGCTCGGCCGTGGCGCGCGAGCGGACGTTGTTGATGAGCACCGCGAAGCGCAGGTTGTCGGCCTTGCAGCCACCGTCGACGAGGAGCTGGCGGATATAGGCGATGGTGCCGCCGCTGTCGTTGATGTCGTCCACGAACAGCAGCCGCTTGCCCGCCGCGCTCATCCCGGCGACCTTGCCGAGCAGCTCGTCGGCGAAGCCCGGGACCTTGGAGGAATGGTCGATCGAGAGCATCGGCAGCGCGAGCTGGTGCGAGATGTACACCGCCGGCACCAGGCCGCCGCGGCCGACGCCGATGATGAACTCGGGCTGCCAGTCGCTCTCCCGGATCTTGCGCGAGAGCACGCGGACCTTGGCGAGGAAGTCCTCGTAGTATTCGAGGTAGTGCAGTTCGGGCTCGGCGTTCTGGCTCATGCGGCGCGAATCCTGTTCCGGCGATGTGGGAAAGCGGCGCCGTTATAGCGCATCGTCGCCAAGTTCAATCGCCTCGGCATCCGGCGCGGGCGGCATGGCGTCGGCATAGCTGAGCTGGGCAAAGCCGTTCTCGATCTCGGCTAGCACGATCCCGGCGGCGTAGGATGGGGTGCGCGCGGTGTTGGTGCACAGCGCCAGCGTCATCGGCCGCAGCAGCGCATCGGAGATGCGCGTGAAGCGCAGCTTGCCCGCGCGCACCTCGGCGATCGCGTCGAGCGAGGTGAGGATGCCGATGCCCACGCCTTCCTCGACCAGCGAGGTGATCATCTGGATGTTGTCCGAGGAGGCCTTGCGGTCCAGCTCCATCCCCGTCGCGCCTTCCAGCACGGCGATCTGCTGGCTCACCGCCAGCGGCTCGCGCGGGAGGATCAGCGGCGAGCCGATGCAGGCGGAGAAGCGCGCCTCGCGCTTGTCCCCCAGCGGGTGTCCGGCCGGCGTGATGAAGCCCAGCACCACCTCGACGAAGGCGCGCACGGTGAGGTCGCGGTAGGTCTGCGGCTCGAACAGGATGCCGAAATCCACCTCGCCGCTGGTCACGGCCTTGCGCACCTCGTCGTTTCCCAGCACCTTCACCCCCACGGTGATGCCGGGATAGCGCTCCTGGATGGCGCGGATCGCGGCGGGGATGTGGCCCTTGGCGAGGGCGTCGATCACCGCCATGTCGACATGCCCGCGCTTGAGTCCGCGCAAGTCCTCGATCTGGGCGCGGATGTCCTGCATGTTCTTCTGCCAGCGGCTGCCGGCGGCCATCATGATCTCGCCCGCGGCGGTGAGCCGCAGGCCCGTCGGCAGGCGCTCGAACAGCGGGGTGCCGATGTCCGCCTCGACGTTGAGGATCTGGCGCGCGATGGCCGAGGCCGAGACGTTGAGCTCGTCCGCGGCCTTGCGGATCGACCCGTGCCGGCCGACCGCCATGAAGTATCGCAGGAAACGGGAGAATGCGGGCATGAGGAAAGTTCCGGACCTGCTCTAATTTCTGCAACGCCGCGTGGGATTCATTGCGTTTGCTTGCGCCAAGTCAAGTGCCTTACCACCCGCAGAGTACCGGAAGGTGCGATCCCCTGCGGTCCTTTGTTCGACTCTCTTCGGAGAATCGATCGCCCGCGGGAGCCGCACGTTCGGACGGGGGCGCTACTGAGACGGTCATCCACCAGGCCGGGCCGCGGGGCGCCCCCGATAGGGGGTTTTCGGAAAGCTGGCATGACGGCGATGGGATCTGGCCGCCCGCTGGGGGCACTGGGACGCGCGCTGGCGCTGGCCGGCGCGGCCGCGCTGCTGTCTGCGGCCGGAGCCTCGCCGGCGCGGGCGGACGCGGCCGGAGAGGCCGCGGCCTCCGCGATGCTCGACGATGTGGCGGGCCATGAAGCCCGGCTGCGCGTGTTCCTCCAGGCGATGCCCAAGGGCGGGGACCTGCACAACCACCTCGGCGGGTCGGTCTATGCCGAGGACTTCCTCGAGGCCGCCGCCGCGCAGGGCCTGTGCGCCGACGCGGAGATCGGCCGCATCGTCCCGCCGCCGTGCCCGCGCGAGCGCGAGGTGGCGGTCATGGCGGTGGAGGATCCCTTCGCCTATGCCCGCCTGGTCGATGCCATCTCCACCCGCGGGTTCCAGAAGGGCATCGGCCCGGCGCTGGTCTCGGGGCACAGCCAGTTCTTCTCCAGCTTCGCCAAGTTCGGCCCCGCCTACCGCGGCGAGGAGGCGCGCTGGCTGGCCGAGGCCTATGCCAGCGCCGGACGCAACAACCTCGTCTACCTGGAGCTGATGTACAATCCCGGCGGGCTGGCGCGCACCATGGCGGCCGGCCCTGCGGAGGCGATCGACGCCGCCGGACTGGCCGCCTCCTACGCGCGGGAGATCGCCGCGGTGACCCCGCTGCTGGACGAGACCATGGCCGAGGTCACCCGTCTCGACGCCGAGGCTCGCAAGCGCCTGCGCTGCGGCACCGCGGCCGCCGACCCCGGCTGCGGCGTCACGGTGCGCTACCTCTACTCGGCGATGCGCGGGATGGCCCCGGCGCTAGCCTGGCGCTCGATGATCGCGGGTTTCGCGCTCGCCCATCGCGACCCGCGCTTCGTCGGGGTCAACATCGTCATGCCCGAGGACGATCCGGTCGCCCTGCGCGACTACGACCTGCACATGGCGATGTTCCGCTTCCTCGAGGCGAAGTACCCCGAGGTGAAGGTGACGATGCACGCCGGCGAGCTGGCGCTCGGCCTGGTCCCGCCGCGGGCGCTGGAGGATCACATCGCCAAGGCCGTGGCCTCCGGTGCGCGGCGCATCGGCCACGGCGTCGACATCGCCTACGAGACCGCCGCGCCCGAGACGCTGGCCCGCATGGCCCGCGAGGGCATCGGCGTGGAGATCAACCTCACCAGCAACGCGGTGATCCTCGGCGTGGAGGGCGGTACGCATCCCATCCAGCTCTACCGGGCGATGGGCGTGCCGGTCATGCTTTCCACCGACGACGAGGGCGTGCTGCGCTCCGACATGACCAACGAGCATGTCCGCGCCGTCATGCAGCAGGGGCTGCGCTACCCCGACCTCAAGCAGATGGCGCGCGACAGCCTGGAATATGCCTTCGCGCCGGGTCCCAGCCTGTGGCGCGACCGCGGCATGACCGCCTTCGTGCCGGCCTGCGCCGCCGGGCTCGCCAGCGCCGCGTGCCGGGCGTTCCTGGCGGGCAGCGAGAAGGCCGCCGTGCAGGCGCGGCTGGAGATCAACTTCGACCGGTTCGAGCGTTCGCTCGACCGCTTCAGGGGCGTTCAGGGCGCGAAGGGGACATAGCTTCCAGGCCGGTGCGGATGCTGCCGTCGATGCAACGGGGCACTGCAGCCAGACTCAAGGTGGATGTGGGGAGGAGGGACGAGAACAACCACAAGGCGGGGCGCGTACGTGCCTGCTTCCGCCGGATTCAGGGGGCATGACATGAAGACTGAGATGAGGTTCGACACCCGCCGCACGCTTCGCCGCTCGGCGATGGCCACCGCGGGCGCGCTGCTGTGCTGCACGGCGCTGACGACGCCGGCGCTGGCCCAGACCGCCGACGAGGCGGGGGAGGAGGACGGCCGCGAGATCGTCGTCACCGGCTCGCTGGGCGCGCTGCCGATCGAGGGCGTGGGCACCGTGTTCGGCTTCGACAAGACGGTGACCGAGACGCCGCGCTCGGTCTCGACGGTCAGCTCGGAGCAGATGGAGCGCTTCGGCATCACCGACATCTACGACCTCGTCGCGCAGTCGCCCGGCACCTTCACCAACTCCTTTTTCGGGGTCGGCGGTGCGCTGGACATCCGCGGCACTCCGGGCGAGATCTACTTCCGCGGGGTGCGCCGCCTCGACAACCCCGGCAACTACCCAACCCCGATCGCGGCGGCCGAGCGGATCGACATCGTGCGCGGCCCCGCCTCGCCGATCTACGGCCCGTCGAAGACCGGCGGCTACATGAACTTCGTTCCCAAGTCGGCGCGCGTGCAGGGCGGCTCCTACATGGCGAGCCCCGAAGGCAAGATCAGCTTCACCGGCGGCAGCTGGGAGAAGGCGGACATCGCCGCCGAAGTGCGCGGTCCGGGCAGCCTGGGCGCGCAGGAGTTCGGCTACAGCCTCTACGCCGAGGTCGAGAACTCGGGCAGCTACTACGACAACATGTCGACCAAGCAGACCATCCTGCAGGCCGCACTCGACACCGACCTGACGCCGAACCTGCGTCTTGAGTTCGGTGGCATGTACCACAACTACAAGGGCCAGCAGAACGGCGGCTGGAACCGCCTGACCCAGGACCTGGTGGACAACGGCACCTACATCACCGGCGCCGCGCAGTCGCTCGATTTCGACGGCGACGGGCAGATGTCGGTGGAGGAGATCAACCAGGCGATCCCCGGCGGCCTGTCGGTCTTCGGCACCTTCGGATGCGGCGGCTTCAGCACGGGGCCGACCGGCTTCACCGACGCCTGCTTCACCTCGGCCTATCCCGAGCTCGCGCTCACGAACGTCGGCACGGCCAAGCTGAGCCGCAGGAAGACCCTGACCGGCAAGGACGACCGCCTCGACAACAAGGCGACCACGCTCTACGCCGACCTGATCTGGACCGGTCCCGGAGACATCGAGATCAAGAACCAGATGTTCTACGACAGCTACGAGAACATCAACGAGAACAGCTACGGCTTCTCGCAATTCCACGATTCCTACGTCTTCGAGGACAAGATCGTCCTCTCGAAGACCTTCGAGACCGACGCCGGCAAGTTCGCGTTCCAGCTCTCGCCCTCGATCCGCTACACGCACTTCCGGCATGCCGAGGACTTCAACTACGAGTACTTCCACCGCGTCGACCTGACGGTGGGCTACACCCCGGCCAGCAACCGCCTGCTGTCCACCGAATGCGACTGCAACTTCGACACCTACGTCAAGGGCCACTACACCGACCTGGCCTTTGCGGGGCTGGTCGACCTCGACTTCAAGTTCGGCCTCGATGTGACGCTGGGCGCGCGCTACGATCGCATCAAGGGCGTTTCCAACTTCCAGGAATCGTTCATGGAGGCGCCCGACGCAATCTCCGGCGGGTCCGACACCGATGGCGCCTGGTCGTGGTCGGCCAGCGCCAACTACAAGCTGCCCTTCGGCCTGATCCCCTACGTCACCGCCGCCCGCCAGTCGGTGGTGATCGCCGGGCAGGGCGCCGAGATCGATCCGTTCAACCTGGATGGCGGAACCTGGATCACTGCCTCCAAGCTCTACGAGGCCGGCCTCAAGGGCAGCTGGCTGGACGACCGGCTCTACGCGGCGGTCTCGGTCTACAAGCAGAAGCGCACCGACTACAGCTCGCAGTCGATGACCGTGAACCAGGCGGTCGAGACCAAGGGGCTGGAGGCCGAGTTCCGCTGGGCGGTGGACGACCACCTGCTGCTCACCGGCGGCTACACCCGCACCAAGGTCTGGAACCTGACGGCGCTGGAAGCGGGCGAGACCTTCAGCTTCTTCGGCATCGAGGATCTCGTCAACGTCGCCAACCCGGCGCTGTACCTGGGCGGCCAGCCGATCGGCAACATTCCGATCCTCACCAAGGGCGACGCGCGCCGCGCCGGCATCCCCACCAACCTCTACTCGCTGACGGCGACATATGCCTTCGACAACGGGCTAGCCCTGGCCGGCAGCATGGTGGCGGTGGACTCGGTCTACTCCGGCGTGTCGCAGGCGGTGAAGCTGCCCGCCTATACCAAGTTCGACGTCTCCGCTTCCTACGAGACCGGGCCCTGGGTGTTCCGCGCTGTGGTCAAGAACCTGACCGACAAGAAGTACTTCCGCGCGAACTTCACCGAGCTGTTCGGCTCCACCATCGTGCTTCCGGAGCTGCCGCGCAGCTTCCAGGGCACCGTCTCGTACAAGTTCTGAGTTCGCCGAGGGGGAGCGCCGGCGCGTCCGGCGCTCCTTTCGCGGCCCGTTGAAAGGATTCCCATGCGCATTCCGTCGCTCGCCACCCTCGTCGCGGGCGCCATGCTGTCCCTGGCGGCACCGGTCCCGGCGACACCGGCCCTGGCCGCCGATCCGGCGCCCGCCCCGACACCGGCCGCCCTGGTCTGCGCCCCCGGCGCGCCTTGCGCCCAACCGCTGCCGGTGCGGGTGGTGGTCGTCTCGCTGTTCGAGATCGGCAAGGACGAGGGTGACGTCGCGGGCGAGTTCCAGCTGTGGAAGGCGCGCCGTGGCCTGACGCAGCGCATTCCTTTCCCGCAGTCGTTCCACGACCTCTACTACAATCCCGAGACGCAAGTGCTGGGCATGGTCACCGGCATCGGCACCGCACGCTCCACCGCCGCCACCATGGCGCTCGGCCTGGATCCGCGCTTCGACCTGTCGCAGGCTTACTGGCTGGTCGCCGGGATCGCCGGTATCGACCCCGAGGATGCCACCATCGGTTCGGTCGCCTGGGCGCGCTACGTCGTCGACGGCGACCTCTCGCACGAGATCGACGCGCGCGAGATCCCGGCCGACTGGAAGACCGGCTACTTTCCGCGGGGCACCCAGGGCCCGAACGACACCCGGACCCCACTTGATCCCGCCGGCGGGGAGGTGTTCGCGGTGAACCCCGCGCTCGAGCGGTGGGCCTACGACCTCACCAAGGGCATCGCGCTGCCCGACAGCCCCGCCATCGTCGCCGAGCGCGCGAAGTTCACCGGGTATCCGCGCGCGCAGGAGCCGCCCGTCGTGCTCGAAGGCGACACCCTGTCGGCCATGACCTTCTGGCACGGCGAGAAGCTGACCGGCTGGGCCAACGACTGGGTCCGCCGCTGGAGCGGCGGCAAGGGCGAGTTCGTGACCTCCGCGATGGAGGACACCGGCGTGATGCAGGCGATGACCTACCTCGACCGGATCGGCCGCGCCGACCGCGACCGCGTGCTGGTGCTGCGCGCCGGCTCCAACTTCACGATGCCCCCGCCGGGTGTGGACGCCGCCACCTACCTGCTGCGCGAGAACGAGGGCTACGCCGGGCTCGAGGCGGCGGTGGAGAACCTCTACACAGTGGGCTCGAAGGTGGTCGACGCGCTGCTGGGCGATTGGAACCGCTACAAGGACGCGACGCCCTGATGCGGGGCGCCGGGTCCTGCCTGCCAGCGAAGCGGTGCCTGCGGTGAAGCTGCTCCACCACGCCGACGTCCTGGCCTGCATCGACGACGCGGGCACCGAGATCGCGGACGGTGCCGTGGCGTGGCGCGACGGCGTGATCGTCGCGGTCGGCAGTTCCGCGCAACTCGCCCCCTTGGCGCAGGAGGCGGACGAGGTCATCGACGCCCGCGGCTGCGTCGTCACCCCCGGCCTCGTCAACACCCACCACCACCTCTACCAGAGCCTGACCCGCGCGGTGCCCGGCGCGATCGACGCCTCGCTGTTCGGCTGGCTCAAGCGGCTCTATCCGATCTGGGCGCGCTACACGCCGGAGGACGTCTTCGCGGCGACGCAGCTCGGGCTTGCCGAACTGGCGTTGTCGGGCTGCACGACGACCTCCGACCACCACTACCTGTTCCCGGCCGGGGTCACGCTCGACGACTCCATCCATGCCGCGCGCGAGGTCGGCCTCCGCTTCCATGCCACCCGCGGCGCGATGAGCGTGGGCGAGAGCCAGGGCGGCCTCCCGCCGGACTCGGTGGTGGAGGACGAGGCCGCCATTCTTGCGGACACCATCCGCGTCATCGACCGTTTCCACGACGCCGCCGAGGGCGCGATGCTGCGCGTGGCGGTGGCGCCCTGCTCGCCGTTCTCGGTCAGCACCGACCTGATGCGCGAATCGGCGCTGCTGGCGCGCGACAAGGGCGTGATGATGCACACCCACCTGGCCGAGGACGCCGACGACGTTGCCTTCTCGCTCGAACGCTTCGGCTGCCGGCCGGGCGAATACGCCGAGCAGCTGGGCTGGGTCGGCCCCGACGTGTGGCATGCCCACTGCGTCCAGCTCGACGCGGCCGAGATCGCGCTGTTCGCCCGGACCGGGACCGGCCTCGCGCATTGCCCCTGCTCGAACTGCCGGCTCGGCTCGGGCATCGCGCCGCTTCGCGCCATGCTCGACGCGAAGGTGCCGGTCGGCCTGGGCGTGGACGGCTCGGCGTCCAACGATTCGGGTCACCTCCTCGCCGAGGCGCGGCAGGCGATGCTGCTGCAGCGCGTGGTCCACGGCGCCGACCGCTTCGACCCGCGCACGGCGCTCCGCCTCGCCACGCGGGGCGGTGCGCAAGTGCTCGGCCGCCCTGACGTGGGCGCGCTGGAGCCGGGCAAGCGCGCCGACATCGCCGTCTGGAACGTGGCGGACGTCCCCTCCAGCGGCGCCTGGGACAAGGTCGCCGGTCTCGTGCTCAGCCCGCCCCGGCAGGCGCGCGACGTCTTCGTCGAGGGCCGCGCGGTCGTGCGCGGGGGCGAACTCGTCCAGGTCCGGCGGGACGCGGTGCTGCGCGCCGCCGACCGCTCGCTCGCCCGCCTCATGACTTTCGCCTGACAGGAACCCTGCGATGACTGCCCTGACCGCCTCGCCTACCGACTCCCCACCGCTCCCGGCCGCGCAGGCGCTCGACGCGGCGGCCCGGGCGGGCGATCCCGACTGGTTCCCCGGCCTGGCGGTGGCGGTGCCGCTGGGCATCCAGCACGTCCTCGCCATGTTCGTGAGCAACATGACCCCGGCGATCATCGTCGCGGGGGCGGGCGGCTTCGGGTTCGGTTCGGCCGATCCGTCGCAGCTGATCTACATGATCCAGATGGCGATGCTCTTCGCCGGCGTGGCCACGCTGCTGCAGACCATCGGCATCGGGCCCGTGGGCGCGCGGCTGCCGCTCGTGCAGGGGACCAGCTTCGCCTACATCCCGATCATGATCCCCATCGTCGCCGGGCGCGGGGTGGAGGGCATGGCGGCGCTGACCACGGCGGCGCTGTGTGGAGGGCTGCTCCATGCCGTCCTCAGCGTGTTCGTGGGCCGGATCCGCTTCGCGCTGCCGCCGCTCATCACCGGGCTGGTGGTGCTGATGATCGGACTGTCGCTGATGCGCATCGGCATCCAGTACGCGGCGGGCGGGGTTCCCGCGGTGGGGACCCCCGCCTTCGGCGCCTGGCAGTCGTGGCTGCTGGCCGGGGTGGTGGTGGTGGTGACGCTGGGCCTCAACTTCTTCGGGCGCGGGATCTGGTCCACCGCCGCCGTCCTGATCGGCCTTCTCGCCGGCTACGCGGCCGCGCTGGCGATGGGGCGGATCGACTTCTCGCCCGTCGCCTCGGCCGGGCTGGTGATGCTGCCGACCCCCTTTCCCTTCGGCTTCGCGATCTCGGCCTCCGCCATCCTCGGGTTCTGCCTGACCGGCTTCGTCTCCTCGATCGAGACGATCGGCGACGTCGACGCGATCTGCGAGGGCAATGCCGGCCGGCCGGCCAGCGACAAGGAGCTGCAGGGCGCGGTCGCGGCGGACGGCGTCGGCACCGCGCTGGCGGCGGTGTTCGGGGCCATGCCCAACACCACCTTCAGCCAGAACGTCGGCCTGATCGCCATCACCGGGGTGATGAGCCGGCACGTGGTGACGGTGGGCGCGCTGGTCCTGATCGCCTGCGGACTGCTGCCCAAGGTGGGGGCGGTGATCACCACCATTCCCATCGAGGTGCTGGGCGGCGGCGTCATCGTCATGTTCGGCATGGTCGCCTCCGCCGCCACCTCGATGCTGGCGGGCGTGGACTGGACGCAGCGCAACATGCTGATCTTCGGCGTCTCGCTGTCGCTGGCCCTGGGGCTCCAGCTGGAGCCGACGGCGCTCCAGCACGTGCCGGAGACCGCACGGGTGCTGCTGGGCTCGGGCGTGATGCCGGCGGCGGTCTGCGCCGTGCTGCTCAACCTGCTGGTGCCGGGAGGGACCGCCCGGCGACGCGCGTGAGCGCGGCGGGCGTCAGAACATGAAGCCCCTGGCAACCGCCCAGGCCACGGCCACGGCGATCGCGACGCCGACCAGCGCCCGCAGCGGGGACCAGCGCAGGTCCGCGGTGGTCTCGCCCTCCTCGGCGATGCGGCGGCCGGTGAGCATCGGGCGCACCAGGTTCTGCCGCTTCCACACGAGGTAGAACAGCACCGCCAGCACGTGCAGCGCGGTGAGGGCGAGGATGACGTTGAACACCGCCTCGTGCAGGTCGGCCGCGGCCTCGCTCTGCTCGAACGAGACGTAGGTGGCCAGCGGGCCGGACTCGATCCCGTCGACGTCGCTCGCGAACAGCCCCGCGCCCACCATCAGCCCAATGGCCGCGAGCATGGCGACGACGCTCCACCCGCCGAGGGGATTGTGCCCGTCGGCGACATGGCCCTTGCGGCTGCCGAGCTCGCGCACATAGGCGATCACCGCGCCCGGGCCGCGCACGAAGCTGGCGAAGCGCGCCGTGCGGGGGCCGGCGAAGCCCCAGAACACGCGGAACACCAAGAGTGCGAGGATGGCGTAGCCGGAGAGGCGATGCCGCTCCATGTCGTGCTGCTCGCCGCTCCACCACGAGAATGCGATGAGGCCGACCAGCAGCCAGTGGAACAGGCGGATGGTCGGGTCCCAGATGCGGGCGGTGGGGCGGGCGGGCGCGCGCATGTCAGGTGTCGGCGCGGAACTGCTTGTGGCACGAGGCGCAGGCGCCGCCGACGGCCTTGAACTGCGCGGTCACGGCATCGAGATTGCCGCTGTTGGCGGCCGCGACCATCTTGTCGGCCTGCGCGATGAAGCCCTTCATCTGGCCGTCGAAGGCGGCCCGGTTGGACCACACGGCCGGGAGCGCGTCGGTCTTCACCCCCGCGGAGGCGCCGCTGCCGTTGGGGAACAGGCCGGCCTGCGCGCGCCCGGTGGCGGCCAGCGTCTTGGCGGCGGCGACGGCCTGCGGCTTGGAGATGGCACCGCTGGAGATCTGGTCCTTGAGGACCTTCATCGCGCCGCCCATCTTCTTGAAGTTGGCCTGGCGCGTGGCGATCGCGCTGGCGGCGGGGGAGGCGGCGACGGCGATGGTGCCGCTGCCCGCCAGGGCGACGGCGACGAGCGCTGCGGACATGCCGAGCGCGGCCAGGGAAATCGTCTTCGGATGAGTCATGGTTCGCGGATCCCGTTCGTTGTTCTGGAATCAAGGACGCGCACTGGCTAGCACGGGCGCGCCTTTTTGACCAAAGACTTGGTCGTAGGCGGCTTTCACTGTGGCCAGCCCGCCCTCGGCAAGCTGCGCCGGCGTCGTCCCTCTCGCGTTGGCGAGATTGGGGCGCGCGCCGTGCGCGGCCAGGATGCGCAGCATCTGCGGCAGTTGTGGGTGCATGCCCCCGCCGACCACCAGGTGCAGCGGCGTCGTACCCTTGGCGTCGGCCACGTTCGCGTCCGGGGCCAGCGCGAGCGCCGCCTCCAGCGCGGCGGCGCTCTGTCCCGCAGCGGCGGCGAGGACCACGTTGACGCCGTTCTCGGCCACGAAGGCGGGGTTCGCGCCGCCGGCGACGAGGCGCTTCATCACCGCCACTTGGCCCTGGCGCGCCGCCACCAGCAGGGGCGGCGTTGGGGGCACCGGCGGCGGCGGCATGCCGAAGTTCGCCTCGGTCACCCAGGCGATGCGGGACGGACCGGTGAGCCCGTTGGGATCCGCGCCCTTCGCCAGCAGCAGCGCCACCAGCGGCTCGTCCCCGCCCGCGGCCGCGGCGTGGAGCAGCTGCTCGCCGTTGCGGTCGCGTTGGATGAGGTCGACGCCGCCGCGCTCAACCAGCATCTGCGCGGCGCGCCAGTTCTTCTGGTACATCGCGAGTTGGGCGGCGCTGGTGTTCTCGGGGCCGCGGTGCGCAGCATCGGCGCCGGCGTCGAGCAGGACGCGCACCGTCTCGGCCGATCCGCTGGCGATGGCGAAGAACAGTGGCGTGAAGCCGGCGCGGGTGACGCGGTTGGGCCGGGCTGCGGCCCGAAGCAGCAGGCTCACCGCCTCGGCGTTCCCGGCGCAGGCGGCCCACATCAGTGGCGTTTGCCCGCGCGCGTCCACGGCATCGGCCCGCGCCCCTTTCGCGAGCAATCGCGCGACCGATCCTGTCGGCGCGTAGCGCGCGCAGACCGCGAGCGGCGTGACGCCATCGGGGCCGGTCTTGCGCACGTCGGCGCGCGCATCGACAAGCTGGTCGACGATGGCTGCGCCGCCCCGTTCGCAGGCGAGGGCCAGCGGCGTGAGGCCCTGTGCATCGACGCTGTTCGGCTTCGCCCCGTGCGCGAGCAGAAGTGCGACCATCTCCGGCTCCTGCGTCTCCACGGCATGGGCGAGCGGGCTCTCCGCATAGGCCAGCGGTTCGTTCGGATCGGAGCCTGCGGCCAGAGCCGCCCTGGCCTGCGCCACGTCGCTGGCAGCGATGGCCTGCGCCAGGTCCCCGGTCCGGGCACAAGCGGGCGCCACCGCAGCGAGGAGGGGCAGCGCGGCCAGGAGGCTCCCGAGACGTCGTCGGCCGCGAAAGGCGGCGCTAGGCATCGGTCAGCTCCCGCAGCGGCCCGGTGCTGTCGCCGAAGCTTTCGACCGGGACGTCCAGCGCCTGCAGGCCGGCGAGCATCAGGTTCGACATGCTCGTGCCTTTCTCCACGCGCACGTGGCGGCCGCCTTTCGCCAGCCCGCCTGCCACCACCACCGGCAGGTCCATGAAGTCGTGCTCGTTGGAATCCCCGAATGCGGAGCCGCGGATCACCAGCGTGCGGTCGAGCAGCGAGCCCTCGCCGTCGCGCGTCTCCTTCATCCGCTGGAGATAGTAGGCGAAGAACTCCATGTGGTAGCGGTTGATCCTGGCCAGCTGCGCCATCTTCTCCGGGTTGTTGCCGTGGTGGCTGAGCATGTGGTGCGAATCGGGTACGCCGATCTCGGGATAGGTGCGGTTCGACAGCTCGCGCCCGATCATGAAGGTGCCCACCCGGGTGATGTCGGCCTGCATGGCGAGGACCTGCAGGTCGATCATCAGCCTGGCGTGCTCGGCGAAGTCGGCGGGGATGCCGGCCGGCTGCGTGAGCTGCGCCGCCTGTGACGTCGCGGGCGAGGTGGCGCTGCGCTGGATGCGCTTCTCGATGGCACGCGTGGCATCCAGGTACTCGTCGAGCTTGCGGCGGTCTTCCATGCCGAGCTGGGCGGAAAGGCGCCGGGTGTCCTCGATGACGAAGTCGAGGATCGAGGACTGGCGGCGCAATTGTGCGAGACGGCCGGCCTCATCGGTGTCGCCGTCTCCGAACAGCCGCTCGAACACCGCGCGCGGATTGGCTTCGACCGGCAGCGGCACGGTGGGGGTGAGCCACGAGATGCCGTTGGTGTAGGCGCAGGAGTAATTAATGTCGCACGAGCCCAGGAGGCTCGCCTGGTCGATGCCCAGCTCCAGCGAGGAGAGCGGGGTGGCATCCCCCAGGTGCGCGGCGAAGACCTGGTCCATCGAGATGCCGGCCCGGATGTCCGGTCCTTCGGTCTGCTTCGCGTGCGCGCCCGTGAGGAATGCGGGGCAGGACCGCCCGTGCCCGGCAGGCCGATCCCCCATGGCGGCGGCCTGCGGATGGCCCAGGCCACTGATGACGGAGATGCTGTCCCGGTGCGGCGCGAGCGGCTCCAGCGTCGGCGGCAAGGCGAAGCCGGTGCCGGTCTCGACCGGCTGGAAGCCGGGCATCGTCATTCCGTTGGGCGAATAGAACACCTGCAGCCGCTTGGGGCGCGAGGCCAGGTCCGCGGCGTGCGAGGCCGGCATCATCGCCTCCAGGAACGGCAGCGCCATGGCGGCCCCGGCTCCGCGCAGCAGCGTGCGGCGGGAAAGGGCAGGGCGAAGGGTTCTCATCGGATCGGGCTCCGGTAGGATACCAGCGCGGTGCGCGCCGAGGGGGCTTCGACAGGCTTGGCCTGAGCGGACTTGAGGAGCGCATTTCCTTTCCGCTCGCCCCAAGCTTGCCCAAGGGCCGGGCCGACCCTGCCGAAGTCCCGCCGCGAAAAGGCCGCCTTGAAGCGCTCGGGGACCCGGCGCAGCGTGAAGCCGGGGCTCTTCACGATGCCGCGCACCACCGTGCGGATGCGGTACTGGTCCGCAGCCGCATCGGCGGCGATGGCGCGCACGGCCGGCATGTCGCTGGCGGTGAGGCCGCGCGCGAGGGCGTAGGTCATCAGCCGCTCGGTGAAGGCGCGGGTGAACTCGTCCTTGCGGTCCAAGAGGATGCGCTGGAGGCCGGAGATGCCTTCGAACCTGGCTCCGTCCGGCATCGTTGCCATGGCGTCGATCGGCTGGCCCGCGTCCACGGTGCGCCATGCACCCACCGCATCGAAGTTCTCGAGGCTGAAGCCCAGCGGGTCCATCTTCACGTGGCAGGCCGCACAGGTGGGATTGGCGCGGTGCAGTTCGAGCTGCTGGCGGGCGGTGAGCAGGCGGCCGTCATGCTCGGCCTTGAGCGCGGGAACGTCAGGCGGAGGGGGCGGGGGCGCGGCGGCGAGCATGTTGTCGAGGATCCACTTGCCGCGCTTCACCACGCTGGTGTGGTTGCCGTAGGAGGTGACCGTCAGCACGCTCGCCTGCCCCAGCAGCCCGCCGCGATGCCATTCCGGGCGCAGCGCCACCCTCCGGAACGCGGTGCCGGACACGCCGGGGATGCCGTAGTGCTCGGCCAGGCGCTGGTTGAGGAAGGTGTAGTCGGCCGCGATGAAGTCCAGAACCGGGCGGTCGGAGCGCAGCACCTGCTCGAAGAACATCTCGGTCTCGGTCGCCATGGCCTGGCGCAGCCGCGTGTCGAACCGGGGGAACACCTCGATGTCGGGACGCTGCTGGTCGAGGTTGCGCAGGTAGAGCCACTGGCCCGCGAAGTTGGTCGTCAGCGCCCTGGCCCGCGGGTCGGCGAGCATGCGCGCGATCTCGGCGTCGAGCACGTCCGGCTGGCGCAGGCGCCCCTGCTCGGCAAGCGCGAGAAGCCGTTCGTCGGGGATCGAGCTCCACAGGAACAGCGAGAGGCGGGTGGCGAGTTCGATGTCCGAGACGGCGTTGACGCTGCCCGGCATCGCACCCTCCGGATCGCGCTCCACCACGAACAGGAACTCGGGCGAGACGAGCACCGCCTCCAGTGCCGCCTCGATGCCGTGTTCGAAGTCGGATGCGTTCCTTTCGGTCGCGTAGATGCGCAAGAGCGGCGCGACGTCGAACGCGCCGACGGGGCGGCGCCAGGCCCGGCGGGCGAGCGCGGAGACGATGCGGGTGGCGCAGGCGGCTTCCTCGCTCGCCTTGCGGGGCCGGCACAGGAAGACGGCGCGTCGGCTCGGCGTGTCGGGCACGCCCCTGGCGTCGAACGGACCGGTGACGTCGACCTGGTGAATGTCGCG
Organism: Novosphingobium soli; assembly: GCF_042432915.1. Taxonomy (NCBI): domain Bacteria; kingdom Pseudomonadati; phylum Pseudomonadota; class Alphaproteobacteria; order Sphingomonadales; family Sphingomonadaceae; genus Novosphingobium; species Novosphingobium soli. The sequence goes on from NZ_JBHLWK010000010.1 coordinate 174,958, forward strand.
CGGGAAGTTACGCTGCGAATAGCGCTGGTGCATGCGGTAACTGGGTACGCTCAGCGTCCGCGCCAGCGTGCCGTCGACCCACACGTCGAGCGGCAGCATGACCGGCTTGTCGAGCGGCAGCGGCACCTTGTCGGTGTCGTTGCGGAGTACCTGCACCGCCTCCGCAGGCGCGAGGGTGCGCCGGAACGAGAGCGCGATCCGGTGCGAGCCCGCCCCCAGCGGCACGCGCAAGGCAACCTTGTCCTCGACCATACGGTCCGTCTCGTTGTTGCTGTTCGAGTTCAGCCATGCGGCGATCTCGTAAGTGCCGTCGTGCCGGGCGTAGTAGGTCTGGGCATAGCCCCCGCGCGAGGCGAGCGGCAGGTCGTCGCCCGCGCGCTCGTTCCAGGCGGGAACACCCGAGTTCATGACCGACCCGTCCTTGGGCACCTGCCAGGTGGTGACGATCTCGTGCCGGCTGGTGAGGCCGGTCGCAAGGCGGCCGACCTTGCCAGCAACCGCCACGTAGCGCTCCATCAGCGTGGGCGAGACGGACAGCACGTCGGCGATGTTGTCGAAGCCGAAGCCGGAATTGTCGGCCGGGAGCTCGCGGGCGAAGTCCACCTCCAGCGCCAGGAGGTCCCGCACCGCATTGGCGTATTCCACCCGGTTGAGGCGGCGGATCGTGGCGCGGCCCGGGTCCGGGCTGCCCGCGAGATAGCCCGCGCGCGATCGCTCCAGCCAGCCCACGAACGCCGTGCGCATGGCGGGGCTCGGCTGGTCCTTGCCATGCGGGGGCATCTCGCCCGCGGCGACCCGGCGCAGGATCTTCTCCCATTGCTCGGCATGGCGGCCGGTGCCCAGGTCGTCGGCCCTGAGGTCTTCCACCGACAGGTCGGCCACCCTGTCGATGTCGTTGTGGCACCGCGCGCAGTACTCGCCCAGCATCGGCTCGACGAAGGCGGCTTGCTGCGCTGGAGTCAGGGTCGTGGGCGAGGCCGGCGTGTCATCGTGCGCCGCGGCGTAGACGGTTGCCGCGGTGACCAGCGCACTCATGGCCAGCGCGGCCGTGCCGAAACTAGGTCGCCCGATAAGGCTCATCGCGATGTCCCGACCCCTTGGCCGGACCGCGTTGCCTTGCGCGTCCGGCGTGCCCCTGGCCCGCGCACGGCGGGTTCCTGTCGGGAGACCGGACTATCGGCCGGGTGTGTTGCCGTCCATTGCCATTAACCGGACGATGCGTTCGGGAAATTGGAGCGGGCGGCCGGTGCGCGCGCGCCCGCTACGCGACTGCGCCGCCAGCGCTCAGAGCGAGCCGATCGCCAGGAAGCGATCCTCGCGCTGGCGGATGAGGTCGGCACCGTTCAGGTGCGCCAGGCCATCCAGCTCGCGGCCGATGGCCTCGGCGAGCGCGCGGCCGGTCGCAGCCGGATCGCGGTGCGCGCCGCCGATCGGTTCCGCCACCACGCCGTCGATCACGCCCAGCGAGAGGAGGTCCTGCGCGGTCACCTTCATCGCCGTTGCCGCATCGGCAGCCTTGTCGGGCGTGCGCCAGAGGATCGAGGACGCGCCCTCGGGCGAGATCACCGAATAGATCGCGTGCTCCAGCATCAGCACCTTGTTGGCGGCGGCGATGGCGATGGCGCCGCCCGAGCCGCCTTCGCCCAGAATCGTGGCGACCATCGGCACCCCAAGCGCGAGGCAGGCCTCGGTCGAACGCGCGATGGCTTCGGCCTGGCCGCGCTCCTCCGCCTCGACGCCGGGGAAGGCGCCGGCAGTGTCGACCAGCGTGACCACCGGCAGGCCGAACTTGCTCGCCATCTCCATCAGGCGGATGGCCTTGCGGTAGCCCTCGGGCTTGGCCGAGCCGAAATTGTGCTTGATGCGGCTGGGAGTGTCGTGGCCCTTCTCGTGGCCGATCACCATGACCTTGCGGCCGTCCAGCGTGGCGAGGCCGCCGACGATCGCCTCGTCCTCGCCATAGACGCGGTCGCCTGCCAGCGGGATGAAGTCGCTGAAGATCAGGCGGATGTAGTCGAGGAAGTGCGGGCGCTGCGGGTGGCGGGCGACCTGCGTCTTCTGCCATGGCGTCAGCTTGGCGTAAGTCGCCGCCAGCATGGCCGCGCTCTTCTTCTCGAGCTTGCCGATCTCGCTCTCGATGTCGAGCTGGCTGCCGTCGGCGGTGGCGCGCAACTCCGCGATGCGCGCTTCCAGCTCGGCGATCGGCTTTTCAAAGTCGAGGAACGAAATCATGCTCTTTCCGTCAGTCCTGTTCCAGCTCAGTCGGCCGGCCGCTTGGCCAGCCAATCCTCGAGCCACTTGATCGTGTAGTCCCCCGCCTTGAACTCGGGGTCTTCCAGGAGGGCCTGGTGGAGCGGGATCGACGTCTTCACGCCGTCGATCACCATCTCCTCCAGCGCGCGCTTGAGGCGCATGATGGCGCCGTTGCGGCTGCGGCCCGACACGATCAGCTTGCCGATCATGGAGTCGTAGTACGGCGGAATGCGATAGCCGGTGTAGAGCCCGCTATCGACGCGCACGTTGAGGCCCCCCGCCGCGTGGTAGCCCGTCACCTGTCCGGGAGAGGGCGCGAAGGTCCAGGGATCCTCGGCGTTGATGCGGCACTCGATGGCGTGCCCCTTGAATTCGATCTCGTCCTGCTTGAACGAAAGCGGCTGACCATCGGCGATGCGGATCTGCTCGCGCACGAGGTCGACGCCGGTGATGGCCTCGGTCACCGGATGCTCCACCTGCAGGCGGGTGTTCATCTCGATGAAGTAGAACTCGCCGTTCTCCCAGAGGAACTCGATCGTGCCGGCGCCGCGGTAGCCCATGTCGGCCATCGCCTTGGAGACGATGCCGCCCATGCGGTCGCGCTCCTCGGGGGTGATGACGGGCGAAGGGGCCTCCTCGAGCACCTTCTGATGGCGGCGTTGGAGCGAGCAGTCGCGCTCGCCGAGGTGGACGGCATTGCCCTCGCCGTCACCGAAGACCTGGAACTCGATGTGGCGCGGGTTGCCGAGGTACTTTTCCATGTAGACCGTGGCGTCGCCGAAGGCCGCCTTGGCCTCCGAACGGGCCTGGCCCATCTGGCTCTCGAGCTCTTCGGGCGTGTTCACGACCTTCATGCCGCGGCCGCCGCCGCCCGATGCCGCCTTGATGATGACCGGATAGCCGATCGTCGCGGCCAGCGCGCGCGCCGCGTCGAAATCCTCGATTGCGCCGTCCGAGCCCGGGACCAGCGGCAGGCCGAGCGCGCCGGCGGTGCGCTTGGCTTCCACCTTGTCGCCCATGGTGCGGATGTGCTCGGGCTTGGGGCCGACCCACTTGAGGCCATGCGCCTCGACGATCTCGGCGAAGCGGGCGTTCTCCGAAAGGAAGCCGTAGCCGGGGTGGATCGCGTCGGCCTGCGTGATCTCGGCGGCCGAGATGATCGCAGCGACGTTGAGATAGCTGTCCTTCGCCGCCGGCGGGCCGATGCAGACCGCGTGGTCGGCCAGGCGCACGTGCATCGCGTCGGCGTCGGCGGTCGAGTGCACCGCGACGGTCTCGATGCCCATCTCGCGCGCGGCGCGGTGGATGCGCAGCGCGATTTCGCCGCGATTGGCAATCAGGAGGCGCTTGATGGCCATGTCAGTCCCGCTCTCAGCCGATCACGACGAGCGGCTGGTCGAACTCGACCGGCTGCTGGTTGTCGACGAGGATGGCGGTGACGGTGCCGGACTTGGGCGCGGTGATCTGGTTCATGACCTTCATGGCCTCCACGATGAGCAGGACGTCGCCCTGCTTCACCGCCTTGCCGACCGCGATGAAGTCCGGCGCGCCCGGCTCGGGGGCGAGGTACACGGTGCCGACCATCGGCGATTTCACGGCATCGACCGGAGCGGCAGTCGCGATGGGTGCGGCTTCCGCGGCGACCGGGCCGGTTGCGGGCGCGGCTGCCGGCGCGGCGAAGGCGGGCAGGGCTGCGGCCATCTGCTGGACCATCTGGCGCGAGACGCGGATCTTGCGCTCGCCATCCTCGACCTCGATCTCGGACAGGCCGGTCTCGGCCAACAGCTCGGCCAATTCGCGAACCAGGGCGCTATCGATATTCACGCGACTTCCTTTCGTGCAAGGTATCCGAGGAGCATGGCCAGCGTGCCTTTGAGGTCCTTGCGATGGACCACCATGTCGACCATGCCGTGGGCATGGAGGTACTCGGCGCGCTGGAAGCCGTCGGGGAGTTTCTCTCGGATCGTGTCCTGGATCACGCGCTGGCCGGCGAAGCCGATGAGCGCGCCGGGCTCGGCGATCTGGACGTCGCCCAGCATCGCATAGCTGGCGGTGACGCCGCCGGTGGTGGGATCGGTCAGGACGACGATGTAGGGCAAGCCGGCCGCGGCCAGCCGGCGCGTGGCGACCGTCGTTTTGGGCATCTGCATGAGCGACAGGATGCCCTCCTGCATGCGGGCGCCGCCGGCCGCGGTGCAGATGACGTAGGCACAGTTCTCGGCGATGGCCTTCTCGACCCCGGCGACGAAGGCCTCGCCCACCGCCATGCCCATCGAGCCGCCCATGAACTTGAAGTCCTGCACGCCGAGCACGGCCTTGGCCCCCTCGATCGTGCCGAGCGCGTTGGTCAGAGCATCGGGGAAGGGGTTGGCGGCCCGCGCGGCCTTCAGGCGCTCGGGGTACTTCTTGGTGTCGCGGAAGTTCAGTGGGTTCTCGGGCACCTTGGGCGACGCGAGGACGGTGTAGCCGGCGTCGAGCAGCTGGTCGAAGCGGGCCTGCGCGCCGATGCGGCCATGGTGCTCGCACTGGGGGCAGACGGAGAGGTTGGCCTCGAAGTCCTTGGCGAACAGCATCTCGCCGCAGCTCGGGCACTTCATCCAGAGGTTATCGGGCGTGTCGCGCTTGGCGAGGCTCGATATGGAATTGCGGACCTTGCTGAGCCAACTCATTTCGGTTTCGTACCAATCCTGCAGCTAGTGGGGCGTCGAGACCCGGCCATGTTCTCCTTGCGCGGCGGTGTCTCGGCGACGTCCGGCAGGCGACCCGGTTGCCCATTTTTCCGAGGCGCCGGTGCCGATACGAGGCGGCCCATTAGAGGAATGGGCCCGAGGCTCGCAAGCCAATTCAACCCCGCCTGTGGGCAAGTGGCGGCCGCGCGCATCGCCCGGGCGTAGCGCTGCTGCGATGCGGAAGGGCTTATGGGATACAATGTGCGGGAACACAACAGGACAATAACGCGTGAAAAGCATCCAACAGGATACATCCTGGTGCGATGCGCGGTTTCGTGGATGAGAGCTTGATCCTGCCCCGCGCGAGGGCTCTAGATGGCAGCGCGGGGCTCCGCTCACGGGGCCGGAATGCGTGAGGAGTCCGACCTGAGCGATCCTGAACACACCCCCGGCGCGGTCACGCTCCGCGCATGGCTGACGGACTACACCGGCGCGCCCGGTGCCGGAGTCGCGGCAGACGTTCCGGTGGAGGCGCCGATCGCGATCGAGACCAACGGGATCGCCTATGCCGTGATGATGGCGACGCCGCTCGAGCTCGAGGATTTCGTCACCGGCTTCCTCCTGGCCGAGGGTCTCGCGCGGACCGAGGAGGTGGGTGAAGTTGTGCTCCACGCGTCCGAGGCCGGTCCCTGGGGCACAGGCTATGTCGCCCGCGTCAACCTGCCGCCCGATCGCCTCGGGCCGATCCTCGAGCGCGCTCGGCGCCGGATTGGCGACAGCTCCTGCGGCATCTGCGGGATCGAGGGCGTGGAAGCCGCGCTGCGGCCGTTGCCGCCGCTGGCGCGTGCTTCGGCGGCGACGCCGCAGGCGATCCGCCGCGGGCTCGATGCCATGCGGGCGGGGCAGGCGCTCGGCGCGCGTACCCGCGCCACCCATGCCGCCGCCTTCTGCGACGAGACGGGGCGGCTGCTGGCGCTGCGCGAGGACGTCGGCCGACACAACGCGCTCGACAAGCTGGTGGGTGCACTGGCCCGGAGTGGGATCGACCCGGCGCAGGGCTTCGTGGTGATGACCTCGCGCTGCTCCTATGAGCTGGTGGAGAAGACGGTGCGTGCAGGGTGCCCGCTGCTGGTGACGATCTCCGCCCCCACCGACCTCGCGGTGCGCCGGGCGCGGGCGGCCGGGCTGGCGCTGGCCGTGGTGGCGCGCGACGACTCGATGCTCATGGTCGATCCCGGTGGCCCGTTCGTCGAGGACTGAGCCTCCACCCGCTCCGGTTTTCCTTGTAGTCGGCCCAGCGCGCACATAGATTCCGGGTTAACCGGGTTTCTCACGAGGATTTGGCGTCCCATGGCAAGCACTGCCACCGATACTGCAACCGAGCTCAAGCTGACCCCGCCCGATCCGGTGCCCACCGTTCAGCCCGAGCGCGCGGCCGGACTCGTCCCGGTGGGCGAAGAGGCCAAGTCCAAGCTGCAGGTGCGGGTCGACGAGTTCGTGAACGACCTCGTCTCGCAGGATGCGGCGTCGCCGGAATTCGGCCGCCGGGTGGACCAGATCACCAACATGGGTCGCAAGGAGATCTCGCAGGCCTCCAGCCACTCCAACCGCTTCCTCGACCGGCCGGTGCGGGCCATGGACAAAGACGCGGGCGTGGGCGCGGACCTTGCCGAGCTGCGCCGCACGGTGGAGGAGCTCGACCCGAGCACGAAGGGCAATCTGCTGGCGCCGCGCAAGCTCTTCGGTGTGATCCCGTTCGGCTCCAAGCTGCGCAACTACTTCGACAGCTACACCAGCGCGCAAGGGCACATCAGCGCCATCCTCGCCCGTCTGCAGGGCGGCAAGGACGAACTCCTGATGGACAATGCCGCCATCGACGTCGAGCGCCAGAACCTGTGGGCGGCCATGGGCAAGCTGGAGCAGATGATCTACATGGCCCGCACGCTGGACGAGGCGCTGGAGCAGAAGGCCAACGACCTCGACCACACCGATCCGGCCAAGGCCAAGGCCCTGCGCGAATCCGCGCTGTTCTACGTTCGCCAGCGCACGCAGGACCTGCTCACCCAGATGGCGGTCTCGGTCCAGGGCTACCTCGCGCTCGATCTGGTCAAGAAGAACAACGTCGAACTGGTGAAGGGCGTGGATCGCGCCTCGACCACCACGGTCGGCGCGCTGCGCACCGCCGTGACCGTGGCCCAGGCGATGGCGAACCAGAAGCTGGTGCTCGACCAGGTCACCGCGCTCAACACCACCACCGCCCGGATCATCGACGGCACCGGCCAGATGCTGAAGGACAACACCGCCCGCATCCACGAGCAGGCTGCGAACGCGACCATCCCGCTGGAGACGCTGAGCCGCGCTTTCCAGAACATCTACGACACGATGGATTCGATCGACACCTTCAAGCTCAAGGCGCTCGATTCGATGAAGCAGACGGTGACCGCTCTGGAAGGCGAGATCGGCAAGTCCAAGGCCTACATCGCGCGCGCGCAGGGGCAGTCCGAGGGGCTCGCCGCGGGTGACGATGCGGCGGCGCGGACGCTGCTGGAGGCGCTGGACTAAGCGACGATGGCGCAAGTACCGGCCCGGGTTTCTCAGGAGATCGTGCGCGCCGCGCGGCGGCAGCGCGCGGCGCGGCTCTACAACGCCCGCAAGGAGCAGTGGCGGTTCCGGCTGCGCCGCCTGCGCCGCGCCTTCCTGGCGATGGCGGGGATCTACATCGCCGCGCTGGTGACGGCGCTGGCGCTGGGGGGCATCTCCTTCGCCGCGACGCTGCTGTCGGTGCTGCTGGGCATCGCGGTCTTTGTCGTCCTGTCGATCTACCCCGCCACCCCGCGCACGCGCGTGGGCGACCTCGACACCGCCAGCCTGCCCGAGCTCGCGGGCTCGACCGAGCTGTGGCTGGAGGGCAGGCGACGCGCGCTGCCGAACGCCGCGGTGGACGCGATCGACATGATCGGCGTGCGGCTGGAGCAGCTGGCTCCGCAACTCGCCGTGCTGGACGAGCGCGGGCCTGCCGCGCGCGAGGTGCGCAAGCTCCTGGCCGAGCACCTTCCGGGCATGGTCGACAGCTATACCCGCATTCCGCCGGCGATGCGCAGCCGTCCGGGTCCGGGCGGCACCACGCCCTCCGAGCAACTGGTGGACGGCCTTTGCGTGATCGCCGACCAGATCGAGGCGGTGAGCGAGGACCTCTCGCGCAACGACATCGATGCGCTGGCGACCCGGGGGCGCTTCCTCGAGACGAAGTACGTCGAGGGTGATTGAGCTCCTGACGCGCGACGGGAGCCTGCCGTTCACGGCGGCGCTGGGCATCATGCTGGTCCTGGCCGTGATGCAGGTGGTCGGCCTCGGCGACCTGCTGGGCGCGGACACCGACCTCGACGTCGACGCGCAGGTCGATGCAGACCTCTCGCTCGATTCCGGGCTGCTCTCGATCATCGGCTTCGGGCGACTGCCGTTCCTGATGTGGCTCATGCTGCTGCTGGGAGCGTTCGGCGCGCTCGGATTGGCCGGGCAGGAACTGCTGATGGCGCTGACCGGACACCCGCTCACGGCCTGGATCATGGCCCCGGTCGCCGCGCTCGTCGCACTGCCCGCGACCGGCGCTGTCGCGCGGCCGCTGGGACGAATCCTGCCGCACGACGAGACGACGGCGATCGACGTGGCCCAGCTCGTCGGGCGGGAGGCCGAGATCGTCATCGGCACCGCGACGCCGGGCTCGCCGGCACGGGCGCGGGTTCGAGACCACCACGGGCAGGTCCACCATGTCATGGTCGAGCCGGACAACCAGGGTCAGCGCTTCGTCGTCGGCGAGACGCTGCTGCTTGTGCGGCGCGAGGGCGAGCTGTTCAAGGGCATTTCGCGCGGCGAGCACTACCTGCCGCGGCTGGACTGAACAGCAGAAGTTAATCTGGCGGGGAGTTCGCGACCTGCGGCACCATCAGCAGCAGAATAGCTGCTGCTTTTCAGCTGCTTAACTTGGGAAATTCGTCCGGCGTCCGTCCGGTTTCGCTAGGAGTGCCGCGCGGGCTCGCCTATGCTCGGCCGGCAGGGGGATGAAATCCAGAGCGGGGCAACGTGCCGGCCGCAGCATCCTCCTCGGGAGACTTGGAAAATGGGCGGCCTTCTCGACATCGGCATCATCGTCGGCGTTGTCGTGGTCCTCTTGCTGGCCTTCGGCATCATGCTGGCGCGGCTTTATCGCCGCGCGAGCAAGGAAATCGGCTTTGTCCGCACGGGCATCGGAGGGGAGAAGGTCGTGATGAACGGCGGCGCGATCGTGCTGCCGATCTTCCACGAAACCATGCCCGTGAACATGAACACCGTCCGCCTCGCAGTCGAGCGCAAGAACCAGGACGCGCTCATCACGCTCGATCGCCTGCGCATCGACGTGAAGGCCGAGTTCTACGTGCGCGTTCGTCCCGATGCCGGGGCCATTGCGATGGCGGCGCAGACGCTGGGTGCGCGCACCATGAACCCGGAGGCGCTGAAGGAACTAGTCGAGGGCAAGTTCGTCGATGCGCTGCGCTCGGTCGCGGCGGGCATGACGATGAACCAGCTGCACGAGCAGCGCGCCGATTTCGTCCAGAAGGTGCAGCAGGTCTCCTCCTCGGACCTGGCGATGAACGGGCTCGAGCTCGAATCGGTCTCCCTGACCGGCCTCGACCAGACCTCGATCGAGCACTTCAACGCCAACAACGCGTTTGACGCCGAAGGTCTGACCAAGCTCACCGAGCAGATCGAGCTGCGCAAGAAGGCGCGCAACGACATCGAGCAGGAAACGCGCGTCCAGATCGAGACGAAGAACCTGGAGGCCGCCCGCCAGACCTTCTCGATCCAGCGCGACAACGAGTTCGCCCGCCTGGAGCAGGAGCGCGAGGTCGAGATGCGCCGGGCCGAGCAGGCGGCCGAGGTCGCCCGCGAGCAGGCCGCGCGCGGCCGCGAGGCGGAGGAAGCCCGGATCCTCGCCAAGCAGCAGGTCGACTCCAAGCAGATCGAGGCCGACCGTGCCATCCAGGAGGCCCGTATCGCACAGGCGCAGGCCGTCGAGCTGGCGCGCCAAGAGCAGCAGATCGCGGTGCAGAACAAGAGCCGCGAGGAAAGCCAGGCCAAGGCGGAAGCCGACGCCGCGCGCGCCAAGGCAGTCGCCGCCGAGGAGCAGGTCGCCACGAGCCGGGAAACCGAAGTCGCCGAGCGCGCCAAGCGCATCGAACTGATCGAGGCGGCTAAGGAGGCCGAGCGGCAGGCCATCTCGGTCAAGGTCCAGGCCGAGGCCGAGAAGGAAGCCGCCACCAACCGCGCGGCGGCGGTGCGCCTGGAGGCGGAAGGCGAGGCCGAGGCCGAGAAGCTGCGGGCCGAGGCGGCGCGGGTGCGCTTCGAGGTCGAGGCGGCGGGCCAGCGTGCCATCAACGAGGCCGCCAACCTGCTCAGCTCGGACCAGATCTCGCTGCAGATGAAGATGGCCTTGCTCAAGGTTCTTCCCGAGGTGGTGCGCGAGAGCGTGCGGCCCCTGGAAGCGATCGATTCGATCAAGATCGTCCAGGTCGATGGCCTCACCCAGAAGGGCGGCGTGTCCGGAGCGCCTGCGGCCGCAGGATCCGGCAACCTCGCCAACGATGCGGTCAGCGCCGCGCTGGCGTATCGGGCTCAGGCGCCGGTGATCGACGGCCTGATGAAGGAACTGGGGCTCGATGGCGCCTCGCTTGCCACGATGGTCGGCGGCGCGGTGGAGCCGGCTGCCACGGAGGCCGTGGCCTACCGGCCCAAGGCGAAGTAGCCGAGCGCAGGCGGGCCGCTCCCGGTGTCCCTCGGCCACCGGGAGCGAGCCATCGCCAGGGCGGCGCTGCCGGCGACGCGGCCCGTGCTATCGGGCCTCCCGAACTCACGGGAGAGAGCACCATGGCCGGCCACGCCTACAAGATCCTGCTATTCATGAAGAAGCGCCCCGACATATCGATCGAGGCGTTCCGCGACTATTACGAGACCCGCCATGCGCCGCTCGCGGAAACCTACTCGCAAGGCGTGAGCCGCTACATCCGCCGCTACATCGACCCGCAGCCGCATCCCGAGACCGGCGCCTTCACCGACGGGCCGGACGTCATCACCGAACTGTGGTTCGAGGACGAGAAGATCTACCGCGCGACCCTGGCCTACATCACCACCAGCCTGATGCCGGACGAGATCGTCGCGGACGAGGCAAACCTGTTCGACCGCGCCTCGTTCCGCATCGCCACCGTGGTCGAGCACGAATCCGGCCGGGGCTGAGGCCGGCTCACCACCGCACCCCTTCGTCCTTCGCCGTCCACCGGACGGGGCGTTCGTAGGAGGGGTCCTGCCGGCTCCATTGGTGCTTGAGGAAGCCTTTCACCGCGTCGGAGAACACCCAGCGCGGGTCCGCATCGGCGGTCATCTCGATGGTACAGCGGCGCACCGCGATGCGCCATTCGCCGCCGCGCTTCTCGAGCTGGTCGATGTAGCGGCCGAAAGCGATGGAGGTCTTCGAGGAGTCCTTCCAGAACAGCCCGCCGATGACGTAGCTCTCGCAATAGGCGACGTTCCCGTCGATCTCGCACAGATGGTTGGTGATGTTGTGGCTGGTCGCCTGGAAGGCGCCGCGGTGGCCGGCGTTGGCGCGCTCGGGATAATCGGGGGCGAAGGTCACCACCGCCCCGTGCTCGTCCACCCCGTCCTCCCACCAGCACGAGGCGATCTGCTCCGTATCCTGCCGGTCGCGTGCGCGGCACTCGCGCACGATGCAGTCGAGGATGTCCTGCCGGTCCTGAAGCCGGGCGACGGCGGCGCGCAGGTCTTCCAGCTCGCTCATGCCTGCGGTGCATTCGTCCCCAGCAGGCCGATGATCCCCCCATCGACCCGGATGTCGCAGCCGCTGACGTAGGACGCTGCGGGCGAGCACAGGAACTCGGCGACAGCGGCGATCTCGTCGCCGTGGCCCATGCGCTGCTGGGGCACCATGCCGATCATGGCGCGAAGCTGCGCGTTGGCCTCGGCCTCGGCGCGGCCCATCGGCGTGTCGATGAAGCCCGGCGCGATCGACGCGATGCGAAGCCCCCGCGCGCCGAATGCCGCAGCCTCCCGCTCGACGATGCCGATCACGGCCCGCTTGGAGATCGCGTAGGCCATGCCCGGGTGATCCATGTAGGAGGCGATGCCGGCGCGGTCCCCCGTGGTGACGAACCGCTGGATCGCGGCCAGCAGCGCCGGGTCCCCGAGCATGTAGGCGGAGACGGAGGAGATCAGCACGGCGCAGCCGCCTTCGGCAAAGTGGGGGAGCAGCGCGGCGACCAGCCTTTCGGTGGCCTCGAAGTTGACCGCGAAGATGCGCGGGCCCTCGCTCATCGTCGGCGAGAGGCCGGCGGTGTGGATCAGCGCGGCCAGCGGAGTGCTGCCGAGCGCGGCGATGACCTGCTGCGGGAACTCGGGTCCGGCGAGGTCGGCAGCCAGGACGTCCACCATCCCGGCCAGCGGCCGCAGCTCATCGGCCAGCGCTTGGAGCCGGCCCGCGTCGAGGTCACAGAGCAGGAGGGGGCGGCCCTGGGCCGCGAAGCGCTGGGCGGCGGGACGGCCCATGCCGCCTGCGGCTCCGGTGATGACGACGGTTCCGGGAACGGGACTCATGCTTGGCTTCCTTGCTGTGGCCGATGGAGAGGGCCGGGGGAACTTGGGGCGACGGCTCAGCGCAGGCCGAACCGGGTGGGGGCGATCTTCACCCCCGGCACCGCCGAGCGGCCGCGCTGCAGCGTCGAGGTGCCCGAGAGCGGACGCCCCGTCCTCAGGCACTCGCCGGCGTCGGCGGGGACGAGCGTGATGTAGACGTCGCGCGCGTCGGCGCCGCCGAACCGGACCTGCGTGGTGGCACCGGGCGGGGTGGGAACCGGCACCAGCTCGTCCCCGGCCGGGGTCACGCGGCGGATGATGCCGGGCGAGTAGACGCCCGGGATCCAGATGGCGTCCTCGCTGTCGATGGCGAGCCCATCGCAGTCGTCGCGATCGAGCAGCACGCGCTTTGCGGTAAGCTCGAGGTCCGGCGTCACGTCCCAGGCGAGCGCCTGACCGAACGTCTCGGAGCAGTAGAACTGGCCGAGCCCGGGATTGTAGCCGATCCCGTTGGTGAAGCGCAGCCCGTCTGCCAGGCGGATGGTGCGGCCCTGTTGCGTGAGGCGCCAGAGAGCGGTTGGGCGCGTGGGCCTTGCGGCGATCACGTGCTCGATGTCGAGCGTGCCGAAGAACAGGCCGCCCGCGCCGTCGGGCCACATCTCGTTGATGCCGTTGACAGGCTCGCCGTCGAGCGTGTCGACCAGCCATCCCGAGCCGCCGGTCTCCGGGTGGTTCCAGCGGATGCCGCCCTCGCCGCTGGAGAGCACCGCGCCGCCTTCGTCGAGCATGATCCCGCCCGTCCACATCCGCCCGGGATCGAGGGTCGCAAAGGGCGTGCCGTCCGGTCTGACGCCGTGGACGCCGCCGGCCACGACGTCGCTGTACCAGATCACGTCGCGCGCGTGATCGACCGCGAGGCCTTCCAGGTAGACGCCGCTGGCGAGTACCGCATAATCGTCGGGTGCGGGCTGGGACATCACTGCCTCTCCTTCTGGCTCGCTCCACGGCGGGCTCGATTCTGCCGAAGGCGTATCAGGTCGGGCACGCTTCGCAGACCACCGGCGGCAACGCCGGGGCGGTATCGCGCGCGCGGCGTTCGGCGACCCGACGTGCCTGCGGGGGAATTAAGATCCATCATCGCTCACAACCCCTTGCATCGCGTTCGTTCTCGTCGTTCAATCGAGGAGGACGGCGCAGAGCCGCGGGTAAACGGGAGACACGTGCATGCAGATGACCGGCGAGCAGCGGATCGCCGCACCGCGCCGCAAGGTGTGGGAGGCGCTGAACGATCCCGCTGTGCTGGCCCAGTGCATTCCCGGTTGCCAAAGCCTGGAAAAGGACGGGGACGATCGCTTCCTCGCCGTGGCCGAGGTGAAGATCGGCCCGATTGGTGCGCGCTTCAAGGGCAACGTCCAGCTCTCGGACCTGGATGCGCCGAACGGCTACACGATTACCGGCACCGGCAACGGCGGCATTGCCGGCTCGGCCAAGGGCGGGGCGCGGGTGCGCCTGGCCGATGCCGAGGGCGGGGGCACGCTGGTGTCCTACAATGTCGATGCCGAAGTGGGCGGCCGCATGGCGCAGCTCGGCGGCCCGATCATCGACGCCACGGCAAAGAACCTCGCCGGCAAGTTCTTCGCGAAATTCGGAGAGGTCGTGGGTGGCGGCACGCCCGCGCCCGCTCCTGCGGCGACTGCGGTCGCTGCGGCGCCACCGGCGGCCGTGGGGGCGGCCCCGGTGGCCGCGTCCCCGCTCACTGCGCGCGTGGCGGCGCCTGCGCCGCTATGGGGCTGGGTGGCCGCGGTCGTGCTGGCGCTCGTTGCCGGGCACATGCTCGCGCAAGTCGGGACGGCGACGACGCTGCTGGTCCTGGTGCTGCTGGTCGTCACGGCGGCTGCCGCCTACGAGGCCGGGCGCCGGGGGTGCGGGACGTGAAGCCGGCCCCTTTCGACTACGCCCGCCCCACCAGCATCGAGGAGGCCTGCCGTATCCTGGCCGAAGCCGGCGGCGGCGCCACCGTGATCGCCGGCGGGCAGACGCTGATGCCTCTGCTCAACTTGCGCATGAGCCAGCCTTTCGTACTCGTCGACATCAACGGCATCGCCGACTTGCGCGGTATCTCGCGGGTGGAGGGCGGCACGCGAGTGGGTCCGGCCATCCGGCAGGCGGAGGCCCTGGCGGACGAGACCCTGGCGCGGCACCTGCCCGCCTTCGTCACCGCGCTCGGCCACGTCGGCCACTACCAGACCCGCAACCGGGGCACCGTGGGCGGTTCGGTGGCGCTGGGCGAGCCGGCCGCGGAGATGCCGGCCACCGCTGTGGCGCTCGGCGCCGTAATAGAGATCGCCTCCGCGCGCGGCACGCGCACCGTCCCGGCCGAGGAGTTCTACCTCGGCCCCTACATGACCGTGCTCGAACCCGACGAGCTGGTGACCGGCATCGTCTATCCGGACTGGCCGGAGGGGCACCTGGTGCTGTTCCGCGAAGTGGCGCAGCGGCCGGGGGACTTCGCGCTGGTCGGGCTGGTCGGCGCGCTGGTGCTGGAGGGCGGGGCGGTCAGCCGCGCCGGCATCGCGTGGTTCGGCATGGGGCCGACGCCGATCCGCGCCCGGCAGGCGGAGGCGGCGCTGCTGGGCACGGCGCTGGCGCAGGTCGATGCCCAGGCGGTGGCGCGTGCCGCCGTCGCCGACACCGCGCCTTTCGACGACCACCATGCCAGCGCGGAATACCGCCGCACGGTCGGCGCGCGGATCTTCGCGCGGTCGCTGCGCGAAACGCTGGACCTCAGGAGCGCCGCATGAGCGAGCATGCCATCGAAGTGACCGTCAACGGCAACCGCCACGCCGCCCGGGTGGAGGCACGGACCGGCCTCGGCGAATTCCTGCGCGACGCCTTGGGCTACACCGGCACCCATCTGGCCTGCGAGCACGGGGTCTGCGGCGCCTGCACCGTGATGATCGACGGGCAGGCCATGCGTTCGTGCCTGATGCTGGCCGTCCAGGCCGATGGAGCCGAGGTGACCACCATCGAAGGCCTCGCCGCGGCGGACGGGACGCTCCACCCGGTGCAGCAGGCGCTCAAGGACAACTTCGGGCTGCAATGCGGCTTCTGCACCCCCGGTGTCGCCATCACCATGGCCTGCGTCACGCGGGACTGCGCGGGCGCCCAGGGCCCGGACGTGGAGGCGGCGCTGACCGCCGCGATGTCCGGCCATATCTGCCGCTGCACCGGCTACCAGGGCATTCGCCGGGCCATCCGGCAGCTCGCCGGCGCCGGGACGGAGGCGGCGGCATGAACGTCCATGCCAAGAGCGTCGGCGCCGTCCGCTACGTCGGCTCGCGCCAGCCCCGCAAGGAAGACGGCCGGCTCCTGACCGGGCGCGGCCAGTTCACCGACGACGTCCGCCTGCCGGGAATGCTGCACATCGCCTTCGTCCGCTCGGCGGTGGCGCGCGGGCGGATCGTCTCCATCGACACCGACGCCGCGCGCGAGATGCCGGGGGTGCAGGCGATCCTGACGCAGGACGATCTGCGCGCCGTACCGGTGCAGATGCTCAGTTTCTTCTTCACCAACATCGAATCGCCGGTGACGCTGCTGGCCGACGGGCGGGTGGCCTGCGTCGGCGATCCGATCGCCATGGTGATCGCCGAAAGCCGCGCGCAGGCGGAGGACGCCGCCTCGCTGGTGGAAGTGGTGGTGGACGAGGAGACCCCGGTGGTCACCATCGCCGACGCCAAGGCAGGCGCGCTCGTCCATCCGGACCGCGACGACAACATCGCCGCCGAGATGGGCGACGAGGATGCGCTGGAGGCGATCCAGCCGCTGCTCGACGGGGCGGCGCATGTCGTGTCCACCCGCATCCGCCACCAGCGCATCGCGCAGTCGCCGATGGAGGGGCGCGCCTGCGTCGCCTCGCCGGACGGTTCGGAGGAGATGACGGTGTGGATGGGCTGCCAGAGCCCGCACCTCGCCGCGCGCTACCTGGCGCAGGCGCTCGGCATGCCGCACGAAGGCATCCGCGTGGTGGCGCGCGATGTCGGCGGCGGCTTCGGGCTCAAGAACATTCCCTGGCGCGAGGAAGTGGCGGTAGTGGTGGCGGCGAAGATCCTGCGCCGCCCGCTCAAGTGGATCGAGGACCGCTTCGAATCGCTCACCGCCTCCAGCCATGCGCGCGAGCAGGACGTCTCGCTGACGCTGGGCCTCGATAACGAGGGCCGCTTCCAGGCCGCGTGGTGCGACTATGCCTGCAACAACGGCGCCTGGCCGATGGGCGAGGACGCGAACATCGCCGTCCACATGTTCATGTGGCCCGCCTACAAGCTGCCCGCCTACGGCTTTATCACCCAGGGCTGGTACACCAACACGATGGGGCTGGGCGGCTATCGCGGCCCCTGGGCGATGGAATCGCTGGTGCGCGAGACGCTGCTGGACAAGGCCGCCCGCCGCATCGGCATCGACCCGGTGGAGCTGCGCCGCCGCAACCTGGTCTACCTCTCCGACCAGCCGCACACCTCCAGCATGGGCATCCCGGTGGAGGACATCACGCCGGGCGAATGCCTGGACAAGCTGATGGCGAACATCGACTATGCCGGCTTCCGGCGCGAGCAGGCGGAGGCGCGCAAGGAGGGCCGCTACCTCGGCATCGGCTTCGCCGCCTACATCGAGCCGACCGGCTCGGCCGGCTCGATGGCGCCCATGACCGGCGAGACGGTGCAGCTGCGGATCGAGCCGACCGGCAAGGTCGTCGCCATGCTCTCCACCCATTCGCAGGGGCACGGCACCGCGACGACGATGGCGCAGGTCATCGCCGAGCAGCTGGGCGTCGCCTACGAGGACATCACCGTCTACGAGGGGGACAGCGCCATCGGCGCGTTCTCCCCGGGCGCCGCCGGCAGCCGGCAGGGGGTCATCGCCGGCGGCGCCGCCTGGCAGGCCGCGCAGCTGCTGGCCGAGAAGGTCAAGGTGGTTGCCGCGCACCTGTCCAACGCCAGCCCGGACACGGTGACCATCGACCGCGGCATGGTCCACATCGCCGGCGCGCCCGAGATGTCGCGCTCGCTGCGCGAGATCGCCGAGATCGCCTATGGCGAGCCTGCGCGCCTGCCCGAGGGGGCCTCCTCCGGGCTGGAGGCGCAGTACCGCTACCAGCCGCCGCCGATGACGATGACCAGCGCCGCGCACTGCTGCATGGTCGAGGTCGACGCCGAGACCGGCTTCGTCAGCATCCGGCGCTGGATCAGCGCCGAGGACTGCGGCACCGTCATCAACCCCGGGGTTGTGGAGGGGCAGATCGCCGGTGGACTGGCCCAGGCCATCGGGCAGGTGCTGCTGGAGGACATGCCCTACGACGCGCGCGGCAACCCGCTGGCGGCGACGTTCAAGGACTACCTCATGCCCTCGATCTCCGACGTGCCGGACTTCGAGTATCTCCACGCCAGCACCCCGTCGCAGACCATCGGCGGCATGCGCGGCGTGGGCGAGGGCGGGGCGATCATCGGCCCGCCGACGCTGGTGAACGCCATCGCCGATGCGCTCTCTCCGTTCGGGGAGATCGAGGAACTGGTCCTGCCGCTGACCCCGGCGCGCGTGCTCGACGTCATCGAAGGTCGCGACGTCTCGGGCACCCGCGCGCATCTGGACGGCGCCCACGCCGCGCCCGCGGTGGAAGCGCCCGCGCCGGCCGAAGCCGCGCCCCCGCCCACCGCGCCGGCCGGGATCGACGGCGACTGGAACATGGTGCTCAAGACGCCGATGGGCCCGCAGGAGATGGTGGCCCACTTCGACGTCTCGGGTACGGCGGTCTCGGGCTACCTGCAGGCGCCCGAAGGACGGCAGGACTTCGCGGGCGGGACCCTGGACGGCAACCAGGTCAAGTTCGAGATGAAGGTCGAGAAGCCGATGAAGATCACGTTGAAGTACGACCTGCAGTTCGCCGGCGACACCGTTTCGGGCAAGTGCAAGATGGGCATGTTCGGCTCGGCCAAGGTGAGCGGCGAGCGGGCTTAGGCGGCGCGGCATGCGGGTCGAGGGGTGATCGGCAGTCGGGCCTGTGCCGGGCGGGCGGATTCGGGGCCTTCACGTCTGCGGGTTGCCCGCTCAGGCCGAGCTTGTCGAAGCAGCGCAATCGCACCGCCCTCTCCGAAGGGGCGCTCCGATCCTCCCTGTCGCGCAGCGATGGGGAGGTGGCGCCGACGCAGTCGGTGACAGAGGGGCCTGAGCACCCATCCATCGCGTTGCGCCCCTGCACGACCAATTGCCCGCCGGCGAGCGCGGGGTAACGCCAAGGGAAAGCGCGAGGCAACTTCGGGCCGGCGTCGGGGCGTCCCAGCGGGGGCGCGAGGAGTTCTGGTCTCCTTCTTGCGAACGGCCGGGTAGGGACCATGACACCCCGGCTCGGCCCTGATCGGAGCGGTTCGGACCGGCGGTGCGGGCTCGCAGACTGGCGCCGTATCCTCTCCCGCGGCAAGCCGCTTCGCGTGGAAGACGGCCCATTGCGCGGGAGCTGGGGTGGAGGGGGCCGCAAGCCGCCCCGTCCGATGAACCGCTCCGGGAGACGCTGTGGCGTGGTCCACGGCTGCTACACTCGCGCACCGCCCACGACGCCGACCCGAAACACCGTCTCTCCAGCGGCCGCAGGATCGACGGATGCCCGGGCGTATAACCTAAATGGTTACGCGTGTCAAGATCGGAGCCGACACCGCGGCGTGTTCACTTCACCTTGTACGCTGCATAGACCGGCGGGGCGGCGCCAGTGCCGTCGCGCGAAGACGGCGGGTATCGGCCAGGCCCATCGGTGATCCCGTAGTCGCGGCCGAGTTCGGCCCCGATCACCGTTCGGCCATTGTGGCGCATCATCTCCGGATCGCTCCAGATCGCCCAGGCGAGATGGCCGGTGTAGCCGGCCGACTCCAGCGTGCCTTCCAAGTGGGCGAAACGCTCGGGCATCTGTTCCATCATCTGCAGCAGTCGCTCGGTGGTGAGCGAGCCCATCCACACCGAGACCGCGGCAACGTTGGCACCGGCGTCGGCAAAATCCACGCCCATGTCGAACGCCATCTTGTCCAGCCCGGCCTTGTGGGCGCCGTAGGCCGGGCCGAAGCAGTAATGCATCGAGCCGGGCGAGGAGGTGAACAGGACCAGCGCCTTGTCCTGCTTCACCATGTGCGGCGCGGCGTGCCAGGTGGTGACGAAGCCGCTGCGCACGCCGACGTCGATCATCCGGCCGATCGCCAGCGGCTTCTCCCAGAACTGCCCGGGCGCGCCGAGCGCGTCGTGGACGGCGCAGGCATTGTTGACGAGGATGTCGATGCGGCCCTGCTCGGCGATCACCCGGTCGACAAGCGCGGCGACCTGGGCATCGTCGCCGCTGTCGCAGGCGACCGCGATGCCGCGGCCGCCCGCCTCGTCCACCTCGCGGGCGGTCGCGTGGATGGTCCCGGGCATGGAGGCGTCGCCTTCCTTCTGCGAGCGACCGGTGACGTAGACGGTGCAACCGTGCGAGCCGAGCGCAACGGCGATGCCGCGACCCGCGCCGCGGCTGGCGCCGGTGACGATCGCGACCGGCGCGACGGGTGGCTGTGCCATATCTCTCTCCCCTCCCGCCCGTGCCTTCGTCGCGGGGGACGGGGGCGGATGTGGCGCCCAGACTATGGCGGGCGCGGGGGCGGTCAACGCGCGCGCGGCGTTCACCGCCACGGCGATCAGCTGCTGGCGTCCTTCACCGTCTCCATCGCCACGAAAGTGGAGGTGCTGGCAACGTGCGGCAGGCTGGAGATCTTCTCCCCGAGCACCACGCGGTAGCGGCGGATGTCGGCGGTGCGCACCTTCAGCAGATAGTCGAAGCTGCTGGCGATCATGTGGCATTCCTCCACCTCGGGAATGCAGCGCACGGCGCGGTTGAATTCGGTGAGTGCGGCCTCGCGCGTGTCGGAGAGCTTCACTTCGGCGAAGGCGACGTGGTCCAGCCCCATGCTGGCCGGGTCCACCACGGCCCGGAAGCCGCGGATCACGCCGCTGTCGATCAGCCGCCGCAGCCGTACCTGGCATGGCGTCTTCGACATGCCGACGGTCTTCGCCAGGTCGGTGACGGTGATCCGGCCGTCGCTGCGCAGGACGGCGATGATCTTGCGGTCGAGTTCGTCCAGATCGACTGGTATGGTGGCGTTCGGCATGCATATCGTCCGAAGAGTGGCAAAAGAAAGGTCAAAGCGGTCAGCAACGTGGCGACAATAAGGCGTATCGGCAAATGGAATTGGAGTACGTTCGTCGGGATCCCGGTTCCGCGCTCAGGACTTTGCCAAAATGATGACTCCCTTTGCCGCTTTTGCCCCTGCCGTGCGTGACCTCTCGCCACTGCGCCTGGCGATCGCCGAGGCGCGGCGCCGCGACGAGGAGGAATGCCTGGCCCCGCTGCTCGAAGCGGCAACGCTCCCCCACGCCATGCGCGAGGCCGTGCGCGCTACCGCCACCGCGCTGGTCACCGCGCTGCGCGCCAACCACAAGGGCACCGGGGTCGAGGGGCTGGTGCAGGAATACGCGCTGTCGAGCCAGGAGGGCGTGGCGCTGATGTGCCTGGCCGAAGCGCTGCTGCGCATCCCGGACGATGCCACCCGCGACGCGCTGATCCGCGACAAGATCGCCGATGGCGACTGGAGCGGGCACCTGGGCGGCGGCAAGTCGCTCTTCGTCAACGCCGCCACCTGGGGCCTGGTGGTCACCGGCAAGCTGGTCGGCTCGGTGGACGGCACGGTGGACAGCCGGGGCCTCGGCGCCGCGCTCACCCGTCTGGTCGCGCGTGCGGGCGAGCCGGTGATCCGCCGCGGCGTCGACCTGGCGATGCGTATGATGGGCGAGCAGTTCGTCACCGGCGAAACCATTGGCGAGGCAGTGAAGAACGCCCGCGAGCTGGAGGCGAAGGGCTTTCGCTATAGCTACGACATGCTGGGCGAGGCGGCGACGACCGCGGCCGACGGGGATCGCTACTACGCCGACTACGAGAACGCGATCCACGCTATCGGCCGGGCGGCGGGCGGCAAGGGCGTCTACGAGGGGCCCGGCATCTCGATCAAGCTCTCCGCCCTCCACCCCCGCTATGCCCGCGCGCAGGCGGGGCGGGTAATGGGCGAACTGCTGCCGCGGGTGAAGACGCTCGCCGCCCTGGCGCGCGGCTACGACATCGGCTTCAACATCGACGCCGAGGAGGCCGACCGGCTGGAGCTCTCGCTCGACCTGCTGGAAAGCCTCGCCCTCGACCCCGAGCTGGCGGGCTGGGACGGTTTGGGCTTCGTGATCCAGGCTTACGGCAAGCGCTGCCCCGCGGTGATCGACTGGATCGTCGATCTCGCACGGCGCGCGGAGCGGCGGATCATGGTGCGGCTGGTCAAGGGCGCGTACTGGGATGCCGAGATCAAGCGCACGCAGGTGGACGGCCTTGCCGACTTCCCGGTCTACACGCGCAAGGTCCACACCGACGTCGCCTACGTCGCTTGCGCCCGCAAGCTGCTGGCCGCGCCCGACGCGGTGTTCCCGCAGTTCGCCACGCACAACGCGCAGACGCTGGCGACGATCTACCACCTCGCGGGGCCGGACTTCGCAGTGGGGCAGTACGAGTTCCAGTGCCTCCACGGCATGGGCGAGGCGCTTTATTCGCAGGTCGTGGGCAAGGACAAGCTGGACCGCCCCTGCCGTATCTACGCGCCCGTCGGCACCCACGAGACGCTGCTCGCCTATCTCGTGCGGCGGCTGCTGGAGAACGGGGCCAACTCTTCGTTCGTCAACCGCATTGCCGACCCGGGCGTGCCGGTCTCCGCGCTGGTCGCCGACCCGGTGGACGTGGTGTTCGCGATGGCGCGCCCGGGCGCGCGCCACGACCTGATCGCGCTGCCCCGCGACCTCTACCCGGACCGGCGCAACTCGGACGGCATCGACCTTTCGGACGAGATCGCCCTCGCCGCGCTGGGCGAAGCGCTGCAGGCCTCCGCTGCGGTCGACTGGCGGGCGGCGCCGGCCGGTGCCGAGGGGGCGGGGCGCCCGGTACGCAACCCGGCGGACCACCGCGACGTCGTCGGCTCCGTCGCCGAAGCCGGGCCCGGGAACGCCGCCGCGGCGGTCGCCCGCGCCGCGGCGAGCGGCTGGGGCGCGGTCCCGGTCGCCACCCGCGCGGCGATGCTGGAACGCGCCGCCGAGGTCATGCAGGCGCGCATGGCCGACCTGATGGGGCTCGCCATCCGCGAGGCGGGCAAGTCCGCCGCCAACGCCGTCGCCGAAGTGCGCGAGGCGATCGACTTCCTGCGCTACTACGCGCTGCGGGCGCGGGAGACGTTCGGCCCGGCGCAAGTGCCGCTGGGGCCGGTGGTCTGCATCAGCCCCTGGAACTTCCCCCTCGCGATCTTCACCGGCCAGGTCGCCGCGGCGCTCGTCGCGGGCAACCCGGTCCTCGCCAAGCCGGCCGAGGAAACCCCGCTGATCGCGGCCGAGGCGGTGCGCATCCTGCACGAGGCGGGGGTGCCCGCCGACGCGTTGCAGTTCATGCCGGGGGCGGGGGAGCTCGGCGCCGCGCTGGTGGCCGCCCCGCAGACGGCGGCGGTCATGTTCACCGGCTCAACCGAAGTCGCGCGGCTGATCCAGCGCCAGCTCGCCGGCAGGCTTTCGACCGAGGGACGGCCGATCCCCTTCATCGCCGAGACCGGCGGCCAGAACGCGATGATTGTCGACAGCTCGGCGCTGGCGGAG
The DNA here is from genome assembly GCF_042432915.1 of Novosphingobium soli. NCBI lineage: Bacteria > Pseudomonadati > Pseudomonadota > Alphaproteobacteria > Sphingomonadales > Sphingomonadaceae > Novosphingobium > Novosphingobium soli. The sequence goes on from NZ_JBHLWK010000010.1 coordinate 198,228, forward strand.
CAGGTCGTCGCCGATGTCATCGCCTCGGCCTTCGACAGCGCGGGGCAGCGCTGCTCGGCGCTGCGCGTGCTGTGCCTGCAGGAGGACGTGGCGGACCGCACGCTGGCGATGCTCAAGGGGGCGCTGGCCGAGTTGCGGGTCGGCAATCCGGACCGACTCTCGATCGACATCGGCCCGGTCATCAGCGCCGACGCGCGGGACGGCATCGCGCGCCACATCGCCGCTATGCAGGCGAAGGGCTGCCGCGTGGCGCAGGTTGCGCTGGACGAGGACGCGGCGCAGGGCACTTTCGTGGCGCCCACGATCATCGAGATCGACTCGATCGCGCAGCTCGAGCGCGAGGTTTTCGGCCCGGTGCTCCACGTCGTGCGGTTCCGCCGGGAAGATTTCGGCACGCTGGTGGAGAGCATCAACGCGACGGGGTACGGCCTGACGTTCGGCCTGCACACCCGCCTCGACGAGACCGTCGCGCGCGTGACCGGAGCCGTGCGGGCGGGCAACCTTTACGTCAATCGCAACACCATAGGCGCGATCGTCGGCGTCCAGCCGTTCGGCGGGCGCGGGCTGTCGGGGACCGGACCCAAGGCGGGCGGGCCGCTCTATCTCGGCAGGCTGGTCCGGCAGGCGCCGGCGGTGCTCGGCGCCAGGGGCACGCCGCCCGCGCTGCTGGAGGCCTTCGCGGAATGGCTCGAGGGGCAGGGCGAAGGGGCGATGGCGCAGGCCGCGCGCGCGACCGGCGCCGCCTCTGCGCTGGCGACCGAGCGCGAGCTGCCCGGGCCGGTGGGCGAACGCAACCTCTATGCACTCCACCCGCGCGGGCGCGTGCTGCTGCGCCCCGCCACGCGCGAGGGGCTGCTGGGGCAGATGGCGGCCGTGCTGGCCACCGGCAACCGCGCCACCCTGGGGGGCATGGACCTTCCCCCAGGCCTTCCCGCCCCAGTGGCCGCGCGCTTCCGTGCCGATCCCGCGGAGCCCTTCGCCGCCTGCGTCGTCGAGGGTGAGGATGCCGCGGTGCTCGCGGCCTGCCGGGAGATGGCGCAGCGCGAAGGCCCGGTGACGCCGGTCTATCGCTGGGACGGGCAGGGCGCCGGACCGAACGGCGCGTGGCTGCTGGAGGAGGTCTCCACCTCGATCAACACCACCGCGGCGGGCGGCAACGCCAGCCTGATGATGATTGGGTGAGTCGTCGATCCGTCGCGGCCGGGCAACACCCCGCCTAGTCGCGGCAACGGTGCGGCAACTCGGGGCGCGGGTGGGCTGTTGGCGCCGTTACCACCGAGGGCCCGGCTGCGCCGGCGACAACGGGAGCGCGAAGATGGGCAGAATGATCGTCGATGCCACCACCAGCCTCGATGGCTTCTGGGCCGACGCCCGGGGACGCAGCGTGCTTCCCGCCGAGGAACGCGGCGCGTCGGGGCTGCCGGAGAGCTTTGAGCAGGCCTGCGGCGCCCTGGTGATGAGCGGCGCGTGCCTGGACGCCGGCGCGCATGCCGGCGGGATCGAGCGGGCGCACGACTCGCGCGTCCCGGTGTTCGTGGTCGACGAACGGCGTCCTCCACGCACCCGCAGCGAAGCCGCGCCGGCGCCCGTGCACTTCGTCGAGAGCTATCCCGCCGCCTTCCGCGCCGCGCGCGCCGCGGCCGGGGACAAGGCCGTGCTGGTGCTGGGAGAGGCGCGCTCCTTGGAGGCGGCGTTGGGCACGGGCGAGGCGGACGAGATCTTGCTGCGCGTGGTCTCGCGCACGGTGGGTGCCGGTGCGCCGCTCTTTACCGCCGACATCCCCGTGGAGAACTACTACGTCGCCCGGATGGAGACGACGACCGTCGCCGTCCACATGCACCTGGAGCGCCGGCTCGACGGCTGACCGTTCAGGCGGCGACGAGCTCCGGCGTCTCGGCGCGGTGAAGCGAAATCGTGACGAGGAAGATCGCCAGCCCGGCCAGCGCCAGCCCGGCGCCGATCCATCCGGTGGAGGTCAGCCCGTAGCCGGCGCTGATCGCCAGGCCGCCCAGCCACGGCCCCAGCGCATTGGCAAGGTTGAAGGCGCTGTGATGGGCCGCAGCCGCCAGCGCCTGGGCATCGCCCGCGACGTCCATCAAGCGGGTCTGCAGGATCGTGCCGAGGCCGCCGCCGAAGCCGATCACCAGCACCACCGCGGCCAGGGTCCAGACGTTGCCCGCCAGCAGCGAGAAGGCCGCCAGCGAGGCCGCGCTGACCAGCAGGGCCCCGATCGCGGCGCGGTTCTGCGCGCGGTCGGCGGACCAGGCCCAGAACAGGTTGCCGACCGTCATGCCGACGCCGAACACGGCGAGGACGGCGGGCACCCACCGCTCCGACACGCCGGTGACCTCGATCATTGTCGAGGCGACGTACGTGTAGACGCAAAAGAGGCCGCCGAAGCCGACTGCGCCCGTCAGCAGCGTGAGCAGCACTTGCGGGCGGCGCAGCGCGCCGAGTTCGCGCAAGGGACTGGCCTCTGCATCGGCAGGCTGGCGGGGAGCATAGAGCGCGACGAGCGCCATGGTGGTCACCGCCAGGCCGGCGACCACCGCGAAGCCCGCCCGCCAGCCCAGCGTCTGGCCCAGCCAGTTGGCGACCGGAACCCCGATGATGGTGGCCACGGTGAGGCCCGACATGACCATTGCGACCGATTGCGCCCGCTTGTTGGCCGGCACCATCGAGGCGGCCACGAGCGCCGCGATGCCGAAGTAGGCGCCGTGCGGCAATCCGCTCACGAACCGGCAGAGCAGCAGCAGCGGATAGCTGGAGGCGAGCGAGGAGAGGCCATTGCCGATCGCGAACAGCGCCATCAGCCCGATGAGCAGCGTGCGCCGCTCCAGCTTCGCCGCGAGCACCGCGATCACCGGCGCGCCGACCACCACGCCCAGCGCATACGCGCTGATCGCGTGACCGGCCTCGGGCTCGCTGAGGCCGAGGTCGCGCGCGAAGAACGGCACCAGGCTCATGGCCGCGAATTCGGTGGTGCCGATGGCAAAGGCGCCCATGGCGAGGGCAAGGGTGACGAGCGCGGGATGCGTGGTGCGGGACGGCGCGACGGCGGAGGGAAGGGGCGGCTGAGTCATATTGCATTGCACAATAGAAATTGGGACGCTGCAATGCCAGCCATGGGAAGGTGCAAAGGCCGCAACGCCGAAGTGAGCTTTGCGCATCGTCGCGGAAATTCGCACCTGACGCTCTTCGTCATTTTCCCTTCGCAAAAACCTCCGCATGATCGGCATGACTTCGCGTCACCAGGGAGAAGACGTTCATGTCGTTTGCCAACGAGCACTGGTTCAACCGCCCCGAGACCCGCATCCGGGCGACCGGCTACAAGTCCGACATCAATCCCGAGCGTCGATATACCGACGTGGTCACCTCCGACCGCGGCATCGAGATGGCGATGATTACCAATGGCGGGATCGTCGACCCGCAGTTGCGGCAGCTGGCGCTCGGCACCGTGCTGGTGCGCTTCGGCTCCTCGGTGTTCATCCCGCAGGTTGCGGCAGGCGAGTGGTGGCTGGAGTTCGAGCAGTACAAGATCGTCGAGCGCCACGCCGATTCGGCCGGGATTTCGGTGCCGATGGCGATGCGCCGCCTGTGCTGCGTGCCGCTGGACTGGGGCGCGATGACGACGGTGGTGCAGGCGCGGGTGATTCGCCCGCTGCTCGCCTACGAAGGGCCGGGCGCGCCGGCGACGGGGCAGAAGGGCGCCGACTACCTCGACGGCAGGCTGGCGGGGCAACTCGGGCTCAAGCAGCTCTTCATCCCGGGCCTCTCCGACCCTGACCTGCGGCGCGATTCGCTGTGGGTGACCGACCACGGCTTCCTGCCGCACGAGCTGTCGCGCATGGGCTACGTGCCCAAGAACATGCCGCACCCGGCCTGATCGCCGGCTCCCGCTGCCGCGCAGCGAGAGCGCCGGCGATCAGAACACCGGGTCGAAGCCCGGGGGCAGCTCGCTTGATCCGCCTTCGTCCTTGCCGGGGACGTGGATGCCGCATTCGGTCTTGTCCCAGCCCTTCCAGCGGCCCGAGCGCGGATCCTCGCCGGGCGCGACCTTGCTGGTGCAGGGCATGCAGCCGATCGAGGGGTAGCCTTCCGCGACCAGCGGGTGCGCGGGAAGGTCGTGCTCGGCGATGTACGCCGCCAGGCGCTCGGGCGACCAGTCGATCAGCGGGTTGATCTTGAGCCGGCCCTGGCTGTCCTTGGTGTCGATCTCGAAGCGCGGGAGACTGGAGCGGGTCGCCGCCTGGAACGCCTTGCGTCCGGTGAACGAGGCATCGAAGCCCGCCAGAGCCTGGGCGAGCGGCTTGACCTTGCGGATCTCGCAGCAGCCGTCCGGGTCCCAGGACCAGCGCAGGCCGTTCTCGTCCTTTTTGGCGATCTCTGCCGCATCGGGCGTCAGGTTGCGCAGCGCCGTCAGGCCCAGTCGGGCGACGAGTTGGTCGCGATAGGCCAGCGTCTCGGGAAAGTGCTTGCCGGTATCCAGGAACAGCACCGGCACGCCAGGGTCCACGCTGGCGACGAGGTGGAGCAGGACGGCGCTTTCCGCACCGAAGCTGGAGACGATAGCCACCTCGCCCGCCATGCGCTCCTTGAGCAGCGTCTCGAGCATCTCGCTCGTATCAGCACCACGGAACAGGCGGTTGAGACGCACCGCGTCGGCCTCGGTGAACCGGGGACCGGTGTCGATGCGGTCGACGGTGCGGATGCGATCGGTCTGGTCAGCTTCGGTACGGAACATGGGACGGGTTCCCTTTCGGCCTCAGGCGGGGTGCCGCTTGGCCCAGATGGCTTGGCGACCGTCGACGGCGGTCGCCTGGTAGACGTTCTCCCAGCGACCGAATGCGGCCTTGGCATCGGCCTCGTTGAGCGTCTTGTCGGGCGCGAAGGCGTCGAAGCCACAGCGCTGGAGGTGGCCGAGCATGTCGATCACCAGGTCGCCCACTGCGCGCAGCTCGCCCCGGTAGCCGGCCTCGCGCAGGATGCGCGCGGAGGAATAGCCGCGCCCGTCGGTCCAGACGGGGAAGCTCACCTCCACCAGCGAGATGCGGTCGAGGTACGGCAGCAGCGCGCGGGCGTTGTCGCCCGGCTCGATGCGGACGGCGGTGGCGTTGGACTGCTCTGAGAACGAGTCCACGGTGACGGCGGGATCGTTGACGGCCTCGTCGTCACGGAAGCGGAACTGGACGTCAACCATAGAGCGCCTCCTTGAACGGGGCCATGCCGATGCGGCGGTAGGTATCGAGGAAGCGCTCCTCGCCCTGCTTGTTGGCGAGGTAGACCTGCGTCGCCTTCTCGATCGCGTCGACGACGCCGTCCTCGGTAAAACCGGGGCCGGTGATCTGGCCCAGCGAGGTGTCCGCGCCCTCGCTGCCGCCGAGCAGGAGCTGGTAGTTTTCCAGGCCCTTCTTGTCGACGCCGAGGATGCCGATGTGGCCCGCGTGGTGATGCCCGCAGGCATTGATGCAGCCCGAGATCTTGAGCTTGAGCTCGCCGAGCTGCGCCTGCTTCTCGACCGTGCCGAAGCGTTCGGAGATCTTCTGCGCCACCGGGATCGAACGGGCGTTCGCCAGGCTGCAGTAGTCGAGGCCGGGGCAGGCGATGATGTCGCCCACGGTGTCGAGGTTGGCGGTGCCGAGGCCCGCCTCGTCGAGCGCCTTCCAGACGGTGTAGAGGTCGGCCTTGCGCACGTGCGGGAACACGATGTTCTGCGCATGGGTCACACGCAGCTCGTCGAACGAATAGTCGCGGCCGAGCTGCGCCATGAGGCGGATCTGGTCGGCCGAGGCATCGCCCGGGATGCCGCCCACCGGCTTGAGGCTGACCGTCGCGACGATGTAGCCCGGCTGCTTGTGCGGCGTGGTGTTGCGCTCCACCCAGAGGCGGAAGTCGGGATCCGACAGGTCCAGCGCATCCGACAGGCCCGCTTCGAAGGCGGGGCCGGTGAAGTGCGCCTTGATCCGCTCCAGCTCTGCCAGCGGCGGCTCGATCGGCTGCGTGAGCAGGTGGGCGAACTCCTCCTCGACCTGGCGCACGTATTCGTCGCGGCCCAGCTCGTGGACCAGGATCTTGATGCGCGCCTTGAACTTGTTGTCGCGCCGGCCGTAGCGGTTGTAGACCCGCAGGCACGCTTCCGCATAGGTGATGAGCTGCGTAAGCGGCACGAAGTCGCGGATCAGCGGGGCGATCATCGGAGTGCGGCCCATGCCGCCGCCGGCGTAGAACTGGGCGCCGATCTCGCCGGCGTCATTCTTCACCATCTTGATGCCGATGTCGTGCAGCCGCATCGCCGCGCGATCCTTCTCGGAGGCGATGACGGCGATCTTGAACTTGCGCGGCAGGACGAGGAATTCCGGGTGGAAGCTCGACCACTGGCGCAGCAGCTCGGCATAGGGGCGCGGGTCGAGGATCTCGTCGGCCGCGGCGCCGGCGAACTGGTCCGAGCTGATGTTGCGGATGCAGTTGCCGCTGGTCTGGATGGCATGCATCTCCACCTTCGCCAGCTCGGCAAGGATGTCGGGCGTGTCCTCCAGTTTGATCCAGTTGTACTGGATGTTCTGGCGCGTGGTGAAGTGGCCGTAGCCGCGGTCGTACTTGTCCGCGATGTCGCCCAGCAGCGTCATCTGCTTCGAATTCAGCGTGCCGTAGGGCACCGCCACGCGCAGCATGTAGGCGTGGAGCTGGAGGTAGAGGCCGTTCTGCAGGCGCAGCGGCTTGAACTGGTCCTCGGTCAGCTCGCCCGCGATGCGGCGGCGGACCTGGTCGCGGAACTCCGCGACGCGGGTGTCGACCATCTGCTGATCGTAGGAGTCATACTTGTACATCAGATCACCCAGTTGATCGCGTCGGGGTCGGAGGGCTTGAGCGTGAGGTCCGGACGCACGGTGGGCCCGAGCGCGCGGATGCGCTCCTTGATATGCGAGGGCCGCACCCCTTCGTCGGTGCGCGCGCCGTCCACGACATAGGCGGCGAAGACGTTCTGCACGCCTTCCTCGCGCGCGATGATCGCGGCGCCATGGTCGCCCACGTCGGCGCTGTCGTTCACGTCGAGCGACCAGCCCACGCCGGTCCACCAGACGACGGCCCCCGTCTTCAGGTCGTTGCCTGTCAGGATCTTCACTGTACTGCCTCCAGCGCCAGGGCGCGAATGGTGTTGTCCGCCGCCTCGCTCGTGTCGGCGGCGACGTCGCCGATAACGATAAGCGCCGGGCTTTGCACCCTTTCGCTTTCGACCAGGTGGGCAAGCCCGGCCAGGCGGCTGCGCAGGACGCGCATGTCGGCGCGCGTCGCCTTCTCGATCACGGCCACCGGCACCGTGGGCGAGAGGCCGTCAGCCATCAGCTTCTCGGTGATCTGCGCCGCCGTGGCGAGGCCCATGAAGATCACCAACGTTCGCCCCTTGCCCGCGAGCCCCGACCAGTCCTGGTCCGACAGGCCCTTGCACTGACCCGCGACGAAGCTGACGATCGAGGCATGGTCGCGGTGGGTCAGGGGGATCTGCGCCGCGGCCGCAGCGCCCAGCGCGGCGGAGATGCCGGGCACCACCTGCACCGGCACCCCCGCGGCGCGGCAGGCCTGCGCCTCCTCGCCGCCGCGACCGAAGATGAACGGATCGCCGCCCTTCAGCCGCACCACGTCCTTGCCGGCAAGCGCCTCGCGTACCAGCAGCGCGTTGATCTCGTCCTGCTTCATGGTATGGCGCGATCGGCTCTTCGCGACCGAGACCAGCCGCGCCCCGGGCCGCGCCATCGCCAGGATCGCGGGATCGACGAGGCCGTCGTGGACGATCAGCGATGCGCCCAGGATCAGGCGTGCGGCGCGCAGCGTCAGCATGTCCGGATCGCCGGGCCCGGCGCCGACCAGATGGACGGTGCCCACCCGTGCCGCGGAAGTGGTGGAAGGGGGATTCGCTGCCATGCTGGCGCAGATGGCGATCCGGGCGCCGCAAGGCCAGCCAGAATGGCTTCGCGGGGGCTAAGGCGAGCTTTATGGCCCGCGCCGGAGGGTCGTGCTGTCGACGCGTCTCGCCACAGGATAACCAAATCTTAACCGCACCAGTGGACGTTCGCTTCACCAAGGAGACGATACGATGCCGATTGCGGCCCATTTTGAAGCAACCGGCGAGAGCGGGGGGCACGCGCGTTCGGAGCGCAGACGGCTGCTGCTCGAAACGCAGGGCGCGCTAGAATCGGGCGAATCTACGCAGGTCATCGTTCACAACTTCTCCGAAACCGGCGTGCTGCTGGAGAGCCGGGTCGCCCTGGAGATCGGTGAAGCCATCGAGCTCGACCTTCCCGACGCGCCGCAGGTGCGCTCGCGCGTGGTGTGGGCGAGCGGGTCACTTTACGGCTGCGCCTTCGAAATGGCGATTCCCGCAGCGACGCTACGGGCCGCCGAGCTGCGCAGCGCGGTGCAGACAGAGCTGGGCCTTGGGGCCGCTCCGGCTATCGCCCGGCCGAGCGCCATCGGTGGGGAGAGCCTGGGCGAGCGCCTGCACCGCTTGCGCAAGCTTCGCGGATTGACGCAGGGCGAACTCGCCACGCGGCTTGGCGTCAGCAAGCCGACGGTATGGGCATGGGAGCAGGGGCGCGCCCGTCCGATCGAGGAGCGCCTCGAGGCGATTGCCGAGGCGCTTGGGGTGGACGCGTCTGAGCTACGCCCGAACCGGACGCCGCCGGGCCTGTCCGAACTGATCGGCCGTTGCCGCGATCAGATCGCCGCCGCCGTGGAGACCACGCCGGACAAGGTCCGGATCATGATCGAGCTCTAGGTCCGGGGCGGACTTCGGCTGCACGCATGTCCCGCCAGTGCGGCGGAACAACCATTCGGACGACCTGCGATCATCTTCCGGAACGATGGCGGGCTGCGCGCGTAAGCACCAAGACTGGCAATGGTAAATAGAGTGTTACGCCTTCATTGTTAAAGCGGTTAGTTTAATCAACTTACTTCGAATATCTTGGGTAACCGCAGCCTATCGTGGTTAACGTTATTAATTTCATCCGCGCAGTGTTCTACGGAAGAGGCATTCGGGCAGATTCGAATGCGGCCGCCTATACGGCAAGACACTCGGATCCAGCCAAGGCAGGCATCGGGGCGCAATCATGGGCATGAATTTTACATTCCAGGAAAGCTCGGTGCTCTACGGAATGCTGGCCGAGAGCACGACCGACGTGATCCTGAAGACCGATCCGAACGGCTTCATCGTTCATGCCACCGCAGCGCTGGCCGACTTGGGCGAGCGTGAACCCGGTTCGCCGGTGGGCCCGCACCTGCTCGATCTCGTGGTAGCGGAGGCCAGGCCGCTGGTGGCGCGGGCCCATGCGCGGGCCATGGCGGGGGAGGACGTCGGCTGGGTGGAATTTCCGGCGATCGGGCGTGACAACCGCAGGCGCTGGTTCGAGATCCGACTGCGTGCCCTGCTGCGGCACGATGGCACGCCTTATGGTGCGCTCGGGGTGATGCGCAGCGTGGACGAGCTGCGGTCGCTTAGCGAACAGCTCTTCACCGCCACCTATAGCGATCCGTTGACCGGCCTCACCAATCGCACGGCCTTCGTCTCCATGCTCGAGCATATGCTGGCAGCGCGGATGGACGGGTGCCTGGCGCTGTTCAGCATCGATTTCTTCCGGACGATCAACATGCAGTACGGCCAGAGCGTCGGCGACGGGGTGCTGACGGTCTTCGCGGATCTGCTGCGCGAGATGCTGCGGACCGAGGATATCATCTCGCGCATCGGCTCCGAGCGATTCGCGGTGCTGCTGCCCCGGGTCTCGCCGGAGGAGGCCGAGGCCATCTGCCGCCGCGTGGTGACCACGCTGGCCGACCTCAAGCAGCCCGTGGGCGACAGCCATTTCACCATGACCGCGAGCGCCAGCGTCGCGCGGATCGAAACCAGTCTCGATTCCACCATGGAGCGGGCGGAGATGGCGCTGTTCGTGGCCAAGGCCAAGGGGCGCAACCGCCTGGAGATGGAGAAGGGCGCGCGCCTGGCGACCGGCTGATGCGCCGCCGCGGGAAAGCGCCCGGGCCGCTCAGGTCCGCTCGTCTCCGGCGGGCCGGGCGCGCACGGCTTCGATCAGATCGCGCAGCCCCTCGCTCTCGCGCAAGTTCAGGTCCCGCTGCGGGTAGGGCACCTTGATGCCGTTTTCGCGCATCAGCCGCCATAGCGTCTTGAGCACATCCGAACGTACGTTGCCGACGCCCTCCTCCGGATCGGTGATCCAGCAGTGGATGACGAAGGCGACGCCGTTGTCGGCGAAGCTGTCCAGCCACACCGTGGGCGGCGGCGCCACCAGCACGCGCTTCACCGAGCGGGCCGATTGCAGCATGAGCTGCTCCGCCAGTTCGATGTCGCAGGCATACGGGATCACCACGTGGACCTGGATGCGGACGTTGCGGCTGGAATAGGACCAGTTCTCGACCTGGTTGATCATCAGGTTTTCGTTGGGGATCAGGTATTCCTTCTGGTCGCGCGTGGTGAGCGACACCGCGCGGATGCCGATCCGGCGGATCTGGCCGAAGGTGTACTGCCCGCTCTGGTCGGCGATGGCGATAACGTCGCCCGGCTTGATGGACTTGTCCATCAGCAGGATGATGCCCGCGATCAGGTTGCCGAAGGTCTTCTGCAGGCCGAACCCGATCGCGAGGCCGAAGGCGCCGGAGAACACCGTGAGCGCGGTCAGGTCGATGCCGAGGACGTCGATGCCGACGAGGATGGCGATGGCCCAGATGACCAGGCTCACCATCTTCTCGGTCAGCAGCCGCTGAGTCAGGTCCAGCCGCGTGCGGGCGAGCAACCGGCTCGCCAGGCGGCTGGCGCCCCAGGCGGCACTGAGCACGATGGCCAGCACCGCTATCACGACGCCGAGGTCCCACAAGGAGAACCGAGTGCTGCCGATATGCACCGCCAGGCTGTCCAGGGTATTGGCGATGTCGCCGAAGGTGTCGCTGCGCGCGGCGACGATGGTCTTGATGCCGTCGGCACCCGCCACCGGCTGCTCGACCACGACCGCCGTGGCCGTGGCCGTGGGGCCGGGAGCCGGCGCGGCGCTCGCCGTCGCAAGCGGGGCCGTCACGCCCGCCATGCCGCCAGCGCCTGCTCGATGTCGGCGATCAGGTCGGCCGGATCCTCGAGGCCGATGGACAGGCGCACGCCGTGGCGGTCCTCGTTCGCGGCCAGCCCGGGCGGCCAGGGCATGCGGCTGCGATAGGCGGACGGCTCGATCGGCAGGGCCAGGCTCTCGTACCCGCCCCACGAATAGCCGATGCCGAACAGGGTGAGGGCATCGACGAAGCGGTTGCGCGCCGCCGCATCCCCGCCACGGAACACGAAGCTGAACAGGCCCGCGCCGCCGGTGAAGTCGCGTTTCCAGGTCTCGTGGCCCGGCGCGCCCGGCAGCATGGGGCAGAGCACTTGCGCCACTTCCTCCCGTCCTTGCAGCCACTGGGCGATGGCGAGCGTGCTCTGCGTCTCGTGCTTCAGCCGCAGGTGAAGCGTGCGCAGGCCGCGCAGAGCGAGCGCCGCGTCGTCCGGCGAGACGACGGTGCCGAGCTGCTGTGCCCGCTGGCGCAGGCGGGTGTAGAGGTCCGGGCCGGCGCTGGCGCTGCCCATCATGAGGTCTGAATGGCCGCCCACATGCTTGGTCAGCGCCATCAGCGCGATGTCGATCCCGCGCGCGAGCGCCGGAAAGCCGAGCGGGCTGGCCCAGGTGTTGTCGAGCACTGAGATCGCGCCCCGCGCCCGGGCGATGGCGGCGAGCGCCGGCAGGTCCGCAACTTCCATCGAGAGACTGCCGGGGGCTTCCAGCAGGACTGCGCGGGTCCGCTCGCAAAACAGCGCCTCGTACGCGGTCAGGTCGAGCGGATCGAAGAAGCGCGGCTCGACGCCGAGGTCGGTCAGAAGCCCTTTGCCCATCGCGCGGGTGGGATCGTAGGCGTTGTCGCTGATCAGCACGACGTCGCCCGGCCGCAGCAGCGTGAGCATGACGCCGGCGATGGCCGCCACTCCGGAAGGATAGAGCACCGTGCCGGCGGCGCCGGGTTCCAGCGCGGTCAGCGCCTCGGCCAGGGCCCACTGCGTGGGACTGCCGCGGCGGCCGTAGAAGAAGCGCCCGTCCGCGTTGCTGCGCGTGCCCGCGAAAAGCGCGGCGGTGTCCTCGTAGAGGTGCGTGCTGGCGCGCCAGACCGGAGGGTTCACGACGGCGCCCGTCCATTCGCTGCGCCGTCCCGCGCCGACGATGCGGGTTGCCTCCCCAAGCTCGGGATGCCGCTTGCTGTCGTCCAATGTGGTCTCCGCGTCTGACCGCCGAACCCTAGGGCAATCCGCGGTCCAAGGAAATCGTGCGATGGGAAGGGATCAGCCGGCCGCGCGGCGGGCGGGAGCCGACGGCAAGGGATGATCGCGCGCCGCCTCCACCTCGCGCGCGGCCAGCTCGCGCAGCTCGCGCGGGCCGGTGTCGAGCCGGATGGGCGCCAGCCCGGCGCCCGCGCCGGGGGCTCCCACGGTGAACACGCGCCGCAACACCGGGCCTTGCGCGCCGGCCACCACCAGGCGCACCAGCGGGATGAAGTAGGACCCCGCCCCGCGGCTGACGGCCCGGATGGCGCCGAGCGGGACCTGCACCTCGCCCGACAGGATCGTGGTCTGGCCTGCCAGCAGCGTGGGAAGGGCGCCCAGGCGCGTCAGCGTCTCCTCCGCGGGCGCAAGCTGCTCGTCCGGCGTAAGCGATCCGTGCGCGCCGATCAGGTCGCCCAGCAAGTGCCCGCCGGCAAGGTCCACGCCCGCCGTCAGCGTCACCCGATAGCGCAGCGTGGCGTAGACGAGCGACAGGCGCAGCGACACCGGTTCGAACGCCAGGTCGAGTGCAGCGGGCGCCGAGGAGGCCCGTGACGCGGCCGGTAGCGTGGGCGCTGGCGCTGAAGTGGGCGGTGGCGCCTCCGTTGCGGGCAGGGTTTCGTCCGCGGCGGAGATGGGCTCGGTCGTATCGACCTGCCTGCCCGGCCGGCGGCGATGCAGGACCACTGCCGTGAGGCCGAGCGCGAGGAGGAGCGCCGGCAGCGCCCACCACCACCACGGCGAGCCCTCGTCCTGCGCGGCCGGCGCCGGCAGATCCTCGACCGGAGGCGAAGCGGTCGCACCCGGTGCCGGAGACGGTGCTGGGGAGGGCTGAGGCGCGGCTTCGGGCTCGGGCGACGGCGTTCCCGCGACGGGCGGGGCCGCCGGGGGCGTGGCTGCCGTGGGCGTGGCCGGCGGCGGCTCTGCGCGTGGGCGGGGCAAGGGCGCGGCAGGCGTCCGGCTCGGGGCCGGAACGGGCGAGGGCGACACCCGCGGCGCCGGCGGCACGATCGTCGGCACGGGCGAGGGCGGAACGCGTGAGGGCTGGGGGTTCCGGGGCTGAAGCACGGGATTCTGTGCGTCCACCGGCCCTTGCGCGCCGGTCCCGGTGGCTGCGGAGGAGGGCGGCGGCAGGCTCCATGTCTCGGCGGACTGCGCGCGCGCCGGCTTGGCCACCGGGATCACGGCCGACGTGAAGAGCATGGCTGTCGCAGCCATGCCCGTGAAGATGGAATGCTTGCCCCTCATGGTCCTCTGGTCTTCGCCCAACAGGCTGTGAACGGCGTGTTAATGCGAAGTCGGCGGGCGGCAAGTCGTTTCGCCTGTCGGGCGGACGATTGTCGCGCCGCCTTGTCTTCGAGGCCGCTTGGCGGCATGGCGCAGCCATGAACGACACGTCTTCTTCCATGCCGCTTCACCTCGGCCAGCAGAGCGCGCTCCCGGCCTCGCCCGAGCAGGCGGTGCTCGACTACGTGCCCAACCCACGCGTGGGCAGCCTCTACCTCGTGCGCTTCGCCGCGCCGGAGTTCACTTCGCTATGCCCGGTGACCGGCCAACCCGATTTCGCGCACCTCGTCATCGACTATGCGCCCGAAGCCAGCATCGTCGAATCGAAGAGCCTGAAGCTGTTCCTCGGCTCGTTCCGCAATCATTGCGGGTTCCACGAGGACGTGACGGTTGGCATCGGCCAGCGCCTGTTGGACGAGATGAAGCCGCGCTGGCTGCGGATCGGCGGCTACTGGTATCCGCGCGGCGGCATTCCGATCGACGTGTTCTGGCAGTCCGACGCACCGCCCGCCGGGCTATGGGTGCCGGACCAGGGCGTACCTGGCTACCGCGGCCGGGGCTGAACTCAGTACCCGGCGCTGGCGAAGCGGGCGCCGTTGACGCGGGTCAGGTCGATCGTGCCGCTGCCGATGGACGCCATCTGGCGGCTCGTCAGGCACTGCGCGTAGACGGTCGGGGCCTCGGCCTTGCGCGCGGCCTCGGTGTCGAGCGCCGCATCAAGGCCGGCGTCGCACTGGGCGCGCGATTCGTAGGTCTGGATCGGAGTCGCGAGACGCTGGCACTCGGTCCCGTCGTCCGAACAGGCGAACAGCGCGAGTGCGAAAAGGGTGGCGCTCATCAATTGTCTCCTTCCTTGCCAAGACAACGGGAGTCACCGCCGCTTGTATCCCGGCGAGGCGAGAAAAAGCCGAGTCCCGTCAGGGGGATGGCTGCGACCTGCTGGAACATAGCGCCTGCTCGCGGGTAGAGGGCGGACATGGATCAGACCAAAGCCAAGCTCATCATCCGCCAGGCCGGCGTCGCCGATGCCCCGGCGATCGCCCGCCTCTCCGTGAAGGTCTATGGCAAGGCCGACGCCTTCACCCGCGCCGAGATCCGGGGGCAGGTCATCAACTTCCCCGAAGGCCAGTTCGTGGCCGAGTACGAAGGCAAGATCGTCGGCCACTGCGCCACGATGATCGTCACCTCCGAACTCGCGTTCCGCCCGCATACGTGGGAGGAGATCAGCAACGGCGGCTACGGCCGGCCTCCCGCGCCCGACGGCGACGTGCTCTACGGTTTCGAGGTCTGCGTCGATCCCGATTATCGCCGCCTGCGCATCGGCCAGCGGCTCTACCGCAAGCGCAAGGAGGTTTGCGAGTACTTCGAGCTCAAGGGAATCGCCTTCGCGGGCCGCATGCCGGGCTATTCCCGTCGCAAGCGCCAGTACCCCGACCCGGCCGACTACCTGCAGGCCGTGAAGGACAAGAAGGTCCGCGACCAGGTCATCAACTTCCAGATGAACGAGGGCTACGAACCGCGCGAAATCCTGCCCGACTACATCCCGACCGACCGGGAGAGCGGTGGCAACGCGGTCCTGATGTTCTGGACCAACCCCCTGGCCCCGCCGGACACCGGCAAGGCCGTCCCGGGCCTGCGCGAGCGGGTCCCCTCCAGCGTGCGCGTCGCCACGGTGCAGTTCATGATGCGCAAGATCGAGACCATCGACGAGTTCGAGGCGCAGGTGGAGTACTGGATCGATGTCGCCTCCGACTACCAGAGCGACTTCGTCGTCTTCCCGGAGCTGTTCACGCTGGAACTGCTCTCGATCGAAGGCACCAAGCTCGAGCCTGCCCAGGCGATCGAGAAGGTCGCCACTTACACCGAGCGCTTCGTCGAGTTCATGCAGGGCATGGCGGTCAGCTACAACATCAACATCATCGGGGGCTCGCATCCCACCCGCGTGAAGCTGCGCGGCGGGAAGAGCGAGATCCGCAACATCGCCTACACCTTCCTGCGCGACGGCGCCGTGCACCAGACCGAGAAGCTGCATCCCACCCCCTCGGAGCGGCGCTGGTGGAACATCCGCGGCGGCTATGGCGCCAACGTGATCCAGACCGATTGCGGCCCCATCGGAGTGATGATCTGCTACGACAGCGAGTTCCCCGAGCTGGCGCGACACCTCGTCAACCAGGGGGCGCTGATGCTCTTCGTGCCGTTCTGCACCGACGAGCGCCGCGGCTACCTGCGGGTGCGCTACTGCTGCCAGGCGCGTGCGGTGGAGAACCAGTGCTACGTGGTCACCTCGGGCGTCGTGGGCAACCTGCCCAATGTGGAGAACATGGACGTCCACTACGCCGAAAGCGCGATCCTCACGCCCTCCGACTTCCCCTTCGCCCGCGACGGTGTCGCCGCCGACACCGCGCCCAACACCGAGACCATCGCGATCTCCGACCTCAGCCTCGATGCCCTGCTGACCGCCCGCCAGTCCGGTGCGGTGCAGAACCTCAAGGATCGGCGCTTCGATCTCTACCGGGTGGAGTGGGCCCAACACTGAGGCAGGCAGAAGCGCCGTTCATCGCCGGAGCGCCGCTGCCGGGCTGAAGACGGCATCGCACAGCGGTTGGCGCAGGGCGCGCAAGCGTCTATGCGCGATCGTATACCATAGACGGGCCCGCCATGATCAAAGACCAGTCCATCGTCGCCAGCCAGCGCGTTGCCGACATCCTCGCCGAGCGCATCCTCTCGGGCGACCTCGCGCCCGGCGCGCGGATCAAGCAGGACGAGCTGGCGGAGGAGCTGGCGACCAGCCGCATCCCCGTGCGGGACGCGCTGCGGATGCTGGAGGCGCGCGGCCTGGTGACGATGAGGGCCAACGCGGGCGCGCGCGTCACCAGCCTGACCCGCCGCGACCTGGAAGTGTCGTACGAGATCCGGGAGCGCATCGAACCGCTGCTACTGGCCGACAGCGTCCCCCACCTCACCGACCAGGACCTCGCCGACTTGCGCGCGGTTATGGAACGCAATGAAGGCGTCACCGACATCGACGAGGCGATCGCGCTCGGCCGCGAGTTCCACTGGATCACCTATCGCCGCCATTCGACGCCGCTGCTGGCCCAGATCGTCGAGCGGGTCTGGGATACCACGCAGAGCTACCGCCGCGCCTACATGAAGCTGGCGATGGGCAGCGCCGCTCAGGGCGGCGTGCGCACGCACGACCTCGAGCACCAGCTGATGTACGACGCCGTCGCCAAGCGCGAGGTGGAGACGGCCCAAGCCGCGCTGGTCATGCATATCCGGCGCACCCGGATGGGACTGGTGCGCTACGGCACCCTGCTGGGCGGAGCCGGCAACGATGCCGCCGCCTATCCCTCCCTGGGCGATCCGCTGGTCTGATCGGATACATTGAACACTTGAACAGCCTTGCGAGTGCGGGCTAGGCAGAGGGCCGCTTCCCTTTACCTTGAAGGTTCCGCTCCATGATCAGCCTCGACCAGGCCCGTACCGTCATTGCCGCCACTCGTGCCAAGGGCCGGGCGATGGACCTCAATCCGCTGACGGTGGTCGTGCTCGACGCCGGCGGACACCTCGTCGCCATGGAGCGCGAGGATGGATCGGCTTACGGACGTCCCGACATCGCGGGCGGCAAGGCGGCAGGGGCGCTCGCCATGGGCATGTCCAGCTGCAAGCTGGGCGACATGGCCGCCGACCGCCCGCAGTTCATGGCCGCGCTCTCCGCCGCCTGGCACGGACGGCTGATCCCGGCGGCGGGCGGCGTGCTGGTGCGCGACGGGGAAGGGCGGCTGCTGGGTGCGGTCGGGGTCAGCGGGGATCTCTCGGACAAGGACGAGGAAGCCGCCTTGGCCGGGATCGCGGCGGCCGGGCTTGCGGCCGGATGACGGGTCCCTGCAAGTTCTCACGCGATCTCTATTTGCAGAATACTTGATCCGCGCTAGGGGGTACTACGTAGGTCAGTGAAAAAGGCCGAAGTGGGGGTGACGATCATGTGGACGGGTCCCGATCTCAATTCTTTCGACACCTTCGATCTCACGCCGCAGTACCGGGCCGACTACAGGATGATGTACCAGGTCCTGTGCAGCGAGGCCCACACCCGCCAGGCGCTGGACGCCTTGTGCTACCAGCTGACCCTCGCGTCGACCTCGGCCTTCCTCATAAGCCTTCAGAACTACGAGCTCACCAAGGGCTTTGACTATTACGTCGCCACGGTGCGCAAAGGCCTCACGCCGCAAGCCTTCTTCAGCTTCACGTCCTCCGGCCGGACGATCGACGATCTCACCTTTGTCAACCACATCCACGGGCGCTCGACGCACCGCATCCAGTGGGCGATGATGGCCGCCTATGCCGACAAGAACCCCAAAACCTTCACCTGGCCCATGTCGACTCTCTACAAGGCGATGGAGCAGCAGCAGGAAGGATCGGTTTCCGTCTACAAGCTTCCCATGTTCCTGGGGCAAAGCTTCTGGGACTTCCTCCTCGATAACGAGGAACGACGGGTCAACAATGCCACCATGCCTGAGTGGTTCTGCGGAACCTTCCTAAAGGCGGAGTACCCGGCGCTCTATGCGTGCTCCAACGGCAAGGAACCTTACGAGCGCAAGTGAGATCTCGCGCTCGCAGCCCCGGGCCGACTGAACAGGGTTGGACGAAGCCGGTTCAGATCGTCGCCGGGGAGATCTCCCGCCCGGGCACCGGCATTTCCACCTTGTAGACGGTGCCGGTGCTCGATTCGGTGAAGAACAGCCACGTGTTGCCCGGTCCGCCATACGCCGCGTTGGTGGTGTAGCGGCCCTCCGGCACGTCGATCCGCAGCAGCGGCTCGCCCCGGTCGGAGAACAGCCACACCGCGCCGAAGCCGACGTGGCAGACCACCAGGTTGTCGTGGGCGTCGATCGCCAGCCCGTCCGGACCCGATCCGCCCGACATCTGGATGTAGGTGCCGACCTTGGAGATCACCTCGCCCCCGTTCACCAGAGGGCAGCGCCACACGGCATTGGCGCGCGTGACGGCGAGGTAGAGCGCGGTCTCGGCCTTGTTGAGCACGAGGCCGTTGGGGCTGGGAATCCCGTCCAGCATCAGTTCCAGCCGGCGGGTCCCGGCGCGGACGCGGAAGAGGCGTCCATTGGGCTTGTGCCAGCCGGACTGGCCCTGGTCGGTGAACCAGATGTCGCCGTTCCTTGCGATGGTCAGGTCGTTGCAGCCGAGGAACGGCTCCAGCAGGTAACGTTCGAACCAGGGCTCGGAAACGCCGGTGGCGGGATCGCAGATGACCATGCCCTTGTGATGGTCTGCGACCAGCAGGCGACCGTCGGCGAGGAACTTCATGCCGTTGGGCTGGCCATCGTATTCGAATCCCACATCGCACTCGCCCTGCGGGGTGATCTTGAAGAGGCGCCCCCACGGGATGTCGGTCACCCACAGGTTGCCCTCGGCATCGAAGACGGGCCCTTCGAGGAAGACGGGCGCCGCGGCGCCGTGCAGCTGCACCTGCGCCCATTCGCTGGTTTCGCCGAAGCGGCGGAACCTGTCGGGAATGCGGCAGAAGACCTCGGCCGTGACGGCGGGTGGGGCGGCGAACATCGTCCTCTCCTCGAAGTGATCGCCCGGACGGCAAAGGCCCGGATCGGATACATGTCTACTCCGTTCCGCCCTATTACGGCTTGACCCCTGGTCAAAGAGCTTTCACCACGACCGGGACACGGTTTCGCCCGGATGGTATACATCGGCGGCCTTGAGAGGAGGATTTTCGGTGGGTTCGCGCGAACTCGTCTGCATAGTGGATCCGATCCATCCGGTCGGCGTCGAACGCATCGCCGCGGCGCACGACGTGATCGGTCCCGATGATCCGCGCCTTGCGCAGACGACTGTCCTCGTCATCCGCACCAGCCCGCTCGGCCCCGAGATTTTCGGAAAGATGAGCCGCCTCAAGGCCATCGTGAAGCACGGTGCCGGCGTGGACAACATCGCGATCCCGGCGGCGACGGGGCAGGGCGTGCTGGTCGCCAACACCCCGGGAGGCAACAATGCCACGGCCGTCGCGGAAGGGGCGGTCTCGCTCATGCTCGGCCTGCTGCGCCGAACGCGCGACATGGACGCGTTGGTGCGGGAGAACCGCTGGAACGAGCGCTGGGGTATCCGCCTGGGAGACCTGACCGGCGCGCGCGTGGGGCTGATCGGCTTCGGTCGCATCGCTCGCCAGGTCGCCCGGATCTGCGGCGCGGGCTTCGGGGCCAGGGTCGCGGCCCACGATCCGATGGTGCCCGCAGAAGAGATCCGCGCCGCCGGTGTCGAGCCTACCGACCTGGCGGGCGTGCTCTCGTGCGACGTCGTCTCCATCCACACGCCGCTGGTCGAGGGCACGCGCAACCTGATCGACACGGTCGAACTCGGCATGATGAAGCCGCATGCCATCCTGGTGAACTGTTCGCGCGGCGGCATCGTCAACGAGGCCGCGCTGGCCGAGGCTTTGCGCAGCGGGCAGATCGCCGGAGCGGGCATCGACGTCTTCGCCGATGAGCCGCCCGCCGCCGGCCATCCCTTGTTCGGGCTGCCCAACTGCCTGCTCTCTCCGCACGTTGCGGGCGTCACCGAAGCGGGAATGAAGGACATGGCGCTCAACGTCGCCGCCGTCATCGACACCGTCAGCCGCGGCGAGATTCCCGCCACCCTGCTCAACCCGGAGGCTCTCCCGTGACCGCGCCCGTCAAGTCCGTGATCTACAGCAAGATTTCCCGCCCCGACCCGGCGCTCCTCGCCCGTGCCGCCAAGTTCGGCATCGCCGACCTGCACGAAGGGCTGGGCGAGATCGCGGGGCGCATGTGCCTGATGAGCCCCGCCATGGTCCCGATCGCGCCCGGCCAGAAGGTCTGCGGCCCGGCGGTGACGGCCTGGAACTTCCCCGGCGACAACCTGGCCATCCACGCTGCGCTCTACACCGCCGAAGCGGGCGACGTGCTGGTGCTCACCAATGGCGGCGGCCACCAGGGCGCGCTGTGGGGCGACGTCGCCTGTACCTTCGCGAAGAAGAAGGGTCTGGCCGGCACCGTCGTCCACGGCGCCACGCGCGACGTCGATGCTATTCGCGAACTGGGTTATCCGGTCTGGTCGACCGCCGTCTCCGTCGAGCACCCCAAGAAGCGCGGGCCCGCCGCCGTCAACGTCCCGCTCGTGGTCGATGGCGTGCTGGTCGAACCGGGCGATGTCATCGTCGGCGATTCGGACGGGGTGCTGGTGATCCCGCGCACGCTGCTGGAGCTGGCGGTGACCCATGCCGAGGCCCGCGCTGCCAAGGAGGTCGAGTTCCGCCGCCGCATCGGCGAGGGCGAGGTGCTTTTCGACATCCTCGGCATGCGTGACCTGGTCGAGGGTCTGGGCATAGAGATCAAGGACTGCACCTGGGAGGAGGACCGCTAAGGTCCATGCAGGGAGGTCGACCGGTTCCTACCGGGCCGGTCGGCCTCTTCCAGCCCCCTCGGACGGGCCGCGCCCGCCGATCGCTTGACCTGCGGCGCCCTATCCCGTAAGGGCGCGCATCGCTTGCGGGTCCTCCCGCTAGGCGACATAGAGCTGAACATTGTCATTCCGGTGCTTTTCCTCGGTTCGAGGGAAAGAGAACCGTTCCCCATCCGGCGAATCGTCGGCGCGGGGGGCGGATCTGAGCGAGGGGATGGCAAAGTAATCCGGCAGCGCTCAGCAAGGCGCCGGGTGGAGTGTTTTTCGGCTCACGTGTGCGGCCTTCCGGGGCCGGTGCAAGACCGCCAGCCCGGCAGGGGCATCGGGTCTTCACCGTCCGGCGCCACGTGACGACCGCATCTCCTCTTCCTTCGCGCTGAGCCATGCCGGCCCGGTAACCTGCCGGGGTGCGACGGGTCCGCGCCGACGTGTCGGTGCGAATCCATCGCACTCCCATTTGAAAGAAGAGTATAGATGCCCACGATCAACCAGCTGGTCCGCAAGGGCCGCGAGCCGCAGAAGGCCAAGTCCAAGGTCCCTGCGATGGAGCAGAACCCGCAGAAGCGTGGCGTCTGCACCCGCGTCTACACCACGACCCCGAAGAAGCCGAACTCGGCTCTCCGCAAGGTCGCCAAGGTGCGCCTGACCAACAGCCGCGAAGTCATCTCGTACATCCCGGGTGAAGGCCACAACCTGCAGGAGCACTCGGTCGTGCTCATCCGCGGCGGCCGCGTCCGCGACCTTCCCGGTGTTCGCTACCACATCCTGCGCGGCGTGCTCGACACGCAGGGCGTCAAGGATCGCAAGCAGAGCCGTTCGAAGTACGGCGCCAAGCGTCCGAAGTAAGCCGGCCCGCGGGGCATGCAGCCTCGCACGGTACACGATTTACCGGCCGGTGACGCTCACGCTCCCGCCCGAAAGAACAAGGAATATCCACGATGTCACGTCGTCGTCGTCCCGAGAAGCGGGAAATCCTGCCTGATCCGAAGTTCGGAGATCAGGTCCTGTCGAAGTTCATGAACAACCTCATGCTCGACGGCAAGAAGTCGGTCGCCGAATCGATCGTCTATGGCGCCATGGAGACCATGGAAACCCGCGCCAAGGCCGATCCGGTCCAGCTGTTCCACGATGCGCTGAACAACGTGAAGCCGCAGATCGAGGTCCGTTCGCGCCGCGTCGGCGGTGCGACCTACCAGGTCCCCGTCGAGGTCCGCCCCGAGCGTGCCCAGGCTCTCGCCATCCGCTGGCTCATCACCGCGGCGCGCAACCGCCCGGAGACCACGATGGCCGCGCGTCTGTCGGGCGAGCTGCTCGACGCTGCCAACAACCGCGGCAACGCGGTCAAGAAGCGCGAAGACACGCACCGCATGGCGGATGCGAACCGCGCCTTCTCGCACTACCGCTGGTAATGCCGGTGTAGTCGCCCGGATGACTGGTCATCCGGGCGTCACACTTTTATTTCAGGGGGCGAGGTCTTATCTGAAGGCCGCTTTCCGCTCCCGAAACCCTCGCTAAGGATTCTCCCATGGCCCGCAGCCATCCGCTCAATATGTACCGTAACATCGGTATCATGGCGCACATCGACGCCGGCAAGACCACCACGACCGAGCGTATCCTCTACTACACCGGCAAGTCCTACAAGATCGGCGAAGTGCACGACGGCGCCGCGACCATGGACTGGATGGAGCAGGAGCAGGAGCGCGGCATCACCATCACCTCGGCTGCCACGACCTGCTTCTGGACCGCCGAGGGCCAGGAATACCGCATCAACATCATCGACACCCCGGGCCACGTCGACTTCACCATCGAAGTCGAACGCTCGCTGCGCGTGCTCGACGGTGCCGTTGCGTGCTTCGACGGCGTTGCCGGCGTTGAGCCGCAGTCGGAAACCGTGTGGCGCCAGGCCGACAAGTACGGCGTGCCGCGCATGTGCTTCATCAACAAGCTCGACCGCACCGGCGCCAACTTCAAGTACTGCGTGCAGTCGATCATCGACCGCCTGGGTGCGACGCCGGCCGTGCTCTACATCCCGATCGGCCTCGAGGCCGACCTGAAGGGCCTCGTCGACCTCGTCCACAACCGCGCGATCGTCTGGAAGGACGAATCGCTGGGCGCCGAGTTCTTCTACGAGGAGATCCCGGCCGACCTCGCGGACGAAGCTGCCGAGTACCGCACCAAGCTCATCGAGCTCGCCGTCGAGCAGGACGACGAGGCGATGGAAGCCTACCTCGAGGGCACCGAGCCCGACGCCGACACGCTCAAGGCGCTGATCCGCAAGGGTACGCTGAACCACGCCTTCGTGCCGGTCGTGTGCGGCTCGGCGTTCAAGAACAAGGGCGTGCAGCCCCTGCTTGACGCGGTCGTCGCCTACCTGCCTTCGCCGCTCGACATCGAGGACGTCCAGGGCGTCAAGGTCGACAGCGACGAGCCCGACAGCCGTCCGGCGTCGGACGACGCGCCGTTCTCGGCGCTGGCCTTCAAGGTCATGAACGACCCGTTCGTGGGCTCGCTCACCTTCGCCCGCATCTATTCGGGTACGCTGTCGAAGGGCACGTACCTGAACTCGGTGAAGGGCAAGAAGGAGAAGGTCGGCCGCATCCTCGAGATGCACGCCAACGATCGCAAGGACATCGACGAGGCCTTCGCGGGCGACATCGTCGCGCTGGCCGGCATGAAGGAGACCACCACGGGCGACACGCTCTGCGCGGAAAAGGCGCCGATCGTGCTCGAGCGCATGGAGTTCCCCGAGCCGGTGATCGAACTGTCGGTGGAGCCGAAGACCAAGGCCGACCAGGAGAAGATGGGCGTCGCGCTCAACCGTCTCTCGGCCGAGGACCCCTCGTTCCGCGTCACCACCGACCACGAGTCCGGCCAGACCATCATCAAGGGCATGGGCGAGCTTCACCTGGATATCATCGTCGACCGCATGCGTCGCGAGTTCAAGGTCGAGGCCAACGTCGGTGCGCCGCAGGTGGCCTATCGCGAATACCTCGGCAAGCCGGTGGACATCGACTACACCCACAAGAAGCAGTCGGGTGGTACCGGTCAGTTCGGCCGCGTGAAGGTCAAGGTCACGCCGGGCGAGCGCGGCTCGGGCATCGTCTTCAAGGACGAGATCAAGGGCGGTAACATTCCGAAGGAATATATCCCCGCGATCGAGAAGGGCATGCGCGAGACGGCCGCCTCGGGCTCGCTGGTCGGCTTCCCGATCATCGACTTCGAGATCCTGCTGTACGACGGTTCGTACCACGACGTCGACTCGTCCGCCCTGGCGTTCGAGATCGCCGGCCGCGGCGCGATGCGCGAAGTGGCCCAGAAGGCGGGCATCAAGCTGCTCGAGCCGATCATGAAGGTCGAAGTCGTCACCCCGGAAGAGTTCATGGGCGACGTCATCGGCGACCTCAACTCGCGCCGTGGCCAGATCCAGGGCACCGACAGCCGCGGCAACGCGCAGGTGGTGGAGGCCAACGTGCCGCTCGCCAACATGTTCGGTTACGTCAACCAGCTGCGCTCGTTCACGCAGGGTCGCGCGCAGTACACGATGATCTTCTCCCACTACGACGAGGTCCCGGCGAACGTCGCGGCCGAAGTCAAGGAGAAGCTTGCCTGAGGGCGAGAATGGTTCTAGGGGCGGCGCCTGATTCCATGGGAGCCGCTCCGATACCCGCGGATTCAAATTCAAGACGAAAGAAGGTTTGAAAATGGCCAAGGCAAAATTCGAGCGGAACAAGCCGCACTGCAACATCGGCACCATCGGTCACGTCGACCACGGCAAGACCACCCTGACCGCCGCGATCACCAAGGTGATGGCCGAGGCGTTCGGCGGTGAAGCCGTCGACTTCGCCAACATCGACAAGGCTCCCGAAGAGCGCGAGCGCGGCATCACGATCTCGACCGCGCACGTCGAGTACGAGACCGACGCCCGCCACTACGCGCACGTCGACTGCCCCGGCCACGCTGACTACGTGAAGAACATGATCACCGGTGCCGCCCAGATGGACGGCGCGATCCTGGTCGTGAACGCTGCTGACGGCCCGATGCCGCAGACCCGCGAGCACATCCTGCTCGCCCGCCAGGTCGGCGTGCCCGCGCTCGTCGTGTTCATGAACAAGGTCGACCAGGTCGACGACGAGGAGCTCCTCGAGCTCGTCGAACTCGAAGTGCGCGAGCTGCTGTCCTCGTACGACTTCCCCGGCGACGACATTCCGATCGTCAAGGGTTCGGCTCTGGCCGCTCTCGAAGGCCGCGACGACGCCATCGGCAAGGAAAAGATCCTCGAGCTCATGAAGGCCGTGGACGATTTCATTCCGCAGCCGCCGCGCCCGACCGACAAGCCCTTCCTGATGCCCGTCGAGGACGTGTTCTCGATCTCGGGTCGTGGTACGGTCGTCACCGGCCGCGTCGAGACCGGCATCGTCAAGGTTGGCGAGGAAGTCGAAGTCGTCGGCATCCGCAACACCCAGAAGACCACCGTTACCGGCGTCGAAATGTTCCGCAAGCTGCTCGACCAGGGTGAAGCCGGCGACAACATCGGCGCGCTGGTCCGTGGCCTGAAGCGTGAAGACGTCGAGCGTGGCCAGGTTCTGGCGAAGCCCGGCACCGTGACCCCGCACACCGAGTTCTCGGCCGAGGTCTACGTGCTGTCGAAGGAAGAAGGCGGCCGTCACACCCCGTTCTTCGCGAACTACCGTCCGCAGTTCTACTTCCGCACCACCGACGTGACCGGCGAAGTGATCCTCCCCGAGGGCACCGAGATGGTCATGCCGGGCGACAACGTCGCGCTGTCGGTCAAGCTGATCGCCCCGATCGCCATGGACGAAGGTCTGCGCTTCGCCATCCGCGAAGGCGGCCGCACCGTCGGCTCGGGCGTCGTGTCCTCGATCACGAAGTAATTCGCTGATCGGCCACTGCGGCTGAAGTGATGGGCCCGGGCTTCCGCAAGGAGGGCCGGGCCTTTCGCGTTTAATGAGGGAACTCGCAGATTTCCCGAAACTAGGCCTTGCCCGACTCGGAACTCCGGTGTAGGGGCGCGGCTCGAATTTGACGGGACTTGAAGTCCTTTGGCTCTTTCTCATCGGTAGTAGGTAATGGAAGCTCAGAACATCCGTATCCGCCTGAAGGCGTTCGACCATCGCGTGCTCGACCAGGCCACTGGCGAGATCGCCGACACGGCCCGCCGCACCGGCGCTCTGATCCGGGGCCCCATTCCGCTGCCGACCAAGATCGAGAAGTTCACGGTCAACCGTGGCCCGCACATCGACAAGAAGTCGCGTGAGCAGTTCGAAGTCCGCACCTACAAGCGCCTGCTTGACATCGTGCAGCCGAACGCCGCCACCGTCGATGCGCTGATGAAGCTGGACCTCGCGGCCGGCGTGAACGTCGAGATCAAGCTGGCCTGAGGCCGGTGAAACGGGGCGCCCCGCAAGGGTCGCCCCGATGGTCCTTTCCGATCGGACCCTAACTAGATCGAGGATTATCTTGTCGGCTCAAGCAGCCGGCTTTGCGGGGAGAAACCCGCAGAGACAGCGCCCCGAGGGAAGAGCCCGGAGGGACACAAGGGATACCTCCGGCGCCGCCTCCGGGCTGCGTTCGGGAATGCGTCCCCCGTCTCGTTTCCGCAGGTCCCTCGGGATCGGCAGGGAACACCTGACCCGGACGGGGTTCGTATCACACTGAGGGTTGGACATGCGTGCGGGGGATGGTCCTGCGTACGCCTCTGTAAGGAGTAAGGTCATGCGTACCGGCGTGATCGCAAAGAAAGTCGGGATGACCCGCCTGTTCCAGGAGGACGGCCGCCACGTGCCCGTCACCGTCCTGGCGCTGGAGGACTGCCAGGTCGTCTCTGTCCGTACCGAAGAGCGTGACGGCTACGTCGCGGTCCAGCTCGGTGCCGGCGAAGCCAAGCAGAAGAACGTCGCCAAGCCGCAGCGCGAGCACTTCGCGCAGGCCCAGGTGCCGCTCAAGATGCGCGTCGCGGAATTCCGCGTTGCCGACGATGCCGTTCTCGAAGTCGGCTCGACGATCGCCGCCTCGCACTTCGTGCCGGGCCAGCTCGTCGACGTTGCCGGCCACACCCAGGGCAAGGGCTTCCAGGGCGCCATGAAGCGCTGGGGCTTCGGCGGCATGCGCGCGACGCACGGCGTCTCGATCTCGCACCGTGCCCATGGTTCGACCGGCAACCGCCAGGATCCGGGCAAGGTCTTCAAGAACAAGAAGATGGCCGGCCACATGGGCGACCGTCAGCGCACCCAGCAGAACCTCGAGATCGTCCGCGTGGACGACGAGCGTGGCCTGATCTTCGTCAAGGGCTCGGTCCCGGGCGCGAAGAACGCGTGGCTCACGGTTTCGGACGCCGTCAAGGTCGACCGTCACGCCGAGGCTCCGTACCCGGCCGGCATCAAGGTTGCCGCCAACACCAATGAACCGGCCGCTGCCGAGACGCCCGCTGATGTCGCGGCGCCCGAAGCGACCGAAGGCCAGGAGGGCTAAGTCGTGAAGGTTCAGGTCCTCAACATCGATGGTTCGGCCGGCAACGGCGACATCGAGCTTTCGGACGACGTGTTCGGCCTCGAGCCGCGCGCGGACATCCTGCACCGCGTCGTCACGTGGCAGCTCGAGAACCGTCGCGGTATCGCCCGCGCCACCCGCGAGCGTTCGGACGTTGCCCGCACGGGCAAGAAGTTCGGTCGCCAGAAGGGCGGCGGCACGGCGCGTCACGGCGACCGTGCGGCTCCGGTCTTCATCGGCGGTGGTAAGGCTCACGGTGCCCGTCGCCGCGAGTTCAACATCTCGCTGAACAAGAAGATCCGCGCGCTCGGCCTGAAGATGGCGCTGTCGTCCAAGGCCCAGAACGGTCTCGTCGTCGTCGACACGCTCGACGTCGCCGACGCCAAGACCAAGGCGTTGGCCGGTCAGCTGGCGAAGGCCGGCTTCGGCAAGAAGGTGCTCGTCGTGGACGGTGAGCAGGTCAACGAGGGCTTTGCCCGCGCGGCCCGCAACATCGTCGGCGTGAACGTGCTCCCGGCTGTCGGCGCCAACGTCTACGACATCCTGAAGCATGATACGCTGGTGCTGACGCGCGCCGCTGTCGAGAAGCTGGAGGCGCGTTTCAATGGCTAAGAGCAACGTGGACATCCGTCACTTCGACGTGATCCTCTCGCCCCACATCACCGAGAAGTCGACCCTGCTCTCCGAGCACAACGCGGTCGTCTTCAAGGTGGCTGACAAGGCGACCAAGCCCGAGATCAAGGCGGCCGTCGAGGCGCTCTTCGATGTCAAGGTGACCGGCGTGAACACGCTCGTGACCAAGGGCAAGACCAAGCGCTGGCGTGGTAAGGAATACCGTCGCAGCGACGTGAAGAAGGCGATCGTCACGCTGGCCGAAGGCCAGTCGATTGACGTCACCGAAGGCGTGCGGGGTTAATTCCGATGGCACTCAAGAACTACAACCCGACCAGCCCGGCGCGCCGTGGCCTGGTCCTCGTCGACAAGTCGTCGCTCTGGAAGGGCAAGCCCGTCAAGGCGCTGACCGAAGGCAAGAGCAAGACGGGCGGCCGCAACAACAAGGGTCACGTGACCTCGCGTGGCATCGCCGGCGGCCACAAGCAGAAGTACCGCTACATCGACTTCAAGCGTCGCAAGTGGGACATGGAAGCCACCGTCGAGCGGATCGAGTACGACCCGAACCGCACCGCCTTCATCGCGCTGGTGAAGTACACCGACGGCGAGCTGGCCTACGTCCTGGCGCCGCAGCGTCTGGCCGTGGGTGACGTCATCGTCGCCGGCGAGAAGACCGACGTGAAGCCGGGCAACGCGATGCTGCTGGCGCAGATGCCGGTCGGCACGATCTGCCACAACGTCGAGATGAAGCCGGGCAAGGGCGGCCAGATCGCCCGCTCGGCCGGCACCTACGTCCAGGTCGTCGGTCGTGACCGCGGCATGGTCATCGTCCGCCTCAACTCGGGCGAGCAGCGCTACCTGCGTGGTGACTGCATGGGCACGGTCGGTGCGGTGTCGAACCCCGACAACTCGAACCAGACCCTCGCCAAGGCCGGTCGCGGCCGCTGGCTAGGCCGTCGCCCGCTGACCCGCGGCGTCGCCAAGAACCCGGTCGACCACCCGCACGGTGGTGGTGAAGGCCGGACCTCGGGCGGCCGTCACCCGGTCACCCCGTGGGGCAAGCCGACCAAGGGTGCGCGCACCCGCAACAACAAGCAGACGGACAAGCTCATCATCCGTTCGCGTCACGCCAAGAAGAAGAGGTAAGTCACGATGGCACGTTCCGTCTGGAAAGGCCCCTTCGTCGACCTCTACCTTCTCAAGAAGGCCGAAGTCGCGCAGGATGCCGGCAGCCGCGCTGGTCCGATCAAGACCTGGTCGCGTCGCTCCACCATTCTCCCGCAGTTCGTTGGTCTGACCTTCCAGGTCTACAACGGGCACAAGTTCATCCCCGTTGCGGTCAACGAGGACATGGTCGGCCACAAGCTGGGTGAGTTCGCTCCCACCCGCTCGTTCCCCGGGCATGCCGCCGACAAGAAGGGCAAGCGCAAGTGAGCAAGCAAGCAGCACCCCGCCGCGTCGGCGACAAGGAAGCTCTTGCGGTCAACACGAACATTCGTGGTTCGGCCCAGAAGCTCAACCTGGTCGCTGCCCTGATCCGCGGCCGCCCGGTCGAAGAGGCGATGAACATCCTCGCCTTCTCGACCAAGGCGATGGCCGTGGACGCCCGCAAGGTGCTCGCCTCGGCGATCGCCAACGCGGAGAACAACCACAACCTCGACGTCGATGCTCTCGTCGTCGCCGAGGCGTCGGTCGGCAAGTCGATCACCATGAAGCGTTTCCACGCTCGTGGTCGCGGCAAGTCCACCCGCATCCTCAAGCCGTTTTCGCGCCTGCGGATCGTCGTTCGCGAAGTCGAGGAGGCCTGATCCATGGGTCACAAGAGCAATCCGATCGGTCTGCGCCTGCAGATCAACCGTACCTGGGACAGCCGCTGGTTCGCGGAAGGCCGGGACTACGGCAAGCTGCTTGAGGAAGACCTCAAGATCCGCAAGTTCATCATCGAGACGCTGCCGCAGGCCGCGATCTCGAAGGTGGTGATCGAGCGTCCGGCCAAGCTGTGCCGCATCTCGATCTTCGCGGCCCGCCCCGGTGTCATCATCGGCAAGAAGGGCGCGGACATCGAGAAGCTGCGCAAGCAGCTGGCCACGATGACCTCGAGCGAGGTGAAGCTGAACATCGTCGAGATCCGCAAGCCGGAGATCGACGCCAAGCTCGTCGCCCAGGGCATCGCCGACCAGCTGATCCGCCGCGTGGCGTTCCGCCGGGCGATGAAGCGCGCGATGCAGTCCGCGATGCGTCTGGGCGCCGAAGGCGTCAAGATCATGTGCGGCGGCCGTCTCGGCGGTGCCGAGATCGCCCGCGTCGAGCAGTATCGCGAAGGTCGCGTGCCGCTCCACACGCTGCGCGCCAACATCGACTATGCCGAAGCCGAGGCGCTGACCGCCTACGGCATCATCGGCATCAAGGTCTGGGTCTTCAAGGGTGAGATCCTGGGCCACGACCCGACGGCGCAGGACCGACTGATGATGGAGGCTCAGACCTCCGGCGTCCGTCCGGCCCGCTGAGCCCAGGATAGAGAAGCACCATGCTGCAACCGAAAAAGACCAAGTTCCGCAAGGCCTTCAAGGGCCGGATCAAGGGCGACGCCAAGGGTGGCACCGACCTGAACTTCGGTTCCTACGGCCTCAAGGCCATGGAGCCCGAGCGGATCACCGCCCGCCAGATCGAAGCGGCCCGCCGCGCGATCACGCGTCACCTCAAGCGCCAGGGCCGTCTCTGGATCCGCGTCTTCCCGGACGTGCCGGTCTCGAAGAAGCCTGCCGAAGTCCGTCAGGGCAAGGGCAAGGGTTCGGTCGAATACTGGGCCGCCCGCGTCAAGCCGGGCCGCATCCTGTTCGAGGTGGACGGCGTCGCCGGCCCGCTCGCCGCGGAAGCGTTCAGCCGCGCCGCGATGAAGCTGCCGATCAAGACCAAGGTCGTCGCCCGCCTCGGCGACACCTCTCACCTGGGAGGCGAATGATGGCCAAGACCGAAGACCTGCGCGCCAAGACCGACGACCAGCTGACCGCTGAGCTCGTCGACCTCAAGCGCGAGCAGTTCAACCTGCGTTTCCAGGCCGCCACGAGCCAGCTCGAGCGCCCGGCGCGCATCAAGGAAGTCCGTCGCGACATCGCCCGCATCAAGACGCTCCAGGCTGAGCGTTCGGCGTCGGCGAAGGCGTAAGGAGAAACAACGATGCCCAAGCGTATTCTGACCGGGACCGTCGTCTCCGACAAGACGGACAAGACCGTGACCGTGCTCGTCGAGCGCAAGGTGAAGCACCCCCTCTACGGGAAGATCATCCGCCGCTCGAAGAAGTACCACGCCCACGACGAGGACAACGCCTTCAAGACCGGCGAGCGCGTCCGGATCGAGGAGACGGCGCCCTACTCGAAGACCAAGACCTGGAAGGTTCTTGACCGTCTTCAGGCGAGCAAGGGGACGGCGCTCGAAGCCGAGGTCTGAGACCTCGCCTCGAGCCCTGCGGACGTGAGTTGACCTTGGCGGGGAAATGCGGCAAAGGGCCGCACTTCGCCCGCCGGGGCGACTCGGGCCTCTTCGGGGGCCTCTATTTTTAGGAACTGCCGGACTGGTTCCGGCAAGCCAGTTGAGAAGGACCCGGATCGATGATCCAGATGCAATCCAATCTCGACGTCGCGGACAACAGCGGCGCCAAGCGCGTCCAGTGCATCAAGGTGCTGGGTGGCTCGAAGCGTCGTTTCGCGGGCGTCGGCGACATCATCGTGGTGTCGGTCAAGGAGGCGCAGCCCCGCGCGCGCGTCAAGAAGGGCGACGTGCACCGCGCCGTGATCGTGCGCACCCGCAAGGACGTGCGCCGTACCGACGGCAGCGTGATCCGCTTCGACAGCAACGCTGCGGTGCTGATCAACAAGAACGAGGAGCCGATCGGCACCCGTATCTTCGGCCCCGTGGTGCGCGAGCTGCGCGGCCGCGGCTTCATGAAGATCATCTCGCTCGCTCCGGAGGTGCTGTGATGGCTGCCGCGAAGATCAAGAAGGGTGACTCGGTCGTCGTCCTGTCCGGCAAGGACAAGGGCCGCACCGGGACCGTCCTCCAGGTCCTGCCCAAGGACGGCAAGATCGTGGTCGAGGGCGTGAACGTCGCCACCAAGCACCGCAAGCCGACCCAGCAGAACCCGCAGGGCGGCATCGACCGCGTCGCCGCGCCGATGGCGATCTCGAAGGTTGCCGTGGCTGACAAGGACGGCAAGCCGACGCGCGTCCGCTTTGAAACCAAGGACGGCAAGAAGGTCCGTGTGGCCGTGAAGTCCGGGGAGACGATCGATGGCTGACAAGTACACTCCGCGCCTGCGCGCCAAGTACGAAGCCGACATTGCGAAGGCGATGACCGAGAAGTTCGGTTACAAGAACGCGATGGAAGTGCCCAAGATCGAGAAGATCACGCTCAACATGGGCGTGGGCGAGGCGAGCCAGGACAAGAAGAAGGTCCAGACCGCCGCGGCCGAGATGGAAGCCATCGCCGGCCAGAAGCCCGTCATCACCAAGGCCCGCAAGTCGATCGCGCAGTTCAAGCTGCGTGAAGGCATGCCGATCGGCTGCAAGGTGACGCTCCGCCGCGAGCGCATGTACGAGTTCCTCGATCGCCTCGTCACGATCGCGATGCCCCGCATCCGCGACTTCCGTGGCCTGAACCCGAAGTCGTTCGACGGCCGTGGCAACTACGCCATGGGCCTGAAGGAGCAGATCATCTTCCCGGAGATCAGCTACGACAAGATCGACAAGGTGCGTGGCATGGACATCATCGTGACCACCACCGCGAAGACCGACGACGAGGCGCGCGAGCTGCTGCGTCTGTTCGGTTTCCCGTTCCCGGCTGAAGAGTCGGAACAGAAGGAAGCGGCGTGAGCCGCTGAGGAAGAGAGCTTAAGTCCATGGCGAAACTGAGTTCCGTGAACAAGAATGAGCGTCGCAAGAAGCTCGTCAAGAAGTATGCAGGCAAGTACGAGCGCCTGAAGGCCGTCGCCGACGACCAGTCGCTCGAAGAGACCGAGCGTCTCATCGCTCGCCTGAAGCTGGCCGAAATCCCGCGCAACGGCAACCCGACCCGGGTCCGCAACCGTTGCGCCACGACCGGTCGTCCGCGCGGTTACTACCGCAAGTTCGGCCTGTGCCGCATCGAGCTGCGCGATCTCGCCAACAAGGGGATGATCCCCGGCGTGACCAAGTCGAGCTGGTAAGGGTTAGAAAATGGCATTGACCGATCCCCTGGGTGATATGCTCACCCGCATCCGCAACGGCCAGCAGGCGAAGAAGGACTCCGTCCTCTCGCCGGCCTCCAAGCTTCGTGCGCGCGTGCTCGAAGTGCTCCAGCGCGAGGGCTACATCCGTGGCTTCTCCGACGATGTGACCGGCGCCCACCCGCAGCTGCGCATCGAGCTGAAGTACTTCGAGGGCGAGCCCGCGATCAAGCACATCGCCCGTGTCTCCAAGCCGGGCCGCCGCGTCTACTCGGGTTCCAAGGAACTCCCGATCGTGCGCAACGGCCTGGGCATCACCATCGTCTCGACGCCCCGCGGCGTGCTCTCGGATGCCGAGGCCCGCTCGCAGAACGTCGGCGGCGAAGTGCTGGCGGAGGTGTTCTGATGAGCCGCATCGGCAAGAAGCCGGTGAGCGTCCCTAGCGGCGTCACCGCCACCATCGACAACGGCACCCTCTCGGTGAAGGGCCCCAAGGGCACGCTCACCATGGGTCTGTCGGACCAGGTCACCTACGCCATCGAAGATGGTTCGGTGGCCGTGCAGCCGATCAACCAGAGCAAGCAGGCTCGCAGCCACTGGGGCATGCAGCGCACTCTGGTCTCGAACCTGATCGAAGGCGTCACCAACGGCTTCACCAAGGTCCTCGAGATCAAGGGCGTCGGCTACCGCGCCAACTCGCAGGGCAAGACCCTGAAGCTGCAGCTCGGCTACTCGCACGATGTCGACATCGCCGTGCCCGAGGGCATCGAGATCAAGACCCCGGACAACACCACGGTCGAGATCTCCGGCATCGACAAGCAGAAGGTCGGCCAGATCGCGGCCGAGATTCGCCGCTGGCGCAAGCCCGAGCCCTACAAGGGCAAGGGTATCGCCTATCGTGGCGAGTACATCTTCCGCAAGGAAGGGAAGAAGAAGTAATGGCCAAGCTGTCTCTCTTCGACCGCCGTGCTCGGCGCGTCCGCACCGCCCTCAAGGCCCGTTCGGGTGGCCGTCCCCGTCTGTCGGTGCACCGCACCGGCCGTCACATCTATGCGCAGATCATCGACGATGCGCAGGGCCACACCGTCGCCGCAGCCAACACGCTGGGCGCGAAGGGCACCGACATCGACGCCGCGACCCGCGTGGGCAAGGAACTCGCCGAGGCCGCCAAGAAGGCGGGCATCACCTCGGTCGTGTTCGACCGCGGCGGCTTCCTCTACCACGGCCGCGTCAAGGCGCTCGCCGATGCCGCTCGTGAAGGGGGGCTGGAGTTCTGATCATGGCAGACGAAATCAACAACGAGCAGCCTATCGCTGCTGAGCACCCGCAGGGCGGCGTGCCGCACGACGGCGGTCGCGAAGGCGGCCGTGGCCGTGGCGGCCGGGGCCGTGGCGGCAACGATCGCGGTGGCGAGCGTGGCGGCCGTGGCGGCCGTCGCGACGACCGCCGCGGCGGTCCGCGCAACGAGGAAGAGCAGGGCGAGGAGCTCATCGAGAAGCTCGTCCACATCAACCGCGTTTCGAAGACCGTGAAGGGCGGCAAGCGCTTCGGCTTCGCAGCTCTGGTCGTCGTCGGTGACGGCAAGGGCCGCGTGGGCTTCGGTCACTCGAAGGCCCGCGAAGTGCCCGAGGCGATCACCAAGGCGACCGCTTCGGCCAAGAAGAAGATGATCCGCGTCGCGCTGAAGGAGGGCCGCACCCTCCATCACGACGGCAAGGGTCACTTCGGCGCCGGCAAGGTGAACGTCCGCACGGCCCCGGCCGGTACGGGCATCATCGCAGGCGGCCCGATGCGCGCCGTGTTCGAGAGCCTGGGCGTCCACGACGTCGTCACCAAGTCGGTGGGCACCTCGAACCCGTACAACATGATCCGCGCCACCTTCGACGCGCTGACCAATCAGACTTCGCCGAAGTCGGTGGCCCAGCGTCGTGGCAAGAAGGTCGCCGACCTGCTCGGTCGCGGTGGCGCTACCGAGGTGGAGGCCGAGGCCGCCGCCGAAGCCATCGTGGAGTAAGTCTCATGGCGAAGATCAAGATCAAGCAGATCGGTTCGCCGATCCGCCGCCCCGCCAGCCAGAAGAAGGTCCTCATCGGCCTCGGGCTCGGCAAGATGCACCGCGTCGTGGAGCTGGAAGACACCGCCGAAGTGCGCGGTGCCATCGCCAAGCTGCCGCACATGGTGGCGATCGTCGACTGAGCCTGTCCAGGCTGAGCCGAGACATCAGGAGGGGCCCCGGCGGAGACGCCGGGGCCCTTCTCGCATTGAGGGGAGGGCGCGGTACGCTCTTTCCAACGCCTGCGGCTATGCTATTCGCGCGGGCACATCGGCTCCGGGGTGCGGGGCGCGTCATCCAGCGGGGATCGGTCTTGATCGGCAAGCGGCTTCTGGCAGTCACCCTCCTGGGCCTGGGGGCCTTGGGGACCGTGGGTTGTTCCGAGCGTGAGCATGACGCGGCGATCCAGGTCGAGGGTGCGGAACTCACCCGATGCGGGGACCTGCGGGCCGACACCGGCGTGCTGCAGCGGCTGCGCGAGAGCGACGAATCGCTGCGCAAGGCGCTGGCGGGCGGGCGGTCGAACGCGGTGGCGGAGGCGCACAAGGCGCTCGATGCCGGCGACTTCCGCCTGGCCGCGGCCACTACAGAGACGGGCATCACCACCGAGCCCTACGGCGTGCAATGCCGCGTCCTCGGGGGGCTCTCGCCCTGGACGGTGCGCGCGCTCGCCTTCGTGGCGGCGGACAAGGCCGCGGCCGACGACGAACTTCCCGACGACAAAGTGATGGGCTTCGGCCGGCGCTACAACGCGGCGATGCTGGCGGATCCGCGCTACCCTTACGCCGACGTGTGCCGGGCGACCGACAAGGCCGGCCCGGTGCCGCCGCTCCCGGACAATCCCGACGCGGGCGTCGTGCAGCCCTTCGGCTTCGCCGAGCTTGGGCCCGCGCGCATGAGCCATGGCCTGGGCGCCGCGGCCCGGCGCGGCTCGGTGTCGGACATCAGGGTGCTGCTGGGCCGCGACGCCGCGGCGGTGGATCGCACCGACATGTTCGGGCTGACCCCGCTGGCCTGGGCCGTCGCCTATCACCGCTGGCCTGCCGCCGAGGCGCTGCTGCGCGCCAAGGCGAACCCCACCGGGGCGACCTGCCAGACCACCATCGACCGCCAGTCGCCGCTCCAGATCGCGCGCATCATGCGCTGGTATGCGATGATCCGCCGGATGCGCCCGCTGGTCAGTGAGGAGGAGTTCGCGAGCCTGCGCCAGAAGCCGCGCTGGGACGACGCCAGCCTGATCGAGTTCAACCATGCGCTGACCGAGCTCAAGGAACGGTACGAGCGTGTCCTGCGCCGCCAGGCGTTCCGCCGCCACGATCTCGACTTCCAGGTCGACGAGCAGGGCAACACCACCGAATGCACGATGGAGCCGGCATCGGTCTCCCCGGCGTTCGACAAGGAGCTGTGCGGCCTAGCGGTCGAGATCGTGCGCTGGACCCCGGCCCGCGACGCCTTCGGCACCCGCGTCCCGGAGAGCGCCAAGCTGCTCGTCGGCTTCGGCGGCGGGAACTGAGCCCCGGGGGGAGGGGCAGAACCCGCGTGACAAGCGCGGCCTCATCCTCTAAGGGCGCCGCTTCCATCAGCGCGACTCAAAGCGAAAGCGAGTGCAACATATGAAACTGAACGACATCCGTGACAACGCCGGCGCCCGTCACCGCCGCATCCGCGTCGGCCGTGGCATCGGCTCGGGCAAGGGCAAGACCGCCGGCCGCGGCCAGAAGGGCGCCAAGGCGCGCTCGGGCGTTTCGATCGCCGGCTTCGAGGGCGGCCAGATGCCGCTCCACATGCGCCTGCCGAAGCGCGGCTTCTCGAACAAGAAGTTCGCCAAGGACTACGCCGAAGTGAACCTGGGCCTCGTGCAGAAGGCGATCGACGCCGGCAAGCTCGACATCTCGGGCACCGTCGATCACGCGCTGCTCAAGGCGGCCGGTCTTGCCCGTGGCGGCAAGGACGGCGTGCGCCTGCTGGGCAAGGGCGAGCTGACCGCCAAGGTCACCTTCAACGTCGCGGGCGCATCGGCCGGTGCCGTCGCCGCGGTCGAGAAGGCGGGCGGCTCGGTGATCCTGCCGGCCAAGGAAGACGCCGCGGCCTGAGGCCGGGCGACATCCACGTCACACGGAGAGGGCGGGCGCCGGGCGCTTCGCCCTCTCTTCGTATCCGGGCCCGCGCCCCGCATCGGTGATGCGGCCAGGCCACGGCCCTCGCGGATTCGCGCAGGCAAGCCCTTCCAGACATCGCACGAATGTCTATATGGCCAGTTCCCTTCCCGGGTTCGACAAGGCAGGCCACAGCCGCTAAGGGCGAATCCGTTCAGTTCATTCGAGGCTTCCCGAACGTCATGGCTTCCCGCGCCGACAACATCGCCAGCACGCTCAGCCTGGCCAACTTCTCCAAGGCGACCGAGCTGAAGAACCGCATCTGGTTCACCATCGGCGCGTTGATCGTGTTCCGCTTCCTGAGCTTCGTGCCGCTGCCGGGCGTGAACCCGCTGATCCTCGAATCGCTCTACAGTCAGACCCAGGGCGGCATCCTCGACCTGTTCAACACGTTCTCGGGCGGTTCGCTTTCGCGCATGAGCCTCATCGCGCTCGGCGTGATGCCCTACATCACCGCCTCGATCGTGGTGCAGCTCTCCGCCTCGCTCCACCCGGCGCTGATCGCGCTCAAGAAGGAAGGCGAGGCCGGGCGCAAGAAGCTGAACCAGTACACGCGCTATGGCACGGTGGGTCTCTGCGCGCTGCAGGGCTACTTCCTGGCCGTGAGCCTCGAGGCCTATGGCGCGTCCAGCGGCCTGCAGGCGGTGGTCGATCCCGGCATCATCTTCCGCATCGGCGCCGTCATCAGCCTGGTGGGCGGGACGATGTTCCTGCTCTGGCTGGGCGAGCAGATCACCTCGCGCGGGATCGGCAACGGCGTGTCGCTCATCATCATGGCGGGCATCGTGGCGCAGATGCCCACGTTCGCGAGCAACCTCGGCCAGGCCTATTCGGCCGGCGACACCGGGACGATCCTCATCATCGGCCTGATCGCGCTGCTCGTCGCCATGATCCTGCTGATCTGCTTCTGCGAGCGCGCCACGCGCCGCCTGCTGATCCAGTATCCCAAGCGGGCGACCCAGCGCGGCATGATGCAGGCGGACCGCAGCCACCTGCCGCTCAAGATCAACACCGCGGGCGTGATCCCGCCGATCTTCGCCAGCTCGCTGCTGCTGCTGCCGCTGACGATCACGCAGTTCGCCGGCAATTCGTTGAGCCCGGATTCCACCTGGGGCAAGGTGGTGGTCACGCTCAACCAGTACCTGGGCCACGGCAAGCCGCTCTACATGCTGCTCTACGCAGCCGGCATCATCTTCTTCTCGTTCTTCTACACCGCGGTCGTCTTCAATCCGGAGGAGACTTCGGAGAACCTGAAGAAGAACGGCGGCTTCATTCCCGGCATCCGTCCGGGCAAGAACACCGCTGTGTACCTGGACTACGTCCTGACGCGCATCACCGTGATCGGCGCGCTGTACCTCACCATCGTGTGCACGGTGCCTGAGTACTTCCTGTCGATGACGGGCTTGCCGCTGCTGTTCATGGGTGGCACGAGTCTTCTGATCGTCGTCAACGTCACTGTCGACACGATCACGCAGATCCAGTCGCACCTGCTGGCGCACCAGTACGGCGATCTCATCAAGAAGGCCAAGCTGAAGGGCCGCCTGCGCTGACGGCGCAAGCCGGGGCAGGCCAGAAGCAAAGAGACTGAGGGGGTTTAGGGCGTGAATATCATCCTTCTGGGACCGCCGGGAGCGGGCAAGGGCACGCAGGCCCAGCGCCTGGTCGAGAAGCACGGCATGCGCCAGCTCTCCACCGGCGACATGCTCCGCGCGGCGGTGAAGGCGGGAACGCCCACCGGGCTGGAAGCCAAGGCGGTGATGGAGCGCGGCGAACTCGTGTCGGACGCGATCGTCTCCGCGCTCATCGGCGACGAACTCGATGCCATGGGGCCGGGCGTCGGCGCCATCTTCGACGGCTATCCGCGCACTGCGGCGCAGGCCGAATCGCTCGACGCGATCCTCGACGCGCGCGGGCGCAAGCTCGACCACGTGATCGAGCTCGAGGTGAACGAGGATGCGCTGGTCGAGCGCATCACCGGCCGCTTCACCTGCGCTACCTGCGGCAAGGGCTATCACGATACCTTCGAGCAGCCGCACGTGCCCAACACCTGCGACAAGTGCGGCGGGCACGAATTCAAGCGGCGCCCGGACGACAATGCCGAGACCGTGCGCACCCGCATGGCCGAGTACCGCGCCAAGACCGCGCCGATCCTGCCGATCTACGAAGCGCGCGGCATCGTCAGCAAGGTGGACGGCATGGCCGACATGGACGAGGTGACCGCGGCGATCGAAGGCGTGCTCGCCGGCTGAGGCGCGGGCTGGCTGTAGGACTGCGACGCCGCGCGCGGGGACTGGCGAACTCTGCCGGGCCGCGATAGGCTGGCTTCGGGGCATCGACGGCAGGGATCGGGTTCACGATGAAGCACTGGGCATGGGTTTTCGCGGCGGCGGCGGCATCGGCGCTGCCGGCTGCACCGGCGGCGGCCAAAGTGGCGCAGGTGTCGCAGAGCGGCTTCGTGGTGCGGCACATCGTGCAAGTGCCCGAAGGTGCGGACGAGACCTGGGCGGTGCTCATCAAGCCCGCCGCCTGGTGGGATGCCGCGCATACCTGGTCAAGCGATGCGGCGAACCTCTCGATCGACGCGCGGGCGGGTGGCTGCTTCTGCGAGATCCTGCCCAACGCCGCCTCGCCCAAGGCGAGCCCGCGCGGCACCGTCGAGCACATGCGCGTCGTCTATATCGAGCGGCCTCGCGCGCTGCGGATGGTGGGAGCGCTGGGGCCGCTGCAGTCCGAGGCGGCGAACGCCACGCTGACGATCCAGCTCAAGCCGGGGGAGCAGGCGGGTACCACGCAAGTGCTGATGGAATACGTGGTGGGCGGCTTCACCCGCACCCCGTTCGACAAGCTGGCCCCCGCCGTGGACGCCATGCTGGGCGCGCAGATGCGGCGCCTGGCCGAGACGCTGGGCGGTGCCTTCGCCGCCGCTTTCCCGGGGACCGCGCCTGCGCCCGCGCCTGCGCCCGCGGGCGCGGAGCCGGCGCTCGGTCCCGAACCCGAGGCGCAGGATCCGAGGATGGCCGAGCCGGCGCCTGCCGAGGGTGCGGCCGAAGATCCGGGCCTGGTGCCGCTGGCGGAGGAACCGCCCGCACCGAAGGGACCCATCGTCGGGCGTTGAGCGGCCAAGTGGCCAACCGGGCGCCAACCGGGCGCCAACCGGGCGCGGCCCGGTGCGAGGAGGCGCTTTGACTGTTGCTGCGATTCGCGATAGGATGGTTTCACCGACGCGGCATTGCCCCCTTTGCGGGCAGGCGCGGCGGCGTCGGCGCCCCGGGGGCGTTGACTTCGTGCGCGAATCGTTCTAAGCGCGCCCTTCACTCGACAGCAACGCAAGTCCGGAAGGCCAAGATCGCGTGTCCACAACACCCGCGAGTACGTGCCAACCGGGCCTTTTGCATTGGGTCTGTTCGGGTGTTCGCGTTGAGATAGGGGCTTGCATTCGCACCCCTGTGGAGCTGGAGATTTAACAAGTGGCTCGTATTGCCGGGGTCAACCTCCCCACCAACAAGCGCGTGATTATCGCGCTCACGTATATCCATGGTATCGGCCGCACCAAGGCCGTCGAGATCGCCGACAAGCTCGGCATCGACCATGCCCGCCGCGTGCAGGACCTGTCGGACGCGGAAGTCCTTCAGATCCGCGAGACGATCGACGCCGAGCACACCGTGGAAGGCGACCTTCGTCGCGAGACCGCGATGAACATCAAGCGTCTGATGGACCTCGCCTGCTACCGCGGCCTGCGTCATCGCAAGGGCCTTCCGGTCCGCGGCCAGCGCACGCACACCAATGCGCGCACCCGCAAGGGCAAGGCCAAGCCCATCGCCGGCAAGAAGAAGTAAGCCTGACGGGGCGATCTTCGCCCCTCGGTTTTTTCCCTTAGCGATTTTTCGACAGGATACACGATCATGGCACGCGAACCCCAGCGCATTAAGCGCCGCGAGCGCAAGAACATCACGAGCGGCATCGCGCATGTGAACGCCAGCTTCAACAACACCATGGTGACCATCACCGACGCCCAGGGCAATGCGATCAGCTGGTCCTCGGCCGGCATGATGGGCTTCAAGGGCAGCCGCAAGTCGACCCCGTACGCCGCCCAGGTGGCCGCGGACGACGCCGGCAAGAAGGCCGCCGAGCACGGCGTGCGCACCCTCGAGGTCGAGGTCAAGGGCCCCGGCTCGGGCCGCGAGAGCGCCCTGCGCGCACTCCAGGCGGTCGGCTTCACCATCACCTCGATCCGCGACGTCACGCCGATTCCGCATAACGGCGTGCGTCCCTCGAAGCGCCGCCGCGTCTGATCGAGCACATGCGGGCGACGAACCGGTCGTCGCCCGTCCTCGGAACGTCCCGGGCCTTTCCACCAGGCTTCGGGGCGCAACCGCCATCACTCCCAGGGGAAGTCCATGACTGTCAACATCAAGAACTGGCAGGAACTCAAGAAGCCGAACAGCCTTGAGGTCAAGCCGGGACCAGACCCCAAGCTGAAGGCGACCTTCGTCGCCGAACCCCTGGAGCGTGGCTTCGGCCTGACGCTCGGCAACGCGCTCCGGCGCGTGCTGCTGTCTTCGCTGCAGGGCGCCGCGATCACCTCGATCAAGATCGAGAACGTGCTGCACGAATTCTCGTCGCTCGCCGGCGTGCGCGAGGACGTGACGGACATCGTCCTGAACGTCAAGCAGATCGCGCTCAAGATGCAGGGCGACGGTCCGAAGCGTCTCCAGCTTTCGGCCACCGGCCCCGCGGCCGTGACCGCCGGCGACATCGCCGTCACCGGTGACATCGAGGTCATGAACAAGGGCCTCGTGATCTGCCACCTCGACGAGGGCGCGACGCTGAACATGGAACTGACCGCGGACAGCGGGAAGGGCTACGTTCCGGCCGTGTCGAACCGTCCGGTGGACGCGCCGATCGGGCTGATCCCGGTCGACTCGCTCTACTCGCCGGTTCGCCAGGTCAGCTACAAGGTCGAGAACGCCCGCATCGGGCAGGAGCTCGACTTCGACAAGCTGAGCCTGACCGTCGAGACCGACGGTACCGTCAGCCCCGAGGACGCGGTGGCCTATGCCGCGCGCATCCTGCAGGACCAGCTGGCGCTGTTCGTCCACTTCGAGGACATCGCCCCCGTCGGCCAGTCGCCGATGATCGGCATGGCCGCTGGCGGCGCCGCCGCTTCGGAGGAGAGCGACACCAACCAGCTTAACCGCTACCTGCTCAAGAAGGTGGACGAGCTTGAGCTGTCGGTGCGTTCGGCCAACTGCCTCAAGAACGACAACATCATCTACATCGGCGATCTGGTCCAGAAGACCGAAGCCGAGATGCTGCGCACGCCGAACTTCGGCCGCAAGTCGCTCAACGAGATCAAGGAAGTCCTGTCCTCGATGGGGCTGCGCCTTGGCATGGACATCCCGGGCTGGCCGCCCGAGAACATCGAAGAGATGGCCAAGAAGCTCGAGCAGGAACTGCTCGGCTGATCCGGCCTCCCCGATGCGGGATGAAAAGGGCCTCGCGGGAAGCCGCGGGGCCTTTTTCTCGTTGGGGATGCGGCGTCGCCGCTTCGTCTTGACGCTGCACTCGGCACGCCGGGACTTGACTCCCGGCCGTAAATCGTCTTGAGGGCGCCCTTCACATTCCAGTGAACCGGCTTTGGGCGGTGGCCGTACCACATCGCCCGGCAGGCAGTACCTGAAACGGCTGCCTGGCGAACAAGGACAAGAACATGCGTCACAAGTATGGCCAGCGCAAGCTGCAGCGCACCTCGGGCCATCGCGCCGCCCTGCTGCGCAACCTGGCGGCCGCCCTCGTCAAGCACGAGCAGATCCAGACCACCACGGCCAAGGCCAAGGAACTGCGCCCCTACGTCGAGAAGCTCATCACGCTCGCCAAGCACGGCGGCCTGTCGAACCGCCGTCTGGCGCACTCGCGCCTGATGGACGAAGCGCAGGAGAAGAAGCTGTTCGAGGTGCTGGCCGAGCGCTACGCCGGTCGTAGCGGTGGCTACACCCGCATCATCAAGGCCGGCATCCGCGCCTCCGACGCCGCACCGATCGCGATCATCGAGCTGGTGGACCGCGACGTGGCCGCCAAGGGCCAGGACTCGGGCCCGGTGAACGCCGAAGTGGACGAGTACGCCGAGGCCTGAGCCAGGGCGTTCCCGCAGGAACACACGAAAGCGGTCGCGAACCACCCGGTTCGCGGCCGCTTTCGTATGGGGCGCGCTCTTCCCGGTCGCGGGGGATCGGCCTATATCGGTCGAACCACCTCGGGAGAGCACAAAAATGAAATGCCGGCGGGCACTTGCGCGACTTTCGGGGCTCGCGCTCTTGTCGCTCAATCTCGCGACGCCCATCTGGGCGGCGTCCATGCCAGAGATCACCTATCCCCAGACCCGCCGCGACGACCTGGTCGAGACCCACTTCGGCGAAGAGGTCGCCGATCCCTACCGCTGGCTCGAGGCGGACGTGCGCCATGCGCCCGAAGTGGCCGACTGGGTCGGGCGCGAGAATGCGGTCACGGAGAGCTACCTCGCCGGGCTGCCGCAGCGCGCGCACTTCGAGCGGCGCATCCGGACCTTCATGGACTACGAGCGGTTCGGCATCCCGACCAAGGCGGGCGGGTACTACTTCTACACGCGCAACACCGGCCTGCAGAACCAGGCGCAGCTCTTCGTGCGCAAGGGGCTGGAGGGCGAGCCGCGGCTGCTGCTCGACCCCAATGCCTGGGCCGCCGACGGCGCCACTGCGCTCGACGCATGGGAGCCTTCGGAGAAGGGCCGCTACCTGCTGTACAGCGTGCAGGACGGGGGCAGCGACTGGCGGATCCTGCGCGTCCTCGACGTCAGGACCGGCGCGCCGCTCGATGACGAGATCCGCTGGGCCAAGTTCACCGCGCTCGCCTGGGTAGGCGAGGAGGGGTTCCTCTACTCGCGCTTCCCGGCGCCGCAGGAGGGCGCGGCCTTCCAGGGGCTGAACTACGACCAGACGGTCTACTTCCACCGCCTCGGCACCCCGCAGGACAGCGACGAGCTGGTCTATGCAACGCCCGACCACCCCGATCAGGGTCATGTCGCCGAAGTGACGCAGGACGGGCGCCTAGCGCTCATCACCAGCCACGTTGGCACCGACGCCCGCTACGAGGTGCGGGTGATCGACCTCAGGCACCGCCGCCGCGGCGAG
This sequence comes from Novosphingobium soli, assembly GCF_042432915.1. NCBI lineage: Bacteria > Pseudomonadati > Pseudomonadota > Alphaproteobacteria > Sphingomonadales > Sphingomonadaceae > Novosphingobium > Novosphingobium soli. The sequence goes on from NZ_JBHLWK010000010.1 coordinate 242,995, forward strand.
TGGAAGGCCAGGCCGCTGGTGAGCGGCTTCACTGACGACTGGAAGCTCGTCGAGGGTGCCGGACAGCGGCTGTGGTACGTGACCAACTGGAACGCGCCCCGCTATCGCCTCGTCGCCATCGACCTCGACGCGCCGGATCCGGAGTGGAGGGAACTCGTCGCCGAACGCGAGGAGATCCTCGAGCGCGCCGGGGTGGTGGGCGACCAGCTGGTGCTCAACTACATGCGCGACGCGGCGAGCCATGCCGAGATCCTGGCGCTCGACGGCGGCAAGGGCCGCACCCTGAGCCTCAACGGCATCGGCACCGCCTCGGGCTTCCGCGGGAGGCCCGGCGATCCCGAGACGTTCTACGCCTTCACCAGCTTCAACTGCCCGGCCTCGATCTACCGGATGGACCTGTCGACGGGCGTGACCGCGCCCTTCGCGACGCCAAAGCTGTGCTACGACCCGGGCGCCTACGTGGTCGAGCAGCGCTTCTACACCTCGAAGGACGGCACCCGGGTGCCGATGTTCATCGTGCGCAGCCGCGCCGTGGCCAAGGCGCGCCAGCCGGTGCCGACACTGCTCTACGGCTACGGCGGCTTCGACGTGGCGCTGACGCCCGGTTTCTCGGCGACGCGCATGGCGTGGCTGGAGGCGGGCGGGGCCTTCGCGCTCGCCAACCTGCGCGGGGGCGGCGAGTATGGCCGGGCCTGGCACGACGCCGGGCGGGGCGCCAACAAGCAGAACGTGTTCGACGACTTCATCGCCGCCGGCGAGTTCCTGGTGAACGAAGGCATCGCCAGCAAGGACGGCCTCGCCATCCAGGGCGGCTCCAACGGCGGCCTCCTCGTGGGCGCGGTGGTGAACCAGCGGCCCGATCTGTTCGCCGCGGCGATCGCGCAGGTCGGCGTCATGGACATGCTGCGCTTCGACCGCTTCACCGCCGGCCGCTACTGGGTCGACGACTACGGCCATCCGGACCGCGAGGACGACTTTCGCGTGCTGCGCGCCTATTCGCCCTACCACAACATCCGCGAGGGCGCGGCCTATCCGGCGATCCTGGTCACCACCGCCGACACCGACGACCGCGTGGTCCCCGGCCACTCGTTCAAGTACGCGGCGGCGCTGCAGCACGCGCGCCTCGGCGACAAGCCGCGCCTGATCCGCATCGAGACGCGCGCCGGGCATGGTTCGGGCAAGCCGACCGACAAGGCCATCGAGGAGGGCGCCGACATCCTGGCGTTCCTGGCCCGGTGGACGGGCCTGCGCGTGCCGGAAGACACCACGATCGCGCACGCCGGCGGGTCGGAGGCGGAGGCCCAGCCCTGAGCATGGTTCATCGACAGGACAGCAAGGCGGGCTTACCGGTGATCGCTGGACGGCCCGCATCGTGCGCGCCGACCGCGGGATTCTCGCCGATGTCCATCTTTCGTTCGCGCATCGCTGCGTCGCTGGCCGCGCTCGCCGCTTTCTCGATGACGGCCGCGCCGGCGCTGGCGCGGGGGCATGACGACTGGCGCCGCCACCGGCATCATCGCGGCGGCGGCGGCATCGACGGCGGGGACCTGCTGGCCGGGCTGCTCGTGATCGGCGGCGTCGCCGCGGTCGCCACCGCCGTCAGCAACAAGAAGGCGGAGCGCACCGACGGCGAGCCCGAGCCCTATCGCTATCCCGAAGCGCCCGAAGTCGGGTACGGCGATGGGCCGGACGATGGGCCAGTCGATGCGCCGGACGATGGGCCAGTCGATGCGCCGGACGATGGGCCGGTCGATGTGCCGCCTTCGGGGGGAGCGACTTATCCGGGCGGGCTCGAGGCCGGCCAGGGCAGCCTCGGCAGCGCCGTGGACGCCTGTTCGGCCGAGCTCTCGCGCGGGGACAAGCATGTCGAGAGCGTCGAGAGCGTGCGCCGCATGGGTGAGCGCTACAGCGTCGAAGGGCGGCTTGCCGACGGGCGGCCCTTCGCGTGCAGCGTCGACGACGGCGGCCACATCCGTTCGGTTGCGGTCGACGGGCAGGGCGTGATCTGACGCCGGCCTGTCCGGCGCAGCGCGGACCCGCCGAGCCTATTCCTCTCCGCCGTGCGCCGGCAGGTGCAACGACCAGTGGATCGCCGCACCGCGCAGGCCGAACCCGGCCGCCACCGCGATCGCCCAGGTGAGCGCCGGCGGCAGCGCCAGCACCACGCCCGCCCCGGCCAGCCCCGCCGCAAGCGCCGCGGCGGTGACGTAGAGCTCCGGACGCATCAGGATCGAGGGCTGACCCGCCAGCACGTCGCGAATCACGCCCCCGATGCAGGCGGTGACCACGCCCATCAGCACCGCCGCGGCCGGTGGCACGCCCCAGGACAGCGCCTTCATGGTGCCGAACACCGAATAGACCGCAAGCCCCAGCGCGTCGGCCCATTCGAGCAACTGTCCCTGCCACCAGCGCACCGGGGTGAACCAGGCGAGCAGCGCCGTTGCCAGGCAGACCGGCGCCACCAGCGCATCGCGCACCCAGAACACCGGGGCGCCGATCAGCAGGTCGCGCAGCGAGCCGCCGCCCACGCCGGTAATCAGCGCGAAGAATGCGGCGGTGACGAAAGTCTGGCGCATCCGCACCGCCGTGAGCGCACCGGTGAGGGCGAATACGGCGATGCCGAGGATGTCGAGCGCAGGGGGGAGGGCAGGAGCGGCAGGGGTCATGCGCCGCTTCTACAACTTGCGGCGCGCGAATGGCAGCGGCGATGGCATGCCGAAATCCTCCCGGCGCATCCGTGTCGACCTTGACCCTTCCAGAAATAGCGATACACAAAGGATCATAAATGCCGCAGGAGAGCACCCGTGTCGTACGAGAAGGCCGACTGGTACACCGACGTATCGCTGGTCGACGATCCCCACGCGTACTTCGACTACCTGCGTGCGCAGGGGCCGGTGGTGCGCCTGCCCCACCGCAATGCCGTGGCCGTGGTCGGCTACGAGGAGACGGTGCAGCTCCTGCTGGATACCGAGCACTTCTCCGAGATCAACGCGGTGACGGGCGGCATGGTGGAGCTGCCGTTCCCGGTGGAGGGTGACGACATCGGCGATCAGCTCGAAGCGAACCGCAAGCAGATCGCGTTCGCCGACCAGATCGTGGCGGAGCAGGGGCCCCGCCATGCCGACTTGCGCTCCATCCTCTCGCGCCTGTTCACGCCCAGCCGGCTCAAGCAGCTCCAGCCCCAGCTCGCCGCCACCGCGGAGGGGCTGATCGACGAGTTCCATGCCTCCGGACGGGTGGACATCGTGCGCCAGTACGGCGGGCCTTACGGCGCGCTCGTGATCTCGGACCTTCTGGGCCTTTCGGAAGGGACGCGCGCGAAGTTCCGCGCCCTGCTCGAAGGTGCGCTGCCCGTGCCGATGGACGCCACGCACGAGGACATGATGAAGAACCCGCTGGTTCCGGTGGGCAAGGACCTGTTCAAGCTGATCGCCCGGCGCAGGCTGGCCAACCATGCGTTGATGCGGCCGCTGCGTGCGCTGCTGGCGCAGGAGGACATCCTGAACGACCTCGCCAAGGCCACCTACCCGGATGGCAGCAAGCCGTCCCTGGTGGACGTGACCGGACTGGCGGCGTTCCTGTTCGGCGCCGGGCAGGACACCACCAACCGCCTGCTCGCCAACGGTTTCAAGGTCATCGCGACTCGGCCCGACATCCAGGCCGAGCTGCGCGCGAACCCCGCCCGCATTCCCGACTTCATCGAGGAGCTGCTGCGCTACGACGGCTCGGTGAAGAGCGGCGGGCGCCTGTGCCGCAAGACGACCACGCTGGGCGGGGTGGAGATCAAGGCGGGCACGCCGATCCTGATGAGCCACATGGCCGCCAACCGCGACCCGGCGCGCTTCCCCGATCCGGCGACCTTCGACATGGACCGGCCGCGGATCAAGGAGCATCTCGCCTTCGGCCGCGGCGCCCACACCTGCATCGGCGCGCCGCTCGCCCGCCGCGAGGTGGCGGTGAGCATCGAGCGGCTGCTCGCGCGCATGGGCAACATCCGCCTCTCCGAAGCGCATCACGGGCCCGAGGGCGCCCGCCACTTCGAGTACGAACCCACCTACGTGCTGCGCGCGCTGAAGGCGCTGCACCTGGAGTTCGACCCGCTCTGAGCCGGGCAGGCGGGGTTGCGCCGCGCGCCCGGGGCACTAGGCTGGGCGGCATTGCCACTTCTTCGACGGACCACCCATGACCGCCTTCAAGCCCCTTGCTCTTGCCGCCCTGCTGCTGGCGAGCGCCGCACCCGCCGTCGCTGCCGAGGCGCCCTACGACCTCGCCGCGCAGCAGGCGAAGCTCGCCACCATCCGCATGGACGTGGACACCGCCTTCCTCAGCGCCGAGGAGCGCGAGGTCGTGAACCTGCTCATCAAGGCCTCGGACCTGATGAGCGAGATCTACCTGCGCCAACGCTACGCGCGGAACCCCGAGGTGCAGCGTGCCGTCGCCATGAACCGGCGGGCGGACCGCGACCTGCTGGTGGAGATGTTCGCCCGCAACTTCGGCCCTTGGGACGAGATGGCCGATCTCCACCCGTTCTGGGGGACCACGGCGATGCCCGAAGGGGCCGGCTTCTATCCCGAGGACATGACGCGCGAGGAACTGGAGGCGTACATTACCGCGCATCCGGACCAGAAGGCCGCGCTGCTCAGCCCCTACACGGTGGTGCGGCGCGAAGGCGGCAAGCTGGTGGCGGTGCCTTATTCGGTCGCCTACCGCGAATGGCTGGAGCCCGCCGCGCGGCTGCTGGAGCAGGCGGCGGCGCGCACCAGCAACGCCAGCCTCGCGCGCTTCCTGACGCTGCGCGCCAAGGCCTTCCGGACCGACGACTACTATGAGAGCGAGCTGGCCTGGATGGACCTGTCCGGCACGCCGATCGAAGTCGCGATCGGGCCCTACGAGGTCTATACCGACCGGCTGATGGGCGCCAAGACCGCGTTCGAGAGCTTCGTCACGCTCAAGGATCCGGAGGAATCCGCAGCGCTCGCGAAATACAAGAACCACCTCCGGGACATGGAGGCGAACCTTCCCATCGAGGAGCGCTACAAGAACTTCCAGCGCGGGTTCGAGAGCCCGATCGCGGTGGCCGAGCAGGTACGCGGCGGCGGCGACAACGTGCCGGGTTCGCAGACCATCGCCTTCAATCTTCCCAACGACGAGCGGGTGCGCGAGGCCAAGGGCGCCAAGAAGGTCATCCTCTCCAACGTGCTGGGGGCCAAGTTCGACCGCATCCTGCAGCCGATGGCGGCGCTGGTGCTCAAGCCCGATCAGGCCGCCCTCGTCGCGCGCAAGTACATGCAGTACGAGACGCTGTTCCACGAGCTGTCGCACAGCCTGGGGCCGGGCTCGATCGTCGTGAACGGCGAGAAGACCACCGTCGACAAGGCGCTCAAGGAGCAGAACTCGGCGCTGGAGGAGGCCAAGGCCGACGTCGCGGGCGTGTGGAACATCCTGCTGATGATGGACAAGGGCGAGCTTCCCGCCAGCGAACGGCCGCAGCTCTTCGCCACGTACTTCACCGGCATCTTCCGCGCGGTGCGCTTCGGCGCGGTGGAGGCGCACGGCAAGGGCGCGGCGCTGCAGTACGCCTACCTGCGCGACAAGGGTGCCTTCACGTACGACGCGGCGGCGCGGCGCTACGTGGTGGATGACGCGAAGATGGAAGCAGGCCTCAAGGCGCTGCTCCACGACATGCTGATGCTGCAGGCCACCGGCGACTATGCCGGGACCAAGGCCTTCATGGCGCGCTGGGCGCGGCTCGACGCCGAGGCGGAGGCGGCGATCGCCGCCATGGGTTCGCTGCCGGTGGACATCCGGCCGGTCTATCCGGACGCGATCTGAAGCCGCTCAGGGGCGCATCAGCACGCGGCCGAAGGGATGCCCTTCCGCCACGAAGCGGTGCGCCTCCACCGCCTCCGACAGCGCGAACTCGCGCTCGATCGGCATGACCAGCGTCCCGGCATGGACCTGCGCCAGCAGTTCGGCGAGCAGCTGGTGGACGCGCGGGGTGTTCATGTCGCGGCCAAACGAGATGCCGGTGACCTGCATCGCCTTGCGGATCAGCTCGAAGAACCCGAAGCTGGGCAGCGTGCCCTCGGCGGCGCCGATCACGGCATAGCGCCCGTGCGGGCGCAGCGCCTCCACCAGCAGGTCCTTGCCCTGTCCCCCCGCCAGGTCGAGCACGAGGTCCACGCCCTTGCGCCCGGTGATGTCCTTGCAGCGCGCGGCGATGTCCTCGCGCTTGTAGTCGATGCCGTGGGCGAGCCCGAGGGGCTCCACGCGGGCGAGCCGCTCGGGGCTGGAGGCGGTGCCGATAACGGTCGCGCCCGCGCGTGCCGCGAGCTGCACGGCGGCCAGGCCGACCCCGCCCGCCGCGCCCTGCACCAGCACGGTCTCGCCCGCCTGCAGCCCGCCATAGGTGAACAGCGCATCCCAGGCCGTCCCGAAGGCGATCGGCACAACGGCGGCCAGGGCGAGGTCCATGCCCTCGGGGATCGGGTAGGCGTGGCTCTCGTCCACCGCGAAGAGCTCGGCGTGGCTGCCGTTCCAGGCGAAGCCGAGCACGCGGTCCCCCTCGCGGAAGCGGGTGACCTCGGCGCCCACCGCGACGACGGTGCCGGCGGCCTGGTAGCCCGGCACGAAGGGCGTGCGCGCGGGCGGCGTGTGGACGCGGTTGAGCAGGTCGCCGCCCTCGATCGAGATCACTTCGACCCGGATCAGCACCGTTCGCGGGCCGACCTCGGGATCGGGCAGCGCGCCGAACTGCATGACTTCGGGGCCGCCGTTCTGCGTGTACCAGACTGCCTTCATCGCTCTCTCCCGTGCCGGTCGGCCTCTGGTGCCAGTTGAACCGGCCATGGCGCAGCTGGTCAATCGGACAGGAGCCGCCGGTCAGCCCCGATTGCCGCTGGGGTCAGGGCGCGCCCGCGGCGCTCACGGCGCCAGCGTGATTGAGGCGGTGCCGTCCGCCCATACCGGCAAATAGAGCCCCTGACCCGCGGCCTTGATGCGGCCCGTGCGGGTGCGCGTCACCTCAGCGCGGATGAGCAGGTCGCCCTCGCGCTTCGCCTTGATCGCGCGGTCGATCTTGCCGAGCAGCTCGGCGTAGTCCTTCTCGAAGTTCTGCGCCAGCGCGGCGGCGATCGTGGTGCCAAGGCCCGGCGCGTTGGCGAGCTGGAGGATGAGGTCGCCGCCCGTCATGTCGGTGGTGCCGCTGACCGCGAAGTTCTCGAAGCCGACCCGGCGCGAGTTCTCGGCGTTGACCGGAACGCCGGTCATCCAGACGGTGCCGCGCGTCGGGCCGACGCGCCCGGCTTCGTCCCGCGCGGTGAAGGTCACGCCCACCGCGATGCGCCCGCCGGTGGTGCCGTAGATCGTCACGTCGTGGAACACGGCGCGCACCGCCCCGACCCCCGCGACGGGGAAGGGCCGCGCCGATCGCTTCGTCAGCGCGCGCATGAGCACCGGCTCCAGTTCGCGGTAGTCGGCGATCACGGGGATGAAGAAGGCGAGTTGCCCCGCCTCGGCCTCCAGCGGGCGCACCGGTGGCAGCGGCCGCGGTGCCGGGTCCTTGGGGCGCTTGCCCACGAAGGTCTCGGTCACCGCCTTGACGCCCAGGCGCAGCACCAGGCGCGTGCCCTGCAGCTCGTAGCCGCCGTACTGCAGCTCGGTGGGGCTCACGCGCATCCACACCGGGGGGTTCCTGCGGTTGAGCGACAGCGTCGTGAAGGCCGAGGCCCAGGCACGCTCCACCTGCTCGCGCACCTCGAGCTTGCCCAGCTCGCCCGGCAGCTCGCGCTCCAGCCGGGCGATCACCGGTGCCAGCTTGGCCTCGGCCTGGTCGGTGAAGTCGATCCGCTGGCCCAGGAAGTCCAGGTGCGGCTTGTTGGTCCACTCGTAGCGAATCCGCACCGTGCCGCGCGGCGTCCAGTCGGAGGCGAGCGTGAGGTTGACGACGGCATGGGCCATGGCGTCGGCGGTGGCGGTCTCGCGCTTGAGCACGCCGCCGATGTCCTCGGCGCGCACCACGGCGTGGAGCGGCATCGTCAGCAGCACCTCGCGCCCGCGCCCGGCGAAGCGCATCGGCCCGCGCGTGACCTCGCCCACGATCCGGCACTTGATCGAGGGCGTCTTGAGCCGCGCGATACCGAGATCGACGTTGCGCGAGGGGACGCAGGTCTGGCCGGGCTTGTCGATCGTCCACAAGGTGCGCGGCACCTGGCGTTCGAGCGCGGCGGCCAGGTTGCCGAGGTCGGCGTGGATGGGCACGGTGATGAGCGAGGCCTGCGGCTCGACATGGATCGCGTCGTGCGCGCGGGGCGGGGCACCGCCGCCGCGGTCGCGGTTGCAGGCGGCGAGGGACAGCGCCAGCGCGGCGGCCAGGAGGAGCGAGCGAGGTGCCATCCGGCGAGAAATGCGGGAGGGGGCAGGGGGTTCCTCTTGCACCCTCGACTCGCGAAGGCGGCGGTGGAGGGGGGGCACTGTTCACCCGCCGCAAACGCGCACGATCCCCTCGACGGTCACCTCCAAGGCGCCGAGCACCGCCCGCGCCGGCACGCGCATCACCTTGATCCCGCGCTGCCGCAACCAGACCTCCCGCTCCGCATCGCGCGCCGGATGTGCGCCCATGTCGTGCGCTGCCCCATCCACCTCGATCCCGGTCTTCGCCGAAGCGCAGTAGAAGTCCAGGACATAGGGTCCGACCGGATGCTGGCGGCGGAACTTCACCGGGGCCATGCGCAAGTGCCGCCAGAGCAGCACTTCGGGCAGCGTCATCGCGCGGCGGAGCCGGCGGGCGTGGGCGATAGCTTTGGCGGGTGGCACGGCATTACCCCTCCACCACCGACTGCGTCGGCGGTCCTCCTCCCCATTTCTGCGCAAGGGGGAGGATCGGAAGTTAAGCCTCGGTAAGAAAAAATCCTCCCCACCGCCGCGCGATGAGGAGGATCGAGAAAATTAACCCATCCAATCCTCCCCGTCGCGAAGCGATGGGGAGGGGGACCGCCCGCGAAGCGGGTGGTGGAGGGGTAACCCAAAAAATCAGATGTGGATCGGCTTGCCGGTGACCGCCATCGCCGCTTCCTTGATCGCTTCCGAGTGCGTCGGGTGCGCGTGGCAGGTGTAGGCGATGTCTTCACTGGTCGCGCCGAATTCCATCGCCTGCGCGGCCTGGGCGATCATCGTGCCTGCCACAGAGGCGATGCACCAGACGCCGAGCACGCGGTCGGTCTCGGCATCGGCGATGACCTTCACGAAGCCGTCGGGCTCGTGGTTGGTCTTGGCGCGCGAGTTGGCGAGCATCGGGAACTTGCCGACCTTGATCGCGCCGCGCTCCTTGGCGGCCTCTTCCGTCAGGCCGACGCCGGCGAACTCGGGCTGCGTGTAGACGACGCCGGGGATGACGTCGTGGTTCACGATGCCGGTGAGGCCGGCGATGTTCTCGGCGACGGCGATGCCCTCGTCCTCGGCCTTGTGCGCGAGCATCGGGCCAGGGATCACGTCGCCGATGGCCCAGACGCCGTCCACCTTGGTGGCGAAGTCATGGTCGGTCTCGATCTGGCCGCGCGCGTTGAGTTCGAGGCCGATGCTGGCGAGGCCGAGGCCCTCGGTGTTCGGACGGCGGCCGATCGAGACGAGCACGACGTCGGCCTCGATCACTTCGGCGTCACCGCCCTTGGCGGGCTCGACGGTGACCTTGGCGCCCTGGCCTTCGACGGTCACGCCGGTGACCTTGGTGCCGAGCTTGAGCGCCATGCCCTGCTTCTTGAAGATCTTGGCGGCTTCCTTGCGCACGTCGCCGTCCATGCCGGGCAGCAACTGGTCGAGGAATTCGACCACGGTCACTTCGGCGCCCAGCCGGCGCCACACCGAACCCAGCTCGAGCCCGATCACGCCGCCGCCGATGACGACCATCTTCTTGGGCACGGACGCCAGCTCCAGCGCACCGGTCGAATCGACCACGACGCCGCCGGCATTGTCGATCTCGACGCCGGGAAGCGGGGTGACCGAGGAGCCGGTGGCGATGACGATGTTCTTGGCGGTCACCGTCCTGCCGGCAACCTCGACGCTGTGCGCGTCCTTGAACTGGGCGTAGCCCTTGAGCCAGTCGACCTTGTTCTTCTTGAACAGGAACTCGATGCCGCCGGTCAGGCCCTTCACCGCGTCGATGCGCTGGCCCTGCATGGTCGGCAGGTCGAGCTCCGGGGTGACCTTGATGCCCATCTTGGCCATCGCGCCGCCTTCCTTCGCCGCCTCGAAGTATTCCGAGGCGTGGAGCAGGGCCTTCGAGGGGATGCAGCCGACGTTGAGGCAGGTGCCGCCCAGCGTCTCGCGCCCTTCGGCGCAGGCGGTCTTCAGGCCCAGCTGCGCCGCGCGGATCGCCGCGACGTAACCGCCGGGGCCGGCACCGATGACAAGGACGTCGTAGTCGTAATCAGCCATTTCTGATTCCAATCAAGAATAGAACGTGATGATCGCTTCATTGGCGGCCGCAGCCTGCCGAGCGAAATCGCGTAAAACATGGAAGTTTTCCAGCGCATATTCCCGCATGTCTTCTTCATCCCCTCGCGCAATGACGTTGCCCAAATAGAGCTCGTCGGTCGGCATTTCAGTCGCGATGAAACGCGCCATGACCGCGTCGTCGGTGAGCGATTGCGCCGCCTGGTCAAAAGCGGCCACGACGTCGGGGGAAAGGACGTTGGGCTTTCCTAGGCCGAGGTCAAGATTTGCAAGGGGATGGAGGTCATCACCTATTATGCCGAGGGGCGATTCAGATCGTCCCGTACTTCCGGTCAACAGGTAATGAACGATGTGCCAGGACTTATCGAGGTCCATCTCATCGTTGTCATGCCGGGCTGGAATGGGGTCGGTAGCTTCGGCCTTGGCTCCGAAAAACCTGCCGAAGAACCCGGGCTTGGGCGCCTTGTAGAAGCTGCCGTCTTGATAAACGAATTCGGCCACCGCCCTCGGCCTGCCCGCAAGCGCGGCGACTGTGTCGGCCGGCACGCGGATCAGGCTGAAGGTGATGCCCATCTTCGTTTACCTCAGAGGTCGATCAGGAGCCGGGTGGGATCCTCGATCGCTTCCTTGATGGTCTTGAGCGCGGTGACCGCCTCGCGACCGTCGATGATGCGGTGGTCGTAAGACAGGGCGATGTACATCATCGGGCGGATGACGATCTCGCCGCCCCGCACGACCGCGCGGTCCTCGATGCGGTGGAGGCCCAGCACCGCCGACTGCGGCGGGTTGATGATCGGGGTCGACATCAGGCCGCCGAACACGCCGCCGTTGGAAATCGTGAAGGTGCCGCCCTTCATGTCTTCCATGGTGAGCGTGCCTTCCTTGGCCTTCTTGCCGAAGTTGGCGATGGCGCTCTCGATGCCGGCGAAGCCCAGCTTGTCGCAGTCGCGCACGACCGGGACGACCAGGCCGTTGGGCGCCGAGACCGCGATCGAGATGTCGACGTAATCGTGGTAGACGATCTCGTCGCCGTCGATCTGCGCGTTGACTGCCGGGATGTCCTTGAGCGCCAGGACCGAGGCCTTGGCGAAGAACGACATGAAGCCGAGCTTGATGCCGTGCTTCTTCTGGAACACGTCCTTGTACTTCTCGCGCGCCTCGATGACGGCCGACATGTCGACGTCGTTGAAGGTGGTGAGAAGCGCGGCGTTGTCCTGCGCGGACTTGAGGCGCTTGGCGATCGTCTGGCGCAGGCGCGTCATCTTGACGCGCTCCTCGTTGCGACCGGCCGGTGCGGCGGCCGCCGGCGCCGAGGGGGCGGCAGGGGCCGAGGCGGGCTTGTTCTTCGCCGCTTCGAGGACGTCGTCCTTGGTGATGCGGCCGTCCTTGCCGGTGCCCTTGATGGTCGCCGGGTCGATGCCGTGCTCCAGGATCGCGCGGCGCACCGCGGGCGAGAGCACCGCGGCGCCGGCCGAAGCCTCGTCCGCGGCGGCAGGAGCCGGGGAGGGCACCGGTGCGGCAGCGGGAGCGGCGGCCGAAGCGGCTGCGGCTGCGGGCGCGGCGGCGGGCTTGGCCGCCGCAGGGGCGCCCGAGCCTTCCTCGATGGTGGCGATCAGCGCGTCGACGGTGACGGTGTCGCCTTCCTTGGCGAGATGCTGGCCCATGACGCCGGCGTGGGGCGCCATGACGTCGATGGCGACCTTGTCGGTTTCGAGGCTGGCGATGGGCTCGTCAGCGGCGACGGCTTCGCCGGGCTGCTTGAGCCACTGGCCGATGGTGGCCTCGGAGACGGACTCGCCGAGCGTGGGGACCTTGACTTCGGTGGACATGATTTATCTCAAGCCTTCTGCTTGCGACGGAGTTCGGAGCGAACGGAAAGATGCAGCGCATCGGCGACCAGCGCCGCCTGCTCGGCGGTGTGGCGCTTGGCGAGGCCGGTGGCCGGCGAGGCCGAGGCGGAGCGGCCGGCGTAGCGCGGACGCGGTGCCTTGACGCCCGCCTTCTTGGCGGCCTCCTCGACCAGGGGATCGACGAAGAACCAGGAACCGTTGTTCTTCGGCTCCTCCTGGCACCAGACGACCTCCTCGAGGTTCGGCATGCGCGCCAGGCGCTCGGTCAGCGGCTCGCCCGGGAAGGGATAGAGTTGCTCGAGGCGCAGGATCTGGGTGTCGGTGATCTCGGCCGCATCGCGCGCTTCGAGAAGGTCGTAAAAGACCTTGCCCGAGCACAGGATGACCCGCTTCGTCTCGGCGTCTGCCGAGGCCTTGGGGTCGGACAGGATGCGCTTGAAGTCGCCTTCCAGGAACTCCGCGGCGCTCGACTTCGCCAGCGGGTGGCGCAGCAGCGACTTGGGGGTCATGATGATCAGCGGCTTGCGGAAGGGGCGATGCATCTGCCGGCGCAGGACGTGGAAGTAGTTCGCCGGGCTGGTGATGTTGCAGACCTGGATGTTGTCCTGCGCGCAGAGCTGCAGGTAGCGCTCCAGGCGCGCCGAGGAGTGCTCCGGACCCTGGCCCTCGTAGCCGTGCGGCAGCAGCATCACCAGGCCGTTGGCGCGCAGCCACTTGGATTCGGCCGAGGCGACGTACTGGTCGATGATGATCTGCGCGCCGTTGGCGAAGTCGCCGAACTGCGCTTCCCACAGCACCATCGTCTTCGGGTCGGCGCTGGCGTAGCCGTACTCGAAGCCGAGCACGCCGTATTCCGACAGGGTCGAATCGAGCACCTCGAAGCGGCCGTGCGGCAGCGTCGAGAGGGGGACGTACTTGCGCTCGTCGGTCTGGTCGGTCCACACCGCATGGCGCTGCGAGAAGGTGCCGCGGCCGCAGTCCTGGCCGGACAGGCGCACGCCGTAGCCCTCGGAGACGAGGCTGCCGAAGGCGAGCGCCTCGGCGGTGGCCCAGTCGAAGCCGTCGCCCGACTTGAACATCTCCTCCTTGGCGGCGAGCACGCGGGCGAGCGTCTTGTGGACGGTCAGGCCCTCGGGCACCGTGGTCAGCGCGCGGCCGAGGCTCTCGAACAGCTTGGGCTCGATCTTGGTCTCGACGTTGCGGCGCGCGGTCTCCGGGTCGGCGGGCTTGTGGAAGCCGCTCCACTGGCCGGCGAACCAGTCCGCCTGGTTGGCCTTGTAGGTCTTGGCCGCCTCGAACTGCTCCTCGAGGTGGGCGGTGAAGGCCGCCTCGGTCTGGCCGAGGAAGGCATCGTCGATCACGCCCTCGCGCTGGAGACGCTCGCTGTAGATCTGGCTGACCGGCGGGTGCTGGCGGATCTTCTGGTACATCAGCGGCTGGGTGAAGCCGGGCTCGTCGCCTTCGTTGTGGCCGAAGCGGCGATAGCACCACATGTCGATCACCACGTCGCGCCCGAAGGTCTGGCGGTAGTCGATCGCCAGCTTGCAGGCGAAGGTCACCGCCGCCGGGTCATCGCCGTTGACGTGCAGGATCGGCGCCTGGACGCCCTTGGCGACGTCCGAGGGGTAGGGCGAGTTGCGCGCGAACTGCGGGCTCGTCGTGAAGCCGATCTGGTTGTTGATGACGAAGTGGATGCAGCCGCCGGTGTTGTAGCCCTTCACGCCCGAGAGGCCGAAGCACTCCCACACGATGCCCTGGCCGGCGAAGGCCGCGTCGCCGTGGATCAGCACCGGCAGCACCTGCTTGTGCTTGGAGCCGGGGCCGATGTCGTCGCCGATGTCGTCCGCGATGACCTGGTAGGCGCGCACCTTGCCGAGCACCACCGGATCGACCGTCTCGAGGTGCGAGGGGTTGGGCATCAGGCTCATGTGGACCTTGATGCCGTCGAACTCGCGGTCGGCCGAAGTGCCCAGGTGGTACTTGACGTCGCCCGAGCCACCCACGTCCTCGGGGTTGGCGGTGCCGCCCGAGAATTCGTGGAAGATCACCTTGTAGGGCTTGGCCAGCACGTTCGCGAGGACGTTCAGGCGGCCGCGGTGGGCCATGCCGTAGACGATCTCCTTCACGCCGAGCTGGCCGCCGTACTTGATGACGGCTTCCAGCGCGGGGATCATCGACTCGCCGCCGTCCAGGCCGAAGCGCTTGGTGCCGACGTACTTCTTGCCGAGGAACTTCTCGTACTGCTCGCCGCGCACGACGGCCTGGAGGATCGCCTTCTTGCCCTCGGGGGTGAACTCGATCTCCTTGTTCACGCCTTCCATGCGCTCCTGGAGGAAGCGGCGCTCCTCCGTGTCGGCGATGTGCATGTACTCGAGGCCGACCTTGCCGCAGTAGTTGGCGCGCAGCGTCTGCACGATCTCGCGCACGGTCGCCCACTCGAGGCCGAGGGTGCCGCCGATGTAGACCTTGCGATCCTGCGCGGCGCCGACGAAGCCGTGGTACTCGGGGGTGAGGTCGGCCGGCAGCTTGCGCTGGTTGAGGCCGAGCGGGTCGAGGTCCGCCGCGAGGTGACCGCGCACGCGATACGTGCGGATCAGCATCATCGCGCGGATTGCATCGGCCGCCGCTTCGTCTATGCGGGCCTGGTCGACCTTGCCGCCGCCCTTGGCCGCGGCCTTCTCGATCTTGACCTTGAGCGCGGTGGGATCAAGCCCCTGCGTCCAGTCGTCCTCGGCGTCGCCGCCGACGAGGGGCCAGTTGCGGGGCTGCCAGCTGGGGCCGGCCTGGGGCTCGTCGAGTCCCATGTCGGGGGTGAAATCGAAACTCTCGTCGCCCATAGGAATCACCTATCGCCACGCCCGGACAGGGCGTCCGGCGTCTTCAGGAAGGGCGGGCTGACGGTTCCCGGGGAGGAGGGCCGAAAGTCCGCTCGATACTCACGCCGGGGCCGGATGCCCCGCACGCGTCATGGTAAGCGCCCCGGAGCGGTGCGGTTCCGAAGAAACGCACCGCGCCTTGCACTATGTCGTCAGGCGTAGGCCTTGAGAGCTTCCACCAGGGTCTCGCCGAGCAGCGAGGGCGAGGACGAGACGCGAATGCCGGCCTCTTCCATCGCCGCGATCTTGTCCTCGGCGCCGCCCTGGCCGCCCGAGACGATCGCGCCCGCGTGGCCCATGCGACGGCCCGGAGGCGCCGTGCGGCCGGCGATGAAGCCCGCCATCGGCTTCTTGCGACCGCGCTTGGCCTCGTCCTTGAGGAACTGCGCCGCTTCTTCCTCGGCCGAGCCGCCGATCTCGCCGATCATGATGATCGACTGGGTCTCGTCGTCGGCCAGGAACAGCTCGAGGACGTCGATGAAGTTGGTGCCGTTGACCGGGTCGCCGCCGATGCCGACGGCCGTGGTCTGGCCGAGCCCGGCGTTGGTGGTCTGGAACACGGCTTCATAGGTAAGCGTGCCCGAGCGCGAAACAACACCCACCGACCCCTTGGAGAAGATGTTGCCCGGCATGATGCCGATCTTGCACTCGTTGGGCGTCAGCACGCCGGGGCAGTTCGGGCCGATCAGGCGCGACTTGGAGCCGACGAGCGCGCGCTTGACGGGGATCATGTCGAGGACGGGGATGCCCTCGGTGATGCAGATGATCAGCTCGATCTCGGCGTCGATCGCCTCCAGGATGGCGTCCGCGGCGCCGAACGGCGGCACGTAGACGCACGATGCGGTGGCGCCGGTCGCGGCCTTGGCTTCGTGGACCGAGTTGAACTGGGGCAGGCCGAGGTGCTCGGTGCCGCCCTTGCCGGGGGTGACGCCGGCGACCATCTGCGTGCCGTAGTCGAGCGCGGCCTGGGTGTGGAAGCTGCCGGTCGCGCCGGTCATGCCCTGGGTGATGACCTTGGTGTTCTTGTTTACGAGGATCGACATCGCGTCACTCCGTTGGGGTCTTGTGTGTGCTGAAATGTGTACCCGGCGGCCTCGCCACCGACGATCCGCGCCCGACCGGGATCGGGCGCAGGATCACCGGATCAGGCCAGCGAGCCGTCGATGCCCTTGCAGGCGACCAGCAGTTCCTTGACCGCGTCGATCGAGACCTGCAGGCCGGCCTTCGCCTTGTCGTCCAGCGCGATCTCGATCACTTCCTCGACGCCGTCGCTGCCGATCTTGACCGGCACGCCGACGTAGAGGCCGTCGACGCCGTACTGGCCCTCGAGGTAGGCGGCGCAGGGCAGGATGCGCTTCTGGTCGCCGAGGTAGCTTTCAGCCATGGCGATCGCCGAGGCGGCGGGGGCGTAGAAGGCCGAGCCGGTCTTCAGCAGGCCGACGATCTCGCCGCCGCCGTTCGCGGTGCGCTTGACGATCGCGTCGATGCGCTCCTGCGTGGACTTGCCCATCTTGATGAGGTCGGGGACGGGGATGCCCTTGACGGTCGAGTACTCGACCACCGGGACCATGGTGTCGCCGTGGCCGCCGAGCACGAACGAGGTCACGTCGCGCACCGAGACGCCGAACTCCCAGGCGAGGAAGGTCGAGAAGCGCGCCGAGTCGAGCACGCCGGCCATGCCGACGACCTTGTTGTGCGGCAGGCCGGAGAATTCGCGCAGCGCCCAGACCATCGCGTCGAGCGGGTTGGTGATGCAGATCACGAACGCGTCGGGCGCGTGGGCCTTGATGCCCTCGCCCACGGACTTCATCACCTTGAGGTTGATGCCGAGCAGGTCGTCGCGGCTCATGCCGGGCTTGCGCGGCACGCCGGCCGTGACGATGACGACGTCGGCGCCGGCGATGTCCGCATAGTCGTTGGTGCCGGTGATCTGGGCGTCGAAGCCCTCGACCGGGCCGCACTGCGAGAGGTCGAGCGCCTTGCCCTGCGGGATGCCCTCGGCGATGTCGAAGAGGACGATGTCGCCCAGTTCCTTCTGCGCGGCGAGGTGCGCCAGCGTGCCGCCGATGTTGCCGGCGCCGATAAGCGCAATCTTCTTACGAGCCATGATCCCTGCGTGTCCTTCCCAATGGCGGGATTGCCGGACTTCAAGGCGGCCTGCTTCCATCCCGCGAGAGGCAGGCGCCGGGTTTGCAGGCCGGGCCCTACGCCCGTGGGAAGGACATTGCAACCGCCAAAGGGACAGGCGGGGAACTATGACGGCACTTTTATCTGATAATAGTTCGCAATTGCAATAGTGCAGGCAAACGGCGGAACGGCGCGCCTTCCGGAGCCCGGGGATCGGACCGCAAGGGCCCCCGACCCCGTGTCGCCGAATCCGCCGCGGCTGGCAAGCGACGCCCCCGCGACTCGTCCCGGCGACAATGCGCGCGGTCGCGCAGCGGCGTCGAAGCACCGGCCGCGCAGGCCGATTGCGGGCCGGTGGATGGAGGGAATCGTGGCCTGGAACCGGCGCTCACGCCTTCCGGACGTCGCCCGATCCTGCGGAGCATACTGTGATGAAGAGGACCATCGGCCGGCTGTTCCCGGAGTCCAACCTCCCGACCCCGCTCAGCCTGAGCCTGTCGAAGGCCCCTGGGGCGAGGCGCGAGGGTCCCATGCTTCGACAAACTCAGCATGAGCGGAGTGGGATGGGAGGGGCAGCGACATTGCGGCGCTTGAAGTCGGACGTACGTTAGGTTCGTTGTTGAACGGCCGTTCGACGCGGCTTGGGACTTTTCTGCCGTTCCCGAATGAGCCGCTGAGCGGCAGGTTCTGATGCAATCTGCCGCTCGCGGTGTAACCAGGCCATGTGCGCTAGCTAGCCATATCACGCAAAGGTTCACCTTTGCCTTGACCCTGTAGTTGCTACAGGCCCTATGAGGCACCCCGTGATCGTAAGTCTGATCGAACAGGGGTTGGCATTGAAGTCTGTTTCTCGAACGCACCGACCGGCGAACTACCTCCTCCTCTCGCTGCTCTTGGGGGCTGCCTGGCCCGCGACGGCCTATGCGCAGGCTGATTCCGACGCCGACGGGGAAGAAGAGTCCGAGATCGTCGTGCAGGCGACGCGGACGGGCCGCCGCGTACAGGACGAACCGATCCGTGTGGATGTTGTGAACCGGGAGGAGATCGAAGAGAAACTCCTGATGCGGCCGGGCAATATCGCCATGCTGGTCAGCGAAACACCCGGTGTCTGGGTGCAGACCACATCGCCCGCCCTGGGCGCGGCCAATGTACGCATCCAGGGCCTGAAGGGGCGATACACTCAGATCCTGGCTGACGGCCTGCCGCTCTATGGAGGACAGACACCATCCATCGGCCTGCTTCAGATACCGCCAACCGATCTGGGGCAGGTGGAGATCATCAAGGGCGCTGCATCGGCCCTCTACGGACCTTCGGCCCTTGGCGGCGTCATCAATCTGGTGTCGCGCCGACCGGCAAGCGAACCACAGGGTGAGTTGCTGCTGAATGCGACAAGCCGAAACGGTCAGGATGTCACGGGCTATACCGCCTCGCCGATCAGCCAGACGCTGAGCGCGTCGATCACGGCAGGCTATGATCGGCACAGCCGTCAGGACCTCAACAATGATGGTTGGGCGGATTTGCCCGGCTATGAGCGCTTCACCGTTCGACCCCGGCTTTTCTGGGATGGCGCTGACGGATCGAAGGCGCTGCTGACCTTCGGCGCGATGGCCGAACAGCGTGACGGGGGCACCATGCCGGGCGCCACCGCGCCGGATGGGCAACCCTTCGTGCAGGCACAGCGCAGCCGTCGATATGATGTCGGCCTGACAGCGGAGACGCCGCTTGAAGGCATCGGCACACTGCACCTGCGCGCGTCAGGCGTGACCCAATCCCATCGCCATCGCTTTGGTGACGTCATCGAGAATGACCGGCACAGGACCGGTCTGGCCGAGGCGTCGATCGGCGGAGAGACCGGCGCGACCACATGGCTGGCGGGCGCGGCCATTCAGGCGGATGATTATCGCTCCAGGGCCTATTCCGCCTTTGACTATAGCTACACCGTGCCCTCGCTCTTCGTTCAGGGGGAGCAGAAGCTGGGAGACAGGCTGACCCTCGCGGGAAGCGCGCGGTGGGACGGTCACAGCGCCTATGGTTCGCGCGTCAGTCCGCGCCTCTCGGCGCTCTACAAGCCCGGACCTTGGACAATCCGTGCGTCGCTCGGGCGCGGCTTCTATGCACCGACGCCTTTTGTCGAGGAGATCGAGGCCAACGGCCTTTCGCGCCTCGTGCCCTATGCGAAGTTGAAGGCCGAGGTCGCGGACAGCGCCTCCATCGACTTCGGCTATGGCCATGGACCATTGGAAGCCAATGTCAGCCTGTTCGCATCCAACATCGACAACGCCGTGCAACTCCAGACGGTCGATGCCAACCATGTGACGCTTATCAACGCCAGCGGTCTGACGAAAACGCGCGGTGCGGAAGTGCTGATCCGTTACCGCTGGAATGCAGTGACGCTGACCGGCAGCTATGTTCACGTCGATGCGAGAGAGCCCGACCCTGATGCCGCTGGGCGCCGCATGGTCCCCCTGACGCCCCGCGACAGCGCCGGACTGGTCGCGATGTGGGAAAAGCATGGGCGCGGGCGCTTCGGAATCGAAGCCTATTACACCGGCCGCCAGTCGCTGGATGACAATCCCTATCGCACCCGCAGCCGACCCTATGTCCAGCTTGGCGCCATGGGTGAACTCATCCTCGGCAAGGTCAGTCTGTTCGTGAACGCCGAGAACCTGCTCAATGTCCGGCAAACCCATTATGACCCGTTGCTCCTCCGCAGTCGCGCGCCGACGGGTGCGTGGACGGTCGACGCGTGGGCGCCGACCGATGGCTTCGTCCTTAACGGGGGTGTGCGGTTCCGGTTTGGCGGAGAATAGCATGGCCGTGGTCGAGGCCTTTCAACTCCAGCCATGACTGACGAATGATCTGCCAACCGCCTGAGACGCCAAGACCAGCCAGCACCGCCGCAACGGCGATGTCCGGCCATGCGGTCCCGGTGCCGAAGACGCCCAGTGCAGCCGCGACCACGGCGATGTTCCCGATGGCATCGTTGCGCGAGCAGATCCAGACGGACCTGCGGTTGGCGTCGCCTTCCCGGTGCCGCCACAGCATCACGGCGCAGATCAGGTTGGCGACGAGCGCGAGCACGCCAATGATGCCCATGGTCTCGGCCCCGGGCAGTGATCCGCGTGCCGCCATCCATGCCGTACTGGCGATGACCCAGACGCCCAACAGCAGCAGAGATATGCCTTTGGCGAGGGCCGCGCGGGCGCGCCAGCGCAGCGCAAGTCCGGCAACACCCAGGCTGATGGCATAGTTGGCCGCATCGCCCAGAAAATCGAGCGCGTCAGCCTTGAGCGATGCTGACCCGGCCGTGACGCCAGCGACGATCTCGACGCCGAACATGCCGGCGTTGATGATGAGCGCGATCCACAGCGCACGGCGCCAGACGCGGTCGTCTGTCTTTCCGCCAGTGTCGGGTGATCCGCCGCAGCAACCGCCAGCCATGTGCCATCTCCTCTTCGCATCGATGACAGGCTATATAGGGCCTGTAGCAACTACAGGGTCAAGAGCATGGCGTTGACGATCGGGGAAATGGGCAAGGCCACAAACACGAAGATCGAGACGATCCGCTATTATGAGAAGATAGGCCTGCTGCCCAAGCCCGCCCGAACGTCGAGCAATTATCGGGATTATGGGCAGGCTGAGCTTGGCCGTCTGTCTTTCATCAGGCGGTCCCGTGATCTAGGCTTCTCGCTGGATCAGGTGCGCGCGCTCCTGGGCCTTTCCGACGACAAGAGCTGCGACTGCGCTGGGATCGACCGGATCGCCCACCAGCATCTGGTGGAGGTGGATCGCAAGATTGCTGACCTCCAAGCGCTGAGACGGGAACTGAAGGCGGTGATCGACTCGTGCGATGGCGGGACTGTCGCTGAATGCCGCATTATCGAAGCCTTGGGTCCGGCAGCATCGACATGATCGTCGGCTTTCGGGCCGGAAGCTGACGCTGGCGGCCCGGAGGGGTACGTCCTGAGTTGGTCGGAAGCAGACGCTGCTGCTCCAGACGGCAACCATCGCCACCCTCGCAGCAAAAGCCGTCAGAGCAGCTCCCCCAAGCCAGGCCTCACCACCCCGCTCAGCCTGAGCTTGTCGAAGGCCGGGAGATCGGGCGCGGGGCACCGCTGTGCTTCGACGGGCTCGGCATGGGCGCAGCAGGACGGGTCGGGCGGCTCTCCCCCCGCGGCCGCAGTCACCGCCCGCACAGGCGCCTGGAAGGGCGTGAGGGCGCCGGCAGGGGATGCTTCGTGCTCTGCGTCGTCGCGCGGGGCTCGGCGGGCGGCTCGCGGCGGGACGGGCAGCGGCGGGTTGTCGTTGACGCTGTCGAGCGGGGCGCCGGTGCAGAGCGAGGGCGCGAGGGCAGGGGGTGCTCCCTTCCAGGCAGCGGCGAAGCGGATGGTCATGGGGGCCGGTCCCTCCTGGGCGAGCGAGGCGCGCACTCTGCCAGCAAGGCGCTAAGCCATCCTGCAAGGACGTGGTTGCTCAAACCTTGCCGGGCGCCTGCGGGGTGGCGCGCAGGGCGGCTTGGGCTCGCCTACTGCGGCTGGCCCGGCTCGCCGATCCAGCGCCCGCTGTTGGCGTACTCGGGGCGGACGCCCTGGCTCGCGGGCAGGTTCTGCGCGCGGTAGAGCGAGTCGCCGCCGCGCTGGCGGACATCCTCGGAATAGGCGGGGGCGGCGGCGCCGGTGGGCGCCGGCTCGGGTGCGGCCGGCGGCGTGGCGGCGGCCGGCGCGGCGGCGGCGAAGGCGCGCTGCACCGCCAGCGGGTCGAGCACGGCCTCGGCCGCGGCGAGGTTCGCACCCGGCGCGCGCCGGTGCGGGGCCGCGACCGGCTCGCCGCCGAGGTAGGCGAAGCGGAACGTCGCCGGGGCGCCCGCCGCGCCGCGAAACGCGTAGAAGCGATGTGCGCCGATGGTGCCGAGCTCGTGCAGGCTGGGTGCCCAGGCGGGGTGGACCTGGACCGTATGGTAGTGCGTCGCCAGCCCCGCCGGGGCATAGACCGCGCCGGCGAGCGCCTGGCGGGCGACGGTCTCCGCGCGCTGCGAGAACAGCCGCTCGGGCCGCCGCGCCAGCGCGCCGTCGCAGGTGAACGAGAACTGGCAGCCGGTCGATCGTTCCGAGCCCTGGTAGACCACGCCGCACACCGTCTTGGGGTAGGCGGGGTGGGCCACGCGGTTGAGCACCACTTGCGCCACCGCGCGCTGCCCGGCGTCGGGCTCGCTCGCCGCCTCGTAGTAGATCGCGGCGGTCAGGCACTGGAGCGCGCGGCTGCGGTCCACCCCGGGGCCGACAATGCGCAGCGGGCGTGCGGCGGGGGAGAAGCCGGGGGCGGGGCTTGCGGCATCGGAGCCGATGCCCGCGCCGATGCCCGCGCCGACCCGCAGCGGGGCGGGCTCGGCGGCGAGGTAGTAGAAGGCGGAGCCCGGGAAGCTTGCCCCGGCCTGCTCGAACGGCATCGGCAGCCGTCCGTCGCCGGGCAGCGCGGCGTCGGCGATGGCGAAGCGGCCCCAGCCGTCGGGCGCGGCGAAGGCGGGAAGCGCGACCGCGGCCAGCGCCGTCACCGCCAGGTTCCAGCGCCGGCGCAGCACCGGTGCCCGCCGTCCGACCGGGCGTGCGCGCCGGGGGTAGCGCGCGGCGAAGTCACGCGGGCGCGGGTGGGCCGCCGTCCTCCAGTCCTGCGGCGCGGCGGAGGCGACGGGAGGGAAGGGGGGCACTCGGTTCCTTTCGCGGCGCGGAAAGACCCGCAGATCCCCCCTAACCTGCCCGGGGTTCGCGCGCATCCGTGCCTTTGGCGGCGTCCCGTTGCGGTACAGCGGCTGGCGGGCTCGTGACCTCGGCAGCCGCGGCCGCGTGCGGGTTTGCGGCGGGGGCAGGGGAAGGGCAGGGGCGCGGGCGCAAGGGCGCCGTGCGCGCTGTCTGCGCGCTAATGCGGCGCTAACCGCGCGCTATTTCCCAGTGCCTATCTTACTGTGCGACAAAGCGGCCGTGCGACCAGACGCGCATCGGCTCGCCGGCGCCTTCGCCCTTGCGCTGCCGCTCCTCGCGCTGCCGGTCCAGGATCAGCGATCCGGTGCCCTGGGCGAAGCGATTGCGGCGAAAGGGAATTTCGGCTCCGGTGGTCATCATCCTTCTCCTCTTTCCTGGTCCAACGCCGGGCTCGTGACCATGGTTCCGGCCGCGAGCCGCGCCGGAAGCCGCGATCCCGCCGCCGCCGCCGCCAGGGTCCGCCGATCCAACTCCCCCAGGAAAGCCCGCATCGCCCCCGCCAACATGCCCGTAAGTCCGCAGAATTCCTGGAGAACGCAGCCTTCGCAGTCGGCGGCCTTCATGCCCGGCTCGGTCAGGCGCACCACTTCGCCCAGCGTGATGTCCTCCGCCGGCCGCCCCAGCCGGAAGCCGCCGCTGCGCCCCCGCACCGTCGCCAGGAGCCCGGCATTGGCCAGGACGTTGACCACCTTCATCGCATGATTGCGCGAAATCGCATGGTCCCGCGCCACCTGCGCGATGGACAGCAGCCCGTCGCCCTCCCCCTCCGCGAGCGCGGCATGGAGGAGAATACGCAGGGCATAGTCGGTGTGGGCCGTCAGGCGCATCGCGGCGCAGGTAAGTCAATCATGCGGCTCGTTTACATCTTTTCGCGCGAAGCGTATAGATGCATCCGAATCGCATCTTTGAAGATGAAGAGGAGCCGTCCATGACCACCGCGCTGTCCGAAAGCACCATCGCCACTGTAAAGGCCACCGCACCCGTGCTGCAGCAGCACGGCGTCGCCATCACTACCCGGATGTACCAGCGTCTGTTCGAGAACGAGGAGGTGCGCGCGCTGTTCGACCAGGCGGCGCAGGACTCCGGCGAGCAGCCCCGCCGGCTTGCGGCCGCGATCCTGGGCTATGCCCAGAACGTGGACAAGCTGCAGAACCTCTCCGGTGCCGTCGCGCGGATGGTGGCGCGTCACGTCGAGACCGGCGTCAAGCCCGAGCACTACCCGCTCGTCGCCGACGCCCTCTTGCCCGCCATCCGCGACGTCGTGGGCGAGGCAGCGACCGACGAAGTGCTTGCTGCCTGGGGTGAGGCCTACTGGTTCCTGGCCGAGATCCTGATCGGCAAGGAGCGAGAGATCTACGCCGAACGCGCCTGAGCGGACGTTCAGCGAGCGCCGACGCCCCGCTCGAACTGGTCCTGGAGGCTGGCGAGCGGGCGCGGCGCGACGGGCGGCAGAACGCGCGCCGGCCGGCCCTGGCGCAGCGCGGCACGGTCCTGCTCATCCGGCTCCACCACGCGGACCCGGACGGCCGCCTTGCCTCTGGCGCGCAGGCCGAGCAATTCGGCGGCGCCCTTCGACAGGTCGATGATGCGGGCTCTTTCGCCGAAAGGCCCGCGATCGTTGATCCGCACGAGGATGCGGCGCCCGGTGTCGAGCGCCGTCACCTCCACGTAGGTCGGCAGCGGCAGCGTGGCGTGTGCCGCGGTGATCCAGTCCGGTCGGAAGCGCTCTCCGTTGGCCACCTGGCTGCCGCTCTCCGCGCCATACCACGTCGCATAACCCAGCATGTCGTAAGCAGGCTGCGCCGCCGGTGTGTAGGTGGTGCCGCGGACCTGGTAGGCAGGGCCGATCCGGACAGGCGTGTCGCTCACCGGCCGATACCGTATCCCGCCGCCGCATCCCGCAAGAGCCCCGGCGAGCAGCAGGGCGAGCCCGGCGCCGGCGGCAGGTCCTCTGGCGGAGAATAAGGGCAAGCCGACCTCCTTGCTCCCGGCCCGCGCACGCAGCCGACCCCAAGAGAGCCGGCTCTAGCGCGGAAGCCCTCACGCTCCAACGCGAGGCCTTCCGCTTTCCACAAGGCTACTTCGCCCAGCTCCCCAGCAGCGGCTTGAGATACTGACCCGTGAAGCTGCGCGGTTCCTGCACAACGTCCTCGGGCGTGCCATCCGCCACGATCTGCCCCCCGCGCACGCCGCCTTCGGGACCCATGTCGATGATCCAGTCGGCGGTCTTGATGACGTCGAGGTTGTGTTCGATCACCACCACCGAGTTGCCCTGGTCCACCAGTCGGTGCAGCACTTCCAGCAGCTTGCGTACGTCCTCGAAGTGAAGGCCGGTGGTGGGCTCGTCGAGGATGTAGAGCGTCTGCCCGGTGGAGCGGCGGGCGAGTTCCTTGGCCAATTTCACCCGCTGCGCCTCGCCGCCCGAGAGCGTCGTCGCCTGCTGGCCGACCTTCACGTAGCCAAGGCCCACCTCGTTCAGCATGTGCATCTTGTCGCGGATCGGGGGCACGGCCTTGAAGAACTCCTCGGCATCCTCGATCGTCATGTCGAGCACGTCGGCGATCGAGAGCCCCTTGAACTTCACCTCCAGGGTCTCGCGGTTGTAGCGCTTGCCGTGGCACTCCTCGCAGGTGACGTAGACGTCGGGGAGGAAGTGCATCTCGATCTTGATGAGGCCGTCGCCCTGGCACGCCTCGCAACGGCCGCCCTTGACATTGAAGCTGAAGCGGCCCGGCTTGTAGCCGCGTGCCTGGCTTTCGGGCAGGCCGGCGAACCAGTCGCGGATCTGCGTGAAGGCGCCGGTGTAGGTGGCGGGGTTGGAGCGCGGGGTGCGGCCGATCGGCGACTGGTCGATCTCGATCACCTTGTCGCACATTTCGAGGCCGGTGATCCGGTCATGCGCGCCCGCGATCACCCGCGCGCCGTTGAGCTGGCGGCTGGCGCCCGCCTGCAGCGTGTCGATGGTGAGCGAGGACTTGCCCGAGCCGGAGACGCCGGTCACGCAGCAGAAGGTGCCGAGCGGGAACTTCGCGGTGACGCCGGTAAGGTTGTTGGCGCGCGCGTTCTCCACCGTCACGAAGTGGCCGTTGCCCTTGCGGCGGGTCTCGGGCACCTCGATACGGCGGGTGCCGTTGAGGTAGGCCGCGGTCAGGCTGTCCTTGGACTTGAGCACCTGCTTGAGCGTGCCTTCCGCCACCACCTGGCCACCATGGACGCCGGCACCTGGCCCAAGATCGACGATGTGGTCGGCAGTGCGGATCGCGTCCTCGTCATGCTCCACGACGATCACGGTGTTGCCGAGGTCGCGCAGGCGCTTGAGGGTTTCCAGCAGCATGTCGTTGTCGCGCTGGTGCAAGCCGATGCTCGGCTCGTCGAGCACGTAGAGCACGCCCGACAGGCCCGAGCCGATCTGGCTGGCCAGGCGGATGCGCTGGCTCTCGCCGCCCGACAGCGTGCCGCTGGTGCGGTTGAGGTTGAGATAATCGAGCCCGACGTTGTTGAGGAAGCCAAGGCGTTCGTTGATCTCCTTGAGGATGGCGTGCGCGATCTGCCTCTGCTGGTTGGTCAGCCGTTCTTCGAGCCCGCCGAACCAGGCGAAAGCGTCTGCGACGGACAAGTGCGCGGCGTCCGCGATGTCGCTGCCGCCCACCTTGACCGATAGCGCCTCGGGCTTGAGGCGCTTGCCATGGCAGGTCTCGCAAGGCTGCGCGGTCTGGAACTTCGCAAGTTCCTCTCGCATCCAGGCGCTGTCGGTCTGCACCATCCGGCGGTTGAGGTTGCCGATAACCCCCTCGAACGCCTTGTTGACGGTGTATTCCTTGCGGCCATCCTTGAAGGTGAGCGGAACCGCCTTGCCGCCGGTGCCATAGAGGATCACCAGCTTGACCTCGCCCGGCAGCTCGTCCCAGGGCGTCGTCAGGCTGAACCCGAAGTGCGCCGCAAGGCTGGAGAGCACCTGCATGTAGTATGGGCTGGGCGGATTGGACTTGGCCCAGGGGACGATCGCACCCTGCTTGAGCGTCAGGTGCTCGTTGGGCACCACCAATTGCGGATCGAACAGCAGCTTCTCGCCCAGGCCGTCGCAGGCCGGGCAGGCACCCTGGGGGGCGTTGAACGAAAACAGGCGCGGCTCGACCTCCTCGATCGTGAAGCCGCTGACCGGGCAGGCGAACTTTTCGGAAAAGACGATGCGGTTGGCGGGGAGGCCGGCGTTTTTCATGCCCCTGGTGAGAGCAGTCTGAGCTGCGGGGGCTTCGACTGGTGCGCCTGATCCTTCGACAGGCTCAGGATGAGCGGGGTCATCGGCTCCCCCAACCTCCGCTCGTGCTGAGCTTGTCGAAGCACCTGCTCCACCAAGCTCCGCCACAGTGGTATCGGCGAGGTCGACATAGGCCAGGCCGTCAGCCAGCTTGAGCGCCTGCTCGAAGCTGTCGGCGAGGCGGGTCTGGATGCCGTCCTTCACCGCGATGCGGTCCACCACGACCTCGATGTCGTGCTTGAACTTCTTGTCGAGCGCGGGTGCGTCCTCGATGGCGTAGAACTCGCCGTCGATGCGCACGCGGGTGTAGCCGGCCTTCTGCCACTCGGCGAGTTCCTTGCGGTATTCGCCCTTGCGGCCGCGCACGACCGGCGCCAGCAGGTACAGACGGGTGCCTTCGGGCAAGGCCATGACCCGATCAACCATGTTCGAGACGGTCTGCGCCTCGATCGGCAGGCCGGTGGAGGGCGAGTAGGGAATGCCCACCCGCGCCCACAGGAGTCGCATGTAGTCCCAGATCTCGGTCACCGTCGCGACCGTCGAGCGCGGGTTGCGGCTGGTCGTCTTCTGTTCGATCGAGATGGCCGGCGAAAGGCCGTCGATATGTTCGACGTCCGGCTTCTGCATCATCTCGAGGAACTGGCGAGCGTAAGCGCTCAGCGATTCCACATAGCGGCGCTGCCCTTCGGCGTAGATCGTGTCGAACGCCAGGCTCGACTTGCCCGAGCCCGAGAGGCCGGTGATGACGATCAGCTTCTCGCGCGGGAGCGCGATGTCGAAGCCCTTGAGGTTATGCTCGCGCGCGCCGCGCACAGTGATGTGGGTGAGACTCATGGAAAGGCTGTGTTCCAGATTTGTTCGCGCGCTTCAAGAGCGCCGGCGCAGGACTTCGCCGTAGATGGGGAGCGAAGCGCTCATCGCAAGGGAGGGAGGCTGGCGTCGACCTGAACGCCATCATCGCGTCGGCTTGCGCTATCTCCGCCTGTGGCTGCTGCCACGCGGAGAATGCTGTCTCGTCCTGCGCAACTCATCGCCAGCACTGCACGGATTGGCAGAACACGACTGGAGCCGGGAACGCATTGCAGGGTTCGCGGTTATCGCTTGTGAAGGCCGGCGCGGCGCTTCCCCCACCCCCTCCCAGCCGCGCCGGCCGACTTTTTCTCCCCAGAGATCAAGCGGTTCAGTAGCTGCTTTCGCCGGTGTCCTGCGGTGCAACCAGGTGCTGCACATCGCCTGGTACGTGCGCTCAGTCCGCGAAGACGGCCAGTTCCACGCGGCCGCTGCCCTTGCGGCTGATGCCGATCTGGTCGGCCGCGGCATCGGACAGGTCGATGACGCGATTGCCATGAAACGGCCCGCGATCGTTGATGGTGACCACGACGGACTCGCCGTTGGCAGGGTTCGTCACCTGCACCTGAGTGCCGAAGGGTAGCGTACGATGGGCCGCGGTCAGCGCATCGGGGGCATAGCGTGCGCCGCTGGCGGTGCGGGCGCCTTTGAGGTGACGGCCGTAGTAGCTGGCGACGCCGCCCGCGATCGGTTCGAGAGCCGGTGGCGGCACGGCAACCATCTGAGTGATGGCGGGAACTTCTGCAGCCGCGATGACGTTGACACCAGCGACGGGGATGACCGGAGCGTCAGCCTGGGCAGGCCCTGCGAACGGCAGGATCGCGACCGCACAAAGCGCGGCCATCAGGCTGTTCGGTCGGATTTGCAAAACGGACCCCGCTTCGTCGTGGACGATGCCGGAGTCCTATATGCGAGGCCGCTCTAAGGCCATCCATGCAAAAGCGGCCCGTCGCGCTTTGGCAACGGGCCGCCTCGATGCGTCAACTCGCAAGCAAGCTTCTGGGTGGCGTCACCGCGCGTCGCGCTGGGCCAACAGGCGGAGGCGCAGGGCGTTGAGCTTGATGAAGCCCGCTGCATCCTTCTGGTCGTAGGCCCCGGCATCGTCCTCGAACGTGACATGCCGTTCGGAGTAGAGCGAGTCCGGGCTCTTGCGGCCGACCACCGAGGCCATGCCCTTGTAGAGCTTGAGCCGCACGGTGCCGTTCACACGTGCCTGGCTGTGGTCGATGGCCGCCTGGAGCATCTCGCGCTCGGGTGCGAACCAGAAGCCGTTGTAGATGAGCTCTGCATACTTGGGCATGAGCTCGTCCTTGAGGTGCGCGGCGCCACGGTCGAGCGTGATCTGCTCGATGCCGCGATGGGCCCGGGCGT
Organism: Novosphingobium soli; assembly: GCF_042432915.1. Classification (NCBI taxonomy): domain Bacteria; kingdom Pseudomonadati; phylum Pseudomonadota; class Alphaproteobacteria; order Sphingomonadales; family Sphingomonadaceae; genus Novosphingobium; species Novosphingobium soli. The sequence goes on from NZ_JBHLWK010000010.1 coordinate 272,531, forward strand.
AGATCTCGCCGCCCGGGGTCTCGTACATGCCGCGGCTCTTCATGCCGACGAAGCGGTTCTCGACCAGATCGAGACGGCCGATGCCGTGCTTGCGACCCAGCTCGTTGAGCTGGGTGAGGAGCGTGGCCGGGCTCATTGCCACGCCGTTGAGCGCGACGCCGTCACCCTTTTCGAAGTCGATGGTGATGTATTCCGGCGCGTCCGGCGCGTCTTCCGGGTTGACCGTGCGCGAGTAGACGTAGTCCGGCGTCTCATCCCACGGGTTTTCCAGCACTTTGCCCTCGGACGAGGTGTGCAGGAGGTTGGCGTCGGTGGAGAAGGGGCTTTCGCCGCGCTTGTCCTTGGGGACGGGGATCTGGTGCTGCTCGGCCCAGGCGATCAGCGCGGTGCGGCTGGTGAGGTCCCACTCGCGCCAGGGGGCGATGACCTTGATGCTGGGATCGAGGGCATAGGCGCTCAGTTCGAAGCGAACCTGGTCGTTGCCCTTGCCGGTGGCGCCGTGCGCCACGGCATCGGCGCCGGTCTCGTGTGCGATCTCGATCAGGCGCTTCGAGATGAGCGGGCGGGCAATCGAGGTGCCCAGAAGATAGTCGCCCTCGTAGCGGGCATTGGCGCGCATCATCGGGAAGACGAAGTCGCGGACGAACTCCTCGCGCAGGTCGTCGATGTAGATGTTCTGGTCGGGCAGGCCCATCAGCTTGGCCTTGGCGCGTGCCGGCTCCAGTTCCTCGCCTTGTCCGAGATCGGCGGTGAAGGTCACCACTTCGCAGTTGTAGGTGACCTGCAGCCACTTGAGGATGACGCTGGTGTCGAGGCCGCCGGAATAGGCAAGGACGACCTTCTTGATCTCGGACATGGGCGGGGCTTTCGCGAAACGGCGGTGAATGTTCGGGCGCGCGGCTAGCAGGTGCGTCCCCGCTTCGCAACGGTTCCGCGTCAGCCGCCCGGCAGCCGGCGTTCCGCCTGCGCCAGATAGTCCCGGGTGAGGGGCAGGGCATGGCGGCTGCGGGTGTACTGGATCTGGTAGTTGCACATGCCGCCGCTCTCGAACGCGGCGGTGGCGCCGGCGAGATAGAAAGTCCACATGCGATAGAAGCGCTCATCGTGGAGCCGCACGATGGCGGTCTGGTTTGCGACGCAGCGCTTGTACCACTCGCGCAAGGTGAGCGCATAGTGCAGGCGCAGCGTCTCGATGTCGGTCGCGATCAGGCGTACCTTTTCGCTTGCTGCGAGCGTCTCGCTCAGCGCCGGGATGTAACCGCCCGGAAAGATGTACTTGCGCGTGAAGGCATCCGTAGATCCGGGGCCTCCCATGCGGCCGATGGTGTGGAGGAGCATCACGCCCTCGTCCACGAGCAGCGTCGCACAGTCGCGGAAGAAGCGCGCGAACTGCGCCTGACCGACGTGTTCGAACATGCCCACCGAAACGATGCGATCGAACTTGTCTCCGCGCGCGGCAAGGTCGCGGTAGTCGACCAGCTCGAAGTCGATCCGGTCGGCGACACCGGCCTCAGCCGCCCGGTCGCGCGCAAGGGCGAGCTGCTCTTCGCTGAGCGTGATGCCCTTCACCGAAACGTCGAAGTTCTGCGCCAGGTAGATCGCCATGCCGCCCCAGCCGCACCCGATGTCCAGCACGCGCTGGCCAGGCTCGATGGCGAGCTTGGCGGCGATGTGCGCCAGCTTGGCGCTCTGTGCCTGCTCCAGCGTCATGTCCTCGCGCGGCCAGTAGGCGCAGGAGTACTGCATGTGCTCGGAATCGAGGAACAGGCGGTAGAGGTCGTTGCCGACGTCGTAGTGGTGGGCGATGTTGCGCTTGGCGCTGGCAGCCCGGTTCACGCCGTCGAGCAGGGTGACCAGCTTGCCCGCCGCTTTCTTCAGCGGCGTGCTTTCCTTCAACTCTCCGCCGCGATCCCAGCGAGCGTTCGCGCGCAGCAGCTGCACCAACTCCATGATGTCGCCCTGCTCGACGACGAGCTGCCCGTCCATGAAGGCTTCAGCCGCACCCAGCCGCGGGTCGCGCAGGATGCGGCGTTCGGCCGCGATGTCGGTCAGGCGGATGCGAACCTGGGGGAAACCTTCGTGAGGCGTTCCGAAGCGGCGGATGCTGCCGTCGGGCCTGACCAGTTCGAGGACCCCTTGCCGTACGCCGCGTTCAAGGAAGCGATCGAGAATGCCGAATGCCATGCGCGGGTATTGCGGGGCGCGGCCGCGGTGCGCAAGAGCGATGTGTGACAAAATACACAAGAGCCGGCGCGTGAATCGCGTTCCTTACTGCCGGGCGAGAAACAGCACGTCGCGGGGCTGAGCCAGCAGGTGCTGGCCCGAATCGACGTAGACCGTCTCGCCGCTTGCCAGCCAGCCGCCGGCGAGGAACAGCGCGGCCCCGGCAACATCCTCCGGGGTCGCCCGGCGACCGAGCAGATTCATTCGGTGCGAGACGTCAGCCTCCGCCTCGCTCTGGTCGTGGCTGGCGAGAATGGCTCCGGGCGCGATCCCGTAGACGCGGTCGCGCGCATCGCCTCGGGCCATGGAGAGCATCGGGATGGTGGCGGCAAGAGCGTGCTTGCTCATGGTGTAGGAGAAGAAGTCCGGGTTGGGGTTGAGGAGCTTCTGGTCGGTGACATGGATCAGCCGGCGCCCGCCTGACGCTCTCGCATGCGACAGGAAGGCTTGCCCCAGCCGCGCGGGCGTGCCCGCATTGACTCGCATCGCAGCCTGGAAGGTTGCGGGATCGAGGTCCTGTGCGGTGTCGAGATCGAACACCCCCGCGCAGTTGATCAGCACTCTCCAGTCCCCGAGGCGTTCAGCCAGATTCTCGATCATCGCCGGTCCCGCGGCCCAGTCGTCGAGCTCGCAGGAGACTACTTCCGCCGAGGGAAGGCATGCAGCAAGCGCTTCGGCCTGGTCGCGCGAGCGTCCGTAGTGAATCACGACGTGCCAGCCCGCCTCGCCGAACGCGCGCGCGATAGCGGCGCCGATGCGCTTTGCGCCACCGGTCACTAGCATGGCTGGCCGGGCGATTGCATCTCCGCTCACGCGATCAGCCCGCCTGCCGCGTTGACCGCTACGACTCGCGCTCCCTCGCTATCGTAGATACGTTGGTGGTGAAGCGGGCCGAGGCAGGGGGTAAAGCTCTGAAGCATCAACGGCATTGGAGCATAGGCACTGGGTCTAGGAAAGCCCCGAGAGGGGCAATCGCCTGGGCGCCCGGCAAAGGAAAAGGCGCGCCGCAGCCACGACGCGCCTTCCCTGAAGGACTTGGTGTCCGCGCTCAGCGGCAGCGCGCGCTCGATCCGCCCCGGTCGATCTCGCGGCCGAGGACGGCACCGCCAGCCGCGCCCAACAGGGTTCCAACGGTGCGATCGCCGCGGGTGTCGATCGCGCGGCCAGCGAGGGCGCCGGCAACGCCGCCGATGAGCAGGCCGGTGGTGCCGTTCGACTTCTTGCAGCGATAGCGGCCGTCGTTCCCGCGCCAGTAGCGGATGCCGTTGTCGGTCTTGTAGTAGCGGTGTCCGCGATCGCGCGCTTCGGCAGGCGCCGAGACGGCGACGGTGGCGGGCAGGGTGAGCGCCATCATGGTGGCGGCGAGAATGGCTTTACGCATGGTGTGTGCCCTCATTGTGTGCGTGAGTTGATCGGGTAACACCGCTCTTCATTCATTGATCCACAACGTCAGATGAACAGGGCGGCTTCCAGAAGAATGCGTGACGAAGCGCGCTGCAGCGGCGACGAGCTGACCCCGATTGTTGCTGCCGCGCATTAGAGCGGCGGAGACGCCCTGACCCGCCTTGGGTGCGGGATATGAGGGTAGGGCTATCGCGCCGACATCCCCAGGGAAGCGATCAGCTGCTCGCTGGCTTTCGAACTGCTGGTGCGCTCGAGGAGGCGCGCCGCTGAGGAGCGACGCGCCTCTTGAGGAGGAGCGACCCCCCTCAGCTCAGCGGCACTGGATGTCGCCCTTGTCGATCTCGCGGCCGAGCGCTCCGCCCAGCACGCCGCCGAGCACCGCACCCAATGTACGATCGCCGCTGCCGGCAATCTGATGGCCCGCCAAGGCACCGACGCCCGCGCCCACGATCAGCCCGGTCGTGCCGTTGTCGCGCTTGCAGTAGTAACGGCCATCGTTGCCGCGCCAGACGTACGAATCTCGGGCGATTCGGCGGGGCTGACGATACCGGCCTCGTGAATCGTAGAGATCGGAGCGGCGGTAGTCCCGCCGGTCATCCCGCCGGTAGTCTCGCCGGTCGTCGTAGCCGCGGCGCGCGCGATCGCGGTCACGGTCTCCGTAGCGATCGCGGTCACGGTCGGACCAGCTGGACTGGTCCGCGAGTGCCGGCGCGACGGGAATGGCGGTAGCCGCAGCTGCCATCGCAGCCAGGGCCAGGAGGGACTTCTTCATCTGCATTCTCCAACGATGCTTGACCCTGTCCGTCACTCGGGCGACCTAGCCGCGATCGAGAGTTTCGCGCGGCTACGTCCGCCGGAAAGACGGGCGGGTTCCTGCGGTAGAATGCGGATCACGCCGATTGGCTGCGAGAGGTTCGGTATGCTGTTGGACTTGGTCGACGTTTTCGGTTCCGGCCCGTTGAGCGGCAACCCGCTGGCCGTCGTCCGCGGTGGGGAGGAGCTCGATGCCGACCAGATGCTGCGCTTGACCCGCTGGCTCGGCTTTTCCGAGACGACCTTCCTGCTGCCGCCGACCGATCCGAACGCCGACTACCGCGTGCGAATCTTCTATCCGGCCGGCGAATTGCCGTTCGCTGGCCATCCGACGCTGGGGAGCGCGCACGCATGGCTCGCCGCCGGCGGTACTCCGCGCCGGTCGAGGTGCGTGGTGCAGGAGTGCGGCGTCGGGCTGGTGGAGGTTCGAGAGGAGGACGAACGGCTGGCGTTTCGCGCACCGCCGCTGATCCGCTCCGGACCGCTCGACCCGCAGGACCGTGCGGAGGTGCTGCGACTGACCGGCGCTCCGGCCGACGCGGTGATCGCCGCGGTTCACGCCTCCAATGGCCCCGGCTGGAAGTTGCTGCACCTGTCCTCTGCAGAGGCTGTGCTGGCCGCCGAACCGGTGCCTCGCGCGCCGCTGGGCACCGACGTCGCGCTGCTGGGGGCCTGTGCGCCCGGTGATGCGGCGCAGTACGAAGTGCGCGCCTTCTTCGCGGATGCTTCGGGCAAGATGGTCGAAGATCCTGTTACCGGCAGTCTCAACGCTGCCGTGGCGCAGTACCTGTTTGCGAGCGGCCAGGTCCAAGGCGGCTATGTCGCCGCGCAGGGGCGCAAAGTCGGCGCCGACGGCCGGGTACACTGCGCGCTCGACGTGGAGGGCGCGGTGTGGATCGGCGGCCGGGTGGAGACGGTCTCCACCGGCGGCGCGCTGACTTCCATTCGCTAGGCAGTTTTCCTGGGCAGTGCGATCTCGGCGGTGCCCGTGCACATGGTGGTGCCCTTCTGGTTCTTCATCAGGTGCTTGACGTGAACGAGTTGGCGGCCCTGGTCGTCCACCGACTTGTCGATCACTTCCGCAGTCTGGATGGTCACGTCACCCGTGAGGGCGGGGCCACGGTAGTTCGCGACCGAGTGGACGACCATGCCGTGCTGGCCGGCCCAGCCCGACAGGAAATCGGTTACCCAGGACCCCATCGAAGCCCCGTAGCCATAGCCGCGGGGCATGCCGATGCGACGGGCGTACTTGGCGAAGAGATGCCCGCGCGAAGGGCCGTAGTAGGCGCCGTCGGTGAGGAAGGGGTTCACCTTCATCATGTCCGGGTCGTTCTCGTACCCGGCCATCTCGCGCGTGAAGCCCAGGCCCTCCAGGTCCTGCTTGCGCAAGTTCATCGTGCCCCAGGTGTTCACGATGTAGGCGCGCCACTCGGTGGCGAAGCTGGCGATCGAATGCGGGCCGAAGACGCGCTCGGGAAGCTGGTCCCCGACGGCGACGTCGTCCCACCAGCGCTCCTTGTTGCCGAGGTCGTGCAGCATCTGCACCCAGGCGAAGCGGCGCTCCTCCATCGCGTGGAGCTCCTCGTCGGTCCACTCGGGCTCGTCGAAATCCTCGGTCTTGACGTTGTCGCCACCGGCCGCGGCGCGATACCGGATCGAGGTGGAGCGCTGCCGGGCGATCGCCTCCCCCTTCTGGTTGGCGTAGTTGTTGTCGCCGCGCTGGAAGCAGGTCGGACCGAAGCCGGTCTGCTTCACCGTGAAGTCGAAAGGAACACGCGTGTTGGTGATGACGTCCCCCGGCGCGATGCGCGGACCGTAGAACCACCATTCGTCGCCGCCGAACAGCAGGTGCGAGTTCTCGATCCTGCCGACGCACGCCGGGGCGGCACCGTGGCCGTCGTCGGTCGCGATGGCAAAGCTCTGGGGTGCCACCAGCTTGCCCCAGACGCTGGCCGCCGCCGTGTCGGGGTCGAAGTGCGCGAGGTTGGCGTAGTGCATCGCGTGGACCCAGCGACGAATGTCGTTGGGGGCGATCGCCTCGCGCAGCGGCGAGAAGTCCATGGGCTTGCCCAGGTAGCGGTCGATGTCGGAGCAGTCGAAGTCGGTCATCTCAGGGGTGCGTCTCTCGTCAGAACTGGCGGGTGCCGGTGGCATCCTCGGCCTTGAAAACGGGGAGGGGCTCGACCGCCTTCATCATCACCAGCGGGATGATGCGGTCGGTGGCCTGCTGATAGCTGGCGTAGAAAGGATGGCAGTCGACCAGGAACGACCAGACCTTCTCGCGCTCGGCGCCCTCGGGCTCGCGCCAGGTGGCGCGGAACGCCTGGGTGGCGATCTGGAAATCGACCATCTCCGCCTCGCGGATGTTGAGGTACCAGGCCGGATGGTGATCGGCCCCGCCCTTTGAGGCGCAGATCACCACCTCGCCGCCGATGTCGGCGTAGCAGAGCGGGGTGATGAAGACCTTGCCGCTCTTGCGCCCCACGTACTTGACCAGGCAGTGCGTGGCGAAGGAGCGGCCGCCCACCGGGGCGATGTCCATGATGTGGCCCTGCGCACCGCCGGACTCCAGGTACATCTCGCGATGCTCCACGACCCAGTCCTTGCGCGTATCGCGGATGGCCGCGGACGATTCATCGCTCATCGGGCATTCTCCTCCTGCCGAAGCCGGCGGAGATTGCCGGGGCGCCCTCGGGCGTCCAATCCCGAATGGGAACTCGCGGAGAGTGATCGCCCCCGCGGTGCGCTAGCTCGTCTTCGCTCCATCGTCGCCGCAAGGCCAGGCAATGAGTTCCAGCAGGCTGTCCACGAAGGCTTCGTGCTGCGCGCGCGTGGAGCGGCTTGGCCGCAGCAGCACGTCGGAGCGATAGCCGGTGACCGCCGAAACGACGATTTGGGTCAGCCGCAGAGCCTCGGTCCGGTGAAAGCGGGTGGCGAAGAAGTCGGTGATGCAGGCGCGCAGCTTGGCCGGCCCGCGGGTGTAGAAGGTCTCCTTGACCTCGGGGAAGCGGTCTCCCTCGCTCATCACGAGGCGATAGAGCAGCACCGAGTTCTCGCGCAGCAGGCAGTCGATGAAGCGCAGGCAGGCCCTCCGCAGGGCCGGGACCGAAAAGGCCTGCCCCGTCAGCACTTCGTCGATATCGCTGGAGAAGGTCTCGACGTGGAGGTCGACCACGGCGGCAAACAGCTCCTCCTTGGCAGAGAAGTGCGCCCAGAGCGTTGCTTTCGACCCACCCAGGGCGTCGGCGATCGCCGACATCGTCGTCGTGGCGTAGCTTTCGTCGAGGAACATGCGCGAGGCGAGGCGAACGATCTGCGCCCGCTTGCGGGCCTTGTTGAGTTCGCGCTTTCCGATTCTCTCGGCCATAACCGTACCAGGTAGTACACTTTATATTTGACAGGTTCAACCCAGAGCGGCAGAAAAGTGTACTGATGAGTACAAATAGAACAACGCGAGTCGCAGCGGCTTCGCTGCTGACGATCTCCCTTGCCCTCGGCGCCTGCACGGCGCCGAACCTCGGTCCGCGTCCGCAGATGACCGCGCCCGAAGCGCTGGAATCCAGCCAGTCGCTGGCCGCCGCCACGGCCGCCTCCCGCAACTGGCCGCGGGAGCGCTGGTGGACGGCCTATGGCGACCCGCAGCTGGACGCGCTGGTCGACGAGGCTTTGGCCGGCTCGCCCAGCGTGGCGGCTGCGCAGGCCCGTATCCGGCAGGCGCGTGGAGCTTCGGAAGTCGCTGGCGCCGCAACGCTGCCGACGCTGGGCGGGCAGGGCAGCGCCGGCTTCACCAAGCAAAGCTACAACAACGGCGTGCCGGCCGACTTCGTGCCGAAAGGCTGGAATAGTACCGGCACCCTCGCGCTCACGGGCGACTTCGACCTTGACCTCTGGGGCGCGAACCGCAAGGCGCTCGCCGCCGCGACCTCCGAAGAAGCCGCGGCCGAAGCCGATGCACGGCAGGCCGAGCTGCTGATCTCCAGCAACGTCGTTTCGTCCTACTTCGACCTCGCCCGCCTCATCGAGCGGGGCAATGCGCTGGCAGACGCGATCGAGGCGCGGAATGCCTTCGTCGACCTGACCGGCCGGCGCTCGCGCGAGGGCATCGACAATCAGGCGCCCTGGCGCCGGGCCGAGGCTGCCGCCGCCACGGCGCGGGCGGAGTTCTCGGCGAACCAGGAGCAGGTTCTGCTGCGCCGCCATGCCTTGGCCGCGCTGCTCGGCAAGGGCCCGGATCGTGGCTTGACGATCACGCCGCCGTCCATCGCCACGCTGTCCGAGACGGGAGTTCCAGCCGATGCCGCCATCGCCCTGGCAGGGCGCCGACCCGACATCGTTGCTGCGCGCCTTCGCGCCGAGGCCGCCGGTGCCCGCATCGACCAGGCCAAGGCGGCGTACATGCCCAACATCTCCCTGCGCGGGCTGGTGGGGCTCACCTCTCTGGGGCTGTCCAACCTGATCGACACGGGTTCCACCTATGGCAATGCCGGCGGGGCGTTCAGCCTGCCGATCTTCCAGGGCGGGCGGCTCCGGGGCCAGTACACGCAGGCCCGCGGCGGCTACGACGCCGCCGTGGCCAATTACAACGAGACCGTGCTCGGCGCCCTGCAGGAAATCGCCGATGCGGTCGCCAGCCGCGAGGCTGCCGCCGCGCAGGAGCGTGACGCGGCCGAGGCAGCGCGCAAGTCGCAGATCGGCTATGACCTGTCGATGCAGCGCTTCCGCGGCGGGCTGTCGAGCTATCTCGAGGCGCTGACTGCCCAGACCGATGCGCTGGCCGCGCGCCGGGCGGCGGTCGACGCCCATTTCCGTACCCTCGCCCTGGAGGTCGCGCTGCAGCGCGCGTTGGGTGGCGGGTTCGCACACAATTCCAGTGAAAAGGCTTCCGACCATGAGTGACGACGTCCAGGACCAGCCCGCAGCGGCACAGGGCGAAGGCGCCGGCGCGCAACCCGCCGAAGGCGGGAGCGTCATCCAGAAGAAGAACCGCAAGCCGCTGCTGATCGGGCTCGCACTCGCGGTCGTCGCGATCGCGGTGATCTACTTCCTCTACGAGACTTTCATCGGTAGCCGTACGGTGTCCACGGACAACGCCTATGTCGGAGGCGAGACGGCGCAAGTGACGCCGCTGACGGCCGGGCAGGTCGCCGAGGTCCTCGTCACCGACACCCAGCCGGTGCGCAAGGGGCAGATCCTGTTCCGCCTCGATGACAAGGACCAGCGCATCTCGCTCGCGCAGGCCGAGGCCCAGCTGGAATACGCGACCCGTCGCTACGGCCAGTCCCTGGCGAACGAGAATGCGCTCGGCGCCGCTGCGGACGCCAGCGCGACCCAGATCAACTCGGCCATCGCCAAGCAGACGTCGGCCCAGGCCGGGCTCGCCCGCGCTCAGGAAGACTTTCGTCGCCGTGCCGCGCTGGCGAACAGTGGTGCCGTCTCGGCCGAGGAACTGACCGCGGCGCGCCAGGCCCTGGCCGCAGCGCAGGCCGCCGCCCTGGAAGCCAAGGCAGCCGTAGAGCAGGCGCGCGCCAACGCGAACAGCTCGCGTCGGCAGGAAGAGGCTGCCCGCGCCCTGACCCGCGGCACCAGCAGCCAGACCGCGCCCGAGGTGCTGCTCGCCAAGGCGCAGCTCGCCACGGCCAAGCTCGCGCTCGAACGCACCGTGGTCCGCGCCCCCGTCGATGGCGTGGTGGCGCAGCGCGCCATCCAGGTCGGTCAGAAGGTGGAGATGGGCACCGTGGCGATGCGGATCGTGCCGGTCGGCGCGCTCTACGTCGATGCGAACTTCAAGGAGGACCAGCTCGGCAAGGTCCGTTCGGGCCAGCGTGCCGTGCTCACATCGGACTTCTACGGTGACGACGTGGAGTTCCACGGCAAGGTCGTCGGCTTCGCAGGCGGTACCGGCGCGGCCTTCGCGCTGATCCCGGCGCAGAACGCGACCGGCAACTGGATCAAGGTCGTCCAGCGTCTTCCCGTCCGCATCGAGCTCGACCCGATGGAACTGAAGGAGCACCCGCTGCGGATCGGCCTTTCGATGGAAGCCGAGATCGACCTGACGAGTAAGGACTGATGGCGGGCGCTGCAGCGGGCGCGCAGCCGGGATCGGGCACATCGCTCGAGTTCTCCGGCGTGCGCCTCTTCGTGGCGGGCTTCGTGCTCGCCATGGCCAACTTCATCGTCGTGCTCGACATGACGATCGCCAACGTCTCCGTGCCCCATATTGCCGGCGGGCTCGCGGTCTCGAACTCGAGCGGTACCTGGGTCATCACCTCCTACGCGGTGGCCGAGGCGATCTGCGTGCCGCTGACCGGCTGGCTCACCGGACGCTTCGGTGCGGTGCGCACGTTCCTCGTCTCGCTGGGCGGGTTCGGCGTGTTCTCCGCGCTCTGCGGCATGTCCGGCACGCTGGGCATGCTGGTCGTGTTCCGGCTGGGGCAGGGCTTCTGCGGCGGCCCGCTGATGCCGCTGACGCAGACGCTGATGCTGCGCATCTTTCCCAAGCACATGCATCCCAAGGCCATGGCGATGTGGGCGATGACCGTCGTGACCGCGCCGATCATCGGCCCCATCCTGGGCGGCTCGATTTCGGACAACTGGTCGTGGGAATGGATCTTCTTCATCAACGTGCCGATCGTGGTGATCCTCTTCGGCGTGCTTTCGGTGATGCTGAAGGACATCCGCACACCGTTGCTGAAGCTGCCGATCGACGTGATCGGGCTGGTGCTGCTGGTGATCTGGGTCGGCGCGTTCCAGATGATGCTGGACCTTGGCCGGGAGGAAGACTGGTTCGCCTCCACCAAGATCGTCGCCCTGGCCTGCGTGGCCGCCGTCTTCTTCTGCGGCTTCGTCATCTGGGAGCTGACCGAGGAGCATCCGATCGTCGATCTCAAGGTGTTCCGCCATCGCGGGTTCACCGCCTCCACCATCTCGCTGATGATCGCGTTCGGGACCTACTTCTCGGCGGTGGTCGTCATCCCGCAGTGGCTGCAGACCTCGATGGGATATACCGCGACGCAGGCGGGCTATGCGATGGCCTTCGCCGGGGTTCTGGCGGTGGTGGCCTCGCCGTTCGTTCCCAAGCTGATGCAGAAGTTCGATCCGCGGTTGCTCGTGTTCCTGGGCGTGGCGTGGCTCGGCGTCTGCGCCTGGGTCCGCACCGGCTGGTCGACCGAGGCGACGTTCTGGACAATCGCCTTTCCGCAGCTGATCCAGGGGGCCGGCGTCTCGCTGTTCATGGTGCCTCTGACGACTATCAGTCTCAGCGCGGTGCGTCCTGAGGAGACCGCCTCCGCCGCCGGCATCGCCAACTTCGGGCGCACGCTTGCGGGGGCGGTGGCGACCGCCATCATCACCACGATCTGGAGCGATCTTGGCACCACCGATCGCGCCGAGATGGTCGGTTCGATGAACGGTGCCGGCGCCGTATGGAACCAGTTGCAGGACCGCGGCATGGGCGCGGACCAGGCCCGCGGCGTGCTCGAGCAGCTGGTGAGCCAGCAGGGGCTGGCGCTGGCGACCGTGCATATCTTCCAGATCTCGGCCGTGGCACTGTTCATCGCCGCCTGCACCATCTGGCTGGCACCACGCCCTCCCAAGAACGCCAAGCCCGGCGCGGGCGGCCACTGAGACCTCCTCACCCGTCGCCCTGTTCCATGACGCCAGGGCGGCGGGGAGAACGGCCGACCTTTCCTCCGCGCCGGACGGGTCCGACCGACCCGTCCCGTGAACCCGACTGCGAATCGCTTGCCTGCCGCCGAAGATGCTTTGCAGACGCGCGCCATTTGCTGCGCTGCAAAAAAATTACGGGCAGATGTGCGAGAACGGGCTTGCGCAAGCCGCACCAATCGGTGAAGCTGCGTCGCATAGCCAGTGTCTTCAGGATGCTGCAGGTGCGAGAAAATCGGCGCGCCGGGGTGATCAGATCTGCCCCGGCGCGCTCTCTCCCAACCCTGGTAAGGTTACACGAACCTTTCACGGCCGACCTTGCACCAGAAAATCGCTTTAGAAAAGCCGGAATCGCACGCGCGGCGTGATCGCACGCGAATGCCGCCCGTTGCTGCGGCGCCATCCCGGCGATGAGTTGCCGTGGCGGCTTGCGCAGCCGGCTGGGCGATGATCGTGTGCGGGCTGAGGAGAGATGCGATGGTCGCAGAGGGCGAGGGGCCAACCCTGCCGGCAAATGGCGATCCGGCCGGCTGGCTGGCTAAGATCGAATCGCGCGCAGCCAAAGTGCAGACGCCTTGCGGCGATGGCACCATGGTATGGCGCATCTGGGGACGCGGCGAACCGTTGGTCTTGGCGCATGGCGCGCAGGGCTCCTGGACGCACTGGGTGCGCAACATCGAGACGCTCTCCCGGCACCGCCGCCTGATCGTCGCGGACCTGCCCGGGCACGGCGATTCGGCGATGCCGGCCACGCCCGATCACGAGGGCATCTCGGCAGTGCTCGCCGCGGGGCTGCAGGCGATCCTGGGGACCGACGGGCTCCCGGTGGATCTCTGCGGGTTCTCCTTCGGCGGCGTGGCTCTGGCGCACCTGGCGGCGCTCTATCCCGAGGTTGCCCGCAGGCTGGTGATCGTCGGCTGCGGCGGGCTGGACACGCCGATGGGCCATCCGCGTCTCGGGCGCATCAGCGGCCTGGTGGGCGAGGCGCGGCGCGCGGCGCTCAAGGCCAACCTGCTCGGCCTCATGCTGCACCACCCGGACAGCGTCGACGCGCTTGCGATCCACATGCTGCTGCCCACGGCCAAGGCGGCGCGGTTGCAGGTCTCCGCGCTGGTGGTGCCCGACCGGCTGCTGCGGATCCTGCCGAAGGTGCGCGCCCCGGTCGATGCGATCTGGGGCGCGTTCGACCTGCCGCATCCCGATCCGGCTGTTCAGGAAGCGGCCTTGCGGACGGTGCAGCCGGCAGCGGAGTTCCGGGTCATCGAAGGCGCCGGCCACTGGGCGATGTACGAGCGGCCCCAGGCGTTCGAGGCCGCGCTGCTCGACATCCTCGCGCAGCCGCCCCGGCCCGCCTGACGAAGGGCAAGCGCGCGGTCGAAAAAGGTATCGTCTTGCGCTTGCGGGAGGGCGTCCGCGCGCGAACGCCCCCCGCCAGGCTCACCAGACCAGCGGCAGGTGCTCGGGACCGATGACGCCGCCCGGGCGGTACTCGATCCGCGTGCCCGGCTTGACCGAGAAGGCGGGAATCCGCTTGAGCCATTCCTGGAGAGCGATCTTCACTTCCAGCCGGGCGAGGTGCGCGCCCATGCAGCTGTGGACGCCGACCGTAAAGGCTAGGATCGTCTTGCGCGGCCGATCGAAGTCGACCTCCTTGGGGTTCGGGAAGACCTCGGGGTCGAAATTGCAGGCGGGCAGGACGAAGGTCACGCGGTCGCCCTTCCTCATCTGCACGCCGCGCATCTCGTAGTCCTTCTCCAGCACGCGGCCCGAGAAGGTGACCGACCAGCGGCGCAGCAGTTCCTCGACGATCTTGTCGATGTCCTGCGGCCGGCTGTGGATCTCCGCCAGCTTGTCGGGGTTCTCGGCCAGATAGAGCCAGATGTTGTTCAGCGTGGCGAAGACGGTGTCGAGCCCGCCGATGAACAGGAAGCAGACGAAGCCGAAGATCTCCTTGTCCGACAGCGGCACGCCGCCCGGCGCTGCGTGAGCGATGCGGCTGACCACGCCGTCGTCCGGATTCGCCTTCTTCTCCGCGATCGCCTGCTTGAGGTAGGCGGTGATCTTGGCCATCGCCTCGCCCATGGCTTCTCGGCTGTTCGAGTGCAGCAACTGCACGGCCCAGTCCACGAACTCGTCGCGCATCTCCTGCGGCAGTCCCATGATGTCGAGGAACACGGAGACCGGCAGCGGACGGCCGTAGTCCTCGGTGAACTCGCAAGTCCCGCCTGCAGCGACCTTCGCCTCGATCGCGTCGATCAGGTCGTTCGCGCGCTGGCGGATCTGCCCTTCCAGCTTGAGGACGCCCTGGGGGCTGAACACCGGGTCGACGATGTTTCGGTACTTGCGGTGTTCCGGCGGATCGATCTCGATCGGGATGAAGTAGAAGTAGTCGCTGGGGTCGCGGGGGAAGGGCGTGGCGCCCTCGTTCGAAAAAATCTCTGGATGACGCAGGCCGAACAGCGCGTCCTCGTGCTTGATCAGGTGCCACATGTTGCCCATCGGGCTGACGTCGTAATAGATCGGCGGCTGCTTCTCGTGGAGAGCGGCCATGAAGTCATGCGGGCTGGCAAGGAAGTCCGGTCCCACGGTCAGACCCGACTGGCGGATCAGGTCCTGCGGGACATGAGGCGGGACCTGGTCCATCCCGACGTGGCGCGGGAAGACGGGCGGCACGGGATTGGCGGCGTCGATGGGCATGGCTGGTCCCTTCAGAACTGGTGTTCAGGCAGATGGACGACGAGCCCGTCGAGCGCGTCGGTCATCTCGATCTGGCACGAAAGACGGCTGGTGGGCCGCACTTCCGCCGCCGCCGATTCGAGCAGTTCGGCCTCGGCGTCCGACGAAGGACCCCCGACCTTTTCCATCCAGTCCTGATCCACATAGCAGTGGCAGGTCGCACAGGAGAGCCCGCCGCCGCACTCTCCGACGATACCTTCGACGCCGTTGTACAGGGCTCCGCGCATGACGTTCTCGCCGACGGGCACGTCGGCGCGCGTCTCGTGCCCGTCGTGATCGACGTAAGTGATCTGGGGCATGGTTCCTCTCTCCATCCTGAGAACATTGTTCTCATCTTTTTACGCGCGAGCGCCCGGCTCTGTCAATTGCGTCCGCATGACTGCAGCGGAACGCGGCGGACAAGGCGAACCTCATCCCCGATCAAGCGACGCGCCAAGAACGGATGGCCAGCAAAGCCGCGAGACTGGACCGCAGTCGCGTCCGGCCTTAGCGATGAACGCCATGGCGAGCGTTTCACCTACCCTCCTCGATGATCCGGAGCACCCGCATGGAGAATGCGACCGTACGCGGTTGCTCATCAGGGTGGCTTACGACCTGCTGGACGAGGCCGGGCTGGAAGGGCTGACTATTCGTGCCGTCCTGGCGCGCGCGGGCTTGGCACGCCGAGCCTTCTACGAGCGCTTCCAGGGCAAGGACGACCTGGTCCTGGCGGTGTTCGACGCGTCCTTGCGATCAGCCGCGCTGCACTTCCGCCAAGAGACGGCGCGGTGCGCGGGACCGTTGGAAGCCTTGCGCACCATCGTCACGGGGATCGTCGTGGGTCAGCTCGGGCAGGAGCACCGGGCTGCCAACCGGCGCGGCGCGGCGCTCAGCCGCGAGCACTTGCGCCTTGCACAGACGCGCCCTGCAGAACTCGCCTCGGCGCTCGAGCCGCTGCTCGACCTCATGGCTAGCCATGTCGCGACTGGCATGGACCAGGGCCTGTTCCGCCAGGCCGACGCACACCTGCAGGCGCAGTTGATCTACAACCTCGTCTCCACCACGGTGCATACCGTGCTGCTGGCGGAGGAAGGGGGCGGCAGCGCGATCGCCGACCGCAGCGAGCGAGAAGGGCTTGCCGACTCGCTGTGGGAATTCTGTCGCCGCGCCATCGCCGCCTGAACGCACAGCGCTTCAGGGGGCGCCGATATGCAGGAGCAGGCGCCGGATGTCCGCAGGGCGCGCAAGATCGGTGCCCGCGCGCAGCACTGCGGCGGACCCGGAGGCAACGCCCCAGCGGAACGCCTCCAACTCCTCCTTCCCGGAGCCGAGGGCGTGGACCATGCCTGCGACGAAGCTATCGCCGGCACCCACCGCGCTGGCGGCGTGGATCCGCGGGGCTGGCAGGAACACCGGGCCTTCTCTGCGGGCCAGGACGGCGCCCTGATGGCCCATGGTCACTGCGACAAGCCCGGCCTGGCCGGTCTCTACGATGCGCATGGCCGCCTCTCCGATCGCCTCGATCCCCTCGAGCGTGCGGCCGGCTAGTTCCGCGAGTTCGCCCTGGCTGGGCTTGACCAGCAGCAATCCGCCCGCCTCGATGCCCCGCTGCAGCGCGGGCCCCGAGCTGTCGAGCACGACCTCCACCCCGCGTTGCCGCAGGAGCTGAATGGCCATGGCGTAGAAATTGTCGGGTGCGCCCGGGGGCAGCGACCCGCTGAGCACGACGAGTCCGCAGTCCGCCTCCGCCAGCGCATCCAGGCAGGCGCGCCATTCCGGCTCGCTCAGGCGCGGGCCTGAGGGGGTGAACCGGAACTCCTTGCCGCTGTCACGTTCCAGCACCGCGGAGGCGATCCGCGTGGGACCCCCGATGGGGATACGGGTGCGCGGCAGCTGGTGCGCGTCGATCAGGCCGTCCAACGCAGGGCCTGTCGCTCCACCGGACAGATAGAGGCAGCGCGTCGGCGTTCCCAGTCGCGCAAGCACGCGCGCCACGTTGATGCCGCCGCCGCCGGGTGCGTACCACTCGTTGTCCGTTCGCATCTTGTGCGTGTGGCGTACCGTGCCGACGTCGTACGAAACGTCGATCGTGGGGTTCATGGTGAGCGTTGCGACGGTCTTCACCGGTAGCTCCTTGCCAAAGCCTGCAAGACAACCGACGCACGGGGCCGAGGTTGCGATCGGCAGCGACGATAGCGCGATACCGACGAAAGGCTCAGGGAGCCACGTCTTCGCCCGGGATCACCGCCGACGGCTCGGCCTTGCCGAAAAGGTAGCCTTGTCCTTGCTTGCAGCCTTGGTCCCGCAGGTAGTCGCGCTCGCTTTCACGTTCGATCCCTTCGGCGGCGACGACCAGGCCAAGGCTGCGGCCCAGCCCGATGACGGCGCGGATCACGGCGCGCGAACTGGCCTCGCGGTGCAGGTTCAGGATGAACGACTTGTCGATCTTGATCTTGGTGAAGGGGTAGTTGAGCAGATAGCTGAGCGAGGAATAGCCTGTCCCGAAGTCGTCCAGCGAGATGCCGATGTTGAAGGCGCGCAAGTTGCGGATGATCGCGGCCGGCCTCGGCCCTTTCTCCATGAGGACCGCCTCCGTAATTTCCAGTTCCAGGCGCTCCGGCGCGAGCCCGGAGGTGGAAAGTGCGTTGATGACGGTGCTGAGCAGGTTGCCGTTGCGGAACTGCAGCGGCGAGACGTTGACCGAGACGCTGATGCGCTCGGGCCAGCGGATCGCCGCGTTGCAGGCGCTGTGGAGGACGAAGCGGCCGATCTGATCGATCAGGCCGATCTCCTCGGCAAGGGGGATGAAGACGTCGGGCGGCACTCTCCCGCGGTCTGGATGGTACCAGCGCAGCAACGCCTCGTAGCACACGACGGCGCCGCTCTGGAGATCGACGATCGGCTGGTAATGGACTTCAAGCAGGCCTTCGCGCACCGCTGCCCGCAAGTCCTGCTCTAGCCGGCTCTTTTCCTGCGCCGCCGCATCCATGCGGGCCTCGAAGCTGCGGCACGTGCCGCGCCTCTCGGCCTTGGCGGCATAGAGCGCGAGGTCGGCGTAGCGCATCAGGGTCTCGTGGTCGCGGCTGTCGTAGGGTGAGGAGGCGAATCCGACCGTGGCGCCGATGTGGATCGCGTGGCCCATGACGAAGAAGGGCTCGGACAGGGTGGTGACGATCGCCTTCGACACGACCTCGGCCTGGGTTAGGCTGGAGCGTCGGAAGATGACGGCGAACTCGTCTCCGCCGATACGGCACAGAAGCGCACCGGGCGGCATCAGCTCGCGCATGCGGTGCGCGGCCTCGGTGAGCACGGCATCGCCGAAGTGGTGGCCGTAGGTGTCATTCACCGGCTTGAAATGATCGAGATCCACCAGAGCCAGGGTGATCGTTTCCCTGGTCTCCGTTTGCTCTAGCAATTCGCGCAGGCGTTCGCGACAGTGCGCGCGGTTGGCGAGGCCGGTGAGTTCATCGTGCCGGGCCATGTGCGCCATGCGCTGTTCGATCCGGCGGCGCTCGGTGACATCGAAGATCGAGACGATCGTGCCGGAGTAGCCTTCCAGTTCGGACAGGCGCGTCGAAATCACCGCCTCCAGGCAGGCGCCGTCGCGCCGCAGCATTTTCCAGCAGTCACCCGTGTCGTCGTTGTCGGCGCCCAGCAGCACCGCCGCTCGCGGCCACATCGTCTCGGGGAACAGGTCGCTGGCGGCGATCCCGTCCATCGTGCCGGGAGCATAGTCGAACAGGGCGCAGGCGGCCGCGTTCGCCACGCGTATGCGGCTGGTGTCCAGGTCGTAGACGAACATGGCCAGTGGGTTGCGCTCGAACAGCAGGCGGGAGGTTTCTTCCTTCTGCTTAAGATCGGTGATGTCCACCCGGATACCGATCGTTCCACCACTCTCGATCTTGCGCTCCTCGATCAGGATGCAGCGGCCATTCGAAAGCCATTGCTCGTGGCGCACACCGGGCCTGCGAAGGCGAGCCAGGCGTTCGGAAAGCCACGCCTCCTCCTGTCCTAGGGCCTCGGGATAATCGCCGCGCTGGATGCCGATGCGCAGGACATCCTCGATCCGCACGCCAGGTTGGAGGAGGTCGGCCGATCCCTGGTAGATCTGCGCGTACTTCTCGTTCCACAAGATGTACCGGTCTTCATCGTCGAGGAAGACGATGCCCTGCGGCATGGCCTCTATGGCTTCGCGCAGCCGCGCTTCCGCCTGCGACGCGGCAAGCAGGGCGGTGTCGAGCGAGGGCCGTTCCTCGTCGTCTGCCGAGGCTCCGGTCGGATTATGGTTCAGCCCCCAGTACACGCAGCTCCCCTGTCCTTCACAGCCAGGCTAGGAAGCAAGTGGTTAACTTTCCTCCCCATCACCAGGACTTGCGAAGCGCCGTGGGGCCGAGACGAGCCGGCGTGAACGCAAATGGCCCGCCGTGCCGGAGCACGACGGGCCAAGCTTTCCTCCCCAGGAAAACTGCGGCGTCAGCGGCGCGTGGCGCTGCCGAGGCGGTGATAGAGGTTGGAGTACTTGGACGAGATCGGATCGTCCTCGTGAGCCTTCAAGTAGTACAGGACGGCTTCCTGCAGCAGCTTGAAGTCCTCGTTCGAGAGCACCGCGCGGGCGCGGGCCGGTTCTGCGGTCATGGTCGTCATGCTCATTCCTTTCCTTGCTTGCGGATGGCTTCCCCGCCCCAAGGACCGTCCCCGGGGCTTCCTCCAGCTTGTGTGCCGTCAGGCGGCGAACTGGTTCATCGTGTTGTGGGCGCCGCCGGCCTTGAGCGCGGCCTCGCCGGCAAAGTATTCCTTGTGATCGTCGCCGATGTCGGACCCGGCCATGTTCTGGTGCTTCACGCAGGCGATGCCCTGGCGGATCTCCTGCCGCTGCACGCCCTTGACGTAGCCGAGCATCCCCGCCTCGCCGAAGTACTCCTTCGCCAGGTTGTCGGTCGATAGCGCTGCGGTGTGATAGGTCGGAAGGGTGATGAGGTGGTGGAAGATGCCCGCCTCGCGCGCCGCGTCCTTCTGGAAGGTGCGGATCCGCTCGTCGGCTTCGTCCGCCAGCGCGGTGCCGTCGTAGTCGATGCTCATCAGCCTGGCGCGCTCGTAGGCGGACACGTCCTTGCCCTCGGCGTCCCAGGCGTCGAACACCTGCTGGCGGAAATTCAGCGTCCAGTTGAAGCTGGGCGAGTTGTTGTAGACCAGCTTGGCATGGGGGATCACCTCGCGGATGCGACTGACCATGCCGCCGATCTGGCCGATGTGCGGCTTCTCGGTCTCGATCCAGAGCAAGTCGGCGCCGTTTTCCAGCGCGTGGATGCAGTCGAGCACGCAGCGGTCCTCGCCGGTTCCGGGGCGGAACTGATAGAGGTTGCTGGGCAGGCGCTTGGGCTTCATCAGCTTGCCATCCCGACTGATGAGGACATCGCCGTGTCCGATGGCGGCTGCATCGACTTCTTCGCAATCGAGGAAGGCGTTGTACTGGTCGCCGATGTCCCCCGCTTCACGGGTGAAGGCGATCTGCTTGGTCAGGCCGGCGCCCAGCGAGTCGGTGCGCGCGACGATCAGGCCCTCGTCGACGCCGAGCTCCATGAAGGCGTAGCGAACCGCGCGGATCTTGGCGATGAAGTCCTCGTGCGGGACGGTGACCTTGCCGTCCTGGTGGCCGCACTGCTTCTCGTCCGAGACCTGGTTCTCGATCTGGATGCAGCAGGCGCCCGCCTCGATGAACTTCTTGGCCAAGAGATAGGTCGCCTCGGCGTTGCCGAAGCCGGCGTCGATGTCCGCCACGATCGGGACGACGTGCGTCTCGTAGGTGTCGATGGCATGTTCCAGGCGCTTCGCCTCCATCTCGTCACCAGCCTCGCGCGCCTTGTCGAGCTCGCGGAACATCATGCCCAGCTCGCGCGCGTCCGCCTGGCGCAGGAACGTGTAGAGTTCCTCGATCAGCGCCGGGACGCTCGTCTTCTCGTGCATCGACTGGTCGGGCAGCGGCCCGAATTCGCTGCGCAGCGCCGCGACCATCCATCCGGACAGATAGAGGTAGCGGCCCTTGGTGGTCCCGAAGTGCTTCTTGATGCTGATCATCTTCTGCTGGCCGATGAAGCCGTGCCAGCATCCCAGCGACTGCGTGTAGTTCGCCGGATCGCGATCGTAGGCGGCCATGTCCTCGCGCATGATGCGGGCGGTATAGCGCGCGATGTCGAGACCCGTGCGGAAGCGGTTCTGAAGGCGCATGCGCGCGACGGATTCTGCTTCGATGCCGCCCCAGTGGGGCTGCGTGCCGATCATGGTGTCGGCTTCGATGATCTTGCTCTGGTACGTCACGATGCGGGTTCCCCTGGCGGAAGCGATGCGTTCGATGGCCTCGAGGTAGTCGCCGCGGCATCGGACCGGAACCGTCGACGAAGTGCGGCTGTCAAACTTTACAGATGTTCCTTGTAAAGTTGTCGGCGTGTGACAGAGTGCGCGGCTATGGCAGAAAACCGCCCCTTGTACCTGGGTCCCCGCCTGCGGCGGCTGCGACGCGAACTCGGCCTGACGCAGCAGGGCATGGCCGACGACCTGGCGATCTCGCCCAGCTACGTCGCCCTGCTGGAGCGCAACCAGCGGCCGGTCACCGCCGACATGCTGCTGCGGCTGGCGCGCACCTACCGGCTCGACATCGCCGACATCGCGGGAGACGAAGGGGAGGACTACGCCCGCCGCCTGGCCGATGTGCTGCGCGACCCGATCTTCGCGGACATCGACCTGCCGCGGCTGGAGGTGGCCGACCTGGCGATGAGCTTCCCCGGCGTGTCGGAGGCGTTGCTGCGCCTGCACCAGGCCTATGTGCGCGAAGCGCAGGCGCTGGCCGAGCAGCGCGCGGCGGGACCGATGGCCGACGAGAACGAGCCCGTGCGCGAGGCGCAGCGCTTCCTTGCAGCGCATCGCAACTACTTCCACGCTCTCGACACCCGCGCGGAGGATCTGGCGGCCGAAATCGAGGGGGCGGGCGGCGCGGTCGAGTGGCTCGCCCGGCAAGGGGTGCGGGTGCGCTTTCTGCCCCCGCAGGTGCTCGTCGATTCGCTGCGCCGGTTCGACCGGCACAACCAGCAGTTGCTGATCGCCGACACGCTGGACCAGGCCAGCCGCGCGTTCCAGATCGCCACCCACATCGCCCACACCGCGTTGCGGAGCGAGATCAAGCAGGCGATCCGGGCCGAGGCCTTCTCCAGCCGCACCACCGCCACGCTGCTCCTGCGCGCCCTGGCGGGCTATGCCGCGGCGGCCTTGGTCATGCCTTACGGTCGCTTCGCCAAGGCGGTGGAGCAGCGCGGCTACGACATCGACGCGCTCTGCGCGCTGTTCGGCGGCAGCTTCGAGCAGGTGGCGCATCGCCTCACCACGCTGCAGCGCCCGGGCGAGGAGCGCGTCGGCTTCTTCTTCATCCGCGTGGACGAGGCGGGGAACGTCTCCAAGCGGCTCGACGGCGCGGGTTTTCCCTTCGCGGCGCACGGGGGCGGATGCCCCTTGTGGAGCGTCCACCAGGTGTTCCGCCGGCCCGGCGAGATCGTGACGCAATGGCTCGAACTCCCGGGCGGCGAGCGGTTCTTCTCGATCGCGCGGACAGTCAGGGGCGGCGCAGCGGGACACGGCGCGCCGCGGGTGCTGCGGGCGGTGGCGCTGGCTTGTGCGGCGGAAAGCGCCGGGCGGCTAGCCTATGCGGCTGGGGTCGACCCGGCGAGCGCGCTGCCCACCCCGATCGGCGTGACCTGCCGCCTGTGCCAGCGCGCCGAGTGTACTGCCCGTTCCGTCCCGCCGATCGGCCGCGACGTGCTCGCCGACGATACCCGCCGGGCGGCGCAGCCCTATACCTTCGCGGAGAATTAAGAGCCCATTAGCGCCGCATTAGGACCGCCATTGCGGTATTCACCGACACGGCATCGCTGCCGTTGCACTTTTACCATCTTTCCTGAATACCGACGCTGCGTTTGCAGTTGTGAATTGATCTGTCCTCGCTTCGGAAGGGATGGACAAGCACGGCGCGGCTTTCCATCAACGGCACACGCATCGACAGCCACCGGCACCACCAGCACCGGGGCGCGCGAGAGAGGGGAACGAGAGCGTGAGCAGCGAGACAGTCCTTGCGGGCCATACTACCTCCGATGCTCCGACGACCGAGACACCGGCGGAGGCGACGACGTTCGCCCGGCTGATCCGCGCCGCAGCCGCGGCTTACGGCGAAGCGACCGCGGTGGTGCTAGAAGACGGCGAGGACGTCCTGGCGCAGATCAGCTATCGCGCGCTCGACGACCGTTCCGCCCTGATCGCCAGGGGGTTGCTGGCGCGCGGGATCGGCAAGGGAGCCCGCGTGGGGTTCATCCACGGCAACGGGCCCGAGTTCGCCGTCATGCTGGCGGCGATAAGCCGCATCGGGGCGGTCGCGGTGCCGATCAGCACGATGATCCGCGCCAACGAACTGGTTCGCGTCCTTCGCCAGTCCGACATCCAGGGGCTCGTCCTGCAGCGCACGGTCCTCGGCAAGGACCTGGTCGAGCGCGTGGTCGATGCGCTTCCGGAGCTGGCGGGGCAGCAGAGCGGATCGCTGCGGCTCGCGCGCGTGCCGTACTTGCGCTGGATCCTCTCCGACGGAGACGGACTGCCCGGCAGCATCGCCGCGCCGGACTTCCTCACCGAAGCTGCCGCGAGCGTGACCGAGGACCTGCTGCGCGAGGTCGAATCGGAGGTGCATCCGACCGACCAGATGGTCGAGATATACACCTCGGGCTCGATGGCGCTTCCCAAGGGCGTCCGCCATGCGCACGGTCCGGTCTGCTTCCGCAGCCACACCATGCGTGCGATGATGGAGCACACGCCGGGCAAGCGCGTCACCTGCATCCTGCCGATGTTCTGGGTGGGCGGCCTGATGATGTACCTGGTGCCCGGGCTCGAGGCCGGTTCGGTCGTCGTCTGCACCGAGCGGACGCTTGCGAACAGCCGCTTCGCCATGGGCTCGGTCCTGGCGGAGGAGGATCTGGCGGCCATGCGCGGACCCAAGCCCTGGTGGGGGCTGGGGATGAGCGAGACGCTGGGCCCCTATTCCTGGGGTGACGACTTCCGCGCGCCGGGACGGCCGGTCTGCGCCCCGATGGACCATTTCGGGCCGGGGTACGAGATCCGCATAGCCGATGCCGAGAACCGCCCCGTCGCGGCCGGCGAGGTGGGGGAAATGCAGGTGCGCGGCTACCCGGTCGCCACCGGGCTCCACAAGATCGACCGGGCGGAGCACTACACGCCCGACGGGTATTACCGGACGGGCGACATGTGCCTGCTGGAGGACCGTCCGCAGGGGCGGCGTATCCACTTCGTCGGGCGCGGGGGCGACATGATCAAGGTCTCCGGCTCGAACGTCTCCCCTGCGGAGGTGGAGATGGAACTGCAGGCGCTCGACGGAGTGCACAGCGCCTACGTCGTCGGCCTGCCGGACCGGGAGCGGGGGGCGTTGCTGGTCGCCGCGGTGGTGCCGCGCGAGGGCGCGCCGTTCGATCCCGCCGGCCTGGAAGCCGAGCTGCGGCAGCGGCTGTCGAGCTACAAGGTGCCGCGCGCCTATGTCGCGCTGTCGCGCGAGGAGGTGCCGCTGCTCCACTCGAACAAGGTCTCGCGGCGCGACCTCGCGCAGATGCTGGCGGAGCGGCTGGGCCGGGGGTGAACCGCGCCGGCCGCGGCGACCGGGCGGGAAAGGCCAGGTGAATTCGCGGTGCGGAACGGACGCTTCTATTGACGAACGACGCAGCTTGCTTCTAGGCCGGGCTATTCGAAATAGCGAAAGCACCCATGTCGCGTTCCTCTCCCGGTGTCGCCCGCGTAGCGGCCATCCTCAACTTCATCGCCGACCACCCCGGGCAGGCCTTCGCGCTCACCGACCTGGTCCGCGCGCTGAAGCTGAGCCGGGCCACCTGCCACGCGCTGCTGACCGGCCTGGTCGACGTGGGCTACCTCTATCGCACCACCGACAAGACCTACGTTCTCGGCCCCGCGCTGGCGGCGATCGGGCGGACCGCTGCGGCGCACTTCTCGCCGCTGCAGGTCGCCCAGCCGGAAATGCGCAACCTGGCCGACGAGTTCGACGTGGTCTGCGGCGCCTATTTCCTGGAAGGCGACGTCATCCACTTGCGCGAGAGGGCCGCATCGCTGAGCCACATCGGCTACCCGGTGCCGCTCGGCACGCGCATGCCGTTGAGGTGGATCCAGGCGATCACCTTTTTCGCCCGCTCCGCGCGCGAGGCGGACGCCTGGACCGGACGCGCCGACCCGCCGCTCAGCGAGGATCAACTCACGCAGTTCCGGGCCGGACTGGAGTTCGTGCGCGCCAACGGCTTCGTGGCGCTGGTCCGACGCCCCGGCGCGGACGACAGCGTCGGCATGCGGATGGGGACCGAAGACCCGCCGGTGGTCCCGACCGTGGAGCTGGAGCCCGAGCGCGCCTACCCGCTGATGGCGGTGATGGCCCCGATCTACGACAGCCGCGACCGCGTGACGATGGCGCTGGTCCTGGCCGGCTTCCACGGCGCCATGACCGGCGAGAGCGTGATCGAGGCGGGGCGTCGTCTGGCAGCGGCATGCGAGCGTATCTCCGGCTTCCTCCAGGGGCGAAGCGAACCCGACTGACGCGGCCAAGTCCTGCATGCGCGGTGCGGGTGAGGCGAGGCTTGCAGCCTGTCTCTCGACACGCCCCTGTGTCCGGTCAGCCTGCGCTTGTCGAAGGTGCTTGGGCCATGGTGTGAGGCTCCCATGCTTCGACAGGCTCAGCATGAGCGGTGTGGGTGGGGCGAGGCTTGCAGCCTGTCCTGCAACGCGCCGGACTCGCTCAGCCAGGTGGGGGTGGGCGGGGTTTGTGAACTGTCCCGTAACGCTCCGGACCCGCTCAGCGTGAGCGGTGTGAGTAGGGCGCTTCGCAGCCTGTCCCCCGACATGCCCTCTCAACCGCTCAGCCTGAGCTTGTCGAAGGCCTCTGCGCCGTGGCGCGCCGCTTCCATTCTTCGACAGGCTCCGCATGAGCGGTGTGGGTGGGGCATTGAGCAGTGTGCCAACTCCAGTACCCCGGATGGCCGCTCTGGCATTGCTTGACCTCTCCCGTTCGCTACCATATCACTCATGTCGAAAACAAATTCGCGATGCCGAACGAAGGTGCATCGACGACACCGGGAGAGTGGCCTTGTCGGACGTGATCGTTGCCCCCGAGACACGGGATCTTGTGGAACTGGCGAGGCGGCTGGAGCAGTGGCTTTCCTCCCGCCTGCCGGGAGCCACCAACATCCGGGTCACCGACCTCGCTTATCCCCGCGGGGCCGGGCAGAGCCACGAGACGGTGCTGTTCGACGCCAGCTGGAACCACGGTCGGCGCGCCCACACGCAAGGATGCGTGGTGCGCATCAAGCCCCGGTCGTTCACCGTTTTTCCGGACACGCTGTTCGAGGAGCAGTACCGCGTCATGAAGCGCCTGGCCGAAGGTGGCGAGGTGCGCGTCGCCCGGCCGCTGTGGTTCGAGGAGGATGCCGCGATCCTGGGCAATCCGTTCTTCGTGATGGAGAAGAAGCAGGGGCGCGTTCCGGTGTCGATCCCGCCCTATGCGCGCGAAGGCTGGCTACGCGATGCCTCGCCCGAGCAGCGGCGGACGCTCTGGCGCAGTGCGGTGGAGCAGCTTGCCGCCATCCAGCGGGTGCCGGTGGCCGAGCTGGGCTTCCTCAAGGGTCCTGCGGGCGCCGAGCAGGGGCTTGCGCAGGAATGGGACAAGTACGTGCGCTTCACCGAGTGGCTGGAGGAGGTCGCGCCGCAGCCGGTGCTCCGCGATGCGCTGGAGCTGCTGCGCGCGCAGTGGCCGGCGCACGATCCCGAGGGCCTCGTCTGGGGCGACGCGCGGATCGGCAACATGATGTTCGACCATGACTTCAACGTCGTCGCCGTGATGGACTGGGAGCAGCCCTCGCTGGGCGGCGCGCTGCACGATCTCGCCTGGTTCTGCACCCTGGCGGAGACGATGCACGGGCCCAACTCGACCTATGGCGCGCACCTCGAAGGCATGGGTTCGCGTGAGGAGACGATCGCCCTGTGGGAGGCGCTCTGCGGCAAGTCCGCGGCGGGGCTGGAGTGGTACGAGCTCTTCACCCATTTCAAGATGACCTGCACGGGCATCCGCCTCGGTCACTTGCGCGGTCAGCCGATGATGGACGAGCCGACGATGCGGAAGCGGCTGCGGGTGGCCTGACGGGTGTATCCTGACGCGCCTTCGTCACGGGCGCGCCAGCGTTCGCCGCAAGCCGTGCTCGCGCGTGATAAGGCGCCGGAACTCTTTGGCGGCGCCGACGCCTCTAGCTGTGTTCTCGTCGCACGAACGGGAAAAGCTGGAAGGATGGATCATGAAGAAGGCATTGATATGGGCCGCGATGACGGCCCTGGCCCTGGCCCTGCCGCTCGGCGCGCAGGCGCAAGTCGGGTCGACGCTGCCCGGGACGGGCACGGGCACCGGCACCGGAACGAGCACGGGCACGGGCACGGGCACGGGCACGGGCACTGGCACCACCATGGACGACACGACCACCGGCTCGACCGGAACGACCACCCCGCCGCGCGAGCGCGACAGCCGGCGCACGCAGCGCGGCAGCCGGGCTCCTGACGGCTCCACCGACACGACCGGTCCGGACCGCAGCGGGCGCTCGGGCACCGGATCCTCGGACAGCAGCAGCATGCCCGGGACCAGCGGAAGGGGCAGCAGCACCGGATCGGACATGGGCACCGGATCGGACATGGGTACCGGATCGGACATGGGCACGAGCCCCGGCTCGGGCACGTCGAGCAGCGGCAGCGGCACACCCGGCGGCGGCACGAGCGGCAGCGGCAGCAGCGGCAGCTCGGGCACTGGCGGAACGGGGGGCACCGGCACGCCGTAAGCCGGTCGAGGTGCGATCGGGGCGGCGGTGTCGCCCCGGTTTCGCATATGCCGCCGGCGGGGCCCTAGCGCAGCAGCACCGGCAGACCCGAGACGCCCTGCTGCTCCAGCCCGCCGGTCATGAACGGCGCCGGCGCGTCGGGGGCCAGGCGCAGCTTCGGGAAGTGATCGAGCAGGGCGTTGATGCCGCGGTTGATCTCCACCCGCGCGACGTTCATGCCCAGGCAGCGATGGGTACCGAGCCCGAAAGCCATGTTGGTGAGCTTGGGCCGGAACAGGTCGTAGGCGTCGGGCCGCTCCCAGCGCGACGGATCGTGATTGGCGGGACCAAGGCCCAGTTCGAGCACCGCGCCTTCGGGGATGTCGTGGCCCCGGAACGCCACGTCCTGCATGACCATGCGGTAGAAGTAGGGCGCGGTGGGATTCCAGCGCAGGCTTTCCTCGATGGCGTCGTCGATCAGCGCCCGGTCGTCGCGCACCGCGTCGAGCTGCTCGCGATGCGTCAGCAGGGCGAAGAGTGCGATGCCCATCTGCCGCCACGAGGTGCCGCCGCCGGCGACCATCACCAGCTTGGCATGGGCCAGGATCTCGCGGTCGGTGAGCGGCCGGACGGGCTCGCCCGGCACCTGCAGCTTCATGCCGAGGAGGAAGCTGACGAGATCGTCGCGCGGCTCCTCGCGCCGGCGGGCGATGAGGCCCAGCACGGTGCTCTCGACGATCTTGGCGTTCTCGAGCCGCTGCTGCATCGTCACGGTGCGGCTGGAGCTGGTCGAGTTGAGGTAGGCGTGGCGGAAGCGCAGCGCCTCGTCGCCATCCAGCCCGATCGCGGTGGTGATGGTATAGACCGGGATGCGCGCGCAGTAGTCGAGGTTCAGGTCGGCGCGCTCGCCGGCGGCCATGCGCGCGATCAGCCGCGCTATGATGGTGTCGATCGTGTGCTCGCGCCACCAGCCCATCGCCTCGGGCATGTTGAACTTGGGCTGGATGGTGCGGCGGTAGGCGCGGTGGACGGGCGGGTCCATCTCGAGGATGCCCATCGTCTTCTCCCCGGCGGGATTGTCGTGCCCCTGCACCGAATTGGAGAAGATCGCCGGATCGCGGAAGGCGGCTTCGCAGGCGTCGTAGGACAGCACCGTCCAATGCGGACGGCCGGCGGCGCGGCTGTGGCGCTCGTGCGGCGGCAGGCCCAGCAGTTCGCGCAGGCGGCCCTTGTGGACGGGCGCCTGCGCGCGCAGGGCATGGACCTGCGGCATCACCGCGGCGACGTCGATCAGGTTGCCCACCGCTTCGGCCTCGCGGCGGACGTCGTAGAGCTCCTCGTAGAGCGGGTCGTCGGCCGTGAGGACGTCAGCGGTGTCGAGCATGGTCAGCCGATGCCCAGCAGCTTGACGGCATTGTCGTGGATGATCGCGCGCACGTCCGCCTCGGGCACGCCCTCGAAGTCGCGCAGGATGATCTGGCGGGACTTGGGGAAGGTGGTCTCCGAGTGGGGGTAGTCCGAGGACCACATGATGTTCCTGCCGCCCGGCAGGTTGCGGCACAGGATGCCGGTGCGATCCTGGATGAACGAGCCGAAGACGTTGGTGTCCATGTAGTAGCTCGGCGGGTTCTTGATCGGGCACTCGGTCCAGAAGCGCTGCTTCTCCCAGGTGCGGTCGTTGTACTCGGCGTACCAGGCGAACCAGCCCACGCCGCTCTCCATCGAACCGATCCGCAGGCTCGGGAAACGGTCGAAGATGCCGTTGTAGATGAAGATCCCGATCGGCTCCGCCATCGCCAGCTTGCTCATCGGCATGTCCGGCAGGAAGAACTCCTTCTGCCCGAACCGCGGCACCCGCGCGCCGAGGTGGAAGGTGATGACCACGTTGTGGTCGCACACCGTCTTCCACAGCTTGTCGAAGGCGGGGTCGGAGTACTGCAGCGCGCCCTTCTGGTCGCCGGTGAGCGCGGAGACCTGGCCGTCCTTCATGTTGGCGATGCCCGAGGAGGTCTTCCAGGCGTCCGGGTTCTGCGGGAAGGCGGGCAGGTTGATCGCGCGAAAGCCCTTCCTCGCCAGCCGCTCGACATGGCTGCAGGTCTCGTCGATGTCGCGCATCGGCACGTAGCCGACCGGGTACAGCCGGTCCGGCGCGGCGGAGCAGAAGTCCAGCACCCAGTTCTGGTAGGCCTCATAGCTGGCGACGTAGAGCTCGTTGTCGAACGAGCCGAGCGGCCCGCCGCCGAAGAGGAGCGCGGCGTCCATGCCGTCGGCGTCCATGTCGGCCAGGCGGGTGGCCGGCTCCCAGACCTTGCGCTGCTCGGCCAGGCGGCCTTTCATCTTGAAGTTCTTGCCTTCGCGGCCCGCCTGGTTGTTGATCATCATGAACGGCCGGCGGCCGCCCTCGAAGCAGATGTAGTCACCATCCTCGGCATGCTCGATGTACGGCGCGCGGTCCTTGAGGTGCGAGGGGAGGTAGTCCTTCCACATGTCGTGCGGCGGATCGATGTGGGCGTCGGCGTCGAAGATGGGGCCGTACTGCCAGTCGTCAACCTGACCGTCCCGGATCGCCGGATCTGCTTCGCTCATCTTGCAGGCTCCTCTCCCGCCGTCTTTGCGGCGTAGTTCCAAATAGCGAATTGATTATCGCAGTTTTGAATGAGTCGGTCAAGGACAGCCGCGTCTCCGCTGCGCCGATCAGTCTCTGCGCAGGATCATCGCGCCGTATCCGTAGCCCCCGTTGGAGACGATGCAGGTCTTCGCATCCTGCACCTGACGCCCCCCGCCCCGGTCCCAGAGCTGGACGGTCGCCTCGTGGATATGGCCGTAGCCGTGGAAGCGACCGGCGGAGAGCTGGCCCCCGCCGGTGTTCAGCGGCAGCTCGCCGTCCAGGGCGATGCGCGAGCCGCCCTCGACGAACCGGCATGCCTCGCCGCGTGGCACCAGTCCCAGCGCTTCCAGCCACATCCACACGTGGATCGAGAAGCCGTCGTAAATCTGCGCGCAGTCCATGTCCGCGGGCCGCAACTCCGTGCGTTCCCACAGCATCGCCCCGGCGCGGGCGGCGGCCGGCAGTTCGGTGAAGTCGCCCTCGTAGCGACCGACCCAGAGCCCGCCCACGGCCATGCCCATCGCTTCCACGTGCAGCGGGGGATTGCGCAAGTCCTTCGCCGCATCGCGATGCGAGAGGACGATCGCGGTCGAGCCGTCGATGTGCGAATCGCAGTCGAACAGCCGCAGCGGGGAGGAGATGACGCGACTGGCGAGATAGTCGTCGAGGCTGAGCGGCTTGCGGTAGATCGCATTGGGATTGTGCGCGGCGTTGGCCCGGTTGTTGACCGCGATGGCTCCGAGCTGCGCCTCGCTCGCCCGGTACTTGTCGAAATAGGCCTGCGCGTAGAGGGCGAAGGTGTTGATCGGCGACAGCGCGTTGTACGGCACCGTCCAGGCGTTGTTGCCGTCCACCCGCTGGCGCGAGCCCGACATCAGGGTCGAAGCGCGCGAAGCCAGCCGCGCCTGCGCCTGCGCCACGCTGCGGAACACCACCACGTGGCGGGCCAGGCCGCAGGCGATCGCCGTGATCGCGTTGAAGATCGGGGCCATGTGGCTGAACCCCTCCGCCGAGGCGAGGATCCAGCGCGGCGCGATCCCCAGCACCGCGGCCGCTTCGGAAGGGCTGACCGGCGCGATCCCGCCGCCTTCGCTGCTCTTCCCGGGGTAAGTGGCGATGCCGTCGATGTCGGCCGGCGTCAGGCCCGCATCGGCGATGGCGGCGAGGCAGGCGTTGGCGGTGAGCTGGAGCGCGCTGCGAGAGGAGGGACGTCCCACCTCCGACTGGGCGGCCCCGGTGATGCAGGCGAGCTTCTCCGGAAGCAGGGTCATGCGGCCTCGTCCTCCCGGAACATCGGGAGCCAGACGTCCTCGTGCCGCTCGAACGTGACGCGCAGCGGCATGCCGATGCGCACGTCGGCGGCTTCCGCCAGGACATTGGTGAAGACATAGAGCTGCGGCTGCTCCACCAGCTCGACCACCCCGAAGACGAAGGGCACGGCCAGCCCGGGAACCCAGGCCTCGCAATTCACCGTGTAGCTGGCCAGCCTGCCCTTGCCGGACATCGCCTCGGGCGCGACGGCGTCGCTTTGGCACTGCGCGCAGAGCGGGAAGGGGGGGTGCTGGTAGGTGCCGCAATGACTGCAGCGCTGGATGCGCAGGACGCCCTCGGACCCGGCCGTCCAGAAGAACGCCGTTTCGGGCTCCAGCCTCGGGAGCTTGTGCGCAGGGGCCTCGCTCGTCATCAGAACACCACGCCCTGCACTTTGAGGTCGATGATCTCGTCCTCGCTGTAGCCGAGGCTTTCCAGCACCGCGTCGCTGTGCGCGCCCAGTTCGGGCGAGCGGCTCGAGGCGAGCGGCTCTCCGTCGAACACCATGGGCAGCCCGACCATCGGGATCTCGGTGCCATTGCCGTAGTCGATCCGCTTGAGGTAGCCGTTGGCCTGCGCCTGCGCATCGTCCTTCATCTCGCCGACGTCCTGCACCACGTCCCACTGGCCCTGCTGGCGCGCGAGGATCTGCCGCCATTCGGCCAGCGGCTTGCTGGCGAACAGCGCCTTCACCTCGGCGTAACAGGCGTCGCGGTTGTCGCGCCGCGCCGCCGCATCGGCGAAGCGCGGGTCCGCCGCGAGGTCGGGCCGGCCGGCGACCTCGCACAGCGGCGCCCAGTACTTGTCCGCCTGCAGCATGCACAAGGCCACGAAGCGGCCGTCCGCGGTGCGGTAGTTGCTCACCAGGACATTGTGCGGCTGGTCGGCCCGCGGCTTCGGGAACTTCTGCACGCCGTCCGCGGTCGCCTGGCAGACGTAGCGCTGCATCGACCACAAGGCGGTCCCCAGCAGCGAGACGTCGACGGTGGAGGGTTCGCCCGTCATCGCGCGCTTGGCGATCGCGGCGCAGATCGCGCCGGAGAGCATCGCGCCCGACAGGGTGTCCCCGAAGGCCGGCCCCGGCGGCCCGACCGGGTGGGGCGCGTCGGGGTCGGTGAGGGAGGAGGAGATGCCTCCGCGGGCCCAGAAGGTGATCGCGTCGTAGCCGCCTTTCTCCTGCTCCGGGCCGGAGGGGCCGAGCGCGCTGCCGCTGGCATAGATGAGCCTGGGAAAGCGCGCGCGGATCGTCTCCTCGTCGATCTGCATCGCACGGCGGGCAGGGGGGAGCAGGTTGGTGAGGAAGACGTCGGCGTCGGCGAGCAGGCGGTAGAGCACGGCGCGTCCCGCCTCCTGCTTGAGATCGAGCGTGACCGAGCGCTTGCCGCGGTTGTAACTCTCCCACGAGAAGTCGATCTTGCCGCCCATGCCGCCGATCTGCAGGCCGCGCAGGGGATCGCCCGAGGGCGGCTCGATCTTGATGACGTCGGCACCGAGGTCGGCGAGCATGCCCCCGCAGGCAGGCACGAAGGCCCACATCGCCACTTCCACGACCTTGATGCCTTCCAGCGGCTTGCCCACGCCATTCTCCTCTCTCGTCGGCCTTGGCGCGAGTGCTACGCACCGATCGCCTGACCGCTTGAAATTCTCTATTGCGAAGGATGGACCGAAATGGCGAATAGGGTCAAGGAGGACGAACGGTTAAGAGAAGGAAGCAGGCATGTCACAGATCCCCGCACGACAGGTTCCGGCGCAGCCGCAAATTGCGGTTCCCCGCAGCCTGGCGGAGGCGCTTGATCCTGCATGGCTCGCCGGCGCACTCGCGCAGGTCGCGGAGAAGCGCGCGATCACGCAGGTCGAGGAGGTGGAAGTGATTCGCACTGTGGCCACCAAGGTGCGCTTCGCGGTGACGTTCGACGATGGCGAGACGCGGGCGTTCTGCCTCAAGGGGCTGCTGGACGTCGACGAGATGACGGCGCGGGGCGGGCCCACCTGCGTGCTGGAAGCCGACTTCTACGGCAAGGTGGCCCCGGCAATCGCCACGCGCGTGCCCGAATGCATGGCCACGGTGATCGACCGGGGTGCCCAGCAGGCGGTGACGATCATGCGCGATCTCATCGTCGACGGAGCGCGCTTCTGCTCGGCGCTCGATCCGTTCACAGCCGAGGACGCGCTGCTCAGCCTGGAGCAGCTGGCCTTGCTCCACGCGCGCAGCGCCTTCCTCGAAGGTGCGGACTGGATCCGGCCTCGCGCCGCGGAGCTTGCGCAGATGAGCTACGTGACGCCCGACGCGCTGCAGGCGCTGCTGGACGGGCCGCGCGGGGACAACCTCTCGCCCCGCGTGCGGAGCGCCCAGAACCTGGCTGCGGCGATCAAGGAGCTGGCCGCGCGAGACGGCGCGCGGCCCCAGTTCATGATCCACGGCGACGCCCACGCCGGAAACGTGTTCCGCGTCGCCCCGGGCGAGGGCGGTGGCATCGGCGTGATCGACTGGCAGCTTCTCCAGCGCGGCGGCTGGGCGCTGGACGTAGCCTATCACCTCAACGCGGTGCTGCCCTGCGAAGTGGCGGAAGCGGAGGAGCGGCGGCTCCTGGGCGAATACCTCGCCCTCATGCGCGGGCACGGCATGGCCATGCCCGAGGAGGAAGCGGCCTGGGCGCAGTACCGCGAGGCGGTGACCTATGGCTACTACCTCTGGGCGATCACGCGCCGGGTCGATCCGCCGATCATCGTCCAGTTCACCGATCGCCTCGGCCGGGCAGTGATGCGGCACGACAGCTTCGGCTTGCTCGGCGTACCGTAAGGCGCGTCACGCGCTCGGCGCGTTGCAGGGTGCCGGGCGGGAAGCGCTGGGCCTGCGCGCCGGCGAACGCCACCATGCGAGCACGAATAAGAGCCACGCTCCGGGGAGCGTGGCTCAAGTCTGGCCCGAAGGCCTCGTGTCCCCGCGCGCGGGCAGGCGCGCGGGGCTTTGCAAGGGTTACTGGCCGAAGTTGAACCTCAGGCGCACGCCGTACATCCGCGGCGCGCCGTAGAGCTTGTCGCCGATGCCCGAGGAGAGATAGCCGCCGCCGTTGCTGACCTCGTAGACCTCCTTGGTCACGTTGGTGGCGAAGAGAGCCAGGTCGATCGGTCCACCGAAGGCCCGCTTCCAGTCCAGGTTGAGGTTGAGCAGCTCGCTCGGGGCGATGCGGCCCAGCGTGTCCATCCCGGTGAGGCGGATCACCGTCACGTCGGTGAACTGTTCCGAGGTGTAGGTGTAGGTGGCGCCGAACGAGAGATCGCCCATGGTTTCCGACATCGGGATGCTGACGGTGCCGGTCAGCGTCAGCCGGTGCTTGGGCGACAGCGCCAGCGGATCGCCGGCCTCGCCGCGCGGGATCGGCGGGAGGAACGGAGAGTTCGCCGGGAGCTCCGGAATGGCGATCTCCTTGATCTTGGTGTCGAGGTAGGTGTAGCCGGCCGAGAGGCGGAAGATGTCGAGGAACGATGCGGAGGCGTCGACCTCGACGCCCTTCAGCTTGGTGCGGCCGGCGTTGATGATCGCGTTGCCGCCCGCCAGGAGCTGCTCGAATGCCGGCTTGGGCTGGACCTGCGCGAAGACCTGCTGGTTGCTGAAGTCGTTGTAGAACCCCGCGAGGTTCAGGTAGCCGGAGAACGAGCCGGCGTTGAACGAAGCCTTGGCGCCGATCTCGTACGCATCGACCTTTTCCGGATCCCACGTCTCCAGGCTGGGCACCGTGAAGTTGACGCCGCCCTGGCGGTAGCCGCGCGAATACTTGGCGTAGAGCAGCGTGTCCGGCGTCGGCTTGAAGTCGAGGTTGACGAGCCAGGTCGGCTCGTTCGACTTGTTGTTGATCCGCGTGCGGCACTTGGTGACGTCGAGGCTGCCGTCGCCGAAAGGCAGCGGCGCGATGTTGACGCCCGGGTGATTGAGCGAGTCGTTGCAGGTGATGGCTGCGGGCACGACGCCGAGCCCTGGGATCGTCGCCAGGGTGTAGCGCACGCTCTCACCGGTGCCCTCGATCTTGTCGAAGGTCCAGCGGCCGCCCAGCGTGAGGGCGAACTGGTCGGTGAAGTTGTAGGTGCCCTGCGCGAAGATGCCGTGGTTGTCGAAGTTGAACCGGGTGCGCGACTGCGAGATCAGGCCGAAGCCAAGCGGCGTGGTGCAATCGATGGTGCCCGGATCGTCGCAGTCCGCGTAGATGCCCGTGCGCTGCTGGTTCCAGCCGAGCGGCCGGGCGAACTCGAGATAGCCGCCGACCACGTAAGTCAGCTTGCCATCCTCGCTGTTGCCCTGGAGCTGGAGCTCCTCGGTGAAGGCGGACTGCGCCGAGGCGTCGTAGCCCGGCTGCGCGCCCAGCTCGATGTAGCCGAAGCGGGTGCCCGCCGGCGCGACGTTGACGCCGAAGGGCCGCAACGCGGCGAGCTCATCCGAGACGAAGAAGTTGTCGCTGTAGAGCTGGAAGGCCGAATCCTCGCGGAATTCGCCGTAGCTCATGATGTTCTTCACGGTGAGCGTGTCGGACGCGCGCCAGGTGGTGGTATTGATCACCTGCCAGGTGCGCAGGTGGATGTTCGGGTCGAGCGTGCTGACCTCGACGTCATAGGGACCATCGCCGCGGGCGGCCTGCCGGTCCACCTGGTCGCAGGCGGCCGTGGCGGCGGCGTAGTAGGTAAGGCTGCCGCCGGCCAGCGGCGAGGCGGCGTTGCGGTCGCACGTCAGGTACCGCGACGCATAGCCGTTGGTCGAGGAGTCGCTGTACGTGGCGATCGTGTAGTTCTCGAGATCCTCGGTCAGATCGGCCACCACGCTGAGGCGGAAGTAGTCGTAGTGGACGTCGTTGTAGTCCTTGGGGCCGAGGCCCGAGCGGTTCTTCATGTAGCCGTCGCGCCGATTGAGGTCGGTGGCGAGGCGGACGCGGAATTTTTCCGAGAGCGGCGCGTTGAATGCGCCCTGCAGGCGCTTCTGGTCGTAGTTGCCGTAAGTCGCCTCGAGGTAGCCCTCGAGGTCGTAGGTCGGCTTCTGCGGCACCAGCAGCACCGCGCCGCCGGTGGTGTTGCGGCCGAACAGGGTGCCGGTCGGGCCCTTGAGCACCTGCACGTTCTGCAGGTCGGTGAACGAGCCGGCGCCGACCGTGTTGCCGGACGTGGTACCGCCGGCGGAACGCACGCCCACCACGTCTGCGAAGTAGACGCCCACTGTCGGCGCCGTCGGACCTTCCTGGACGAAGCCGCGGATCGCGAAGGCGGACTTTTCAGGGCCGAAGCGCTGGTCGACCGAGAGCGAAGGCGTGTAGGTGGCGAGGTCGGAGGCGATGGCGACGTTGCGCTGCTGCAGCTGCTCCTGGTTGTAGACCGTGATGGAGATCGGCACGTCCTGCAGCCGCTGTTCGATACGCTGCGCAGTGACGATGATGTCGGTGGGACGCGGCACATCGCGCTCCTGGGCGAGCGCGGGAACCGCTGCCGTGCCGCCGAACGCGGCACCGAGCATCAGGGCATTTCTCAAGTTCCTGCCAGTCATGGTCTTTCCTCTCCTCCGGAAACCTTGTTCTCATTGATGGCGATGGATGCGGCGGCACGGCCGGTGTTCCGGTCCGCGTTCGGGATCGATCAGGAACGTTCGACAAAGATGGGGAATGACCGGTGCCGGCCGAGCCGGACCCGTCTACGGCGCCCCCCGTGCGCCCTTTCTCTCTCCCTCCGTGCCGGTGTCCGGCATCCGTCTTTGCTTTAAGGAAACAGTACGAATCCCCCGCTTCTTTGCAAGGATAACTGGACGCGATTCAGTTCACAATCGCGAAATCGGTGTCGGAAATTCGAATTTCCCGCCGTTGTGGTGGAATTGTAACAGGCGATCGGCTCCTCAGGGCGCCAGCGTCGCTTCGAGCAGCGCCAGAGTGCCGCTCCAGGCAACTCGATGTGCGACCGGATCATAGGCAATTCCCTCCGCAAACCCGTCGTGATCGGGGTCCGTGAACGAGTGGCGGGCGGTGGCAAACAGCGTGGCCTGGTAATCGACGCCGGCGGCGTCGAACTCGGATCGCAGGGCGTCGAGATCCGCCACCGGTGCATAGGGATCGCGCCCGCCGGTCCAGACGGCGACGCGCGCGGTGACCTCGCCCGGGCGAGCGGGTGCATGCGTGGTCAGGAGGCCGTGGAAGCTCGACACGCACCGTACCGGGGCTCCGCTTCGCGCCAGTTCGAGCACGCAGCGTCCGCCGAAGCAGTAGCCCAGGGCCGCGATGCGATCGGGATCCACGCCGGGCGTGGTCCTCACCGTTTCTAGCCAGGCGACCACGCGTCGCCGCAAGTCCTCGGGGCGCGCCATGAGCGCGGCGAAGTACCCGCCCGCCGCCTCGGGGGTGGAGATGTCCGCGTCCTGGCCGTACATGTCGATGGCGACGGCCACGTACCCGGCGTCGGCAAGCGCCTCCACGGCGGCGAGGAAGCTCGGCCCCGGGCCGGTGGCGCCGGGGAACATCAGCACGGCCGGCTGCGTTCGATCGTCCACGCGCCCGGTCATGGAGCCTTCGAGGATCACACCGTCATGGATGCAGCGAAGAGGTTCGAAGATGCCGGCCATCGCTTGCTCCCGATAGTGGCGCGCGGCCCTTTGCCGTCGCCATGATGAACTGCTTGTCGCAATGAGGAATGACTCAGCCGATCTCGGCTGTCAAAGCGCCCTGGGGCACGGACGCACGGGCGATCCCAGGCGCCCGCGCTGGAGCATCGCTGCGCTGG
Source organism: Novosphingobium soli (assembly GCF_042432915.1). Taxonomy (NCBI): domain Bacteria; kingdom Pseudomonadati; phylum Pseudomonadota; class Alphaproteobacteria; order Sphingomonadales; family Sphingomonadaceae; genus Novosphingobium; species Novosphingobium soli. Next base: position 310,907 of record NZ_JBHLWK010000010.1, read on the forward strand.
TGCTTGCGCTGCACCTGCTTGCGGTAATCGGCCTGATTCGCGCGTTCACGCCCGATCTGCCCGGCCACGCCGTCGGCTCCGTGACGCGGGCACTCACCTTCGAGGTGGAGCCTGAACGCCCTTCGCCCAGTCCCGCGCCTCGACAAGCGAGCGCGGACCGCGCGTCGCGACCCGCGGGCGCTGCCGGTGCACCAGGGCGCAAGCTCGCGGTCCGACCGGACTCGGCTCCGCCCCCTGCCATTCTCGTTCCCGCGCAGACGCCGCAGGATCCCGGCACCGGTGCGGAGGCGGCGGGGACAGCGGATCGTGGCGCGGGTTCCGGTACCAGCGGAACCGGCCTGGGCCCCGGTGCGGCGGGCGCGGGTGCCGGGCGCGGCGGCGGGGGCGGTGGGGCGCCTACGGTCAAGCTTTCCGGCGACATCAGTTCGGCCAGGGACTACCCCCGGGCGACCCGCGAGCTGCGGATCGGCGCGTCGGTAGTCATCGACCTGCAGGTCGGCGTCGACGGGCGCGTACGTGGCTGCATTATCGTGCAGCCGAGCCCGGACGCCCAAGCGGACCGGATCACCTGCCAACTTGCGACGCAGCGGTTCCGCTTCCGGCCGGCGACGAACGCCGAGGGCGCCGCCACCGAATCCGTTTTTCGGTGGCGGCAACGATGGTTCTATTAAAGATGTGTATGGCCCGCACTGTTGCCTTGCAACAATATCCCGTGAGCATCATTTCTACGCCGCAGCCCGCATTCGACGAGCGAAAGACCTCATGCCCACCATCGTTCCTGTGATCCTCTGTGGAGGCAGCGGCACGCGCCTCTGGCCGCGCAGCCGAGCCGCCATGCCCAAGCCGTTCCTGCCGCTGGTTGGCGATACCACACTGTTCCAGGCCGCCCTGCAGCGCTGCCCCGCCACGGGCGGCTTCTCGTCACCTGTCATTGTCACCGGGCGCATGCATCTGGACCATGTCGAAGCCCAACTCGGCGACGATCCGCAGGCACAGGTGATCGTCGAGCCCGCGGCGCGCAACACGGCAGCGGCCATCGCGCTGGCGGCCAGCCGCCTGCCGGAGGACGCTATCATGATGGTCTGCCCGAGCGACCACTACATCGGCAACCCCGAGGCATTCGCCGTCGCGGCGTGCGCGGCGGCCGACCTGGCTGAAGAGGGCTGGCTGGTCTCCTTCGGGATCGAGGCCACGGCGCCGGAGACCGGGTTCGGCTATCTCAAGCGTGGCGAGCCGATCTCGGAGACCGGCTTTCGCACGGCGCAGTTCGTCGAGAAGCCCGATCTGGAACGGGCCAAGGCCTTCCTGGCCGAGGGCACCTACGCCTGGAACGGCGGCATCTTCGCATTCCGCGTCAAGGACTTCCTGGCCGAACTGGCGGCGCATCGCCCGCAGATCGCCGCCGGTGTCGCCGAAGCCGTGGCCAAGGGGCAGGTCGACGGGCGGCGGTTTCACCCCGACGCCGAGACCTTCGCGGCGGTGCCCAGCGATTCGGTGGACTATGCGGTCATGGAGAACACCAGCCGCGCCGCGATGGTGCCGGCGGACATGAACTGGTCGGACATCGGCAACTGGCAGGCGCTCCATGCCGCACTCGAGCGCGACGAGAATGGCAACTCCGTCCGCGGGACCGCCGCAGTGGAACTGGTGGACTGCCGCAACGTGCTGGTCGACACCGATGGGCCGCGCGTCTCGGTGATCGGGCTCGAGGACGTCATCGTCGTGGTGGACGGGAACGACATCATGATCACCACCGTTTCCGGCGTGCAGAAGGTGGGCAAGCTGTCCGGAGCCGTCAATCAGTGAGCATCTGTCCATGAGCGTTGCACTGCCGACCCGCGAAGTCGAGAAGCCCTGGGGCATGGACGTCCTGCCCGCGCCTTTCGCGGCGCCCGAGGGCAAGCGGATCGGCGAGATCTGGTTCGAACCGCCAGAGGCGCTCCCCGGGCTTCTGGTGAAATACATCTTCACCAGCGAGGCGCTTTCGGTCCAGGTCCATCCCACCGACGCCCAGACCCGCGACAAGGGGCTGGGCAACCAGGGCAAGGAGGAGTGCTGGCTCATCGTCGGTGTCGAGCCCGGCGCCAAGCTCGGCATCGGCTTCGACGCCGCGATCTCGGCGCAGGACATGCGCTCCGCCGCCCTGGATGGCTCCATCGAGGAACTGATGACCTGGCACGATGTCGCGCCGGGGGACTTCTTCTACATCCCGGCCAACACCGTCCATGCCATCGGGGCGGGCGTGAGCCTGATCGAGGTGCAGCAGAACAGCGACATCACCTACCGCCTCTACGACTACGGCCGCCCGCGCGAGCTGCACCTGGAAGAGGGCATGGCCGTTGCCAAGGGCGAGCCCTACGCGCTGGACCGCTGGCACAAGCACGTGCCCTCTGACGCGTCGCAGGTGCTGGTCGACGGTCCGCTGTTCCTGCTGGACCAGGTCGCCGGCGCGCCGCTCGCGGAGGTTTCGGAGCGCTATCCCGATGCCCTGCTGGTGATCCCGCGGCAGGGCGAGGTTGAGGTCGCCGGTGAGAAGGTCGCGGCGGGCAGCTGCGCTCTTGCATCCAGCCTTGCACACGTGCGCTTCGGAGACGATTCCATCTGCCTGCTGGCGCGGGCCTGTACCTGAAGGCGATAGCGTAGCATGAAGGGCGACATGATCGTCCAGACCATCCAGCTCGCCCTGACTCCGGTCTTCGTGCTGGTGGCGATCGGCAACATCCTGAACATCCTGTCGAACCGGCTGGGGCGGGTGGTCGATCGCGCGCGCACCCTGCAGGAGCGCCACGGCTCCACCGAAGGCGCGCAGCACGACATGATCGTGCTGGAGATCCGGCTGGTCGACCGGCGCATGGCGCTGATCACCCACGCGGTGCGCTACATGGTGCTGTCCGCGCTCTCGATCGGCGTCACGGTGGCGATCCTTTTCCTGTCGGGTCTGGGCGGGTTCGACTGGCACACCGCCGCGGCCTTGACCTTCCTGGCGGCGATCGTCCTCCTACTGATCGCGCTGGTGCTGTTCCTGCGCGAGACGCAGGTCGCGGCGCAGGCGCTGCAGATCCCCAAGGATTACCTGGAGCTGCATCGCGAGATCTGATCGCCATCGCAGCGGCGATTGGACTTCTTCGCGTTTCGCCTAGTGTCTCTTGCAAGGGAGAGCGCGATGGCGGCTGGCGAGGAGAGTGCGTGGCAGGAATGGAGGCGCGGCTGGGCGATCGTCGTCGCGGCGATGGCGGGGTTCTCGTTCTTCTCCGTCCTGCTGTCCGCCACCGGCCTGTTCTTCGAGCCGCTGGAGCGTGCCTTCGGCTGGGACCGCGCCACGCTGTCGATGGGCCCGGCGATCGCGACGGCCGTTACCGCGCTGCTATCGCCATTCTATGGCGCCCTTATCGACCGGTTCGGCTCGCGCCGGCTGGGGATTCCGGGCGTGATCGTGACGATGGCCGCGACCACGATGTTCGCCTTCGCCACCGGGTCGCGCACCCAATGGGTGGTGATGTGGATCGTCTTCGGCCTGGTCCTGACCACCATCAAGTCCACCATCTGGACCACCGCCGTCGCCGGCGCATTCAGCCGGGGCAGAGGCCTCGCCCTGGGCCTGGCAGTCACCGGCCCGGCGATCGCGCAGACGCTCGTGCCGCCGCTCGGCAACTTCCTGATCGAGAGCTTCGGATGGCGCGCTGCCTACGTCTGGTTCGGTCTGGGCTGGGGCGGGGTGACGCTGGTGCTCTGCTGGCTGTTCCTGACGGACGCGCACGATCGCAAGGCCAAGGCCGCCGCTGCGGGCGCGCCTGCAGAGGCGCCGGCGGGGGGGCAGGTGGCGCTGCCCGGCCTGCATAGGCGGGAGGCACTGCGCAACCGTGCGCTGTGGCAGGTGGCGATTTCGTCCTTCGTGGTGATGATGATGACGATCGGCCTTGCCATGCACCTGTTCCCCATCCTGACCGAGGCCGGCCTCCCCCGCGCGCAAGCCGCATGGCTGCTGTCGCTGGGCGGCATCGCGGGAATCGTCGGCAAGCTGGTGACCGGGGCGCTGCTCGACCGCTTCGCCCCGAACTGGACGGGAGCGCTGACGATGGGCGTCACCGCGGTGACGTTCGCGGTGCTGATCTGGTTCCTCGATTCGATGCCCGCACTGCTGCTGGCGCTCATCATCAACGGCTACGCGGCCGGCTCGAAGACCCAGATCACCGCGTTCCTGACTGCCGGCTATGCGGGCATGCGCAACTTCGGCATGATCTATGGCGTAATGTCCGCGCTCGTCGCGCTCGCGTCCGGGCTGGGGCCCTGGATCGCGGGCCGGGTCTACGACGTGACCGGGGGTTACGCGCCGTTCCTCTGGGCGGGTGCGATCGGCTGCGCGTTGGGCGGCACGATGCTGGTGTTCCTGCCGCCGATCCCGCAGTGGCGCGAGAGCGACACCTGAGCGCCGAAGGCGGCGGGTAGCTCAGGCGATCTGGCTGTCTTCGTTGGCGCGCGGATCGATGTCCTCGTCATCCTTGCGGATGAAGCTGATCTTCCCCTCGGGCTCGAGGATGGCCCAGGCGATCTCGTGCAATCCCGAGATTCCGGCCAGGCGCATCTCGATGGCAAGCTCGTCGCTGTCGATGCGCTCCTCGTCCAGGTTGGAGCCGAGCAGGCGACCGTCGCGGACCAGTACGACCGGGCGGCTCTTGAGCAGCCGGCGCGCGCGGGGAAGGCGGTGGGCGAGGAAGCCGAGCGTGAAGCTCCAGGCCGCGAAAGTGAAGATCGCCAGCGTCGCGCCGGTCAGCGAGAAGTCCTGGTGCGTGACGCCCTGCTGGATGAGGTCGCCCATGACGATCAGCGAAACGAGTTCGAAGGGCGCCATCTGACCGAGCTCGCGCTTTCCCATCAGGCGCAGCAGCACGTAGACCACGACGAACATCACTGAGGCGCGAAGGACGATCTCCATCAGGGCAAGATCGTGATGGCGACGGGGATGGACATGAGTTCGCGTTCCCCATCGTCGATGGCGATGTTTCCAGAGAGCCCGCGCAGGCTGCGCGGCTGGATCTGCCCGTCGAACTTGAGGTTGAAGATCTCTCCAGCCTTCACTTCGCCGAAGTGGTAGCTGTACGTGCCGTCGAGCGCTTCGGCGCTCTCGGCGTCCGGAGCGATGGTGTCGATGCTCATGCCACGCCAGAGGGGCTGGTCGATGGCGACCACGAGATCCTTGACGTCGGCCTTGGGGGAGACCGTCAGCACCGTCTCGAACCAGTTGCCGCTGCGAAGGATCGACTGGTACTCCAGCGTCGCGTGCGCGGCCGGCGACGCGTAGGCCTTCACCCCGGGCGCACCTCCGCCCAGGAAGCCGAGCAGCGCGCTGCCTAGGACAAGGGCGAAGACGATGATGGCGAGCGGCGTGCGCATGCGCGCCCAGCGCTCGACCTCGCAATGGCCGGGATCGATGCCGTAAGGGGCGTTGGAGAGACTCTGGCCTGACATGGCTTCTGAGAAAACCCCCCGCCGGCCCTATGTTCCCGTGCGGCAGCCCGGGTGCTCGCTGGGCGCATACGTAAAGAGGCGGAGGATCTGCCGATCCCCCGCCTCCCATGGTGTCAGTGCCGGATCACGCCGCCAGCTTGAACGGCTCGATCTCGCCCGAAAGGTAGAGCTTCTTGGCCTTGGCCCGGCTGAGCTTGCCCGAACTGGTGCGCGGCAGGCTCTTGGGCGGGATCAGTTCGACCACGCAGTTCATGCCGGTGATGGAGCGCACCTTGTCGCGGATCAGATCGCGCAGTTCCAGGCGCTTGACCGGATCGGAGACCCGGCAGTGGACGAGCACGGCCGGTGCTTCCTCGCCATTGTCCGTCTCCACCGAGAAGGCGGCGATGTCGCCGTGGTTGAAGCCCGGCAGCTGCTCCACCGCCCATTCGATGTCCTGGGGCCAGTGGTTCTTGCCATTGATGATGATCATGTCCTTGGCGCGGCCGACGATGAACAGGTAGCCTTGCGCCATGTAGCCCATGTCGCCGGTATCCAGCCAGCCGTCGACGAGGCAGGCGGCGGTCGCTTCCGGGTCCCGGAAGTAGGAATGCATGACCGAGGTCCCGCGGCACCAGACCTTGCCGATCTTGTGGTCGCCCACCGGTTGTCCGTCCTCGCCGCGGATCACCACTTCCATGTCGCGCACGGGCTTGCCGCAGTTGACGATGGCGCGGTAGCGCGCCGGCCGCGAGAGATCGCGCGGGGCGCCCGAAAGGCGTTCCTCTTCCACCAGTTCGACGCGGATGCCTTCGCCCGGCGGCATGATGGTGACCGCCAGCGTCGCCTCCGCAAGGCCGTAGCTGGGCAGGAAGGCGCTCGCCTTGAAGCCGGCATCGGCGAAGGCATTGACGAAGTTCTGCATCACGTCCGGCCGGATCATGTCGGCGCCGTTGCCGGCCAGCCGCCAGCGCGACAGGTCGAAGCGATCGGACACCGGGCTCTGGCTGGAGATGCGGCGGGCGCAGATGTCGTAGCCGAACGTCGGCGAATACGAGATCGAGGTTCCCTGGTTGCGGGTGATGAGGTCCAGCCATGCCAGCGGCCGGCGGGCGAAGTCCTCGGTCTTGAGGTAGTCGCCGGAGACCTGGTTGGCGATCAGCGACAGGAAGCAGCCCACCAGGCCCATGTCGTGATACCAGGGCAGCCAGGAGATGCAGCGGTCATTGGGCTGCAGCTCCATGCCGTGGCTGTGGCTGGCGAGATTGGAGAGCAGCGAGCGGTGCGTCACCGCGACACCGTGCGGGAAGCGCGTCGAACCCGACGAGTACTGCAGGTAGCAGATGTCGTCCGGCTCTGCGGCGGGCAGCTCCACGGGAGCGGCGTTGGCGTTGGCGAAATCGGCCCAGGTGGCGTGTGCGCAGCCCTGGCGTTCGGCCGCGACGGCGGTCATCGCGGCGATCTCGTCCGGGCCGATGAGCAGGACCGGATCGGAACTGGCGAGCTGGACCGCGAGCTGCTCGATGTAGTTGTCCTTGCCGCCGAAGCTGGTGGGCAGCGGCAGCGGCACCGGCCAGGCACCGGCGTAGACGGCGCCGCAGAACAGCGCTGCGAAGTCGGGCCCCGTCTCGGCGATCAGCGCGATGCGATCGTCCTTCTTCACGCCGCGGGCCACGAGCGCATAGGCCACGGCCAGCGCGTCGGCGCGGAGTTCGGCATAGGGGTAGACACGGATCAGCGTGCCGCGTGGGTCATGGAAGTTGAACCCGCGCCGGCCCTTTGCGGCGTAGTCGAGCGCGTCCCCGAAGGTGGCGAAGTCGGCGAAGCGGCGATCCAGCCCGTCTTCGTTGGGGGTCGGCGAAAGCGCCGGGCCCGTATTCGGCACCAAGTCGATGGTGTCGGCCATATGATCTAACCCGTTGTTGCTGTACCGTTGCTCTCGCGAGGCCGGCGCTGCTAGCTGGTTCCAGATGAACCGGAGATAGCTGCGATTGCGTCCCTCGACGGTCCCGCGCACCCTCCCCAATCCGAGCCGAGTGTGGCACGAATAGGGCAACATGTCCGGCAAGCGTCGCATTCCACAACCCCTGAACCCGTCCCGGCTGGAGGAACTGGCGCTGGCCTATGTCGCGTGCTTCGCGACGACGCAAGCGAAGCTCGCGGGTTATCTGCAGCGCAAGGTGAAGGAACGGGGTTGGGAGGGAGAGGGCGCTCCGCCCGTGGCGGCGCTCGTCGAGCGCTATGCGGGGCTGGGCTACGTCGACGATGCGGCATGGGCGCGGATGAAGGCGGGCAGCCTCCTACGCCGGGGCTACGGCGCCCGCCGCGTGGGGGAGGCGCTCGGCCAGGCGGGTGTCGCCGACGGACTGCGGGCGGAGGCGCGACCCGCCGCTGCCGAGCAGCGCCGCGCCGCGCTCGTGCTGGCGCGCCGCCGCCGGCTCGGCCCGTTCTCGGCGCAGCCGCTGGACCGGGCGCTGCGCGACAAGCAGGTGGCGACGATGCTGCGCGCCGGGCACCCGCTCGACATCGCGCGCCGGATCGTCGAGAGCGACGACGCCGACGCGCTCGAGGAGTGGGTCGAGTCGGAATTCGGAGACTGATTGCATGCGCTTCACCCGGTCGAGCTCCCGCGCCACCCTCGCGGCCGCCTTCCTGCTGGCCTTCGCCGCCTGCTCGCAGGGCGGCGCCGATGCGACGGCCAAGCCATCGGCCGCGTCGCAGCGCGCGGTCCACCCCGAGTCGGGCCTCCCGGTCGTGCCGCTCACGGTGCAGTCGGCCAAGGGGGCCCACAGGTTCCGCGTCGAAGTCGCGGCGACGACCGAGCAGCAGGCCAAGGGGCTGATGTTCCGCACGCAGATGGGCGCGGACGAGGGCATGATCTTCCCCAACGACCCGCCGCGTCGCGCGGCCTTCTGGATGCGCAACACGGTGATCCCGCTGGACATCATCTTCATCGGGCCCGACCGCCGCATCCTCAACATCGCTGCCAACGCGGTTCCCTACGACGAGACGCCGCTTCCCTCGGCCGGCCTTGCCGCAGGGGTCCTGGAGCTCAATGGCGGCCGGGCCGCGGAGCTCGGGATCAAGGCCGGCGACAAGGTGAGCTGGTAAGCCGAATCCTCGCAGTTACGTGCTTGCCTTAGGGCATGCAGAAGGGCTAACGCGCGGCTCATGGGAATCCTGTCCAAGATCTTCACCTGGTGGGACGGCGCCACCATCGGCACCTCGCTCTGGAGCTCGCGCCACGGCGAGCACGTCGGCACCGACGCGCAGGGCAACAAGTACTATCGGTCGAAGAACGACAAGACTCGCACCACCGAGGGGTGGGAGCGCCGCTGGGTGATCTATGCCGGCGCCAACGACGCCAGCAACGTCCCCGCCGAATGGCACGGCTGGCTCCACCACTCCTACGACGGCGTGCCCGAAAGCCACCTGCCGGCGCCTCGCATCTGGGAAGTGGACTACACGCCCAACGCGACCGGAACTGCCACCGCCTATCGCCCGCAGGGTGCGCTCGAGCGGGGCGGCCGCCGCGCCGCGGCCACCGGCGACTACGAAGCCTGGTCGCCGGACGCCTGAGGCGGAGCCGATGATCCGGGCGAGGGCAGGCGCCGCGCTCTCCCTGCTTGCGGTCCTGGCCGCCTGCGGCGGAGAGCCCGCGCCGGAAGTGCAGGAAACCGGCGTTCCCGACGCGATCGCAGGCATGCAGGCGGGGCCGGCGCAGGCCGCGCGCGGCCAGCAGATCGGCACGCCGAACAAGGATCGCGTGGTCACGCTGGGCGTGCTCAACAAGCGCAACAACCTGACGCAGGACCTGGTGATGAAGCCGGGCGAGTCGCGCCGCGTCGGCAACCTCGTCGTGAAGGTCGCCACGTGCGAGAAGACGCTGCCCTGGGAAAGGCCGCAGGAGGAGGGGGCTTTCGTCCAGGTCTTCGTGGAGGAGCGCCGTACCACCGCCGAACGCCTGGCCTGGCGCAAGGTCTTCTCCGGATGGCTGTTCAAGAACGCGCCGGCGCTCAACGTGGTCGAGCACCCGGTCTACGACGTCTGGGTGAAGGCCTGCGCGATGAGTTTCCCCGGCGAGGAGGCGAGCCCGCAGGACGCCGCGTCCGCCAGCAGCGCGCCGAAGGCCTCCGGCAGTGCCAGCACGCCCGCGCCACCCACGGCGGCGCCATCGTCCACTCCGACGCCTGAGCCGGCCGAGCCGGAGCCGGTCGAGGAACCCCTCGCAGAGTGATCCGCGGCGCCTGACTGTGCGGCCTGCAGCAGCGCCAGGTAGCGCTTCTGCGGAATCTCGATCGCGCCGAGCGAGGCCAGGTGCGGCGTGATGAACTGGCAGTCGAGCAGGCTGGCCCCGCCCCGCCGCAGCGCGGCGACCAGCCAGGCGAGCGCGACCTTCGACGAATCGCTTTCCCGCGAGAACATCGATTCGCCGCAGAACACCCGGTCGAAGCCGACGCCGTAGAGCCCGCCCACCAGCGCGCCGTCGCGCCAGACCTCGAGCGAATGCGCGTGCCCCAGGAAGTGCAGGTTCTCGTAGCTGGCCTGGATGCGGTGGCTGATCCAGCTGCCGCCGTCGTCCTGCGCATCCGCGCGGGCCCGGCGCGGGGCGGCGCAGGCATCCATGACTTGCGAGAAGGCCCGGTTGCACGTCACCGTGAAGCGACCGCGCTTCAGGACGCGGGCCAGCGACTGCGACACGTGCAGCCCGTCCAGCGGCAGGATCGCGCGCTGCCGCGGCTCGATCCAGAAGATCTCCGGATCATCGCGGCTGTCCGCCATCGGGAATATCCCGCTGCGGTAGGCGAGCATGAGCAGTTCGGGCTCGATGATCGGAAGGGAGCGGGGAGCGTGCACGGCGTGACCCTAGCAGATGGCGGCTGCCGGCGATAAGTGGGCAATCGGTGGCGGTTGCACAATCGGCTGGCAATCGCCTCTTGTAATCCCCTGCGTCTCCCTCTAGAGGCCCCCGAGCCCGCAGGAGTGTAGCTCAGTTGGTAGAGCATCGGTCTCCAAAACCGAGGGCCGCGGGTTCGAATCCTGCCACTCCTGCCAGCATCTTCCCCAAGACCGTCACACGCCGCGCCTCCGGGACGATCCTGGTGGCGGGCGCGATAGCGCGGCATCAGGGAGGCATTGCGGGGCGGTTAGCGCGGCATTAGCGTGCCGCGGCTTGTCAATCGCAGCACCGGGACTAGGAGGACGCGTCCGCCGATTCGGACACGGCCGCAGCTGTCCGGGCGCGGCGGACGGCCATCGGGCACAGCGGGAAAGATCCAGTCGCAATGCACGCCAGCGCGCATCCTGAAGCGGAACCGGTCCGGACGGACCGGGGTAGCGAAACCTACCTGAGGATCCGGCACGAGGCCTTGTGGATGGGCTTCGTCCTGTCCTGCCTCGCCATGCTCCCGGCGATCGTCGCCTGGACCCCGCAGATGACGGACTATCCCTCGCACCTGGCCGGGTACAAGATCATGCTCGACCACGGGCACGATCCGTACCTGACGCGCTACTTCCTGTTCAACTGGGAGTGGACCGGGAACCTCGGCGCCGAGCTGCTGATGGTGCCGCTCACCCCGATCTTCGGACTGGAGGAGGCGGGCCGCCTGATCGTCGCGCTGATCCCGTTCCTCACCGGCATGGCGATCATGGCGGTCGAGTGGAGCCTGCGCAAGCGGGTCGGCGTGGGGGCGATCCTGGCGCTGGCGATGATCTGGTCGCCCTCGCTGCTGATGGGCTTCCTCAACTATTCGCTCTCGCTCGCCTTCGCGCTCTTCGCCTTCGCCGGTTGGGTGCGGCTGGAGGGCTGGCGCTGGCGGTGGGCGGCGATGATCCCGGTCGGCTTCGTGGTCTGGCTCTGCCACGTCTCGGGATGGGGCGTGATGGGCGTGCTGGTGTTCGGCTACGAGTGGTCGCGCCGCGCCAGCTGGCGCGACTGGCGGCCGTTCCTCAAGCCCTGGCCGCTGATCTTCCCGCTGCTGCCCATGCTGCTGGGCATGGGGGCCAATTCCAAGGTGTCCTACGGTCGTTGGGGGGTGCTCGAGTACAAGTGGGGCATCCTCTACAAGGCGATGCGCAGCTACGACCAGGTGTTCGACATCACCAGCCTGTGCCTGGTGCTGGCGGTGATCCTGGCGGCGCTGGCGCTGCGCCGCTTCGACGGGCGCGTCGGCTGGGCGGCGCTGATCCTCCTGGTGCTGACGCTGGTCGTGCCGCGGCAGATCTTCGGCGGCGACTATGCCGACTATCGCCTGAGCACGGCCGCGCTGCTGGTCGGCTGTCTCGCGATCGACTGGCCGGTGCCGCGCTGGGGCCTGGCGCTGGCGGGGCTGCTGTTCACGGCGCGCACCGCGCTGACGACGGTGGTGTGGTACCAGGACGCGCAGACCGCGCGCCAGCTGATCGCCGCGCTGGACCATGTGCCGGAGGGCGCCCGCGTGGCGACCGCGGTGGCCATCCCGCGCACGCAATGGCTGTTCGGCCCCTTCGAGCACTTCGGCAGCTACGCGGTGGTCCGCCGCAGCTCGATGGAGAACTCCAACTTCGCGCTGCCCGACGTCCACATGCTGTCGATGCGCGAGACGCGCTACCGCTTCAACGATCCCACCCAGCGCATCCTCTACGCCCCGTGGCAGCGGATCGACCTGCGCAAGTTCAAACCGGCGCGCCACGCCGACTACCTCTGGTACATCGGCACCAAGCAGCCGGTGGCGATCCCGGACGGGGCGCGGATCGTCTATGCGACGCCGCACTCGCTGCTTGCGCGGCTGCCGGACGCGGTGGACCTTGCAAATCCGGCCGACGGAAGCTAAATCCCCGTCTCCTCCCCATAGGCGGACATCGAATGCCCCTCCCGGCCCCGGCCGGGGCGGCGATGGCCCCTAGGCGGAACACACGAGATTCTTCCCGCGCCGGGCGCGGCACGCGAGAGACGAGAGAGCGACGTACGATGGCCAAGATCACTCCCGGCGAATTCATGCGCCAGGTTCAGGTGGAGACGCGCAAGATCCATTGGCCCTCGCGCCAGGAGACGGTCACCACGGCGATCTTCGTCGGCATCATGACGGTGCTTCTCGCGGTGTTCTTCCTCGGCATCGACGCGCTGTTCGGCTGGATCGTCAGCTCGCTGCTGTCGCTGCTGTGATCGCCCGCTTCTAGGATACAAGAGACAATCATGGCCCGCTGGTACATCATCCACGCCTATTCCGGTTTCGAGAACAAGGTGAAGGAATCCATCCTCTCCGAAGCCGAGCGGATGGGACTTTCGCAGCTCGTCGAGGACGTGCAGGTTCCCGCAGAGACCATCACCGAGGTCAAGCGCGGCAAGAAGGTGCAGGTCGAGCGCAAGACGATGCCCGGCTACGTCCTCGCCAAGCTGACGCTGAACGACGACGTCTACCACCTCGTCAAGAACACGCCGAAGGTCACCGGCTTCCTGGGCTCCAGCGGCAAGCCGCAGGCGATCAGCGAGAGCGAGGCCGCGCGCTACTTCGGCGCTGCCGAAGCCGCCGCCGCGGCGCCGCGCAAGACCGTCAACATCGACTACGAGATCGGCGATTCGGTGAAGGTCCTCGACGGTCCCTTCGCCAGCTTCAACGGCATCGTGGAGGAGCTCGACTTCGACAAGAACCGCGTCAAGGTCGCCGTGTCGATCTTCGGCCGCGCGACGCCGGTCGAGCTCGAGTTCGAGCACGTCGAGCTCAGCAAGTAAGATCCGACACCCCGTCTGCGGGGTTGCGCAAAGGCATTCGCAGCGCCCCGTCCGCTTTCCGCGGGCGGGGCGTTCGGCTTGAAGGGTGCCGGAGGGTTCCGGTGCAGGGCGACTTTCGCCGCGGCCGCGACCCGCTTCCGGCGGATCGCGCGCGGGGTCTGCCTTCGTGCCGGCCCCCGGAAGGGCGGAAAGGCCTTTCCTTTCTCGCGCATTTCCGCTAGGCGCGCGCCCTTCGGACCGGCCTTGCCGGTGCGATTCCTATGCGGGAGGGCCTTCGGGCCCGTTGCACCGCTAGGCATGAGCGACTGCGAATCGCGGGCGCGACAGTGTGAAAAGGAGCGGCCTCATGGCCAAGAAGATTACCGGTTACATCAAGCTGCAGGTGCCTGCAGGCAAGGCCAACCCGTCGCCGCCGATCGGTCCGGCGCTGGGTCAGCGCGGCGTCAACATCATGGAGTTCTGCAAGGCGTTCAACGCCGCCACGCAGGAGCTCGAGAACGGCATGCCGATCCCGACCATCATCACGGTCTATGCGGATCGCAGCTTCACGTTCGTCACCAAGACGCCCCCCGCCACCTTCCTCATCAAGAAGGCCGCAGGCCTCAAGTCGGGCTCGAAGGAGCCGGGCAAGGTGAAGGCCGGCACCATCAAGCGCTCGCAGCTGTCCGAGATCGCTCAGGTCAAGATGCCCGACCTGAACGCCAACGACATCGAGGCCGCGACGAAGATCATCGAAGGCTCCGCGCGCGCGATGGGCCTCGAAGTGGTGGAGGGCTGAGCACATGGCCAAGCAGACCAAGAAGCAGCAGGCCCTTGCCACCAAGCTGGGCGACAACATGAAGCTCTATGGCGTCGACGAGGCGCTGCAGACGCTGCGTGACCTCAAGACCGCCAAGTTCGACGAGACCATCGAGGTCGCGATGAACCTGGGCGTCGACCCGCGCCACGCCGACCAGATGGTCCGCGGCATGGTCTCGCTCCCCGCGGGCACCGGCAAGACCGTGCGCGTCGCCGTGTTCGCCAAGGGCGACAAGGCCGCCGAGGCGCTTGCCGCCGGTGCCGACAAGGTGGGTGCCGAGGACCTCATGGAAGACATGCAGGCCGGCAACCTCGACTACGACCGCGTCATCGCCACTCCGGACATGATGGGCGTCGTGGGCCGTCTCGGCAAGCTGCTGGGCCCCAAGGGCCTCATGCCGAACCCCAAGCTGGGCACCGTCACCCCCAACGTGACGCAGGCCGTGAAGGACGCCAAGGGCGGCCAGATCGAGTTCCGCGTCGAGAAGCAGGGCATCATCCACGCCGGCATCGGCAAGATGTCGTTCTCGGATGCCGACCTGAAGACCAACTTCTCGGCCTTCGTGGACGCCATCGTCAAGGCCAAGCCCTCGGGCGCGAAGGGCAAGTATGTCCGCAAGATTTCGCTCTCGTCGTCGATGGGCCCCGGCCTGAAGATCGACACGGCCGAGATCGCCGGCGCCTGATCCTTCGGGACACGTGTTTCGCGAAGGGCCGGGAGGGAAACCTCCCGGCCCTTTTCGCATGCGCGGGCGGTGCGAAGCGGGAGCGCGCCCGGGCGATGCCCGGCACCATTTACCGGCGCGCGAATCCGGTGTAACGGATGCTGTACACATGTTCAGCAACATCCTCCGGGAGAGGCGGCCAAATGGCTATCCGTTTCGAAGACATCAAGGAGTTCATCGGCTCGCGCGTGGTCTGGGACGACCGCGCGGACCTGTTCACGCCTGAAGCGGCCCAGGCGATTCGCGCCCAGGTGGAAGCGCGCACCGTGCTGGTCTTCCCCGAGCTCAACCTCACCGACCAGGAGCAGCTTGCGCTCACCGAGGCGATGGGCGAGAAGGTGCGCCTTACCGCGCGCAACAACGTCCAGAGCAACGACCAGGACGTCTACCAGGTCACGCTGGACGAGAAGATCAATCCGCAGCCGGAATATGTCCTCGGCACCTTCTTCTGGCACATGGACGGCATCACGGTCGACATGCCGCCTCCCTTCGCCACGCTGCTGTCCTGCCGCATCGCGCCGGACAAGGGCGGCGAGACCGAGTTCGCCAGCACCTACGCCGCCTACGAGGGGCTGCCGGAGGAGGAGAAGCAGGCGCTCGAAGGGCTGAAGGCGGTGCACTCGGTGCGCGCCAGCCTCTCGCCGATCGCCGATGCCATCCCCGAGAAGCACCGGGAGAAGGTGCTCGGCATCGGGCTCATCAAGGAGCACCCGCTGGTCTGGACCCACGAGTCCGGCCGCAAGTCGATGGTGATCGGCACGACGGCCGACCACATCGTCGGCATGGAGGTTCCCGCGGGGCGGGCGATGCTCATCCGCCTGCAGGAATGGGCCGCGCAGCCCGCGTTCTCGCTGCGCCACAAGTGGAGCAAGGGCGACTTCGTGATCTGGGACAACACCGGCGCGATGCACCGCGCGATCCCCTACGACAAGTCGACCGGGCGCATGATGCACCGCACCTCGATCGCCGGCACGGAGGCGGTGGCCGCCTGACCCGGGTGGGCCCGCGGCGACGCCGCGGGCCGTCTCGTCAGCGCCGCGGCGCCAGGTTCGCCGCGGTGTAGCACTCGACGAGGTAGGCCAGCGGCCGCCCGTCGGGCAGAACGAGCATCGCGCGGTGCGTGGAGATCGTGTCGGCGGGGCAATTCTCCGCCGGGCCTTCCACCGTCGAGAGCGGGCGCCGACGGAAGTCGAGTGCCGCCACGACCTTGCCGAAGGGAACGTCGCTCACCCGCAGCGCCTCGTTCATCGCCGGCGTCAGCCGTGCGGGGACGTACCAGTTCCACGCCACCGACAGCACCGTGCCGCCGCAGCTCAGCGAGACGTTGCGCATGGCGATGGCCTCGCCCTCCGCAAGCGCCAGCCGGCCCGGCAGGGCGGGCGGCGGCGCGACTACGCCGCCGGGCAGGGTGCGGGCGGTGATCCGCGCCGGATCGGCAAGGCCGCGCAGCGCACACCATTCCTCCAGCGCAAGCGTGGCGCTGTCGTGCCGGCGCAGCACGCTCTCGAAGGCTTCCAGCGTCGGACTGGGGAGCGGGGGCACGGCAGCGGGAAGTGCAGGGGACGCCATCAGCGCGATCGCGATTGCCAGGTCAAATGCCACCGGGCACCGCCGGCCGGCCGGCCGCCGCGAGACCGGCCACCAGCATGCGGCTGCAGGCGGCGAGGTCCTGCGCGTTGACCGAGCGGATCACGAAATTCGCGCCCGTGCGCCCCTCGGCCCAGAACGGGTAGGAGCCGATCTGGCAGGTCTCGAACGCCTTTTCGGTCTGGCGCAGGAGTTCCGCTACCTCGCTCTCGCCCACCCAGCAGCCGATGGTCTCGGAAAGCAGCGGGGCCCCGCCTTCCAGCTCGCCCGAAAGCGCGTCGAGCATGCCGGCGGTGATGCTCGGCACTCCCGCCATGATGAACACGTTGCCGCAGCGGATGCCCGGCGCGCCCGTGTAGCGGTTGGGGATGAGGCTCGCCCCCTCCGGCGTGCGCGCCATGCGCAGGCGGGCTTCGGTCAGCCCGCCGCGGGTCTCGTAGTAGCCTTCCAGGATGGCCCGCGCCTCGGGATGGACGATCACCGCCACCCCCAGCGCCTCCGCGATGGCGTCCACGGTGATGTCGTCGTGCGTCGGGCCGATGCCGCCGGTGGTGAAGAGGTAGTCGTTGCGGGCGCGCAGCGCGTTCACCGCCTCCACGATCGCCGGCGTGTCGTCGGCCACCACGCGCACTTCCCTGAGGCGGATGCCCTGAACCTGGAGCCAGGCGGCCACTTGCGCGATGTTCTTGTCGTGCGTGCGCCCGGACAGGATTTCGTCGCCGATGACGACGAGGGCGGCGGTGAAGATTCGCTGCGGAGTGGCCATGGCCCCATGGCTAGGGCAATTGCGCGCGAACCGCTAGGGGAGGGCTGCGGAGCCGTCACCCGTCGGCGCTCGCAGGTGCAAAAAGAAAGGGCCGGTCCGAGGACCAGCCCTGTGAAAGTTTTGGGAGAGGATGCCTGAAAGGCCCGATCCTTATGTCTCAGACTCGGCTATGCTGCAAATGCGAAAAGATTGAGCAAGGTTGCATGCCTTGCAACTGAGCGGCGCCAGGCGCAATTCAGCCAGGCGGCGTTCGCATGTTGGCCGGAGACGCAAAAAAGAAGGGCCGGTCCGAAGACCAGCCCTTATGAAAGTTTTGGGAGAGGATGCCTGAAAGGCCCGTCTCATATGCTGTCCGCGGCCGATTCCGGCAAACGCGAAAACCTTTACGTCAATTGCGTCGCACGCAACGGTGCCATGACCGTGCGCTCTGCATCAAGTTTGCGCGGCTACCCCATAGAGGTCGTGCTCGTCTGCATCCTCGACGATAACGTCAATGATATCACCGACTTGCACCTCGGGGCCGACATCGCGGAGGTACACGTTGCCGTCGATCTCCGGCGCATCGGCCTGGGAGCGGCCGGTTGCACCGACGTCACCATCCTCGTCCGGCGCACCGATCTCATCGATGATGACCTGCAACGTGCGCCCGACCTTGGCCTGGAGCTTGGCCGCGCTGATCGCGGCGGTCTTCTCCATGATGCGCGCGTAGCGCTCTTCCTTGACGGCCTCGGGCACCGGGTCGGGCAGGTGGTTGGCGGTGGCGCCCTCCACCGGCTCGAAGCGGAAGGCGCCGACGCGGTCCAGCTGGGCCTCGTCGAGCCAGTCCAGCAGGTACTGGAAGTCCGCCTCGGTCTCGCCAGGGAAGCCGACGACGAAGCTGGAGCGGATCGCGATGTCGGGGCAGATCGCCCGCCACTGGCGCAGGCGTTGCAGCACCTTGGCGTCGTTCGCCGGGCGCTTCATCGCCTTGAGCACCGAAGGCGCGGCGTGCTGGAAGGGAATGTCCAGGTACGGCGTCAGCAGACCCTCGGCCATCAGCGGGATCACCGCGTCGACATGGGGGTAGGGATAGACGTAGTGCAGGCGCACCCACGGGCGACGCCCCTGCGCATCCGTCAGCTGGCCGAGCTCACGCGCGAGGTCGGTCATATGGGTGCGGACCGGATGGCCCTTCCACATGCGCTCCTCGTGGCGCACGTCGACGCCATAGGCCGAGGTGTCCTGGCTGATGACCAGCAGCTCGCGCGTGCCCGCCTGCACCAGCTTCTCCGCCTCGCGCAGGACCGCGTCGATGCGGCGGCTCGCCAGCTTCCCGCGCAGGCTGGGGATGATGCAGAAGCTGCAAGCGTGATTGCAGCCCTCCGAGATCTTGAGATAGCCGTAGTGGCGCGGCGTCAGCTTGACGCCCGCCTCGTCGTAGGCCTGCGGGATGAGGTCGAGGTACGGCGACAGCTCGGGCGGAGCCGCGTCGTGGACGGCTTCGACGACCGCTTCGTACTGGTGCGCGCCGGTGACGGCCAGGACCTGCGGGAATCTGGCGCGGATCACCTCGGCCTCGTTGCCCATGCAGCCCGTCACGATCACGCGCCCGTTCTCGGCGATCGCCTCGCCGATGGCGGCGAGGCTCTCCTCCTTGGCGGAATCGAGGAAGCCGCAGGTGTTGACGAGCACGACGTCGGCGCCGGAATAGTCCGGGCTCATGTCGTAGCCGTCGGCACGCAGCCGAGTGAGGATGCGCTCGGAATCGACGAGCGCCTTGGGGCAGCCGAGGCTGACCATGCCGACTTTCGGCGGGGAGGGGAGTTCGATAGCCATGGGATTGGCGCGCCCGATACGCCTGTTCGGCCCGCGAGTCACGCAAAACGAGACTGAGGCCATCGGCACCGCAGGCCGGGCAAGTCTTGCACAAGCACGTCTGGCCTGCAAGACAGTCGTCGAACGATGTGGAAGGGCATGGTAATGGGGCCTGTGAACTGGATCGCAGTGGTGCTGGCGGCGGCATTGGCGCTGGCCATCGGCATCGTCTGGCATGGCCCGCTGTTCCGGACCGGCCGGCAACTGCTCCCGGGCAATTCGCGGCGGGCGGGCAACTATGCCGTGGTGGGCGTGGTGTTCCTGATCGGCTCGGTCATGCTCGGCCACAACTTCGCCCGCATCGGCGCGGAGACGCTTGCGGCCAGGCCCTGGCTCTACTTCATGCAGACCGGCGGCGTGGCTGTGGCCTTCGTCATCCCGGCGGTGTGGCTCACCCACTTGCGCGAGCGGACCGAGCCGCTGCGCCGGGTGGTCGACTGCCTGTTCTGGCTGATCGCGTACCTTGCGATGGGGCTGGTGTTCTGGGCGCTGGGCTAGGCCCGGCCGCCGCTTTCCGAGCCGACGCTGCCGACGATCTCCACCAGCACGTCGCCTGGCTCGAGCACATGGGCCTCGGGCTCCCAGAAGCCGATCGCCCGGTCCTTGCGATAGATCCGCACGCCCTTGCCGGTGGTGATCTGGTCGAGCGGCTTGCCGATTTCGCCGGGCTGCACCGGCCGCTCGACGAGCTGGACGCGGCCGCCGACCGAGGCGAGGTCGGACATGTACTCGGCGATGTGCTGCCCCGCTGCCGAACCGGCCAGCAGCAGCCCGGTGAAGCGCACCGGGTTGATGACGTTGTCGGCGCCGGCCTGGCGCGCCAGCAGCTCGTTGTCGTCGGCGCGCACGACCGCGGTGATCGGCACTCCGGGCGCCAGGTGGCGCGCGGTCAGCACGATCAGGATCGTCGTGTCGTCGCGCCCGGCCGAGATCAGGATCGAGCGGGCGCGTTCGATGCGGACCGCCGAGAGCGTCTCGTCGCGCGTGGCGTCGCCCTCCAGCACGTTGCAGCCGGCCTGCTCGGCGGCGCGGAGACGCGCCGAGGAGGGATCGACGACGACGATGCACGAGGGGTCGGTTCCCCGAGCGATCAGCTCCTGCACCGCCTCGGACCCGCTGACGCCGTAGCCCAGCACGACCACGTGGTCGGACAGGCGTTCCTGGATGCGCTTCATGCGCCACGTCTCCCAGCTGCGCTTGATGATGAAGTTGTAGGCGGTGCCCACGAAGATGAAGATCACCGCGAAGCGGATCGGCGTGACGATCACGGCCTCGATCAGTCGCGAGCGGTCACTGACCGGGGCGATGTCCCCGAACCCGGTCGTGGTGATCGAGATCATCGTGAAATAGACGACGTCGAGGAAGCTGATCGCGCCGTCGTGCGTATCCTTGAGCCCGCTGCGGTCGGTCCAGTGGACGAGGACGACGACGAACACCAGGAACAGCGCCCCGCCGAGTCGCAGGGACAGGTCCGCCCAGACCGGGACGCGCAGCGCGCGCTTGAGGGGCTGGGTCAGGTCCGGGGGCGGGCGGCGCCGGGTCATGGCTCAGGGCGCCTTCGGCAGCTCGCTGCGCGGATCGACGGGGGATCCGTTGTGGCGGACCTCGAAATGCAGCTCGGTTCCCTTGGCGAGGCCGGTGCTGCCGACGAGGCCGACGCGTTCTCCGGCGGCGACGCGGGCGCCCTCCTTCACGGTCACGCGGCTGAGGAAGCCGTAGGCGGTATGCCAACCCTCGCCGTGGTCGACCACCACCAGCTTGCCGAACTGGTCCTTCTCCTCGCCCGCGAAAACGACGGTTCCGGCGGCGGCGGCGCGGACCATGGTGCCCTTGGGAGCGACGATGTCGAGGCCGTCGTGGTAGGTGCCGGTGGCGGCGAAGCCGCGCCGGACGTCGCCTTCCATCGGCCAGGCGAAGCGCGCCGCGGCCGGTGCAGCGGCCGGTGCAGCGACGGGCCGGGGTGTCGTTAGCGCCGCATTAGGACGCGGTTTGGGCGCAGCGAGCAGCGTCGGGATCAGCAGCGCCTGCCCGACCTTCACCGGGGCCGCGGGGTCGAGGCTGTTGGCGAGCGCGATGTCCTCCCAGGGGACCGCCTGCGCCATCGCGATGGAGAAGCCGGTGTCGCCGCTGCGCACCACGTAGCGCCCGGTGCGCGGGATGCGCAGCGTCTGACCGGCGCGCACGCCGTAGGGCGGCTGCAGCCCGTTGGCCTCGGCGATCACCACCCGCGGCACCCGGGCGCGCAGCGCGATGCCGCCGAGCGTCTCCCCCGGAGCGACGCGGTGCTCGGTCTCGGTCTCCGGCGTGGCGGTGGTGCTGGCAGTGGCGGTGCCAGTGGCAGTGGCGCTGGCGGCGGGCGGGGTGCGGGCCTCGATCAGCCGCGAGGCGGTGCGCGCGACCTTGCCGGCAGCCGGTGCCGCGGTTCCGGCGACGCTGGCGACGGTCGCGCGCGAAGCGGCGCTCACCGCCGGGACTCCGGCCGGAGCCCGGGACGGGGTGCCGGCCGCCGTCTGGACTGGAGCCTTGGCCGCCGTCCTGGGCACAGCCTTGGCCGCTGCGGACACCGACGCCTGGGCCGAGGCCGGCGGGCCGGAGCGCGGGATGCGCAGCCTCTGCCCGATTCGCACCACGTAGGGCGCGGCGAGCCCGTTGGCCTGCGCCACCGCCCGCGCGGAAACGCCCGCGCGGTTGGCGATGCCGTTCAGCGTTTCGCCTTCGCTGACGACGTGCTCCGTCTCCCTGGCTGGGTCGGTGCCCGGATTGACACCCGCGCCCGGGCCTGTGGCCGGCCCGGCGGCCACGCCCGGCAGCGGGGCGAGCAGGGCGCCCAGCGCGAGGAGGCGGAGCGTGCGCCTCACTGCCCGAAGCGCCCGGCGATTGCCTTGAGCGAGGCTTCGTGCGTCAGGTCGAGGTGCAGCGGCGTGACCGAGACGCAGCCCTCGGCGATCGCCTCCAGGTCGGTCTGGTGGCCGGGGGTGTGCTCGATCCCGTGCAGCCCGAACCAGAAGTAGGGGAAGCCCCGGGGATCGACGCCCTCGACCACCGAGCCGCGGGCATAGTCGTGGAAGCCCTGCCGGACCACGCGGATGCCCTTCACCGCGTCGGCGGGAAGCGGGGGGAAGTTGACGTTCACCAGCGTGCGCGGGGCGAAGGGCTGGTCCAGCAGCGGACGCAGCACCCGGGCACCCCATTCCTCGGCAGCGGAGAAGTCGACCCCGTCACCCAGCCCCTCGCGCGAATAGACCTGGCTCAGCGCGATCGAGCGGATGCCCGCCAGCGCGCCCTCCAGCGCGGCCGAGACGGTGCCCGAATAGGTCACGTCGTCGCCCAGGTTGGCGCCCCGGTTGACGCCCGAGAGGATCAGGTCGGGCGGGCCGGGCAGCACCTTGCGCAGCCCCATCGTCACCGAATCGGTGGGCGTCCCGGTGACCGAGAAGCGCCGCTCCGCATGCTGGCGCAGCCGCACGGGCCGGGTGAGCGTCAGCGAGTGGCCGGCGCCCGATTGCTCCTCGCTCGGCGCGCAGATCCAGATGTCGTCCGAAAGCTGGGCGGCGATCTTCTCCAGCACGTAGAGGCCGGGAGCGTTGATGCCGTCGTCGTTGGTGAGGAGGATGCGCATGATCTGCCTTTAACCATATGCCGGCGCGGCCGTCGCGCCGAAAACCAACAAGGCGGCGCGCAGGCGACGGGCGAGTCGCGCATCGATCTGCGTGCCGGTCTGCGAACCTGTCGGCGCACCCCGCCGCGCACCCGCCGCCCCGCGCGTCACGCCAGCGGCGTCAGCCGCGCGATGCCGCCCATCCAGCCGCTGAGCGCCGGTGGCACGAGGACCGAGCCGTCCTCCTGCTGATAGTTCTCCAGCACCGCCACCAGCGTGCGGCCCACCGCGAGGCCCGAGCCGTTGAGCGTGTGGACGAACTCGTTCTTCTTGGAGCCCTCCGGCTTGAAGCGCGCGTTCATCCGGCGCGCCTGGTAGTCGCCGCAGTTGGAGATCGAGCTGATCTCGCGGTAGGCCTGCTGGCCGGGCAGCCACACCTCCAGATCGAAGGTCTTGCGCGCGGTCGCGCCCATGTCGCCGGCGCAGAGCAGCACCTTGCGGTAGGGCAGTTCCAGCGCCTGGAGGATGGCCTCGGCGGCCGCCACCATGCGTTCGTGCTCGGCCTCGCTCTCCTCCGGCTTGCAGACGGTGACCAGCTCCACCTTCTCGAACTGGTGCTGGCGGATGAAGCCGCGCGTGTCGCGCCCCGCGGCGCCCGCTTCGGAGCGGAAGCAGGGGGTGAGCGCGGTCATCCGCAGCGGCAGCGCGGCGGGCTCCAGGATCTGCTCGCGCACGGCGTTGGTCAGCGAGACTTCGGCGGTGGGGATCAGCCAGCGGCCGTCGGTGGTGCGGAACAGGTCTTCCGAGAACTTGGGAAGCTGGCCGGTGCCATAGACCGCGTCGTCGCGCACCAGCAGCGGGACGTTGCATTCCATGTAGCCGTGCGCGGTGGTCTGCGTGTCCAGCATGAACTGCGCCAGCGCGCGGTGCAGCCGGGCCATCGGTCCCTTGAGGAAGGTGAAGCGCGCGCCCGACAGCGCCGCGCCCGTCTCGAAGTCGAGGCCCAGCGCGGGGCCGAGGTCGGCGTGCTCGCGCGGCGCGAAGGCGAAGTCGCGCGGGGTGCCCCAGCGCGCGACCTCGACGTTCTGCGCCTCGTCCTCGCCGTCCGGCACTTCGGCGACGGGGATGTTGGGCAGCCCGGCGAGGGCGTCCTGCAACCGGGCGGCCAATTCCTTCTCCTGCGCCTCCAGCGCGGGAAGGCTGTCCTTGAGCTGGGCCACTTCCGCCTTCAGCGCCTCGGCCGTGGCGGTGTCGCCCTGGCCCATGGCCTTGCCGATCGCCTTGGACGCCTCGTTGCGGCGGTTCTGGCCCTCCTGCATGCGCGTGGCGACGGCGCGGCGCTGCTCGTCGAGGGCGACCAGTTCGGCCGAGACGGGCGCGACGCCGCGGCGGGCGAGGCCGGTGTCGAAGGCTGCGGGATTTTCGCGGATCTGGCGGATGTCGTGCATAGTGCCCGCGCCTATGCCGCCTGGGCGTGGCGCTCGCAAGACGCGCCGGGCGAAACCGGTGCCGAACCTGAGGGAAAACCGCTGCCATCCCCTCGCCAAGGAGGAAGGATGGTGGGCGCGACAGGGATTGAACCTGTGACCCCACCCGTGTGAAGGGTGTGCTCTACCGCTGAGCTACGCGCCCGCTGTCCGTTGCGGAAGCGCGCCTCTAGACAAGTCGGATCGAATTGACAAGCGCCGATCTGCATTTAAACGCGCAAGCCATGAGCGAAGAGACCACCCCGCCCGAAACGGCCGGCGCCGACGTGCCGCCCGATCACCTCGCGATCAATCCGAAGAGCCCGTTCTTCGACGCGGACAAGCTGCAGCGCGGGATCGGCATCCGCTTCAAGGGCGTGGTGCGCACCAATATCGAGGAATACTGCATTTCCGAGGGCTGGGTGCGCGTGCAGGCGGGCAAGTCCATGGACCGCCACGGCAACCCGCTGACGATCAAGCTCTCGGGCCCGGTCGAGGCATGGTACGAGGACCTGGGCGAGGGTGCCCCGGTCGCGCGGAAGGACTGAGGGCTCAGTAAGTCCCGGCGATGATGGCGCCGATGGGGTCGCTGTGGCGGCCCTTCCTGGCGGCAGGCTTCGCGGCCAGCTTTCCGGCAGGTTGCGCCGCCTGCGCCAGCCGCGTCTCGCCCAGTCCCCGCATCGTGCCGGGCTTGGCGTTGTAGATGAAACCCGAGACCGGCCAGTGCGTGGTGCCCAGGCCGTGGATCGGCGCGTACCAGATCCGCACCTGGCTCCAGTCGTTGTCGGGCGAGACGTCGAGCGCGGTCACGTTGCGCTCGACCTTGCCGGGGACCGACCAGTTGGCGTGGCTGAGCAGGATCGTGCGCGAATCGAGCACCTTGCTGACCGTCGCCACGTGACCGAGGCGCGAGTTGTTGTAGGGGCGGATCGCCATGACGGCGCCGACCTTGGGCATCCGGCCGGTGGCATAGCGGCCCTTGGCCTGGCCCCACCAGGTATGCGCGTCGCCGTAGATCTGGATGCCCGAGGTGGTGCGCGCGTAAGGCACGCATTCCAGGTGGCCTGGGGCCTTCGGCACGGTGAGCGCGGAGCCGGCGGCGGCGTCGTTGCCCAGGGCATCGTCCAGCGCGGTACGCGCGACGGCCGGCGTCATGCACGCCGCCACGAGCGCCAGCATAGTGACTTTTGCGTAAACCCTCATGGCCGCTGTTCTTGCCCCCGGAAGGTTAGCGTGGTGCTTCCGTGGCTGGTTAACGCCGGGGTAGGAAACGGTTCCAGCGACTGCGGCGAAATGCCTATCTCGTGCGTCCGGGCGTTCTGCCCCAGTTGCTCCGCAGCGGCGTCCTTGCGCGAAAGCTTGCCAAAACCGCCGGAAATCCCCAAGCGATGTCGATCATGCTCCCTCAAGTCATCATCATCGGTCGGCCCAACGTCGGCAAGTCCACGCTGTTCAACCGGCTGGTGGGCAAGAAGCTCGCACTGGTCGACGACCAGCCCGGCGTCACGCGCGACCGCCGCTTCGGCGATGCCGAGCTGCTCGGCCTCAAGTTCCAGATCGTCGACACCGCCGGCTGGGAGGACGACGAGGCCGAGACGCTGCCCGGCCGCATGCGCAAGCAGACCGAGGCCTCGCTGGAGACCGCCGACGTCGCTCTCTTCGTGATCGACGCAAGGGCCGGGCTCACCCCGCTGGATGCGGAGATCGGCAACTGGCTGCGCTCCTCGCCGGTGCCGGTGATCCTCGTCGCCAACAAGGCCGAGGGCCGCGCGGGCGAGGGCGGGCTGCTCGAATCCTATGCGCTGGGCCTGGGCGATCCCGTCGCGATCTCGGCCGAGCACGGCGAGGGCATGGGCGACCTGTTCGAGGCGCTGCTGCCGCACCTCGACCCGCTCCAGCCCGATGAGGACGCCTTCGCGGAGGAAGAGGACGAGGAAGCGCAGCTTCGCGCGCCGCTCAAGCTCGCCATCGTCGGGCGGCCGAACGCCGGCAAGTCGACTCTGATCAACAAGCTGCTGGGCGAGGATCGCCTGCTCACCGGGCCGGAGGCGGGCATCACCCGCGATTCGATCGCCATCGACTGGGACTGGACCGATCCCAAGTCGGGCGAGGTGCGGCAGGTGCGCCTGATCGACACCGCCGGCATGCGCAAGCGCGCCAACGTGACCGAGAAGCTGGAGCGCATGGCGGTGGCCGACGCGCGCCACGCGATCGACTTCGCCGAAGTGGTGGTGCTGCTGCTCGACGCCACGCGCGGGCTGGAGCACCAGGACCTGACGATCGCCTCCAAGGTGCTGGAGGAAGGCCGCGCGCTGATGATCGCGATCAACAAGTGGGACGTGGCGGAGAACCCCTCGGGCCTGTTCAACGGCATCCGGGGCGCGCTGGACGAGGGCCTGGCGCAAGTGCGCGGCGTGCCGCTGCTGGCGGTGTCGGCGCGCACCGCCAAGGGCCTGGACGACCTGCTGGCCGCTGCCTTCTCGATCCGCGAGGCGTGGAGCCGGCGCGTTCCGACTGCCGCGCTCAACCGCTGGTTCGACGACGCCCTCGCCGCCAACCCGCCTCCGGCGCCCGGCGGCAAGCGCATCAAGCTGCGCTACATCACCCAGGCCAAGACGCGCCCGCCGGGCTTCGTGGTGTTCGGCACCCGGCTCGACCTGCTGCCCGAAAGCTACAAGCGGTACCTCATCAACGGCATGCGCCGCGAACTCGGCTTCGAATCGGTGCCGATCCGCCTCAACCTGCGCAGCCCGAAGAACCCGTTCAAGAAGGACTGACGCTGCGGGCGGCGCGGAAGAAGCCCGCGCGCCCCGTACCCGACATCAGGAGGGATGCGCGACCGCCTCCTCCGCCGCGCGCGCCGCCAGCGCCTCGGTCTGGACCGGCACCGGCGCGCCCTGGGCCGTCTCGACCTTGGCCTGGCGCTGGTCGCGGTGCTGGTTCCACACGGCGATGAACAGCGCGGCGATCACCGGCCCGATGATGAAGCCGTTGAGCCCGAACAGCTCCAGCCCGGACAGCGTCGCGATCAGCACCACGAAGTCGGGCATGCGGGTGTCGCGGCCGACCAGGATCGGGCGCAGCACGTTGTCCACCATGCCGATGATGAAGACGCCGCAGAACACCACGATCGCGGCCTTGCCGGTGTCGCCGGTGGCGAACAGGTAGATCGCCACGGGCACCCAGATGATGCCGGTGCCCACGGCGGGCAGCAGCGAGAAGAAGCCCATCATCACGCCCCAGATCAGCGCGCCCTCGATCCCCAGGGCCGAGAACAGCACGCCGCCCAGGAAGCCCTGCACCACGGCCACGACCACCGTGCCGCGCATCGTCGCGCGCACCACCAGCAGGAAGTTCTCGATCAGCGAGTCCCGCGTCTCGGGCCGCAGCGGCAGGCTGGTGCGCACCATCTCGCCATAGCGTTCGCCGTCGCGCAGGAGGAAGTAGCTGAGGTAGAGCATGACGCCCAGCGCCGCCACGAAGCTCAGCGCGCCCTGGCCCACCGTCAGCACGCGGCCGGCGACGGTCTGCAGGCCGCTGGTGATGCTCGACCCGAACTGGCGGCGGATCGAATCGAAGTTGGTGAGGTCGTATTCCGCCAGGAAGCCGCGGAGGCGCGAGGGCAGGGCGCCGAGGAGCTGCTGGAAGATGCGCCCGAAGTCGATCTGCCCGCTGGCGATCTTGCCGTAGAGCGCGGTCGCCTCGTTGACGAGGCTGATGCCCAGCAGGATCGTGGGCACCACCAGCAGCGCGATGAGGCCGAACAGGACGATCGCGGTGGCGAGGTTCTTGCGCCCGCCCATGCGCTCGGCAAGCCGGGCGGTGAGCGGCTGGAACATGATCGCCGCCACCACGCCCCACAGCACCGCGCCGAAGTACGGGGTGAGCAGGTACGCGCCGGCAAGGGAGATGAGGACGACGAGGACGGCGAAGCCGATGTCCTCCAGTTCCAGGCCGCTCCGCGCGACAGGTTCCGTGGACGATGACTTCATGCTTCCCCCTCGCACTTCACGACGCGGCACTGCGCCCCGGCGTCGCTTAGCATAAACGGCGGCGCGATCGAGGGTTCCCTCGTCGGCGGGCGAGGGGACGGCGGCAGAACGCGCAAGGCCCGCCGCTGCATCCTCGCGAGAGGCGCAGCGGCGGGCCCTTGCACGACCGAAAGGTGCGGACTCAGTCCTCGGCGGGCTTGCTCTGGAGCTGGCAGTAGTTCTGGATGCCCATGCGCTCGATCATGTCGAACTGGGTGTCGAGGAAGTCCACGTGCTCCTCCTCGCTCTCCAGGATGCGCTCGAAGATCTCGCGGCTCACGAAGTCGCGGACCGCCTCGCAATGGGCGATGGCTTCCTTGAGGAGCGGGATGGCGTCGTGCTCCAGCGCGAGGTCGGCGCGCAGGATCTCCTCGACGCTCTCGCCCACGCGCAGTTTGCCGAGCGCCTGGAAGTTGGGGAGGCCGCCGAGGAACAGGATGCGGTCGGCGAGGACGTCCGCATGCTTCATCTCGTCGATCGATTCGTGCCGCTCGTACTCGGCCAGCTTCCGGATGCCCCAGTGGTGGAGCATGCGATAGTGCAGCCAGTACTGGTTGATCGCGGTCAGCTCGTTGAACAGCGCCTTGTTCAGAAAATCGATAACCTGCGGGTCGCCCTTCATCGCGCGGAATCTCCTGTGTGTGAGCCGCGGCGTATAGTCAGCAATGACGGGGGGAGCAAGTCAGGTCATGGTCAGGCGGCGACAGCGATTCCCGTTCCGGCCGACATGAGTTCGTCGGCGATGATGTCTTCGGCCTCGTCGAGGCACTGGCGGCATTGCGGCGTGCGGCCGAGCGCGCCGTAGATGGCTTCGGCATCGCCGCGGCAGCGGCGGGCCGCGCAGCGAAGCTCGGTTTCGCGGATGGCATTGCAGATGCAGACGTACATGTGCGAATCCTTCTCTCCCTCGCCAATATATGCGAGTGCGAATGGATCGCAATAGCGTTTGTTTCGGTTTATCGCATGCGGTTGGGAAGCACCGTACGCTCCACCAGGCAGCGCCACAGCCACTCCAGCGGACCGCGCCGGAAGCGGCGCAGCCACGGCCCGCTCCAGCCCAGCATGAGGGCCCAGCCGCCGAGCACGAAGAGCCACTGTTCCCGCTCCGGAACGCGCCCGTAGAGGCCCAAGCCCCAGCCGTAGAACGCGAAGGTCATGACGAGGCTGGTGAGCAGGTAGTTGCTGAAGGCCATGCGCCCGGCCGCGATCAGGCGCGCGCCCAGCGCGGTCCGCGCCAGCCGCGGCGCGGCAAGCGCGAGCAGGCCGGCGTAGCCCACGCCGCCGAGCAGGTGCGGCATCGCCAGGCCCCAGGCGAGTGCCGCCCCCATCGCGATCGGCGGAAAGTGCCGCGGCCAGGCCCAGCCCAGGAACATCGCCGTCAGCACCAGAGCGGCGAGGGTGCAGGCGATGGCGATCTCCGCCAGCCGCTTGCGCGGGAGGCGTCCGTCGAAGAAGCCGCGGCGATAGCACACCATCCCGATCAGCATCAGCGGCAGGGTCTCGGAGAACGCCCCGCTCGCCATCTGCACCTGCCAGAGCGGGCGTTCGGAGAGCTTGACCTGCAGGAGCTGAAAGTACCCCATGGTCGCCTCGCGCAGCTCCTGCGCCGCCCACGCGCGGATGGGCCCCATTCGCTGGGCCACCAGCGCGAGCTGCCCGGGCGAGGCGGTGCCTTGCCGCGCGGCGGTCTCGGCTTCGATCGCCGCCGCCGCGTCGAGCATGCCCCAGACGTGCCAGCCGTAGTAGAGGCCCAGCGCCAGCGCCAGCAGCGCGCGGCTGCGCAGCGGCCGCAGCAGCAGCGCGGCGATGCCGCAAAGGGCATAGACGAACAGGATGTCGCCCCACCACAGCAGCAGGTAGTGCAGCACGCCGAACACCAGCAGCCAGGTGAGCCGCCGCAGCTGCAGCACGTCGCCATTGCGGCCGGACGCCTCGGCGCGTTCCCAGAACAGCACCAGCCCGGCGCCGAACAGCAGCGAGAACAGCGCCCGCATCTTGCCCTCGAACAGCAGGAACCCGAAGGCCCAGGCAGCCTCGTCGGCGGGGCTGGCGGCGACGGGCAGGTTGGGCGTGGTCGTCCCCACCATCGGGCCGGCGAACCCGGCGATGTTGATCGCCAGGATGCCGAGCACCGCGACGCCGCGGATCAGGTCGAGCGTGGGCAGCCGCGGTGCGGGGCGAGGCGCCGCCTCCTCCGGAGCGGGCAGGGTCAATCCCGGACCGGCAGGCACCCGAGGCCGCCGGCGGTGAGGCGCGCGCAGGCCGCCTCGGCCGCGGCGCGCGAGGCGAAGCCGGTGGCCTGCAGCTTGGTCAGCTTGCCCGCCGGCACGAGCGCCCGGGGATGGCCGGCGAGCTCGGGCCGAGCCCTGACCCGCGCCCAAAGCGCCTCGGCGTTGCCGGCCACCCCGAAGGCGCCGAGCTGCACCCCCCAGGGCCCTGCCGGAGCGATGGCGGGCCGCACCGTGGGCCGGGGCGCGGGCGGCGCGGCGGGCTTGCGCGCGGACGGTGCCGGCTTGGGCGCGGCGCTCGGGGCGGGGAGCGGCTGGACGGCGGTGCCCTGCGCCTGCGCACCGCCGCGCGGCGCGGGCTCCGCGACCGCGAGCCGCGTGCCGAGTTCGGCGGAGGTGTTCAGGCGCTGCCGGTTGGCCTGCGCCTGCGCGGCGATCTGCTGGGCCAGGATCACGCTCTTCTGCCGGTCGGCGAGCGGAATGTGCGCGTCCATCTGGGCCAGCGCCCCGGCGGCCTGCGGCAGCCCGGCCTGCCCGGCCAGGCTGGCGAGCGCATAGCCGCGCACCCAGTCCTTGGGCACGATGTCGCCGTTGAAGTGCGCCACTCCCAGGATGTACTGCGCGCGCGGGTCTCCCCGTGCTGCGGAGGCTTCGAGGTAGGGCAGGGCGCGCGTACGCTCGCCGCGCTGGAACAGCAGGACGCCGTAAGTGTCCGCAGCCTGGAGGTGGCCTTTCGCCGCCGCCCTGCCGTAGAGATCCTCGGCCCGGGCAATGTCCATCGGCACGCCCCGCCCCAGCTTGTAGGCCTGCGCCAGGTTGAACAGGGCATCGGCATCGTCTTGCTCGGCAAGCGGCTGCCACTCGCGCACCGCCCCGGCGTAGTCCCCCGCCGACCAGGCGTCCACGCCGGCCTTCACGTCCGCCAGCACCGGGACGGGTGTCGAGACCACCAGGGCGAGCGCCAGGACGCCCGCGCGCAACATCGATCCTGGCCTGTTCACGTCGTTCCCATCCGGTTCGGCCCCGTCGCGGGGTAGCCCCCCGGGTAAGCGAAAACAGTTAACAGGCCGTGGACCATGCGCGCGCCTCCTGGATGCCGCCGGCGCGATCCCGCGGAACCGCGCGCCCGCCGCACAATACCCGCTTAACCGGAAATTAGGAACGATCTGGGATGTCGGCTCTTGGGAAACGCCTCCGCGGCTTCCCGGTAACAGGGGTCGATCTTGCGCGTACTGGCACTGGCATCGCAGAAGGGCGGCTCCGGAAAGACCACGCTGGCGGGCCACCTAGCCGTGCAGGCTCAGCGCATCGGCGCGGGACCGGTGGTGCTGATCGACACCGACCCGCAGGGCTCGCTGGCGGACTGGTGGAACGAGCGCAAGGCGGAGCATCCGGCCTTCGCCCAGACCAGCGTGGCGCGGCTCGCCGCCGATCTGCAGACGCTGCGGCAGCAGGGCTTCAAGCTGGCGGTGATCGACACTCCCCCGGCGATCACGCTGGCGATCCAGACGGTGATCTCGCTGGCCGACCTGGTCGTCGTGCCGACGCGGCCCAGCCCGCACGACTTGCGCGCGGTCGGCGCCACGGTGGACTTGTGCGAGCGCGCGGGCAAGCCGGTGGTCTTCGTCGTCAACGCGGCCACCGCCAAGGCGCGGATCACGGCCGCGGCCGCGTCGGCGCTGTCGCGGCACGGCACCGTCGCTCCGGTGACGATTCACCAGCGCACCGACTTTGCGGCCTCGATGATCGACGGCCGCACGGTGATGGACGTCGATCCCGACGGGCGCTCGGCGCAGGAGATCGCGATCTTGTGGGACGCCGTGGCCGACCGGCTCGACAGGAACTTCCGGCGCACGGTGTTCGCCGCCGCGCCGACGGGGCAGCCCTTGCCGCCCGGCGCGCTGCGGCCCGCGGGCGGGTTCGGCCGCCGTGCCCCCGCAGCGTGAACGGAGTTGGATGATGGACCGCAACGCACACAACGCACACAACGCACGCACCCCGCGCTTCACGCTGTGCTCGGCGATGGTCGCCGCGCTGCTGGCCGGGTGTACCGGGCAGACGCCGCTGGCCGGCGCCGGCAACGCTCCGACCGCCGGTGCGCAGCCCGGCGACGATGTCGGCGCCGCAGCCGATGAGGCTGTCGTCCGGGCCGAGGGGCGGGTGGCCAAGACGCCTCGCGCCGCGGCCGCCCGCAGCGCGCTGGCGCAGGCCTACCTCGCCGCGGGCCGCTTCGGCGCGGCCGCCACCACGTTCGAGGACGCGGTCGCGCTGGGCGACAGGAGCCCGCGCACCGGACTGGGCCTCGCCCTGTCCTATGTCGGCGCGGAGCGCAATGCGGAGGCGCTCGACGTGCTGGGGCGCTGGCGCCGGGCGCTTCCGGCGAGCGACTACGGCCTGGCCGTCGCGCTGGCGGGCCGCCCGGCCGAGGCGGTGGCGGTGCTGTCGGACGCGGTGCGCGCGGGGGAGAACACGCCCAAGCTGCGCCAGAACCTTGCTTATGCCTACGCGCTGGACGGCCGCTGGGCCGAAGCGCGAGTGATCGCCTCGCAGGACGTTCCGCCCGACCAGCTCGACGCCCGCATGGGCGAGTGGGCCGCCCGCGCCCGGCCCGGCCTGGGGCAGGCACGCGTGGCGAGCCTGATCGGGGCGCCGCTGCGCGCGGACCCGGGCCAGCCGGTGGCGCTGGCGTTGGCCGGGTTCGACCATGCACCGCGCACCGCGCTCGCCGCGCCCGTGGCGGAGCTGCCTGCCGCGGGGGCGGGGGCTCCCGCGCCTGGCGAGGAGCCCGAGCCTGCACCGCAACCCGCCGCTGTGCCTCCGGTCCGCAGCGCCATCGAGCGCGCCTTTGCCGAGGGCATCGCCGCGCATGCGGCGCCGCGCAGGGAGCAGGCGGGAGAGCAGGCCGGGGAGCAGACGGGGCAGCAGAAGGAGCGGCAGGCCGGGCAGCAGACCGGGGAGCGCGGCGCGCATCTGGTGCAGCTCGAATCGTTCACCACCCGGGAGGGGGCGCAGCGCGCCTGGGGCATCTACCAGCGCCGCAATCCCGCGCTGCGCGGCCACGCCTTGCGCATCACCGAGGCCGAAGTCCACGGCCGCCGCTACTTCCGCGTCGCCGCCGAGGGCTTCGCGCGCGGGGCGGCGGAGTCGATGTGCTCCCGCGTCCGGCAGAGCGGAGGCGACTGCTTCGCGTATCAGTCGGGTCGCCCGGCACCCGGCACCGTCGGCGCGGGTCGTCGCGGGCGGCTCGCGGGGCGCTGAGCTCCGCGTCCCGGACGGTATTCGGAGAAGCGGCCCGGGGGTGTCCTGGCGGGGCCGCTTAGCGGCCGGACCTCTTGCTGCGCACGACCGCGCCGCCCTTGAACAGCGCCAGCACCCGTCCCTGCACGGGCTGGCGGTCGAACGGGGTGTTGCCGGCGCTGGCCGCCATCTTGTCCGAATTGACGATCCACGGCCGCTCGGGGTCGATCACCGCGATGTCCGCTTCCGCGCCGACCGCGAGCCGCCCGGCGTCGACCCCCAGCAGCCGCGCAGGGTTGACGGCGAGCAGGTCGAAGGCGCGGCCCATGTCGATCACGCCGTCGCGCACCAGGCTCAGCGTCAGCGGCAGCAGCGTCTCCGCGCCCGACATCCCGGGCGCCGAATCGGCGAACGGCAGGCGCTTGTCCTCCGGCCCGCGCGGGTCGTGGCTGGAAGCGACGATGTCGATGGTGCCGTCGGCGATGGCGGCGACCACGGCCTGGCGATCCTCCTCGCAGCGCAGCGCGGGCGAGAGGTGGGTGAAGGTGCGGAACGCCCCGATCGCGAGGTCGGAGAGCATGAAGTAGGCCGGGCTCACGCCCGCCGTCACGCGTACCCCACGAGCCTTGGCGGTGCGCACCAGGTCGAGCCCGGCAGCGGTGGTGACGTTGCGGAAGTGGATCGCCGCGCCCGCCATCTCGGCCAGCGCGATGTCGCGGGCAATGGCCAGCGCCTCGGCCCGGGCGGGGGCGCTCGGCAGTCCGAGACGCGTCGCCATCTCGCCGGCGGTGGCGACCGCGTTGCCGACGATTCCCGCGTCCTCGGCATGGGCGATGACGACCATGCCCAGCATGCCGGTGTACTGCAGCAGCCGCAGCATCGTGCCCGAATCGCCGATCCAGCGGCGGCCGGTGGCGACCGCCCTCGCACCGGCATCGCGCATCATCGCGATCTCGGCCAGCGCTTCGCCGCGCAGCCCCTGCGTGGCGGCGGCAAGGGGGTGGACCCAGAAGTCCGGCTTGCCCGACTGCGCGGCGAAGCGCACGCGCGCCGACACGTCGAGCGGCGGATTCTGGTCCGGCATCAGCGCGGCGCGGGTGACGCCGCCGA
Source organism: Novosphingobium soli (assembly GCF_042432915.1). Classification (NCBI taxonomy): domain Bacteria; kingdom Pseudomonadati; phylum Pseudomonadota; class Alphaproteobacteria; order Sphingomonadales; family Sphingomonadaceae; genus Novosphingobium; species Novosphingobium soli. Next base: position 345,463 of record NZ_JBHLWK010000010.1, read on the forward strand.
AGTGGAACGCGGGCTTGTCGATCGCGAAGACGCCGACGTCGACCAGCCCCGGTGCCACCAGCAGGCCGCGCGCGTCGTGGACGGTGTCGCCCGCCTGCGCCTGCACCTGGGGCCCGAGCGCGGCGATGAACCCACCCTCGCAGCGGATCGCGCCCGCCTCGATACGGCCGTCGGGCAGCAGCAGGCGGCCGCCGGTGATGGTGAGGGGGGGCTGCGTGCTCATGCCCAGCCCTCCACCTTGCGGCCCCGGCGGGTCAGCACGTCCAGGCAGGCCATGCGGATCGCCACGCCCATCTCCACCTGCGCGGTGATGAGCGAGCGCTCGACGTGGTCGGCGACGTTGCTGTCGATCTCGATCCCGCGGTTCATCGGGCCCGGGTGCATGACCAGGGCATCGGGTTCCGCCTTCTCCAGCCGCTCGAGAGTGAGGCCGTAGAGGTGGCGGTATTCCCGCGGCGAGGGGATGAACTGGCCCTCCATCCGCTCCATCTGCAGGCGCAGCATCATCACCACGTCCGCGCCCTTCAGCGCCGCGTCGAAATCGTGGAACACCTGGACGTTCATCCGCTCGATGTCGGCCGGCATCAGCGCCGGCGGGGCGCAGACGCGCACTTCGGCGCCCAGCGAGTTGAGGCACAGGATGTTGGAGCGCGCCACGCGGCTGTGCAGGATGTCGCCGCAGATCGTCACGCGCAGGCCGTTGAAGGCGCGCTTGGCGTGACGGATGGTGAGCGCGTCGAGCAGCGCCTGGGTGGGGTGCTCGTGCTGTCCGTCGCCGGCGTTGAGCACCGGGCAGTCCACCTTGTCGGCGATCAGCTGCACCGCGCCCGAGCTGGCGTGGCGGATGACGATGGCGTCGGCGCGCATGGCGTTGAGCGTCATCGCGGTGTCGATCAGGGTCTCCCCCTTCTTCACGCTCGACGTCGCCACCGCCATGTTGACGACGTCGGCGCCCAGGCGCTTGCCGGCGATCTCGAAGCTCAGCAGCGTGCGCGTGGAGTTCTCGAAGAAGGCGTTGATGATCGTCAGGCCCGAGAGCAGCTCGCGCCGCTTCTGCGCCTCCCGGTTCATCGCGACCCATTGCTCCGCCTCGTCGAGGAGGAACCAGATCTCGTGCGGGGCGAGGCCGGCGATGCCCACCAGGCCGCGGTGCGGGAAGGCGAGGGCGCCGTCCGGATAGGTGTATTCTGGAGCGTTCATCGAAGACCACGCTCTAGGGCTGCGCGGCCCGACGCTCAAGCGCATTGCGCGGCTTTATGCCCCGGCCCTTTCCTACAAGGCGGCACAGCAGGTAAGGCGGATGGGAAAGGCAGGTCGGTTCATGAGATTCGCGCGCAAGGTCTGGAAGCTGCTGGTGGCCGTCAAGGATGCGCTGGCGCTGCTGTTCCTGGTCGGTTTCTTTGGTCTGATCTACGTCGCGCTGGCTGCGCGCCCGGCGCCCGGGCAGGTCGAGGACGGAGCGCTGCTGCTCCGGCTGGACGGCACCGTCGTGGAAGAGAAGGCGAAAGCCGATCCCTTCGCGCTGCTGCTCGCCTCGGGCGGCGAAGTGCGCGAGTTCCAGGTCCGCGACGTCGCGCGGGCCCTGCGACTGGCCGCGGGGGACAAGCGGATCAAGGTCGTCGTGCTCGATCTCTCGCGCTTCCTGGGGGGCCGCTACGTCCACCTGCACGAGATCGGCGAGGCCATGGACGCCGTCCGCAAGGCGGGCAAGCCGGTGCTCGCCTACGCGAACGTCTATGCCGACGACGGCGTCCAGCTCGCCGCCCATGCCAGCGAGGCGTGGGTGGATCCGATGGGCGGCGCTTTCGTCGGCGGCCCCGGCGGCAGCCTGCTGTTCTACAAGGGCCTGTTCGATCGCTTCAAGGTGAACGCCCACGTCTACCGCGTCGGCACCTACAAGAGCGCGGTCGAGCCCTACATGCGAGCCGACCTGTCGCCCGAGGCGCGGGAAGACCTGCAGTTCGTGCTTGATGCGCAGTGGGACGCCTACCGCGCCGAGATCGCCCGCGCCCGGCCCAAGGCGCGGCTCGACCGCATGACGGGCGACCCGGTCGCCTGGATGCGCGCGGCAGGCGGAGACATGGCGCAGGCGGCGAAGGCGGCGGGGCTGATCGACCGCATCGGCGACAAGACCGAGTTCGATGCCCGGGTCGAGGAGATCGCCGGCGCGTCGTCGGTGTCCCGCCCGGACGACGACGCCCCCAAGTACGCCCATACCGGGCTCGACACCTGGCTGGCGGCGAACCCGGTTGCGAAGGACGGCGCGGCGATCGGCGTCATCACCATCGCCGGGGAGATCGTCGACGGCGATGCCGGGCCCGGCACGGCGGGCGGCGACCGCATCGCCCGCCTCCTCGACGAGAACCGCGAGGACGGGATGAAGGCGCTCGTCGTGCGCATCGATTCCCCCGGCGGCTCGGTCATGGCCTCCGAACGCATCCGGCGCGCCCTGGCGCGCTGGCGCGAGGCGAAGATCCCGGTGGTGGTCTCGATGGGCTCGATGGCGGCGAGCGGCGGCTACTGGGTGGCCACCCCAGGCCAGCGCGTGTTCGCCGAGCCGGCCACGATCACCGGCTCGATCGGCGTTTTCGCGGTCATCACCAGCTTCGAGAAGACGCTGGCGGACTTCGGCCTGACCAGCGACCGGGTGGGCACCACCCCGTTGTCCGCGCAGCCCGACGTGCTGGGCGGCTTCTCGCCCGAAGTCGATGGCCTGATGCAGGGCTCGGTCGAGGACATCTACGGCAAGTTCCTCGGCATCGTCGGCAAGGCGCGGGGCAAGACCCCGCAGCAAGTGGACGCGATCGCGCAGGGCCGCGTCTGGCCGGGCGCGGAGGCGCAGCGGATCGGGCTGGTGGACCAGATGGGCGGGCTCGACGCCGCGCTCGCCCATGCGGCCCGGCTCGGCGGCGTCGGCAACGGCAAGTGGCATGCCGAATACCTGGAGGACGAGGAGGACCCGTTCACGGCGATGCTGGAGAGCTTCGCCTCGGGTACGCAGGAGCAGGCCGCGGCCGAGGCCACCGACTTCGCCGCGCTGGTGGCGCTGCGCCAGCAACTGCACCAGCGCCAGGCGCTGGCTCGGGTGGAGGGGCTGCTCGGCGCCCGGGGCGTGCAGGCGTACTGCCTGGAATGCGCGGCCAGCCCCGACTATCGCAGCCTCGCCAGGCCGGCCCCCGAAGGCTCGTCCCTGGCCATGCTCGCGCGGCTGGTGGGCTGGAAGTAGGCCCCAGCCGTGCGGTGGAGCCGGGACCCCAATGGGCCCCGGCCCCAGCCAGGGTTAGGCCGTAGACTCATGAGCGCGGAGCCACAGGCGCATTGAGGCGAGTTGGACCATTGCGAGAAAGTTCTCGGCCAACTTGTCGTAGCGGGTTGCGATCCTGCGGAAGTGCTTCAGCTTGGAGAAGAAGCGCTCGATCGCAAGCGCGGGCCGACAGGCTTGGAGGCAGTGAAGGCGCCATGTTGGGTAGGGAGGCTGCTTTCCGCATAGGTGTATTCGAGAAGCAGCAACTGCAACCGATGTGGGATGACCCTGTCCTGAGATTTGCAGCGCAGGCTATGCAGGGTATCGGCATGCTCGATACGGACATTCATTCGCCGCTCGGTGACATAAGAACTCCAGACGGCCTGACCGGCGGGGCTTGGGACCTTGATTATCGTGTCGGCATTGCGCGCAATGGGTTCGACTTCATGTATCAGAATGTGTTCAAACCTTCGCCGCTCTCAACATATGGACAGAACGCGATGCAGCACTTCTTTGGCGATGTGTGGCAGCAGAATCAGCCTCGCTGGAAGCCAACGCCGGGCGGCGGAACCTGATCGATGGTTGCGGCAAGATATCATGTTGGTGCGGCGCTGCTCGCGCTAACCGCCTGTGGTGCGACCAATGGGCAATCGGGTGAATCCATGGAAACAGTTCGCTTTGCACCGGGAATGAATCTGCGGGAGATGGTGTCCGAGCGCCTCTACAAGCAATTATCGCCGCAGATCAGGACTGACGGGAGTCCCTTTGTAGTGACCATCGGGACGCCTCATGTCCTGAAGCTGGATTTGGGAAGCGAGGAAATTGAGCTCCATCCAGGCGGATATAACTCAACGACATATTTAAACTCCGGCTACTCGCCAGATGGTCTGGGAGACGGGAGCAATCGTGACTACAATCGTATTGGCACATTAGATAGCGACACCGGCTCAGAGCGCTTGACCCGTGGGGCTGCGCGCGATCTCGCAATCCGTTTATGTGCGGTCGCGGTAAAGGGATTGCGGGCGAAGTCCAGCATCGATCCGGCGCGAGTGATCGACTATCCTAAACTCTCTGTCACGGATCACATGAAGTTCATCGGCGCGCGCGCCAGCGACGTGTGCGTTGTTGAGAATGCGGATGTCACCTTCATCATTCGATACAGCGGGCCGGATGATATCCTAAGCGAAGACTCACCTCGAAAGGATGAGGAAGCATTTAGGCTGAATGTCTCAGTGCACCAGGCTATCCCTAAATCAGGTTGAGGGCAGGAAAACGGGCGGTCAGTTGGCCCGCCTTCGCTGTCGTTGACGGGCGCACTCGCGGGCTCGTGCGGTGGTTGTTACTCATGGCCTTCAGGGCGTCGTGTCGCTCGCTAAAAAGGCGGAGTTCTGCGGCTTATGGCCGGGTGATACATCGCATGCCTGCGCGCCACAGCGCTGATAGACTCCTGGCCCGAGTAGCTCTCAGCGACGATCGAGACCTTTACCTCAGGCGGCCAATCCCGGCGCTTGCCCGCGCCCGTGAAGATCTCAAGCCGCTGAGCCCCGCTAGTACCAGCATCATCATATGACATCGTCATAGCACCAGCCATCTCCGCCCCAATTAAAGGCGGTGAGACTCGGCTTTGCAGATCATACTCGCAAGGTGGGGCTCAGGCTCCGCTTACGCTCGATCAGGTTCCGCTCGCGGTAGAGCCACCTGCTGAAGTAAGGTTTCCAGCGGCGATTGGCCTTAGGCGGGATGTTGGCGAACGCCCCCTTCTCACGAAGAGCCGAACGGATGCGATCGGCATGATAGGCCTTGTCCGCCAGAACGATTGTTCCAGCGGCAACGTGAGCAAGCAGATCGTCAGTTGCTTGCCCATCATGGCTTTGCCCAGCGGCCAGGCTCAGCCGGATCGGGAGGCCTTGTCCGTCGACGACCGCGTGGATTTTGGTCGTGAGGCCGCCTCGGGAACGACCGAGACAATGATCTCGATCCCCCTTTTTGCCGTCGCGGCCTGTTGGTGGGCGCGAACGGAAGTGCTGTCGATCATCTGGATGTCACCGTCGTGCGCGGCGGTGATAGCGTCCATCATCCGATCCCACACCCCCGGCTTTCCGCCATCGGACAAAGCGGTTGTAGCAGGTCGTACGTGGGCCGTATCGTTCGGGCAGATCGCGCCAAGGCGCACCGGAGCGTAGCACCCAGAAGATGCCGTTCAGAACACGGCGATCGTCCACGCGGGGCACGCCTCGCGGCTTATTGGGCAGCAACGGTTCGATCACGCGCCATTCGAAGTCGGTCAAATCGTATCGGCTCATGCCGAGCGTGAATCACCTCCCCAGCGCTAAGGAAAGGACCTTGATGGCGGGAGGCCCTACTTTGCGCTAAACCGCCGAGGCCGGCGTGACGGAATTGGTAGACGTATCACCACAGTGATCCTGAGCTTACGGCTTAGGTGCGGGTTCGATCCCCTGCCGCTGGCGCCCCATTTATGGGTTCACGACCTAATCGGGCGGGGGAAGTTCAGTCGGGGTGCTGTCGGGCTGGTCGTAGTCCGGACCCGAGGGCGGCGTCTCGTCCGGGCCGCCCGGCGCCGCGGGATCGTCGCCGGGGATGGGGAACTCTGCCGGCGTGTCGCCCGGGTTGTCGGCGGGGGGCTGGGTGGCCATGTTCGTCTTGCTCCTCTCGCCCCGCTCCACCGTCCCACTTGGGCACCCGGCGCAGCCGTTGCAAGGCCCCGCGACTCACCGCCCTTGCCCTTTTTCGCGCGGACCATTAAGGGCCCGTCCCTTGAGTTTCAGGCTTCACTCATGCGGGCGTGGCGGAACTGGTAGACGCGCTGGTTTTAGGTACCAGTATCGAAAGATGTGGGGGTTCGAGTCCCTTCGCCCGCACCAGTCCGCCGCCCAGGGGAGGGAAGTCGCGTCGAAATCGGCCGGTGAGGCCCTTTGGATTGCACAGGAAGGCATTCGAAATGCAGATCGTCGAGACCACCAACGAGGGCCTCAAGCGCGCTTACACGGTGACCATCCCCGCCACCACCATCACCTCCAAGATCGAAGGCGAGGTCGAGAAGATCGCCCCGCAGGTGCGCATGCCCGGCTTCCGCCCCGGCAAGGTGCCCGCGAACCTGGTCAAGAAGATGCACGGCCCGGCGATCCACCAGGAAGCGCTGAACACCTCGATCCGTGAGGCGATGGACAAGCTGGTGGCTGACAAGGCGCTGCGTCCGGCGATGAACCCCGACGTCGCGCTGGCCGAGGGCTACGAGGAGGGCAAGGACGCCGAGCTGACCGTCAGCCTCGAGATCCTGCCGCAGATCGAGGCGCCTTCGCTCGAGGGCCTGAAGCTCGAGAAGCTGACCGTCCCCGTCTCCGACGAAGCCGTGACCGAAGCGGTGGAGCGCATCGCCGGCCAGCAGCAGCGCTTCGAGACGAAGGACGGCGAGGCCGCCGACGGCGACCAGGTCATCATCGACTTCACCGGCAAGCTCGACGGCGTCGAGTTCGAGGGCGGCAAGGCCGAGAAGGCGCCGCTGGTGATCGGCGCGGGTCGCTTCATCCCCGGCTTCGAGGAGCAGCTGACCGGCGCCAAGGCCGGTGACGAGCGCACCATCACCGTCACTTTCCCCGAGGACTACCCGGCCGAGAACCTCGCCGGCAAGGAAACCACCTTCGACATCGTCGTCCACGAGGTGAAGGCTCCCGCCGAATCGAAGATCGACGACGACTTCGCCAAGGAGCTCGGCCTCGAGAGCCTGGAGCAGCTCCAGGGCCTGCTGCGCGGCCAGCTCGAGCAGGAGACCGCCGGCCTCACCCGCACGGCGATGAAGCGCTCGCTGCTCGACCAGCTCGCCGCCGGCCACGACTTCGACGTGCCGCCGACGATGGTCGAGGCCGAGTTCTCGCAGATCTGGCAGCAGCTGACCCAGGAAGCGCAGAACGAGGAAGACCCGGCCGCCGCTCTCGCGGAGATCGAGGCCGAGAAGGACGACTACCGCAAGATCGCCGAGCGCCGCGTGCGCCTGGGCCTGCTGCTGTCCGAGATCGGCCAGGCCAACGGCGTCGAGGTGACCCAGCAGGAAATGGGCATGCTGATGCAGCAGGCCGCCCAGCAGTACCGCCCGGAAGACCGCCAGCGCTTCATGGAATACGTCCGCCAGGACCCGATGATGGCCGCCCAGCTGCGCGCGCCGCTCTATGAGGACAAGGTCGTCGACTTCCTCATCGAGAAGGCCGAAGTCACCGAGCGCGAAGTGACCCGCGAGGAACTGCAGGCCGCGATCGAGGCCGACACCGACGGCGAGAAGCCGGCCGAGGCCAAGAAGGCTTCCGCGAAGAAGGCCAAGAAGGCCGACGACGCCGAAGCTTCGGCCGAGGACGCCGCGCCGAAGAAGGCTTCGGCCAAGAAGGCGGCCAAGAGCTCGGAAGACGCCGTCGAGGGCGAGCCCGAGCCGAAGAAGGCTCCGGCCAAGAAGCCCGCGGCGAAGAGCTCGGAAGACGCCGTCGAGGGCGAGCCCGAGGCGAAGCCCGCCAAGAAGGCTCCGGCCAAGAAGAAGGCCGCCGACAAGGACGCTGACAAGGACGCCGAACAGGAGGGCTGATCGCCCTTCCAGGCAGGATCATCAGGAACGGCCCGGTGCAGCGATGCGCCGGGCCGTTTCGATTCGGGCCCGCCGACCCGGGGTGGCGCTCCTACTCGCCCCAGCGCCGCAGCGAAGGCGGAGCCAGCCGGGCGCTGCGCACCGTCTCGTAGGCGGCGCCCACCCGCAGCACCTTGGCGTCGTCCCAGCGGCCGGCGATGAACGAGAGCCCCACCGGCAGGCCCTCGGCCGCGCCCATCGGCACCGTCAGGTGCGGATAGCCGGCGATGGCGGCCAGCGAGCCGGCCCCGATATCCAGGAAGTGATCGCCCAGCAGCGGGTCGATGGGCCAGGCCGGGCTGGTGGTCGGCGCCACCAGCACGTCCACCTCGTGCCTCGCCAGGAGCGCGTCGATCCCCTCGGTGCCGGCCAGGCGTCGCGCGTCCTGCCGCGCCTTGCGGTAGACGGCCTCGTCGGTGGCGGCGAGCGCCTGCTCGAAGATCTCCTGCCCGTACCAGCGCAGCTCGGCATCGGCGTGCGCCTTGTTGAAGGCGATCAGCCCGGCGAGGTCGCGCGCGGGCGGCTGGCCGGGCAGGCCGGCGAGGTAGGCGTCGATGCCCTTGCGAAACTCGTGGAGGAGGACCGCGTATTCCGCCTCGCCCATCCGCGCCTCCGGCTTGAACGCGACGTCCACGATCTCGGCGCCGGCCGCCTTCATGTCGGCGAGGGCCTTGTCGAACACCGCGGTCAGCGCGGGCGTCGTGCCCGCCTGGCCGCGCAGCACGCCCACTCGCACCCCGCGCAGGCTCGCGCCCGAGAGCGCCGCGGCGAAGTCCACGGCGTGCCGGCCGGCCTCGGCGGTGGCAGGGTCGGCCGGATCGGTGCCGGCCATCGCGGTCAGCAGCATCGCGGCGTCCGCCACGCTCGTCGTCATCGGTCCCGCGGTGTCCTGGCTGGCGCTGATCGGCACGATGTAGGTGCGGCTCACCAGCCCGACCGTCGGCTTGAAGCCGACCACGCCGGCGACCGAAGCGGGGCAGGTGATCGATCCGTCGGTCTCGGTCCCGATCGCGGCCCAGGCCATGCCGGCGGCCACGGCCGCGCCGCTGCCGGAGGACGAGCCGCAGGGGCTGCGGTCGAGCGCGTGGGGATTGCGCGTCTGCCCGCCCACCGCGCTCCACCCGCTGGACGAGCGGTCGCCGCGGAAGTTCGCCCATTCGGAGAGGTTGGTCTTGCCCAGGATCACGGCGCCCGCGGCGCGCAGGCGGGCGACCAGCGGCGCGTCGCGGCCGGTGGCATTGTCCTTCAGCGCCAGGCTGCCGGCGGTGGTCGGCATGTCGCGCGTCTCGATGTTGTCCTTGACCAGCACGGCCCGTCCGGCGAGCGGGCCCCCGCCCTGCGCCCCGCCCTGCGCCCCGCCCTGCGCCCCGCCCGCCGGGTCGGGAGCGATGGCGACGACTGCGTGGATCGCAGGGCCGGCATCGTCGATCGCGGCGATCCGCTCCAGGTAGGTGGCGGGCGTCTCGGGCGCCGTCGCGCTCGCCGTCTGGGCGACGCCGGCGGCGGCAAGGCAGGCGGCGGCGAGGCCGATGGAAGCAGTTCGGTGCATCTTGGCAGGTCCCCCGGGTCCCGTGGCGAGCGCCGGAATCTGCGCGGACCCGCGCCTGCGCGCAACTCCCTTGTGCGGACCGCAAGGCCGATGATGCCGGATTGATCCGTTAATCCCCTTGAACATCGGACCGGGCCACGCGACATAGGCGGCGCAAACCATATGAGGACTCCCATGCTCGACCTGTTCGGCGCCTCCAACGCCCAAGGAAAGTTCACCACCCACCCCGTGACCGGCGCGCTCGTGCCGATGGTCGTCGAGCAGACCAGCCGCGGCGAACGTTCGTTCGACATCTACTCGCGCCTGCTGCGCGAGCGCATCGTCTTCGTGACCGGGCAGGTCGAGGATCACATGGCCTCGCTGATCGTGGCGCAGCTGCTGTTCCTGGAGTCGGAGAACCCGTCCAAGGACATCTCGATGTACATCAACTCGCCGGGCGGCGTGGTGACGGCGGGCATGGCGATCCATGACACCATGCAGTACATCAAGCCGCGCGTGTCGACCGTGTGCATCGGCCAAGCCGCCTCGATGGGCAGCTTCCTGCTGGCCGCGGGCGAACCCGGCATGCGCATCGCGCTGCCCAACGCCCGCATCATGGTCCACCAGCCCTCGGGCGGTGCGCAGGGCATGGCCGCCGACATCGAGATCCAGGCGCGCGAGATCCTGCGCATGCGCCGCCGCCTGAACGATCTCTACGTGAAGTACACCGGCAAGTCGCTCGACGAGATCGAGAAGGCGATGGACCGCGACACCTTCCTTGAGGCCGAGGAAGCGCTGGCGTTCGGCCTCGTGGACAAGGTGTTCGAAACCCGGCCGGACGCCGAAAAGGCCGAAGGCTGATCCTGTAAACGCGGCGGAACCGGACTTTCAGCCTATCGCAAGCATTTGGCGCTAGGATTGCAAAACCGGTCCCCCGCGGAGTAGACTGGACGAGTCGCCTCGTTTGGAGGCCAAAGACGGAAAATGACGAAATTGAGCGGATCTGACGCGAAAAGCACCCTCTACTGCAGCTTCTGCGGCAAGTCGCAGCACGAAGTGCGCAAGCTGATCGCGGGACCCACGGTCTTCATCTGCGACGAATGCGTCGAGCTTTGCAACGACATCATTCGCGAAGAGACGAAGGCCGGGATCGCGGGGCGCAAGGACGGCGAAGTCGTCTCTCCCCGCGAAATCTGCGAGACGCTGAACGACTACGTGATCGGGCAGGAGCGCGCCAAGCGCGTGCTCTCCGTGGCGGTGCACAACCACTACAAGCGCCTCAAGCACAGCGGCAAGCAGGGCGACGTCGAGCTGTCGAAGTCGAACATCCTGCTGGTCGGGCCGACCGGCTCGGGCAAGACGCTGCTCGCGCAGACGCTCGCCAAGACGTTCGACGTGCCCTTCACCATGGCCGACGCCACCACGCTGACCGAAGCGGGCTACGTGGGCGAGGACGTGGAGAACATCATCCTCAAGCTGCTCCAGGCCTCGGACTACAACGTCGAGAAGGCGCAGCAGGGCATCGTCTACATCGACGAGATCGACAAGATCAGCCGCAAGGCCGAGAACCCGTCGATCACGCGCGACGTCAGCGGTGAGGGTGTGCAGCAGGCGCTGCTCAAGCTCATGGAAGGCACCACGGCTTCGGTGCCGCCGCAGGGGGGCCGCAAGCACCCGCAGCAGGAATTCCTGCAGGTGGACACGACCAACATCCTGTTCATCTGCGGCGGCGCCTTCGCCGGCCTGGAAAAGATCATCGCCGACCGCCTGCAGAAGCGCTCGATCGGCTTCGGCGCGCACGTCGCCGATCCGGACAAGCGCCGCGTGGGCGAGCTGCTCCAGAAGGCCGAGCCGGAGGACCTGCTCAAGTTCGGCCTGATCCCCGAGTTCGTCGGCCGCCTGCCGGTGATCGCGACCCTCAACGACCTCGACATCGAGGCGCTGGTCAAGATCCTCAAGGAGCCGAAGAACGCGCTGATCAAGCAGTACGCGCGCCTGTTCGAGCTGGAGGACGTGGAACTCACGTTCACCGAGGAGGCGCTGGAGGCGATCGCGCAGAAGGCGATCGATCGCAAGACCGGCGCGCGCGGCCTGCGCTCGATCGTCGAGGGCCTGCTGCTCGACACCATGTTCGACCTGCCGACCGAGCGTGACATCGCCGAAGTGGTGGTCGACAAGGACGTGGTGGACGGCCGCAAGGAACCGGTCCGCGTCCTCAAGGGCGACAAAGCCGAAGCCGCCGCCTGACCGGGCGACCGCTCCGAACCCCAAAGGGCCGCTCGCCGCAAGGCGGGCGGTCTTTTCGTTTGCGTCGCGCCGCGGAGCCTTCGACAAGCTCAGGCTGAGCGGGGCCGGAAGGGACGGGCTTGCAGGGCGGCTGCGCTCCCCAGATAGGTCCGAAGGCCCAGACCCACTACGCTCGCTCATGCTGAGCCTCAGAGCATGGAAGCGCCACGTGCTCCTCATGGCGTACCCACCGCAACCCCGCCCCGCTGCCCGGCCGCCTGGCCGATATCGCCGGGACGCGGCGGCGCGGCTTGGCAAGTGGCGCGCCCGGCCGCAGTCTCCCGACAAACGAGAAGGGGGAGAGCCATGTCCGCACCGGTGCGCGTCTCGCGCGTGATCCACACGATCCATGCCACCTCCGACATCGACCGGTGCCGCCTGCTGTACCAGGATGCGCTGGGCGGGCTGGTGTTCGCCGAGAACTATTTCCCCGCCGAGGATCGCGACGCGGCCCTGCTTTACGTGACGGACCACATGGTGGAACCGATGGCAGCGCGCAATCCGGACGATCTTACCAAGCCGTTCGCGCGGCAGGCGGCGCGGCTGGGCCAGGCCTTCCACTCCTTCGAGCTCAAGGTGGCCGACGGCAAGGCCGCCAGCGCGGCGTTCCGCGAGGCCGGCTGCACGATCGCGAGCGACTACGGCGTGTTCTTCTTCGTGAAGCCCGAATCGACCGGCGGCGTGCTGCTGGAAGTCTGCGAGCTGCCGATGCCCAACGACCCCTGGGAGCGTGGTCACTGGGACCCGAGGGTCGGCGCCGGGCACGCTTGCGGCGTGACCGGGCTCGATCACATCGCCTGCGTCACCGCCGACATCACGGCGGCGCTGCGCTTCTTCACCGAACGGGTGGACGGTGCAGTGATCGAGGACGAGCGGACGGAACTGCCCCAGCCGGCCCGGCGCGTGCTGCTCCAGGTGGGTGACACGCGCGTCGCCTTCCTCCAGCCCGACGATCCCTCCGGCGGCCCGCTCGGCGCGTTCCTCAGCAAGCCGCAGAACGGCATCTACGCGCTCGCCTGGAGGATCGCCGACGCGGCGCAGGCGCGCGCGCACTTCGAAGGCAAGCTCAAGCTGCGCCTCACGCGCGAGGGCTGCGTCACCGCCGGCTTCGCCATCGAGCCGGACGACTTCTTGGGCGCCCGGCACGAATTCGTGGCCTGACGGGTCAGACCACCGCCTCGCTCTCCAGCGCGCAGGGCGCCTCCTCGTCGGTCTCCACCTGGATGGTGGGATGCCCGATCCCGAAGGCGTGGTCGAGATCGTGCGCCAGGCTGCGCAGGAAGGCGTCGCCGGGCTGGCCGCCGGGGATGACGAGATGGGCGGTCAGCGCCGTCTCGGTCGTGCTCATCGGCCATATGTGCAGGTCATGGACCCGCACGACGCCCGGCTGCGCCTCCAGGAAGGCGCGGACCCTGGCGCCGTCGATCCCCTCGGGCACGCCCAGCATGCCCATGCGCAGGGCGTCGCGCAGCAGGCCCCAGCTGGACCAGCCGATGACGAAAGTGATGGCCAGGGATGCCAGCGGGTCGATCAGCGTCCAGCCGGTCCAGGTCACGACAAGCCCCGCGAACACCACCCCGACCGAGACCAGCGCGTCGGCCATCAGGTGGACGAAGGCGGCGCGCAAGTTGAAGTCCGACTTCGAGCCGCGAGCGAAGAGCAGGGCCGACAGCGCGTTGACCGCGATCCCGATGCCGGCGACCACCATCATCGTCGTCCCCGCCACCGGCGCCGCATCGCTCAGGCGGCGGATGGTCTCGACCAGGATCGCCCCCACCGCCACCCACAGCAGCGCCGCATTGGCGATCGCGGCAAGGATGGAGGAGCTCTTGAGGCCATAGGTGAACCGCTCCGAGGGCGGCCGCGCCGACAGCACCGCCGCGGCCCACCCGAGCAGCAGCGACAGCACGTCCGACAGGTTGTGCCCGGCGTCGGCCAGGAGCGCCATCGAGCCGCTCACGAGCCCCGCCGCGACTTCCGCGACGACGAATGCGAGGTTCAGCGCCACCGCAATCGCGAACGGCCGCCCGGCGTTCGCCGCCGCAGAGGGTCCGTGGTGGTAGTGGTGGTGCCCGTGGTGATGGTGCCCGTGTCCGTGGTGATGATCGTGTCCAGTGCCCATGGCCCGGCACGTGGCATGAGGACGCTCGCGGTATCAAGCTATGACGTAACATCACCCTGCAGCGCGGCGGATCCGCGTCCCCGGTGGCGGCGGACGCGTCGGCGGTTCCAATCCGGCGTGGCATTTATGCCGCACCATGATGGATTAACTTTCACGCAAGTGCATGATTGTAAAAGACTAAGCGGCGAAAATCTCATTCCTGTTACCATAGTGTCACAAAAAATGGTGCCGTGTCCGTCAAATGAGTCCCATGTGTCAGAAAGCTGTCATATGGCACTGCTCTTAGCAGCCGCAGCAATCATGCGGCGCGAGCAGTTCGTCGCACATTGTGATCATTTCCGTCTGACAAGCTCAGGGGCATACGATGAAGATTCACTCCCTCCTCTCCACGGCGACCAGCACCCTGGCCGTCGGCGCCGCGTTCCTTGCGGTGCCCGCTTTCGCGCAGTCGACCGGTTCGGTCGACTTCGAAGAAGGCGAGATCGTCGTCACCGGCCAGGTCGAGCGCGGCGTTGCCGGCGTTCAGGTCCCGAACACCACCAAGGCCAAGCAGGTCCTGACGCAGGAGATCATCTCCACGCAGGCGCCCGGTCAGTCGATCAACGACATCATCAACCTGGTTCCGGGCGTCAGCTTCCAGAACAACGACCCGTTCGGTTCGGCCGGCGGCACGCTGACGATCCGCGGCTTCGACGATGGTCGCATCTCGCAGACCTTCGACGGTATCCCGCTGAACGACACCGGCGGCTACGCGCTCTATTCGAACCAGCAGCTCGACCCCGAGCTGATCGAGCAGGTCAACGTCAACCTCGGCACCACCGACGTCGACTCGCCGACTGCGGCGGCCACGGGCTCGACCGTCAACTACCGCACCCGCAACCCCACCGACGAATTCGGCGCGCGCATGCTGGGTTCGGTCGGTGACTTCAACTTCTTCCGCATGTTCGGTGAGATCGATACCGGCGTCCTGAACTCGAGCGGCACCAAGGCGTTCTTCGCGGCTTCCAAGGCGACCAACGACGCGGTCTTCGGCAAGATCGGCAAGATCGACAAGATGCAGCTGAACGCCAAGATCTACCAGCCGCTGGGCGACAACGGCGACTTCATCTCGATCGCAGGCCACTGGAACCGCAACCGCAACAACTTCTTCGGTTCGGTGCCGCTGCGCAACGATCCGAGCCGTCCGGTCAACAGCGCCTCCAACGTGGGTCGCTTCCCGAACAGCCGCGCCGAGCGCGATGACTACGACGTTGGCGCCTACGACGCCGCACGCTGCCCGATCTCGCCGGGCATCAGCGGTGTGGCCGAGATCCTTCCTTCCGACAGCTGCGGTTCGCTCTACGAGTACCGCTTCAACCCGTCGAACACCGGCAACATCCGCATCAACTCGAAGTTCACGCTCAGCGACAAGCTGACGCTGACCGTCGACCCCAGCATCCAGTACACCAAGGCCAACGGCGGCGGCACCGTCGTCGCGCGCGAAGGGTTCTACACGCAGAGCGCCAACGCCACCCGCAGCGCCATCACGTTGGCACAGCAGGTGTCCGGCTACCTGGGCGGTTCGCCTTACTTCGGCGGCGTCGACCTTAACGGCGACGGCGACACGCTCGATCAGGTCCGCGTCCTGGCGCCGAGCAACACCGAGACCTGGCGCCTGGGCGTCATCGCGTCGCTGCGCTACGACTTCGACGACTACAACCGCGTTCGTATCGCCTACTCGTACGATCGCGGCCGTCACCGCCAGACCGGCGAGACCAGCCTGATCAAGCCCAACGGTTTCGCCACCGACGTCTTCTCGGACGACGCGCTGACCGACGCCGAGGGCAACGTCCTCCAGAAGCGCGACCGCCTGTCCTACGCGATCCTGCATCAGGTTTCGGGTGAATACTCGGGCGACTACATGAACGACACGCTGCACGTGAACATCGGCGTGCGCGCACCGTTCTTCAAGCGCAACCTGACCAACAACTGCCTGGCCTCGAGCGCTACGGGCTTCGTGGACTGCTTCACCACCAACGCGGCGGACCAGGCGACCTATGCCGCGGCGAACCCGCTCTACGCCCTGCCGCAGCAGCGTATCTTCAAGTACAACAAGGTGCTGCCGAACGCCGGCTTCGTCTATGACTTCACCGACGAGGCGAGCGTCAACTTCAACTACTCGAAGGGCCTGCAGCCCCCGGGCACCGACAACCTCTACCAGTCGTTCTGGTTCCCCGAGGACTCGGAGCAGGCGACGCCGGGCGTGGAAACGACCGACAACTTCGACCTGGGCGTCCGCTACACCTCGGGCATCATCCAGGCGATGGTGACCGGCTGGTACACGATCTACCACAACCGCCTGGCTTCGGCATATGACCGTGACCTCAACGTCACGATCTACCGTAACCTCGGCCGCGTGGACAAGTACGGCATCGACGGCAGCCTGGCTGTCCGCCCGATCCCCGAAGCCAGCATCTACCTCTTCGGTTCGTACCTGAAGTCGGAGATCAAGCAGGACGTCGAGACCGGCGCGGGTGCGTTCGCCCCGACCAAGGGCAAGCGCGAAGCCGGCGCTCCGGTCTACACCTTCGGCGCCCGCGCCGACGGCAACATCGGCCCGGTCTCGCTCGGCGCGCAGGTCAAGCGCACCGGCCCGCGTTACGTCAACGACGTGAACCTGCCGATCACCGTCTCCGGCACGCAGGTCTATGGCAAGAAGACCCCGGCCTACACGCTGGTGGACCTCGACGCCAAGGTCAGCCTCGAGTTCGCAGGTCTGGGCGACAAGACCTTCCTGCAGCTCAACGTCCTGAACGTCTTCGACAAGCTTTATGTCGGCGGCTTCGACGGCGCGGGTACGTCGGACACCTCGGTGCCGTTCGCGCAGATCGGTTCGCCGCGCACCTTCATCGGTTCGATCAGCTTCGGCTTCTGATCGCGACCGATCCGGTCACGGAACAGGGAAGGGAGGGGCCGCAAGGTCCCTCCCTTTCTCTTTGCGCCTTGTCCATCCTCCAGGCGGTAAACGCGGCTAGGGGTTGCCTCGCGGATGCGCTCGGATAGCCTCGGCGCCGAGGGAGAGGACGATGGCTTGGGACGAGACGGGGGATGCAGCCGCGCGCGACCGGCAGGTCCTGGGCGGGCGCGAGCGGCTGAGCTTCCTGGGCGAGGACAGCCTGGATGCGCGCCACCTCGAGGCGATGGAGCAGCTGCGGCTGCTCTACGGCTATCCCGAGGGGATGCCGCTGGCGCCGTTCTTCGCCAACCTGGCGCACAGTCCCGAGTTCTTCGCCGGGTACATGGCGCTGGGCGTCACCGCTTCGACCCGCTCGGCGCTGCCGGCGCGCGTGCGCGAGCTGGCGATCCTGCGGACCAGCTGGCTATGCGGCGCCCCCTACGCCTGGGGCGAGCATGTCCATGCCACCCGGGAACGGCTGTTTTCGCCAGACGAGATCGCGCGGATCACGCAAGGGGCGGCCGCCGGCGGGTGGGACGATCTCGACCGGGCGGTGCTGTGCGCGGCCGAGGAACTGCACGCCGACGCGATGATCGGCGACGCGACGTGGGCGGTGCTGGCCGATCACCTCGACGAGCGGCAACTGGTCGAACTGCCGATCCTGGTGGGTCACTACGTGATGACCGCTTATGTCCAGAACAGCCTGCGCACACGGCTGACCGAGCACGGGCAGGGCCTCTCCGCGCGGTAGGCCCGCCGCTCTGGGCCCGGCGCTCTGGGCCCGCCGCTCTCGACCCTGCGCGTTCATTCGTAGACGCAGGCGTCGAAGCCCTCGCGCTTCACGGTGCCGATCCGCGCGGCGATGGTGTTGCCGTAGCGGCGGGTGAAGCCCGAGGGGTTCTTCACCGAGCGGGTCTTCGGGCTCGGCAGCGCCGCGGCCATGCGGCCGGCCTGGGTCGGCGTCAGGTGGGCTGCGGACTGGCCCCAATAGCGCTGCGCCCCGGCCTCCACCCCATAAGTGCCGATGCCGGTCTCCGCGACGTTGAGGTACACCTCCATAATCCGGCGCTTGTCCCAGAGGGTCTCGACCAGGAAGGTGAACCAGACCTCCAGCCCCTTGCGCAGGTAGCGGGTCCAGCCCTCGCCCTGCCACAGGAAGACGTTCTTGGCGGTCTGCTGGCTGATCGTCGATCCGCCGCGCAGGCGGCCGCCGCTGGCGTTGCGCTCCATCGCCTTCTCGATCGCGTCGGTGTCGAAGCCGTTGTGCGAGCAGAACTTGCCGTCCTCCGCCGCAATGGCGGCGGCCACCATGTTGCGGTCAATCCGGCTCAACGGCTCCCAGTCCTTGGTGATCCCGTTGCCGTCCACCAGCATCGTCACCGTCACCGGCGGCGGGACGAAGCGGTAGAGCACCGTCAGGCCCACGCTGATGGCGATGAACCAGATGACGATCTTGGCAAGCAGGCGCATGGACGAGGCTGACCTTGGAGAAGCGGAAAAGGACCGGACCCTTCGTCTAGTCGAAAGAGCAGGGGTTGCACCAGCAGGCATGGCGAATTTGCACCCGCGGCGTGACGGGCAGGCTGTCTGGCAGAACCTGCCTGGCCGATGACGTTCGCATAAGCGACGTTGCGTTTGCAGTTTCGACTTGCCGTGCCGATAAGGCAGCTCAGACAAGTGAACGGGAGACAGCGGATGGCGGCATCCTTCGGCGTGGGATGGAGGCAAGTGGCGGCAGGATTCCTGCTGCTGGCGGCCTCGGGCATGATCGCCGCCACCTATTCGATCGTGGCAGTGCCCCTGGCGGCCGAGTTCCGGCCCAGCCGCACCGTGCTGATGCTGGCGATGACCGTGCTGTCCGGAACCAGCGCCGTGCTCGCGCCCTTGCTCGGAACCCTGCTGGACCGGATGCCGCTGCGCCGCATGATGGTGGCAGGGGGACTGTGCCTGGCGCTCGGCTACGCCGCGATCTCGCTGGCGACGTCCTTCGCGCAGGTGCTGGTGGTGTTCGGCGTCCTGATTGCGCCTGCCAACGTGCTGATCGGGCCGGTCGCCATCACGGTGCTGCTCTCGCGCTGGTTCGCGGCGAAGCGGGGCCGCGCGATCGGCATCGCCATCGCCGGCATATCGGCGGGCGGCTTCCTGTTCCCGCTGGTCATCTCGGGCCTGCTCGCCGCCTTCGCCTGGCGTTCGGCGTTGCAGGCGCTGGCCCTGGTGCTGCTCCTCTGGACGGTGCCCGCCGCCCTGCTGGTCATCGACCGCCCCTCCGACCGCGGGCTTCATCCCGACGGCGCGGAGGCGCCGGCGCAGCTGGCACAGGCGGAACTGGGCCGGGCGCCGCTTTCGGCATCGCGCATCCTGTCGGACCCGGCGTTCTGGATGATCGCGCTCACGGTGGCGATCGTCACCGCGGGGATGAAGGGCATGATCACCAATCTCGCGCCGCTGGCGATCGACACCGGGGTGAGCGCGGCGCAGGCCGCGCCGCTGGTCTCGGTCTATTCGGGGTGCAGCTTCGTCGCCAAGCTCAACTTCGCGGCGCTGGCGGACCGGCTGGGGCCGCGCAAGCTCATGTTCGGCGCGCTCGGTGGCTTCGCGGCGGGCATGGCCTGCCTGACCCGGGCGGAAGCGGGCTACGGCATGATCGCCCTGGGCGTGGCGCTGACGGGGCTGTTCGGCGGGCTGATGGTCCCGGCCGAGAGCTACCTCGCCCCGCGCATCTTCGGCCAGCGCGGGGTGGGCCGGGCGATGGGCCTGCTGTCGGGCACGATCCTGCTGGCGCTGCTGGCGACGCCGCCGCTCTTCGGCTTCATCTACGACGTGACGGGGAGCTACACCGGCATGCTCTGGACCTTCGCCGCAGTGGCGGTGGCCGCGCTGTTCTGGGTGCCGTTCCTGCGGCTGCACCCGCGGGAGGAGACGCCCTGACGAAAGAAAAGCGGCCGGGCGTCTCCGCCCGGCCGCCGGTAATTCGCGCGCGATCCCTGTCAGGTCGCCGGCAGCAGCTTCTTCTCGCCGGCGATGCGGTTCATCGCCTTCTGCAGCTTCTCGAACGCCCGCACCTCGATCTGGCGCACGCGCTCGCGGCTGACGGAGTAGACCTGGCTGAGTTCCTCCAGCGTCTTGGGATCGTCGGTCAGGCGCCGCTCCATCAGAATGTCCCGCTCGCGGTCGTTGAGGGCGCCCATGGCCTCAACCAGCATGTCGTGGCGCACCGAGGCTTCCTCGGCGTCCGCGACGGTCTCGTCCTGCAGCGGGCGGTCATCGGCGAGGATGTCCATCCACTGGCCTTCGCCTTCTTCCCGGAGCGAGACGTTGAGCGAGGCATCGCCGCCCATCATCATGCGCCGGTTCATGTTGACCACTTCCTGCTCGGACACGCCGAGGGTGGTCGCTATCTTGGCGACGTCTTCCGGATGCAGGTCGGTGTCCTCGTAGGCGTCGAGGTTCTTCTTCATCCGGCGCAGGTTGAAGAACAGCTTCTTCTGCGCGGCGGTGGTGCCCATCTTCACCAGCGACCACGAGCGCAGGATGAACTCCTGGATCGAGGCCTTGATCCACCACATGGCGTAAGTGGCGAGGCGGAAGCCGCGGTCGGGCTCGAACTTCTTGACGCCCTGCATCAGGCCGATGTTCCCTTCGGAAATCAGCTCGGACACGGGGAGGCCGTAGCCGCGATAGCCCATCGCGATCTTCGCCACGAGTCGAAGGTGGCTGGTCACCAGTTGCGCGGCGGCTTCCGGATCCTCATGTTCCTTGTAGCGCTTGGCGAGCATATATTCCTGCTCCGGAGCCAAGACGGGAAACTTCCGGATTTCGGACAGGTAGCGGTTGAGGCTCTGCTCACCGCCCAGAGCCGGCACGCTCGGCAGGCTGCGTTGGTTGTTGCTCATGGTCATCCGTCCTTTCTAGGTCGGCACACGGTCGAAGACCCTTGAAGGCGTCTTAGCTTGCGGCCACCTGTTCACGATAGCACATTATAGCGATTTCAGTGTCGCAGTTCGTCGATCAGTGTCTGCATGTCGTCGGGCAGAGGGCTGGCGAACTGGACGCTTTGTCCTGAAACGGGGTGAACGAAACCGAGTTCCGCAGCGTGTAACGCCTGGCGGGAAAATCCGAGCCGCTGGAGGCTCTGCCGCAATGTACTAGGTGTTCGCCCATATACCGGGTCCCCCAATAGCCCATGGCCGATTGACGCCATGTGAACGCGCACCTGGTGCGTCCGTCCGGTCTCCAGCCGGCATTCGACCACGGTGGCCCCGCGCAGCGCTTCCAAGCTGCGGAAATGGGTCACCGCGTGCTTGCCGCGTCCGTCCTCGACCAGCGCCATCTTCTTGCGATCGTGGACCGAGCGGGCAATGGCGCCGCGGACGGTGCCCGCCGCCGGAACCGGGCGCCCGCCGACCACCGCGCGGTAGGCGCGCACGATCGAGTGATCGGCGAACTGGGCGGCGAGGCCTTCGTGCGCGCGGTCGGACTTGGCGACCACCAGCAGGCCCGAGGTGTCCTTGTCGATGCGATGGACGATGCCGGGCCGGGCCACGCCGCCGATCCCCGACAGGCGGCCGCGGCAGTGGTGGAGCAGGGCGTTCACCAGCGTGCCGTCGAGGTTGCCGGCGGCGGGATGGACGACGAGGCCGGCGGGCTTGTCGACGACGATCAGGTCGTCGTCCTCGAACACGATCGCCAGCGGGATGTCCTGCGGCACCGCTTCGGCGGGGGCGGCCTCCGGCACCTCGATGGCAAAGGGCGTGCCCGGCTCCACCTTGAGCGAGGCCTGCGTCACCGCGGCTCCGGACAGGCGCACGCGGCCTTCGCCGAGCAGCGCCTTGACGCGTTCGCGCGACAGCCCGCTGGCCTCGGCGAGCGCCTTGTCGATGCGGCCGGGCGCACCGACGACGCCTTCGATGATGTTTGCGCAGACCCCCATTGCAGGTACGATTTGGGGATGGTTGTCGAAGTGACAAGTGGCGTTCTGGCCACATTGCTGGAGGAAGCGCGCGCCGCCGGGGTGGAGGAGTGCTGCGGCCTCCTCCTGGGCCGCGAGGGGCGGATCGCCATCGCCAGACCGGCGGCCAACGTGGCGCAGGATCGCCGCGTCCGGTTCGAGATCGACCCGCTGGCCCTGCTGGCCGCGCACAAGGCGGCGCGGGCGGGCGGGCCGCAGGTGCTGGGCTACTATCACTCGCACCCCAAGGGGTGCCCCGTGCCCTCGGCCACCGACCGGGAACATTCCACCGGGGATTCGCGCATCTGGGCGATCATCGCCGCTGGCGAGGTTGCTTTCTGGCACGATAACGCCAATGGATTCGCACCTTTGCACCTGCGCGTGGTGGCGTGATGCCGCGCGCAGCTAAGACGTACGGAAAGTTGTCCCAGCCATGACCACGAGTTCGCTCGAACTTGCCAGCCTCCTGTGTTCGCGCCTCTGCCATGACATGCTCAGCCCCGTGGGCGCCCTGACCAACGGGCTCGAACTGCTGGCGGAGGAGAAGGACCCGGCGATGCGCCAGCGCTGCTTCGAGCTGCTGGACCAGAGCGCGCGGATTTCGGCGGACAAGCTCAAGTTCTTCCGCCTCGCCTTCGGTGCGGCCGGCGGCTTCGGCGAGATGGTGCCGGTCGGCGAGGCGCGGGTGCTGGTCGATGCGCTGGTGGCGAACAACGCCCGCATCCAGATCAACTGGGCGCTGCCGAGCAGTTCGCTGCCCAAGGCGGCGATCAAGACGCTGCTGAACTTCGCCCTGATCGGCCTTGAGGCGCTGCCGCGCGGCGGCACGCTCGACATCGCCGGCGAGTTCCGTGAGGGAGCCAGCGAACTGGTCGTGCGCGCCTCCGGGCCCCGCATCGCCTTCGACCGCGACGTGGGCCGCGCGCTGGAGGGGTCGCTGCCCGAAAGCGAGCTGTCCAGCCGGACCGCCCCTGCCGCGATGCTCGACCAGCTGGCGCGCGAACTCGGCGGGCAGCTCCAGCATGTGCTGGCCGAGGACGCGCTGGTCCTTGGCGCCGTACTGCCACGAGCCTGAGCCGGAAAGGGGGGCGAGCGATGAACCGCTGGCTGGTCAATCGGAAGGTCGACTCCCCCAACTGGAACGAACGCAAGCTGCCGGTCAGCATGGTCGTGCTGCACTACACGGGCATGAAGTCCGCGGACGAGGCGCTGGCGCGCATGTGCGATCCGGCTGCCGAGGTCTCCGCCCACTACATGATCGACGAGGACGGCACCGTCGTCTCGCTGGTACCCGAGGACAAGCGGGCGTGGCATGCGGGCCGCGCGTACTGGCGCGGGATCACCGACGTGAACTCGGCCAGCGTGGGCATCGAGCTGGTCAATCCCGGACACGAGTGGGGCTATCGCCCATTCCCCGAGCCGCAGATGGATGCGCTGCTGCCGCTGCTGGCCGACATCGTCGATCGTCATGACGTCCCGCGGGCCAACGTCGTCGGCCACTCGGACGTCGCCCCCGCGCGCAAGCAGGACCCGGGCGAGTACTTCGACTGGCCGCGCCTCGGCCAGCTCGGCCTGGCGCTGGAGATCCCCCGCGCCAAGATGAACCTGTTCTACGACAATCCCGGCGCCTTCTACCTGGCGCTGGAGCGCTTCGGCTACGACATCACCGACGGCCGCGCCGCGGTGGCGGCGTTCCAGCGCCGCTGGCGGCCCGAGATCGTCGATGGCGAGCTGGACGGCGAGATCGGCGGGATTCTGTTCGAACTCCTGTTGGAACGCGACATCGGCCGTGCTAGGTGACCCGCTTGCGCCGGGGAGCCGGGCAGCCGCGTCCTTCGCCGGGCTCGCATGAGCCAGGCCGAGGCCGAGGAAAGTCCGGGCTCCACGAAACAAGGGTGGCGGGTAACGCCCGCCGGGCGAGGGGGGCTCACGCCGCCCGAAGTTCAGGGAAAGTGCCACAGAGAGCAAACCGCCAATCCCGTCCATCCCGAGCTTGTCGACGGGTGCGGGACGGTAAGGGTGAAAGGGTGCGGTAAGAGCGCACCGCGCTGCCGGCAACGGCAAGCGGCATGGCAAACCCCACCCGGAGCAAGACCGAATAGGGGCTGCGCGCCGTCTCGAACGGCGGGTCTGTTTCGGACCCAGGCAGCCCGGGTTGGTCGCTTGAGCGGCGCAGCGATGCGTCGCCTAGAGGAATGGCTGCCGCTGCGGCGCAGGTCTCTTGGGCTTCGGGCCTGAAGGAAACCGCGTCCGGCACAGAACCCGGCTTACAGGCTCCCCGGCGCATCGTGGAGCGGTCGCATTCCCGTCTTCGCAAGCGTGCACCGGCTTGGCCGGACGCCGCGCGATCACCCGACCTTGCGACTGAGTTGGTCCTCGTGTGCCTGGAGAAACCAGCGGTCCGTTCCCTCCAGCCCGATGGCTGTCAGGGTGCCGTGGATGAAGGCGCCGGTGTCGATGCCGATGCGGTTCTCGCACACGTCGGGCTCGGGCGTGATGGTGTGGCCGTGGATCACGAAGGCGCCGAAGTCGCCGCGGTGGCTCAGGAACGGCTCGCGAATCCAGCGGCAGTCCCGTCCCATCTGGTGCTCGAGCGGCATGTCGGGCCGGACGCCGGCGTGGACGAAGGCGTAGTCGCCGATGCGGACCATCTTCTTGAAGCGGCCGAGGAAGGCGAAGTCCTCCTCGGGGATGGCCGCGTTCATGCGGCGCTGCACGTCCTCGATGTCGCCGGACAGCAGCACGGCCTTGTCGATCCCGTAGGAAAGCAGGGTCTCCATCCCGCCGAACCGCAGGAAGCCGCGCAGCGCCTCGGGATCCTCGCGGCCGACGAGCATCATCTCCTCGTGATTGCCCTGGATCAGCTCCACATTGCGCTCGCGCTCGAGCCGCCGGGCCCGGGCCACCACGGCGGCGCTCTCGAGCCCCCGGTCGACGAGGTCGCCGAGAAGGATGATCGTGGTCTGGGCACGGGGGCGGCGCGCGTCGTCCGCATCGATGGTCTGAAGCAGTTGCTCGAACAGGTCGAGCCGGCCGTGGATGTCGCCCACGGCATACACGCGTTCACCGGAAGGGATCGAAGGGGCTCGCCGCGTCTCGACTCGGCCCCGAAGCTTGCGAAGGAAACTCTGCACGGTTGAGAGCCCTATAGGCCTGCGCGGGGGGGCGGACAAGCCGCGGCATGCTCACCCATGTTGCGTTGCAAAAAGCCCACACTTTATTTCTCAAAAATTGCCATATTGAAATTTTTCTTGTGCAGGGAGGGGGTGCGATGCAGCAAGTCAGGGCCCTCGCAAGCGGCGCCCTGTCGAGGCGCCCTGCAGGGGACGCAGGCGGGACAAAGCAAGACAATCACTTTGTGAGGGAACGATCATGCTTCTGTCCGTCCGCGGCGCTTTCGCCGCCGCTCTCCTTGTCGGGACCACGCTCGCCGCCGCTCCGGCCTTCGCGCAGGACGCCGAGCCGCCCGCCGAATTCACCGTCACCGGCAGCGCGGCGCTGACCACCGACTACCGCTTCCGCGGCGTCTCGCAGTCCGAGGGCGATCCGGCGATCCAGGGCGGCATCACCGTCTCGCACGCCAGCGGCTTCTACATCGCGACCTGGGCCTCCTCGATCGACCTGGGCGACACCTACGGCCACAGCGAGGTGGACCTTTTCGGCGGCTGGACCGGAGAGGTCTCGTCCGGCCTCACCGCCGACGTCGGGCTGCTCTATTACGCCTACCCTAACGGCCACGTGGGCGATGCCGAGTTCTTCGAACCCTACGCCTCGCTCACCGGCCAGGCTGGCCCGGCCAAGATCAAGGTGGGGCTCAACTACGCCTGGAGCCAGAAGGCTCTGCCCAACGCCAACGACGGTTCCAAGGACGACAACCTCTACCTCTACGGCAATGTCGATATCGGCATCCCCGACACGCCGCTGACCGTCTCCGGCCACCTGGGCTATGCCGACGGCGTGCTGGCGCCGTGCTACTACTGCGATGGCGACAAGAGCGGCCTGGACTGGTCGCTGGGCGCTTCGGCGACGATCCTGGGTCCGCTCTCGCTCAGCGTGTCCTACGTCGGCGTCACCGGGCAGAGCCTCGACAGCTATACCGACGACACCGTCGTGGCGACGCTGACCGCCTCGTTCTGATCCCCGGAAGAGGCTCGCCCGGCCCGGCCCGGGCGGGCTTCCCGCGCGCGATCCGGCGTGATCGGCGGTCGGCGCGCGTCATGGCCTTGTCTGCGCTCGGCGCGGGACTATCTTCGCTCCTCGTACCTTTCCGCGGCCGTACGCCCGTCGCGACGCAGGAAGGTTCCACCGGCGAAGCGCACACCGCGCAGACGAACTGAGAAGGCTCCATGACCCGCTACCTGCACACGATGATCCGCGTGACCGATCCCGAAGCGACGATACGCTTCTTCGAACTGATCGGCCTCAAGGAAACGCGGCGGTTCTCGAACGAGAAGGGCCGCTTCACGCTCATCTTCGTCGCACCTCCCGGTCAGGAGGACGCGGAAGTGGAACTGACCTACAACTGGCCGGAGCCCGGCAGCGCGCCCGAGGCCTATACCGGCGGCCGGAACTTCGGCCATCTCGCCTTTCGCGTCGATGACATCTACGCCACCTGCCAGCGGCTGCAGGACGCCGGCGTGACCATCAACCGGCCGCCGCGCGACGGGCACATGGCTTTCGTCCGCACGCCCGACGGCATCTCGGTGGAACTGCTGCAAGACGGGCATCTCGAACCCGCCGAGCCCTGGGCCAGCATGCCCAACGTGGGCAGCTGGTAACCATGCCAAGTCGCCTGCGCCGTCCCGTAAAGCCGGGCAGGGCGGGCGCTTTTCCCCGTGCGGGAGCCGTCCTTCGGTTGGCTGGAGCATGCGTCCGTTAATTATGTGAAATGGCCCATTCCGCGAATTGGCGGAGCCGCCCTTGCGCCTCATAGTCCCGAACAGCGGGGTTTGGAGGCAAGCGGCTGTCTGCGATGGCAGCCGGAGGGGGGCATGTGCAGGCAGCACAGGGTCTGGAATATGCGGTAGCCTGCCTTCAGACGGCAGAGCGCGAGCTTCTGTTGTTCGTGGCGTTCTGGTTCGTGATCGGCGCGCTCGACGACATCGGGGTCGACGTGTGCTGGCTGTGGCTGCGGGCCACTGGCCGGGGACGCGACACGCGCATCAGTCGCGGCATCGCCGAGGCTCCGCTTGAAGGCCGCGCCGCGGTGCTGATCGCGGCCTGGCGCGAATCCGCGGTGATCGGCCACACCATCGCGCATGCGCTCGGCGCCTGGAGGCAGCAGGGGCTGGTCCTCTACCTCGGTTGCTACTGCAACGATCCCGAGACCATCGCCGCCGCCATGGAAGCGGCCGGAGACGACCCGCGGGTCCGGGTGGTGGTGAACGAGCGACCGGGCCCCACCACCAAGGCCGACTGCCTCAACCAGGTCTATGCCGCACTCTGCCGGGACGAGCAGCACTATGGCTGGCGCTATCGCTCGATCGTCCTCCACGATTCGGAGGACATGGTCCATGCGGCCGAGCTGGCGGTGATCGACGGCGCATTGGGGCAGGCCGAATTCGTGCAGCTTCCCGTCCGGCCCGAACTCCAGCCCGCGTCGCCCTGGGTGGCGGCGCACTATGCCGACGAATTCACCGAGTCCCACGCCAAGAGCCTGGTGGTGCGTGACGCACTGGGGGCCGGACTTCCGGCCGCCGGGGTGGGCTGCGGCTTCTCGCGCGAGATCATCGCCCGCATCGCGGTGCGCCGCGGCCAGGCGGCCGGGCCATTCCCCGCAGCCGGTCCTTTCGCAGCTGACTGCCTGACCGAGGATTACGAGCTGGGGCTGCTGGTGCAGCGCGAAGGAGGCCGTTCGCGCTTCCTGCGGGTCCGGGACGACGAGGGTGGGCTGGTTGCCACCAGGGCCTACTTCCCCGCGCGGCTGGAGGATTCGATTCGCCAGAAGTCGCGGTGGATCCACGGCATTGCCTTTCAGGGCTGGGACCGGCTGGGCTGGGACCGGCGCCTGGTGGATTCGTGGATGGCACTGCGCGACCGCCGCGGACCGCTCACCGCCATCGTGCTCGCCTGCGGCTATGTGCTCGTGGTGGTGGAAGGCGTGCTCGGCCTGGCGGCGCTGAGCGGGGTCCACGGCGGCGTTCCGGTCTCGCCTATCCTGCAGTGGATGCTGCGCGCCTGCGCTGTCGCATTCGTCTGGCGCTGCGTCTTCCGCTTCCTGTTCACGGCGCGCGAGTACGGGTTCGTTGAAGGGGTGAGCGCGGTGATGCGCATCCCCGTCGCCAACTTCATCGCGATCTTCGCCGGGCGGCGCGCGCTCGTCAGCTACGTCCGCTCGCTGCGGGGGGCGGGGGTGATCTGGGAGAAGACCGAGCACCACGAGCACCCGGTGTTCGCCTCGGCGGGAGCCGCGCTGCGATGAGCGCGCCGCGGCTCTCGCGCGGGCACCCGGTCTTCGCGCTGCTTGCGCTCCTCGGCGGCTGGGTGGCGGGGCGTGCCGCCTCCTGGGAGCCTCCGCAGGCACAGGAATCCGCCTCCATGAAGCCATCGCAAGCAGCAGGGCCGCAGTCGCAGCCGGGCTTTGTGGACGCCTACGGGCCGAGGATCGCGCCAGGAGGGCAGCCGGTGCCGATCTATTTCGCAGCCGGCGGGCCGCCGATCCTGGCGGGGTGGCGCCCGGCTACGGGCGCGGGCGGAGCGGCGGGCTGGTCGCTGGCCGGGACGGGCGCGACCGGACCCGAACCCGGCCCGGCGCCGTTCGCCGCGGGGCATCTGGCGGCCGAGTTCGCCGGCCTTGCGCCGGCACCGCGGTTCTACGCGCCAGAGGGGCCCGGCGCGATCACGGCGGCCCTGCTGGGCGGTGCTGCCGCTCCGACCCGGCCGTTCCTGGCGCTTCCGCCCGCGCGTGCGCGCCGCTGGTCGATGGATGCCTGGGCCTTGCTGCGGCGGGAGAGCGGAGCAGGGCGACTATCGCCCGGCGCGCTGCCCGCGACCTATGGTGCCAGCCAGGCGGGCGCGGTCCTGCGCTACCGCCTGATGCCGACCGACCGGCACGTGCCTTCCCTGTACCTGCGGTCCACGTCCGCCACCGGGCAGGTGCGTGAGACCGCGCTCGCGCTGGGCCTTTCGGCGCGGCCGCTGCCATCGGTCCCGATCGTGGCGGCGTTGGAGGGGCGGGTCACCGACCAGTCCGGGACGCGGCGCGTCCAGCCCGCCGCCATGGCGATCACCGAGCTGCCGCCGTTCGCGCTGCCGGCAGGCTTTCGCGGCGAAGCCTACGCGCAGGCCGGGTACGTCGGCGGGCGCTTCGCCACCCCCTTTGCCGACGGCCAGGTCCGGGCCGACCGGCGGCTCCTGCAGCTAGGCAGCATCGAGGCGCGGCTCGGCGCCGGGGCCTGGGGCGGCGTGCAGAAGGGCGCCGCGCGGATCGACGCGGGCCCCTCCGCCACGGTGGCGATGCCGCTGGGCCGCGGCATGAACGGGCGTGTCGCCGTCGACTGGCGCTTCCGCGTGGCGGGCGACGCGATGCCCGGCTCGGGCCCGGCGGTCACTCTCTCGGCAGGGTTCTGATTCGCGCTTTTCTCAAGGCATTCGCTGCGGTAGCGAGAACGCAGCGATGGACGTGTACCTTCCCATAGCCAATCTCTCGGTCAACGGACTGATCATCGTCTGCCTGGGAGCGCTGACGGGGGTGCTGTCCGGCATGTTCGGCGTGGGCGGAGGGTTCCTGACGACTCCGCTGATGATCTTCTACGGCATACCGCCCACGGTCGCCGCCGCGTCGGCGGCAAGCCAGGTGACCGGCGCCAGCGTCTCCGGCGTGTTCGCGCACACGCGGCGTGGCGGGGTGGACTACCAGATGGGCTCGGTCATGGTGGCCGGCGGCATCTTCGGCACGGGGCTGGGCGCGCTGCTGTTCAACCTGCTGGAGCAGCTCGGACAGATCGATACCGTCATCAACATCCTCTACGTCGTGCTGCTGGGCTCGATCGGCGGGCTCATGGCGCGCGAGAGCATCCAGGCGATCCGGGCCGAGCGCACCGGCGTGCCGATCGCACCGCGCAAGCGGCGGCACCATCCGATGGTAGCCAGCCTGCCGATGCGCTGGCGCTTCTATCGCTCGGGCCTCTACATCTCCCCGCTCGCCCCGCTGCTGCTCGGCATCTCGACGGGCATCCTGACGATGCTGATGGGCATCGGCGGCGGCTTCATCCTGGTGCCCGCGATGCTCTACATCCTGGGCATGAGCGCCAATGTCGTGGTCGGCACCTCGCTGTTCCAGATCCTCTTCGTGACCATGGCGACCACCATGATGCACGCGCTGACGACGCACGCGGTGGACATCGTGCTGGCATCGCTGCTGCTGTTTGGCTCGGTGACCGGGGCGCAGGTCGGCGCGCAGTTCGCGCAGAAGGCGAGCCCGGTGAAGCTGCGCCTCATCCTGGCGGTGATCGTGCTCCTCGTCGCCGCGCGGATGGCGCTGGGGCTCGGCTACCGGCCGGACGAGATCTATACGGTGGCGCCGCTGTGAGGCGGTGGCTGGTCGCCACGCTCGCGCTCCTGGCGCTGCCGCTGCTGACCGCCGCGCGCGATCCGATCCTGGTGCCGGAGATCTCGCAGCACGAGGTGGACCTGCAGCAGGGCTTCACCGGCACCGAGCTGCTCCTGTTCGGCGCCATCCTCACGCCCGAGGGTTCGCGCGCCGCGCAGGACTATGACATCGTGGTGGTGCTCAAAGGCCCCACGCAGTCGATCGTCCTGCGTGAGAAGCAGAAGGTCGCGGGGGTGTGGGTGAATGCCGCCAGCACCGAGCTGCGGTCCGCGCCCGGATACTATGCCGTCGCCTCCACCCGCCCGATCGCGCAGATCGTCGACGACAAGACCGCCGCGATCTACGAGCTGGGCCTCAAATGGCTGCAGCTCTCCCCGATCGGCGCGATCGACCCCGAGGAGCAGGCGCGCTTCGCGGCCGGGCTCGTCGACCTGAACCAGCGCAATGGCCTCTACCGCGAGGAGGAAGGCAGCGTGAAGGTCAGCGAGCAGGTGCTCTACCAGGCACGCATCGGCCTGCCCTCGCGGGTGCCGACGGGCATCTACACGGCCGAGACCTTCGCGATCAGCAAAGGAAAGGTCGTCGCCTCCGCCAGCAGCCAGGTCGAAGTCCGCAAGCTGGGGATCGAGCGCGCGATCGCCAACTTCTCCGAAAACTATGGCTTTGCCTATGGCCTGCTCGCCGTCCTCGTCTCGGTGGCGATGGGCTGGCTGGCGGGACGCCTGTTCGCGCTCATCTGAGCCGCGCTGCTGCGGGCTCCGGTGGCGCCTTTAGCGCGAAATTAACGACGCCCCGCTACGCGCACCCCCGGTCGCGACAATGCCGAAGGGTGAACGAAGCAGATGCAATTTCAGGATGTTCCGCGCCGTGAGGACCGGGAGGGTGCAGCGCACGCGCCTGCCGGATCGGACGCGCTGGAGCCCATCGGCGTGGTGGTGGAGATTGCCGGATCGGGCAGCCGCATCGCGTTCGACCTCGATCGCCTGCACGCCATTGCGCCCCATGCGGACCTCGCGGTCGCGCTCTCCGGGCAGGTCAGCAGCCAGGTCAAGGTCCGCGTGGGCCGCGGCTGGCTGCTCGCCAGCGTCCGCAACCAGAAGCAGGACGCGAGGACGCCAGGCGCCGTCGTGTCCGACGTCGACTTCCTGGGGGAAGGGCTGGAGGAGCGGCTGACCGGCAGCATCCACGGGTTCCGGCGCGGCGTCACCCGCTATCCCATCCCGGGCGCGCTGGTCTATCCCGCGACCGGGGACGACCTGCGGCAGATCTACGCCGGCGACGGCCGCTCCACGATCGAGGTGGGCCATGTCTATCCCACGCAGGACATCCGCGCCGGTCTCTATGTCGATGCGCTGCTCGGCAAGCACTTCGCCCTGCTGGGCTCCACCGGCACCGGCAAGTCGACCAGCGCGGCGCTGATCCTGCACCGCATCTGCCAGCATGCGCCCGAAGGCCATGTCATCATGGTCGACCCGCACGGCGAGTACGCGGCGGCGTTCCAGGACACGGGGATGATCCTCGACGTCTCCAACCTGCAGATGCCGTACTGGCTGATGAATTTCGAGGAGCACTGCGAGATCCTGCTGACCTCGCGCGGGGACGATCGTCAGGTCGATGCCGAAATCCTGGGCAAGGCGCTGCTGGACGCGCGTTCGAAGAACCGGCTGGCCGAGCAGGTGGGCAAGATCACCGTCGATTCGCCGATCCCCTACCTGCTGTCGGATCTCGGCAACATCCTCAGCAACGCGATGGGCAAGCTCGACAAGGGGCACACCAGCGCGCCGTACCTGCGGATCCGCAACCGGCTGGACGAGCTCAAGGGCGATCCGCGCTACCACTTCCTGTTCTCGGGCATGCTGGTGGGGGATACGATGGCGGACTTCATCGCCCGCCTGTTCCGCCTGCCCTCGCGCGGGCGGCCGATCTCGATCATCGACGTCTCCGGCGTGCCGACCGAGATCACCTCCACCGTCGTCGCCGTGCTCAGCCGACTGGTCTTCGACTTCGCGGTCTGGGCCCGCGAGGAGCGGACAAGGCCGATCCTGCTGGTCTGCGAGGAAGCGCACCGCTACGTGCCCAACGAGCGCAACGCGGATGGATCCTCCGTGGGCCGCATCCTCTCGCGCATCGCCAAGGAAGGCCGCAAGTACGGCGTCGCGCTGGGCCTCGTCACGCAGCGGCCTTCGGACCTGGCGGAGGGCGTGCTCTCGCAGTGCGGCACGATCATCGCGATGCGCCTCAACAACGAGCGCGACCAGGCCTTCGTGCGGGCGGCGATGCCCGAGGGCGCGCGCGGGTTCCTCGACGCGATTCCGGCGCTGCGCAACCGCGAGTGCATCGTCTGCGGCGAGGGTGTCGCGATCCCGATGCGCGTCGCCTTCGACGACCTGGAGGAGGCGAAGCGCCCGGCCTCGGCGGATCCCTCGTTCACCCGCCTGTGGAACGAGACCGGGGGCGAGGAGGAGATGGTCCTGCGCACCGTGCAGCGCTGGCGCGCGCAGGGGCGCTGACCCGCTACTTGCGAAAGGCCGCGCGCCAGTTGCCGAGGCGATAGTAGGCGAGCGTCAGCAGCACGGTGACTGCCGAGCCGACGGGGTAGGCCCACCACACCGCATCGCTGCCGATCCAGGGCTGGGCCACGGCGTAGAAGCCCAGCCGGCCCGGGTAGAGGCCGAGGAACAGGATCACCAGCGGCGCGACCACGGCGCCGTAGGCGCGCATGGTGCCGGTCATGATCATGGTGATGGAGACGATCACGAAGGATGCGGTGCAGATGACCTGGATGTGCTCGGCGATGGGCATGGCCGGGCTCTCACCGCCCAGGAACAGAGCCAGCAGCGGCCGGTCGAAGCCGACGATCAGCGCCGCCAGCGCGCTCGACATGACGAGGTTGGCGCCCAGGCCGATCCACGTCACCTTGTCGACGCGGCCATGGTCCCCCGCGCCCAGCGACTGCGCGACCATCGCGCTCACCGCCGAGCCGATCGCGAAGGCGGGCATCTGCAGGTAGTTCCACAGCTGCAGCGAGGCGCCGTAGGCGGCCGCGGCGTCCAGGCCTTCGCGGTTGACGAGGCCGACCATGATGAGCCCCGCCGAGGAGACGATGAGCATCTGCGCGCCCATCGGCAGCCCCTTGGCGACGACGTAGCGCAAGTCCTCGCCGCGGGGGCGCAGGTAGCCGAGCTCGGGTCCGCGCAGGCGCAGCGCCAGGTCCTTGCGGTAGATGGTCCAGATCTGGAAGAGCATGCCGGCGGTGTTGGCGCAGGCCGTGGCGATCGCCGAGCCGGCCACGCCCAGCCGGGGCAGGGGTCCGACGCCGATGATCAGCAGCGGGTTGAAGACGATGTCCAGCACCACCGCCAGGATCATGGCATAGAGCGGCGTCTTCGAATCGCCGACGCCGCGCATGCCCATCGCCAGCATCATGTTCACGGTGGCCAAGGGGATGGTGATGAAGATCACCCGCAGGTAGGCGAGCGCGTCCGCGCGGCTGGCGGCCGGCGTGCCGAGCGTGTCGAGCAGCGCCCCGGCGCCGAACCAGCCGACGAGGCCGGTGGCGATCGAGATCGCGATGCAGAAGCCCACGCCCGTGCCGAAGGTGCGCCGCGCCGCGTCGATGTCGCGGGCGCCGAAATGCTGGCCGACGCGCACCGTCGTCGCCATGCCGAAGCCGAACACGGCGGCGAAGACGAGGAACATCACGATGTTGGCATTGGCGGTGGCGGCCAGCGCGCTTTCGCCCAGCAGGCGCCCCACCCAGATCGCATTGACCGAGCCGTTCAGCGTCTGCAGCACGTTGGAGAGCAGCATCGGGATCGAGAACAGCAGCAGCGTCTTGAGGATCGGACCCTTGGTCAGGTCGCCGCGCATGGCAGGCCGCGCCGGAGTTTCCGCCTGCGGCTTGTCGGCGGTGGACAGGTCCTCACCGATCGGGATGGGCGATGCTTCGTTCATGTGCCCCTCGTGTCCCCCCAAAGGTGGATGTGCAAACGGTCCGTGAACCGCAGTCCGTGTTGCGAGCAGAAATCCGCCAGCCAGCGCGAGCGTTCCCGCAAGGCATCGCTGGAGCGGCCCTCGGGCATCAGGAACAGCCGCCCGCCGGGAATGGCGTAGGTTTCCTGAAGCGCCATGACTTCGGCCAGGTCCGCCGGCTCCGCCACCACGAACTTGAAGAAGGCGCGCGGCTCGGCCGCCCAGGCGGCAAGCCGCTCGGGCAGCAGGGCCAGCGCGGCGGGATTGCCGCTGTGCGCGAGCTTGGGGCTGACGTTGTACTGGTCCACCCGCGCGTCGAGGGCAGGATGCGGAGCGACGGTGGAGTTGGTCTCCACCTCCACGTGCATGCCCGGGCGGATCGCGTCGAGCGCGGCCAGCATGCGCGCCACCGCCGCGCCCTGCAGCAGCGGCTCGCCGCCGGTCACGACGAGGCGGTCCGGCACCAGCGCCGCGATGCGGGCGGCCAGTTCCGCTTCCTCCATCGGAACCTGGTTCTGGCGCCGCTCGAAGGCGAGGTCGTCGCGGTGGGGACGGTTGTCCCCGGTAAAGCGCCAGGTGTAGGCGGTGTCGCACCACTCGCACGCGAGGTTGCAGCGCGACAGGCGCACGAACGTGCTCGGCCGGCCCAGCGAAGGGCCTTCGCCCTGCAGCGAGGCGAAGATTTCCGGTTCACCCGGGTTCGTAGTGGCGAGCGTCAGTGTCATGGTTCGGTGTCGGGGTTCAGGGGGCTATACTGTCGGGCTGGACCGGGCGCGAGCCTGTCCGGCGGCGAGGGGGTGGTCGAGCATCGCGCTACCCTGACAGGTCCGGGGCATGTAGGAAAACGCTAAGAATCCCCCAAGCCCCCGCGCAGGGCAGACCTGTGCGGGGGCGAGGGCGCCTGCGGAGCGCCGTCAGCCGAGCCGCGCCAGCGCCGCGGCCAGCCGCTCCGCCTCGGCCGCATGCGCCGCATGGTCGGCGCGGGCCTTCTCGACCGCCTCGGGCTTGGCCTTCTGCGCGAAGGCCGGGTTCTCCAGCCGCTTGGCGAGCGAATCCCGCTCCTTGAGGGCGGTGGTGTGGGCCTTCTCCAGGCGCGCCTTCTCGGCCGCGATGTCGATCACGCCTTCGAGCGGGATCGCCAGCATCGCATCGCCTGCGCCGACCTGCATCGCCGGTCCCGCCGGCGCCGCCTCGAAGCGGATCGCGTCCAGCCGGGCGAGGCGGTCGACCGCGACGGCGTTGCGCCCGATGATCGCGCGCGTGGCCTCGGAAGGCGCGGCGAGGTAGGCGGTGAGCCGGGCGCCGGGCGCGATGCCGAGCTCGGCCTTGGCGGCGCGCAGGTTGCCGATCAGCGCGATCAGCCATTCGACCTCGGCCTTCGCTTCGGCGTCCACCGCAGCCTCGGGCGCGGGCCACTGCGCCACGATCAGCGCGTGCTCGCGCGCGCCCATCTTGCTCCACAGCTCTTCGGTGACGAAGGGCATGAAGGGGTGCAGCATGACGAGGATCTGGTCGAGCACCCAGCCGGCGACGGCCTTGGTCTCGTCATCGAAGGCGCCCTTGATGAGCTCGATGTACCAGTCGCAGAACTGGTTCCAGACGAAGTGGTAGATGGCGTTCGCGGCCGCATCGAAGCGCAGGTCGGCCATCGCCTTGTCGAGCGCGGCGACGGTTTCCACCACCTCGCCGACGATCCAGCGGTTGACCGCCGAGGTCGCCGCGGGGGCGGCCAGCGAGGTGCTCGCGCCGATGCCGTTCGCCTGGCAGAAGCGCGCGGCGTTCCACAGCTTGGTGGCGAAGTTGCGATAGCCCTCGACGCGCTTCTCGTCCATCTTCACGTCGCGGCCCTGGCTTTCCATGGCGGTCATGAAGAAGCGCAGCGCGTCGGCGCCGTACTGGTCGATGAGGCCGAGCGGATCGACGACGTTGCCCTTGGACTTCGACATCTTCTGCCCATCCGCCGCGCGCACCAGGCCATGGAGGTAGAGCCGCTTCCACGGCACGTCCTTCATGAAGTGGATGCCCTGCATCGCCATGCGCGCATCCCAGAAGAACAGGATGTCGAAGCCGGAGACGAGCAGGTCGTTGGGATAGTGCTTGGCGAGGAGCGGCGCGTCCTGATCCGGCCAGCCCAGCGTGGCGAAGGGCCACAGTGCAGAGGAGAACCAGGTATCGAGCACGTCCTCGTCGCGCGTCAGCTTCTTGTTGCCGGCGAGCGCCTGGGCCGCGTCCTCGGTCTCGGCGACGAAGATCTGGCCGTCCTCGGCGAACCAGGCCGGGATCCGGTGGCCCCACCAGAGCTGGCGGGAGACGCACCAGGGCTGGATGTTCTCCATCCAGTTGAAGAAGGTCTTCTCCCAGGTCTTGGGAACGATCTCGATCTCGCCGCTGCGCACGGCCTGGATCGCGGGCTGCGCGAGGGTTGCCGCATCGACGTACCACTGGTCGGTCAGCCAGGGTTCGATCACCACGCCGCCGCGGTCGCCGTAGGGGGTCTGGATCACGCGATCCTCGACCTTCTCGAGCAGGCCATCGGCATCCAGAAGCTCGACCACGCGGCGCCGCGCCTCGAAGCGGTCCATGCCGATGAACTCGTGCGGGATCAGGCCGTCGGCGGTCTGGCAGACCTTCGCCTCGGCATCGAGCATGTTGAGCATGTCCGCCGCCTTGAACCCGGCGCGCTTGCCCACCTCGAAGTCGTTGAAGTCGTGGCCCGGGGTGATCTTCACCGCGCCAGAGCCCAGTTCGGGATCGGCATGCTCGTCGGCGACGATGGGGATCTCGCGCCCGGTGATCGGCAGCGTGACCGTAGCCCCGCGCTCCAGCAGCGGACGGTAGCGTTCGTCCGCCGGGTTCACCGCCACGGCCATGTCGGCCAGCATCGTCTCGGGGCGGGTGGTGGCGACCATGATGTGGCCCGACCCGTCCGACAGCGGGTACTTGAAATGCCAGAAGCTGCCGTTGATCTCGCGGGTTTCCACCTCGAGGTCGCTGATCGCGGTCTTGAGCTTGGGATCCCAGTTCACCAGTCGCTTGTCGCGGTAGATCAGGCCCTGGTTGTAGAGGTCGACGAAGACCTTGACCACCGCGCGGGTGAAGTGCGGGTCCATGGTGAACTGCTCTCTGGACCAGTCCATCGAGCAGCCCAGGCGCCGCAGCTGGCCGGTGATGGTGCCGCCGCTTTCGGCCTTCCACTCCCAGACCTTCTCCACGAACTGCTCGCGCGTGTAGTTGGTGCGCTTGTCCTGCTTCGCTTCGAGCTGGCGTTCGACCACCATCTGCGTCGCGATGCCGGCGTGGTCCGTGCCCACCACCCACAGCGCATCCTTGCCGCGCAGGCGCTCGTAGCGGATCACCACGTCCTGCAGCGTGTTGTCGAGCGCGTGGCCGATGTGCAGCGAACCGGTGACGTTCGGCGGCGGGTTGACGATGGTGAAGGGCGCTGCGTCCGGGCGCTCGGGGCGGAACAGGCCGTTCTGCTCCCAGTGCGCGTACCACCGGGCCTCGATCGCGGCCGGGTCGAAAGTCTTGTCCAGAGCGGCTTCGGAAGTCGTGTCGGTCATGGCGCGGCGCTTTGCCAGCGCCAGGGTTTGCGCGCAAGGCGTACGATTCCGCGGGGCTGCCACGCTTTGGCCGCAGGGCCGTCCGATCCACCCCGCCGCACACTTCGTCGCTAGGAGGGAACATCTTGCCGGTACGTGGTTTTTCCCGCAAAGCGAGAGATCATGCGGGAATGGGCTGAATTCACCCTGTCGGAGAGCGACCAAGGCGGCGACCATGTCCTGGCGCTCAAGGGGCCGCTGCGCGTCCATTCGCTGGGCGATCTCGACGCCAAGCTGGCGAAGCTGCAAGGACGCTTCACCAAGGTCGACATGTCCGGCGTCACCGACATCGACACCACGGGCGCCTGGCTGGTCAGCCACTACGCGCACGAGAGGGGCCTCGAGATCACTGGGGAGAGCGAGCAGGCCCGACGCCTGTTCGCCGCCGTCTCCGACGTACAGGAGCACGAGGCCGAACCCGAGCCGCAGCGGCCGCTGCTGACCCGCACGGTGGGCGAACTGGGCGACCTCGTCGCCAGCTGGGGCGAGGGCGTCCTGCGCACCGTCGCCTTCCTGGGCGAGATGATCGTCGCCTTCTGGGGCGTCGCGCGGCATCCCTCGCGCCTGCGCGGGACGGCGCTGGTGTTCCACATGCAATACGTGGGCATCAACTCGCTGTGGATCATCGGGCTGATGAGCTTCCTCATCGGCATCGTCATCGCGCAGCAGGGCGCCGTGCAGCTTCAGCAATTCGGCGCGGAGATCTACACCATCAATCTCACCGGCCGCCTGTCGATGCGCGAGCTGGGAATCCTGATGACCTCGATCATGGTCGCCGGCCGCTCGGGCTCCGCCTTCGCGGCGCAGATCGGGACCATGAAGCTGACCGAGGAAGTGGACGCCATGCGCACCATCGGCGTCTCGCCGATGGAAGCGCTGGTGGTGCCCCGCGTGCTCGCCTCGATGCTGATGATGCCGCTGCTCGGCTTCTACTCGTCGGTGCTGGCGATCATCGGCGGCGCCGCGATCTCCAACTTCGCGCTGGAAATCCCGTTCTGGACCTTCCTCCAGCGCACGCAGGAGGTGGTGCCGATCACCGACGTGTGGATCGGCCTCATCAAGGCGCCGGTCTTCGCGCTGATCGTGGCGCTGGCAGGCTGCTATCAGGGCATGCAGGTCAGCGGCAACGCCGAGGAGGTCGGCACCCGCACGACCCAGGCGGTGGTCACGGCGATCTTCACCGTCATCGTCCTCGACGCCTTCTTCGCGATCTTCTTCACGGAGATCGGCTGGAAATGACCGATCTTCGCGACGACTACCAGGGCGAGTACCCGATCCTCGTCGAAGGGCTGCGCAACAGCTTCGGCGAGCACGTCATTCACGAGGACCTGGCGCTCAAGGTCCGCAAGGGCGAAGTGCTGGGCGTGGTCGGCGGCTCGGGCACGGGCAAGTCGGTGCTGATGCGCTCGATCATCGGGCTGCAGCAGCCCGAGGCCGGCAGCATCACCGTGCTCGGCCACAAGATGGGCGATTCCACCGAGGAGGACTCGATCGACCTGCGCTCGCGCTGGGGCGTGCTGTTCCAGGGCGGCGCCCTGTTCTCGACGCTGACCGTGGGTGAGAACGTCGAAGTGCCGCTCAAGCAGTTCTACCCTGAGCTCAGCGACAGCCTGCGCAGCGAGATCGCTCGCTTCAAGGTGCGCCTCTCGGGCCTGCCCGAGGATGCCGCGTTCAAGTTCCCGAGCGAGCTCTCCGGCGGCATGCGCAAGCGCGCCGGCCTGGCGCGGGCCTTGGCGCTCGATCCCGAGCTGCTGTTCCTAGACGAGCCGACCGCCGGCCTCGACCCGATCGGCGCCGCCGCCTTCGATGCCCTGACGCGCGAGCTCAAGGAGACGCTGGGGCTGACCGTCTTCCTCATCACCCACGACCTCGACACGCTCTACGCCATCTGCGACCGGGTGGCGGTGTTGGCGGACAAGCAGGTCATCGCGGTGGGCACCATTCCGGAGCTGCTCGCGCTCGATCACCCGTGGATCCAGGAATACTTCAACGGCCCGCGCGGTCGGGCGGCGCTGGCGGCCAAGGACGATCCCGCGGTCTCCGCGGAACAGGACCGTGGGCCGCAGGTTGAGCAGACTTCGACGCCGCATGCCGGGGATGGTCCCGGCATGGACAGCAGCAGAACAGGGGCATAGGGCGACGCGATGGAAACACGGGCCAATCACGTCTGGGTCGGGGCCGTCACGCTGATCCTGCTGGCGGCGCTGGCCGCCTTCGTCCTCTGGATCGCGCGGCTGGGCGAGGGCGCGCAGAAGGAGTACGACATCTTCTTCAAGCAGTCGGTCGATGGCCTCGCGAAGGGGTCGGAGGTCGGTTACGCGGGCGTTCCCTCGGGGCAGGTCACGCAGATCGAGCTCTGGCCGCAGGACCCCAGCTTCGTGCGCGTGCGCGTCAAGGTGGACGAGAAGGTGCCGATCACCGTGGGCACCAGCGCGACGATCCAGGCCAGCTTCACCGGTGTGTCCGACATCCAGCTCGAGGGCGCGGTCAAGGGCGCGCCGCCGCTGACCGAGCCGGGGCCGGAAGGCGTGCCGGTGATCCCGACCAAGCGCGGCGGCTTCGGAGAGATCCTGTCCAACGCGCCGCTCCTGCTCGAACGGCTGGCGACGCTGACGGAAAACCTCAACCAGCTGCTCAGCGACGAGAACCGCCGCTCGATCACCGGCATCCTCGCGAACACCAACAAGATGACGCGCGACATCTCGGCCGCCACGCCCGAGCTGCGCGGCGCCATGGTCGAGCTGCGCGGCAGCCTCGCGCAGGCGACGCAGACGCTCGCCGCCTTCGAGGGCGTGGCCAACAAGGCGGACGACCTGCTGGGCAGCGAGGGCAACTCGCTGGCCGAGCAGCTTCGCCGCACGCTGGGCGCGGCGCAGAGGTCGATGGACCAGCTCGACCGCACGCTGCAGCACGCGCAGCCGGCGCTCGACCAGGTCTCGCAGCAGACCCTGCCCGCGGCCGAGGCGGCGATCCGCGACCTGCGGGCCACCAGCCGCGCGCTGCGCAGCGTGACCGAGAAGATCGACGAGCAAGGCGCGGGCGCGCTGCTCAAGGGCCAGAAGCTGCCGGACTACAAGCCATGAAGCGCAGCCGGGCCATGACGCGCAGCCGGGCCGTGACCGAGACGATGAAGGGAACCGCGATGAACCGCTTGCGCACGATCCGCCTCGCGCCGGCCCTCCTGGCCGCCGTCGCCGCACTGGCGCTGCCGGGCTGCGTCAGCATCGGCGGCAAGCCGCCCGAGCAGCTCCTC
This sequence comes from Novosphingobium soli, assembly GCF_042432915.1. Lineage (NCBI taxonomy): Bacteria > Pseudomonadati > Pseudomonadota > Alphaproteobacteria > Sphingomonadales > Sphingomonadaceae > Novosphingobium > Novosphingobium soli. The sequence continues at coordinate 386,531 of NZ_JBHLWK010000010.1, forward strand.
CGCCTCACTCCCGACGAGACTGCGCCCGCCGGTGCGACCGCCTCCGGGCAACTGACCGAGGCGATCGTCGTGCTCGACCTCGAGTCCGACCGCGGGCTCGACGTGCTGCGCGTGCCGGTCACCGTCGACCCCTCGCGCGTGGCCTACCTCAAGGACGCGCAGTGGATCGAGAAGCCCTCGCGCCAGTTCCGCTCGCTGCTGGCGGAGACGCTGCGCGCCCGCAGCGGGAAGCTGGTGGTCGAGGGCGGCGACTTCGAGGTCACCGGCAGGACGCTGATCGGCGGCAGGCTGCTGCAGATGGGCTTCGACGCGCAGCGCGGGGCCGTGGTCGTGCGCTTCGACGCGATCCGCAGCGAGCGCGGCACCCAGCCGTTGGAGACCCGGCGGTTCGAGGCGGTGGTGAACGGCATCGAACCCAAGCCCGAGGCGGTCGGCCCGGCGCTCAACCAGGCCGCCAACGATGTGGCCCGCCAGGTCGCGGACTGGCTGAAGCCCTGACGCGCCGTCCCGTTGGGGATTGCGCGCCCGATGAAAAGGGGGCGCGCACGAAAGTTCTGTCGCCGCTCTCCGGTGTGATCGCCCCGGGCGCCGCCAAGCTCCGGAAACCGCGGGGGAACGACCGTCTCCCGTTCCGGGCGATGTGGCCGGCGTGCAACAATGACGGTTATATTACAGCTACGGCCAAGCCCTTGGTTTGACCCCTGTTTCTTCACGGCTATGGGGCCCGTCCCCGCTGGCCTCCGGCTGCGGGAGAAGAAGAATTGCAGGAGCAATACCCATGAAGAAGTTCGCCCCGGTGCTCGTCGCCGCTGCCGCCGCCGGTCTGCTGGCCCTTCCGGCCTCCGCCCGAGCCCAGGCTTTCGTGCAGGCGGAGACCGGCCTCGACTCGATCTCGGTCGGCGGTGAATCGGACGAGGGGCTGAGCTACGGCGTGACCGCCGGCTACGACATGCCGCTGTCGAACGGCATGTTCGTCGGCATCCAGGGCACCGTCGCCGACAGCACCACGAAGGAGTGCGCGAGCGCCGGCACCGAGCGCGCCTGCGTCAAGACCGGTCGTGACCTCTCGGCCGTCGTTCGCCTCGGCACCGCGCTGAGCGAGACCAGCAAGCTCTACGTCCTGGGCGGCTACACCAACGCCCGCCTGCGCCTCACCTACACCGACGGTACCGACAGCTACAGCGAAGGCGCTAACGGCGACGGCTTCCGCGTCGGCGCCGGCTACCAGCAGGACCTGGGCCAGAACCTCTTCGTGAAGGCCGAGTACCGCTACTCCAACTACGAGAGCGACTTCAGCCGCCACAACGCGATCGTCGCGCTGGGCGCGAAGTTCTGATCGCACCGCACGTGACGGGCGCTTTCGGCGCCTGACGCGAGAAGACCCGCTCCGGCAAAGGCCGGGGCGGGTCTTCCTGTTTTCGGGCAAGCCGGCCGCGAGGGGGCGGGAACCGTCCTTGCTGCGCCGCGTCCTGCTCGGCGTGCTCAGCGGGCCAGTTCGGCCAGCCTCATCGCGAGCTTGAATGCTTCGAAGCGAGCGGCGCGGCGTTCCGCGGCCTCCCAGTCCTCGCCCCAGAGCTCGACCTGCCAGTCGGCCTCCAGCTCGGCGGCCTGCCACAAGGCCTCGGCATCGGCCCCGGGACGGATCGCCTCCAGGGCCACCACCAGCGAGGCGGCGAGGCTCGTCAGCATCTTGAGCGCGGCGAGATCGAACACGCTGCAGGCGTCGAGTTCCGCCTGCAGCCGCGCCAGCGTGGTCTCCGGCTGCGGCTTGTGCATCACGCCCGAGGTTCGCGCGAAGCGGACGCCCAGCCGCGCCTCGACCCGTTCCAGCAGCGGGTCCCACACCGCCGCCTGGCGCTTGTGCAGCGCCTCGTCGGGATCGGCGCGGTAGCAGAGCGTATCCGTGTCCGCGTAAGGCAGGAGCTCGGCGATCACGGCCTCGCGGTCCGGCGCCACCGCGTCGACGGCGAAGTCGACGATGTCGCGAAAGTGGAAGCCGGTGAGGTCGATCGTCTCGCCCTGGGCCGCCCACTCGGCAGCGAGCGCATCCGCCAGCGCGCGGGTCGGAACCACCTGCGCCCGGCCGCCGGCAGTCCGGATCGGCCGCCCGTCCAGGACCACGCGCCAGCCGCCTTCAACCGGCTCGACTGCCGCCTCCTTGTAAAACCGCTTCATCGCGGCGTCCGCCACTTGCGCACGAGCATGGGGGGGATCACGAACACGTCCACCAGCCCGTTCGCGATGAGCAGATAGGCGACCCAGGCAGGAGCGCCGGCCAGCAGGCGGTCGGATGCCATCAGCATGCCGACGATGACGAAGGCGACGCCGGCGATGCGCACGGCGTTGATCGTGGCGAAACGGGCCACGGCAGGGTCACGGTCGGTCACTTGAGAAGATGCTCCAGGAGTTGCGCGGGGGTTTCCACCACAACCTCGGCCCCGGCTTCGGTGAGCTCGCGCGGGTGGTGATAGCCCCAGTCGACGCCGATCGCGCGGACTTGCGCGCTCACCGCCATCTGCATGTCGTAGGCGGTGTCACCGATCATGACCGCCTCGCCCGGCGTCGCTCCTGCGTCTGCCAGTGCCTGGTCCAGCATGGCGGGGTGCGGCTTGGACGGGTGGCGGTCCGCCGTCTGCAGCGTCACGAAGAGGTCTGCGATGCCGTTCGCGGCGAGGCAGTGGCCCAGCCCCCGGTCCGACATGCCGGTCGCCACGCCCAGCGTCCAGCCCGCCCCGGCAAGCGCGCGCAGCGTCTCGGCGATGCCGGGGAACAGCGGCTGCGCCACGCGCCCCTGCTCGCGCGCGCTGCGGAACGAGACCTTGTAGGCCTCTGCCATGGCGTTCTGGCGCTCGGTATCCGAGCCGGGCAGCAGCGTCGCCATCGCCTGCGGCAGCGAGAGCCCGACCGCGCGCCGGATCGACCCGCGCGAGGGCGCCGGCAGGGCGAAGGCGGCGAAGGCCGCCTCCATCGCCTCGCAGATCGGCGCCTGGCCATCGACCAGGGTGCCGTCGCAGTCGAAGACCGCCAGTTTCACCGGCCGCGACCCCGCGGGGCACCGCCGGGCTTGCGGGCGCTGTTGCTGCCGGAGCCCGCGCGGGGGGCGCCGCCACCGGGACGTGCAGGCTTGCCGAACGGCTTGCCGCCGGGCTTCGCCTTGGTGCCCGCCTTGGTACCCGGCTTGCCCGCGGGCTTGCCCGGGCGCGTCTGGCCCGAGGGGCTGTCGCTGCGCTTGCGGCGCTCGCCCCGACGCTCCTTGCGGTACTCCTTGGCGTGAGCCTTGGCCGCGCGCTTCTTGTCTTCCTTGGTCTCGGGCGCCGGCTCGGGAAGCTGCGCGCCGTCGGCTTCGTCGAAGCCCAGGTTGGCCATCGAATTGGCGAAGTGCTCGGGCAGCGGGGCGGTCACGTCCAGCGGCGCGCCGTCGGGATGCTCGATGATGAGGCGGCGTGCGTGGAGGTGCATCTTGCGGCTGATCGTCCCGGACAGGAACGCCTCCTGCCCGCCGTACTTGCCGTCGCCGACGATCGGGTGCCCGATGGCGGCCATGTGGACGCGCAACTGGTGGGTGCGGCCGGTCAGCGGGTGCAGCTCGACCCAGGCGGCGCGGTTGCCGGCGCGATCGAGGACGCGATAGCGCGTGCGTGCCACCTGGCCGCCTTCCTCGTCCACGTGCATCTTCTCGCCGCCGGTGCCCGGCTGCTTGCCGATCGGCAGCTCGATCATGCCGTCGTTGATGCTGGGCACGCCGACCACCAACGCCCAGTAGATCTTGCGCGCCGAGCGACCCGAGAAGCGCTTGGAGAAGAAGGCCGCGCTTCCCGGCGTTCGAGCGATCAGCAGGACGCCGGAGGTGTCCTTGTCCAGCCGGTGGACCAGCCCTGGGCGGGGGCCCTTCTCGGCGAAGGCGTCGAGCAGGCCGTCGACGTGCTGCGTCATGCCCGAGCCGCCTTGCGTGGCGAGGCCCGGCGGCTTGTTGAGCACGATGGCGGCACGATCCTGCGTCAGCACCATCGAATCGGCGAGCGCGATCTCCTCCTCGGTCAGCTCGCGGCGCGGCCGCGCCCCGGGCGTGCCCGGCTTCTGCTCGCCCCCGGGCGGGACGCGCAGGATCTGTCCGGCCGCGAGCCGGGTGTCGACGTCGGCGCGCTTGCCGTCCACCCGGACCTGCCCGGTGCGCGCCCAGCGCGAGACCATGGCGAAGCCGACCTGCGGAAGGTGGCGCTTGAACCAGCGGTCGAGCCGGACGCCGTCGTCGTCGTGGCCGACGGTGAACTGGCGGACGGCGTCCGCGTTGCCCTTGATATGGTCCGCGCTCATGCCGCGCTCCGCATGACGAAGAGGCCCAGGAACAGGCTGGCGAAGCCCGCCAGCAGCGACAGCCCGGTGTAGAGCGCTGCCGTGCCGATCTCGCCGCGTTCCACCAGCATGGCGAAGTCGAGGCTGAACGAGGAGAACGTGGTGAAGCCGCCCAGCACGCCCACGGCGATGAGCAGGCGGGTCGCCTCGTGGGTTCCCGAGCGGGCGAGCCAGCCGGTCAGCAGGCCCATGGCGAGGCTTCCCGCCACGTTGACGGTGAGGGTGCCGTAAGGGAACAGGCCGGAGCGCACCGGCCCGAGCGCGGCGGTCCAGCCGCGGCCGACGAGAAAGCGCAGCCAGGAGCCGAACGCGCCGCCCAGGCTCACGTAGAGCGAGGCGGCAAGGAATGAAGGTTGAGGCATCGAGCCGCCTTAGCGGCGAATCGGCGCGAATCCAATCGCGGTGGGAGCGGCGCCTGCCGGCCGGGCGTTCTCGGCGGCGCGGCCCGCCTTGCGCCATGCGATTTCCCCGTTTGCGCTTGTCTTCAATCCACCACTTTGCTAACGGGCCGGCCATTCGAGCCACTAGTCGATTCTGACGGTGGCCTGTTTTGGCTCTTAAGATTCGTGGTTCACCCCGCCGGACCGGTGCGGGGTGGGCCTCATTCGCTTTTTGTGAGGTGTGTCGGTTTATGCAGATTCTCGTCCGCGACAACAACGTCGATCAGGCTCTTCGTGCGCTCAAGAAGAAGCTGCAGCGCGAAGGCGTCTACCGCGAGATGAAGCTGCGCCGTCACTACGAGAAGCCGTCCGAGAAGCGCGCCCGCGAAAAGGCGGCGGCCGTTCGCCGCGCCCGCAAGCTGGAGCGCAAGCGCGCGGAGCGCGACGGCGTCAAGTAAGCGCTGATTCCTGCGCATTTGCGCAGGGCACCTCGAAATCGCGGCTAGCGGCTTGAACGCCGCGCCGGGTTGAGCCATGAGGGCGCGGAATCTGCATTCCGCGCCCTTTGTGCATCCGCCGTCCGGGCGTCCCATTTTCCGAGTAGAGGCCAACAGACGATGACAGAGATCACCCGCGTCCCGCTCCAGCCGATCGCCAAGGGCGCTGTCACGAAGATCTGGCTCGGCGTGGCCGCGATCGCTCTTGCCGCCGGCGGCGTGGCCTACGCGGCGCTGCCGCCGAGCCCCACCGTCAAGACGCTGACCGCGGGGTCGGGCGAATCGCCGACGATGGAAGACGTGGTGCTGATCAACTACAAGGGCATGCTGGAGAACGGCACCGTCTTCGACCAGAACAAGAACTACCCGAACCCGGTGGCGCAGTTCGTGCCCGGCTTCTCGAAGGCGCTGATGAAGATGCAGCGCGGCGGCAAGTACGAGGTCGAGATCCCGTCCGAGCTGGCCTATGGCGCCACCCCGCCGGCCGGCTCGCCGATCCCGGCCAACGCCGATCTCAAGTTCGAGGTGGAGCTGGTGGACTTCAGGAGCCTGGCCGAGATCCAGCAGCAGCAGCGCATCCTGCAGCAGCTCCAGCAGATGCAGATGCAGCAGGGCGGTGTCCCGGGCGCGCCCGAGGCACCGGGCGCGATCCCGGGCCAGCCCTGATCGCCGCGATGACGCTTCGGCTCGCCGCCTTGCTGGCGCTCGGCCTGGCGCCGGCGGCGGCCTTCGGGCAGGAGGCGCCCGCACCGGCCGCCAGCGCCGCGCAGGTGCGCGTCGAGCCGATCACGCCCGGCACCGGCGGCAAGCCGCCCGAGCACGCCTACGTCCTCATCAACTACAAGGGCATGCTGCAGGACGGCACCGTCTTCGATCAGGCCGAGCGCATGCCCATGGCGCTGGACGAGGTGGTGCCCGGCTTCGCCCAGGGGCTGGTGCAGATGGAGCGCGGCGGCCGCTACCGCCTGACCATCCCGCCCGAGCTGGGCTATGGGGCCGAAGCCTCCGGCCCCATCCCGGCGAACTCAACGCTCGTCTTCGAGATCGACCTGCTCGAGTTCAAGACGGCGGAGGAGATCCGGGCGATGATGGCGCAGATGGAAGCGCAGGGGGCCGCGGCCCAACCGGCGCAGTAGGCGCGCCTCGGCTTGAAGCCGGGCGGCGCCGCTGCTAGCGGGGGCGCTTCGAATTCCCGCCGGCCGCGCCTGGATGCGGCGGCGCAAACCGTGAAGGAAAGCCATGTCGGTCGATACCGCAACCGTGGCGAAGATCGCCAGCCTCGCGCGCATCAAGGTGAGTGAGCAGGAGCTCGAGGCAATGGTGCCCGAGCTGAACGGCATCCTCGCCTGGGTCGAGCAACTCGGCGAAGTCGATGTGACCGGCGTCGAGCCGATGACTGCCGTCATCCCGAACACGCTGCGCCTGCGCGACGACGTGATCGACGCCGACCCGCTCACCGGCGGCAACCGGCGCGAGGCCGTGCTGGCCAATGCGCCCGCGGCGGAGCACGGGTTCTTCGGCGTACCCAAGGTGATCGAGTGATCCTGCGACGGGCTCGGGACAGGGCGCAGCCGCTCCGTCCCGAACCCCGTCGCGACGCAACCATTCCCCGCCCGTGCTGAGCGTATCGACGCACGGACCGCGCACAAGAGCTGGAACGCAGCATGACTGACATTACCGAACTCGGCGTAGCCGCCATCCGCGACGGCGTTGCCGGCGGGCAGTTCTCCGCCGTCGAAGTGGCAGAGGCGTTCAACGCCAATGTCGCCGCCGCGCAGGACGCGCTGAACGCCTTCATCATCGCCACGCCCGAGAAGGCGGTGGAGGCCGCGCAGGCGATCGACGCCAAGCGCGCGCGGGGCGAGGCGCTGGGCAAGATGGGCGGCGTGCCGATCGGCATGAAGGACCTGTTCGCCACCTTCGACGTGCAGACCACCGCTGCCAGCCACATGCTCGAAGGCTTCAAGCCGCAGTACGAATCGACCGTCTCGCAGAAGCTGTGGGATGCCGGCGCGGGCATGCTGGGCAAGCTCAACCTCGACCAGTTCGCCATGGGCTCGTCGAACGAGACCAGCCACTTCGGCAACGTGATCTCGCCCTGGAAGCGCAAGGACGGCGGCAACGCCCCGCTGGCGCCGGGCGGCTCCTCGGGCGGCTCGTCGGCCGCGCTGGCCGCGCGGCTGTGCCCGGCGGCGACCGGGACCGACACCGGCGGCTCGATCCGCCAGCCCGCCGCCTTCACCGGCACCACCGGCATCAAGCCGACCTACGGGCGTTGCTCGCGCTGGGGCATCGTCGCCTTCGCCAGCTCGCTCGACCAGGCGGGGCCGATGGCGCGCTCGGTGCAGGACTGCGCCATCATGCTCGAGGCGATGGCCGGCTTCGACCCCAAGGATTCGACCAGCCTCGACCTCCCGGTGCCGAACTGGGAAGCCTCGCTGTCCGGCGACATGAAGGGCAAGAAGGTCGGCATCCCCAGGGAATACCGCGTCGACGGCCTGGATGAAGACGTGTCGAATTCGTGGGACCAGGGCATCGCCTGGCTGAAGGATGCAGGCGCCGAGATCGTCGAGATCTCGCTGCCGCACACCAAGTACGCGCTGCCGACCTACTACATCATCGCTCCGGCCGAAGCCTCGTCCAACCTCGCACGCTATGACGGCGTGCGCTACGGCCTGCGCGACCTGCCCGATGGCGCCAACCTCCAGGAGATGTACGCCGCGACCCGCGCCGCCGGTTTCGGGCCCGAGGTCAAGCGCCGCATCCTGATCGGCACCTACGTGCTCTCGGCCGGCTTCTACGACGCCTACTACACGCAGGCCCAGAAGGTGCGCGCGCTGATCGCGCAGGACTTCGCGCATGCCTTCGAGCAGTGCGACGTGATCCTCGCGCCCACCGCGCCCTCGGCCGCCTTCGGCCTGGGCGAGAACGTCGACGATCCGCTGAAGATGTACCTCAACGACGTCTTCGCGGTGCCGGCCTCGCTCGCGGGACTTCCCGCGATGTCGGTCCCGGCCGGCCTCAACCGCGAGGGGCTGCCGCTGGGCCTCCAGGTCATCGGCAAGGCCTTCGACGAACAGGGCGTGCTGAACGCCGGTCTCGCGCTCGAACAGCGGGCGCAGTTCGCGGCCAAGCCGGAGAAGTGGTGGTAAAATTCGCTTGAAATGCTACTTTGATGGCATTGGAGGCAGACGATGAACGCGCATGCTAAGGTCGAGACCGGCATGATGACCAGTGAGGGACAGGTGCTGATCCCCAAGGCCATGCGCGAGGCCTGTGGCCTGCTTCCGGGGCAGCCTTACAGCGTGGCCTTAGACGCCGAGGGGCGCATCGTCATCTCCGCGGCCACTCTCAGCCCCGAGGACGTCGCGAGGCGCAAGCGGCAGATCGACGAAGCGCTCCACGCGGTCTCGGGCAAGTATCCGTTCGGCAAGAGCACGGATGAGATCATGCGTGAGCTGCGGGGCGATGACTGGCCGTGATCCTTGTCGATTCGTGCGTGCTCATCGACGTCTTCAATGCCGACCCGCAGTGGAGCGAGTGGTCGCGGGGCCAGCTTGGCCGCGCAGCCTTCGGAACCTACCTGTTCGTCAATCCGGTCGTGGTAGGCGAAGTCGGATGGCAACTGGAGAGCTATGATGCGTTCCACGCCGTGCTCACCGCGCTGCTGATCGCGGTCGAGCCGCTCGAAGCGGCGGCCGGGCATGCGGCTGGAATGGCATATCAAAGCTACCTGAGCCGCAGCCATGGCAATCCGCCGAAATTGCCGCTCCCCGATTTCTTCATCGGCGCGCATGCGCAACATGTTGGGGCGACAATCCTGACGCGTGACCGTAAGCGCTTCCGCACCTATTTCCCCGATGTTCCGCTTATCACGCCAGAGACACAGCCATGACTGAATCAACCTATCGCATCCAGGGCGCCACCGGTGACTGGGAGGTCGTGATCGGCCTCGAGGTCCATGCGCAGGTCACCTCGAACTCCAAGCTGTTCTCCGGCTCGGCGACGGCCTTCGGCGCCGAGCCGAACAGCCAGGTCTCGCTGATCGACGCGGCGATGCCGGGCATGCTGCCGGTGCCGAACCGCGAATGCATCCGCCAGGCGGTGCGCACCGGCATGGCGATCGAGGCGCAGATCAACAAGTGGTCGCGCTTCGACCGCAAGAACTACTTCTACGCCGATCTTCCGCAGGGCTACCAGATCAGCCAGCTCTACCACCCGCTGGTCGGTGAGGGCTCGCTGACCATCGAGGCGGACGAGAAGGCAGGCATCCCGGCCGACAAGGTGATCGGCATCGAACGCATCCACGTCGAGCAGGACGCGGGCAAGCTGATGCACGACCAGCATCCGACGATGTCCTACGTGGACCTCAACCGTTCCGGCGTGGCGCTGATGGAGATCGTCAGCCGCCCCGACATGACTTCGCCTGCCGAGGCCGGTGCCTACCTGTCGAAGCTGCGCACGATCCTGCGCTACGTCGGCTCGTGCGACGGCAACATGGACCAGGGCTCGATGCGGGCCGACGTCAACGTCTCGGTGCGTCGCCCCGGCGAGGGCCTCGGAACCCGTACCGAGACCAAGAACGTCAATTCAGTGCGCTTCGTCATGCAGGCGATCGAGCACGAGGCGAGCCGACAGGTCGACGTGCTGGAGAGCGGCGGCAAGATCGTGCAGGAAACGCGCCTGTTCGACCCGAACAGCGGCTCCACGCGCTCGATGCGCTCGAAGGAAGATGCGCACGACTACCGCTACTTCCCCGATCCCGACCTGCTGCCGCTGGAACTGGACGACGCCTTCCTCGAGGAATGCCGTGCCTCGCTGCCGGAACTGCCCGACGCCAAGCGCGCGCGCTACGTGGGCGAGCTCGGCCTGTCGGCCTACAATGCCGCCGTGCTGACCGCCGACGTCGACACCGCCCGGTGGTTCGAGGCGCTGTTGGCCGAGACCGCGCTGGCGCAGGACAAGCAGCCGGCGGACGTTGCCAAGCAGGCGGCGAACTGGCTCATCTCCGAGTTCTTCGGGGCGCTGAACAAGCTGGGCAAGTCGCTCGACGACAGCCCGATCAGCCACGAGCAGGCCGCCGAGCTGCTGGCGCTGGTCGGCAAGGGCACGATCTCGGGCTCGATCGCCAAGCAGGTCCTCGAAACGATGTTCGAAACCGGCGACGCCGCCGGCGTCATCGTCGAGCGCGAGGGGTTGAAGCAGGAGTCGGACACCGGTGCCATCGAGGCCAAGGTCGACGAGATCCTCGCCGCGAACGCCGACAAGGTGGAGCAGTACCGCGGCGGCAAGGTGGCGCTGTTCGGGTTCTTCGTTGGCCAGACGATGAAGGCGATGCAGGGCAAGGCCAACCCGCAGGTGGTTAACGAGATCCTCAAGGCCAGGCTGGGCTGAGGCCGCGCAGCGCCGGCGCAGGACCGCCGGTGGGGCGCGGGAAGCCGCGCCTCGCCCGCTAACCCTGTATCCCGCGAGCCACTCAGGCGAAGGTTAATGCTGCCGCGGCAACAATAGGCTTGTCTTGGCTGCCCCGAGTGTTAACGATCCATCCAGGAAGGCCCTTGGGACTTTCCCGGAATTTCGCGCCGCGTACCGCTCAGGCGCGCGCCGACAGAGATCAGGCAGCCGCGCCGTCGGCCTCGGGCTGCCGCCAAAGCTCACCTGGGGGGGTGAGGGAGCCCGGTACTGCGCCCCAGTGCGCGCGGTGCCGGGCTTTCCCTCAGGAGCGGTCAGGCCGACCGACGCGTTCCCGTCAGTTCCATGCTGCCGAACATTCCGGCCTTGATGGTTCCGGTGATACGCTCGCCGTCCACCTGGGCGGTACAGTCCAGGTCCATGGGCATGGGCGAAGTCATCTTCATCTTCCAGCTCAGCGTCTGCCCGCTGATCCGGCCGTCCCGGATGTCCATGGCCCCGAGGTCGCCGGTGATGTTGCCGGTGAAGGCATCTCCCTCGGGAACGACCGTCAGCACGCCCTTCTGCTTGCCCAGCGGGGTGTTGGTCACGCAGTCGTAAGTTCCTGCCAGCGACATTCGCAATTTCTCCTCGTTCGTTCGTCTCGGTGGCGGCCGCGTGGCCGCTTACTCGCCCGTGCCGGCGGTATCGCTCGGCGCGGGGCGCACCTCTATCGGCAAACCCAGGCCCTGGAGCTGCGGTTCCACCATCTTGCGGTCGCCCACCACGATCCAGGTGAGATCGCCCGGCTGCAGGTACTGCGCGGCGGATGCCCCGATCCGGGTGGCATTGATCCCGCGATAGGTCTGGGCCAGCCGGACATAGTAGTCTTCCGGACGACCCAGCCGTTCATTGCTGACGATCGCGCGGAGCACCGCGCCGTTGGTCTCGAACTGGTTCGGGAGCGCGCGAATGGCCCCCTCGGTGACGCGCTGGTACTCCTCGGCCGAAACCGGCTGGCGGTTCGGCAGGGCGGACATGTCCTGGATGATGGCGCGGATGGAATCGCCGGTCCGGTCCGCCTGCACCGGCGCCATGACCTGCACCACGCGCGGTCCGGTGGCGCGGCTGACGCCCGAATGGACGCCGTAGCTCCAGCCCTTGTCCTCGCGGATGTCCAAGTTGAGGCGCGACAGGAAGCCGTTGCCGACCACGTCGTTGGCCAGCATCAGCGGCTCGTCGCCGGGCGTGCGGCCGGTCAGCGGCAGGATCCTGCCGGCCAGGATCACCGATTGCGGCGAGTTGGGGCGGTCGATCAGGACGATGCGTGCCGCCGGCTTCGGCGTGGGAGTGTCGAGCGGCTTGACCGGCTTGGCCGCCGCCGGCGCGCGCCAGTCCCCCAGCGCTTGCTCCAGGAGGGGCTTGAGCTGGTCCATGGTGACGTCGCCCACCACCGTGATGCGGGCCAGGTCGGGCCGGAGCCACTTCGCATGCGCGGCTCGCAGCGTCTCGGGGGTCATCGCCGCGAGCGAGGCGGCGGTGCCGAGCCCGTCCGCCGGCTGGGCATAGGGATGGTTGCCGAAGAGCTCGCCGCCCAGCGTGCGTGCCGCGAGCGCCGCGGGGGTGGACTGCGCCTGTGCCAGCTCGGCCTGGGCCTGGCCACGGGCACGGTCGAAATCGGGGGCGGCGAACGCCGGGTGTAGCAGGAGGTCGGCCGTCAGCGCCAGCGTCGGGGCAAGGTTGGCGCTGAGGGCACTCACGGTCACGCTGCTGGTGTCGAGCGTGGCGCCGGTGTCGATCGATGCGCCCAGCCGCTCCTGCGCCTCCGCGATCTGCGTGGCGTTGCGGGTGCGGGTGCCTTCCTCCAGCATCGCCAGCATCAGCCCCTGCGTGCCCGGGGTGTCGAGCGCATCGGCGGCATAGCCGGCGTCGAAGTCGATCGAGAGCACGAGCTTGGGCACGGCGGTGCGCCGGGCGAGCACGACCGGGATGCCGTTCGAGAGCGTGGTGCGTTCGATGGCGGGGAATACGAGGCCGGCGACCGGGGCCACCGGCGGCGCGGAGCGCTTGGGCGCGGGCGCCAGCTTGGGCGGCGTGTCGCGCGCATCGGGCGCCGGAGCGGAGGTCGCGTCCTCGTCGCCCCAGCCGCCCATCTGGGCACCGTCCTCGGTCCGGGGCCCGGGCACGACGGCCAGCTTGTAGGCCGGGCGCCCCAGCCACTTCTGCACCGCCGCGCGGACGCGCTCGGGCGTGAGGGCGGCGATCGCCTGGAGGTCGGCCTTGTACTTGGTGGGATCGCCCGAATAGACCTGACCCTCGGCCAACGTCGCGCCCTTGCCGGAGAAGCCGCCGACGCGCTCCAGCCCGTCGATCTCGCCCGAAAGCATGCTGACCACGGCGCGGCGCACTTCGTCTTCGCTCGGGCCCTGCGCCACGAAGTCCGCGAGCACCTTGTCGAAGGCCGCTTCGGCGCTGGTGCGGACGACGCCGGGCTTCACGTCCATGGTGGCGTCGAGGATGCTCACCTGCTCGTGTACCTGTGCGGAAACGGTGACGGCGACCGCCAGCTGCTGTCCGCGCACCAGGGCGTTGTCGAGGCGCGAGCTGGCGAGGCCGCCGAGGATGTGCATGCCGATGCGCAGGGCCGGGGCGTCGGCATCGTTCAATCCGGGGCCGCTCCAGGACCTGCTGAGGCGCATCACCGGGACCTGGTCGGCCATTTCGCGGGACACCGGTGCCGCCAGCGTCACCGGCGCCGCGGCCACCGGAGCGACCTCGGGGCCGCGGGAAATGGCGCCGAACCACTTCTCCACCTTGGGGCGCGCGGTGGCCGCGTCGATGTCGCCCGAGAGCACTAACACCACGTTGTTGGGCCCGTAATGGTCCGCAAACCATGTGCGCACGTCGCCCAGGCTGGCCGCGTCGAGATCGGCCATCGAGCCGATCGTGGAATGCCGGTAAGGGTGCCCGACCGGGAAAAGCCCTTCGCTCACCGCATAGTCGGTCAGGCCATAGGGCTGGTTGTCGCCCTGCCGCTTCTCGTTCTGGACGACCCCCCGCTGCTTGTCGAGCTTGTCCTGGGTCACCGCCGGCAGCAGCGCCCCCATCCGGTCGCTCTCCATGAACAGCGCCAGGTCCAGCGCACCGGTCGGCACCGTCTCGACATAGTTGGTGCGGTCGTACCAGGTCGAGCCGTTGGTCGGCGTCGATCCTGCGCCTTCGAGCGGGATGTCGAAGTTGGGCACGTTGGCCGAACCCCCGAAGAACAGGTGCTCGTAGAGGTGGGCGAAGCCGGTCTTGCCGCGGGGTTCGTTCTTGGACCCGACCTTGTAGTAGAGCGTCACGCCCACCACCGGCGCCTTGCGATCGGTGTGGACGATCGTGGTCAGCCCGTTGGGCAGGACGAACTTCTCGAACGGGATGTCGACCTTGGCGACCAGTTCCTGCGGCGAGGCCGCGGCCGGGGCAGGCGGCGTGGCGGGTTCAGCCGCCGCCCCGGGAGCGCCGATGGGCGCCGTCGTAGCGCAGGCAGAGAGGGAAAGGGCGGCGGCGAGCGCCACAAGGCTCGACAGGGAAACGGATCGCATGGCCAAGAGGTTAGCAGCTTGTCCCGCGAGAGCCAGAGGCAAACGCGGGAGCGGTTCCATCGCCCCGTGACGCCACCCCGGCGGCGCGACCCGCCTCTACGGCAGCGCCGCGTGCTTCGCCGGCCTCAGCCCCGCTTGAAGATCTGGCCGGAATCGAACATCGAGATGCGCCATTCCCCTTCCTGGTCGCGGCGGCATTCCATCCGCACGTCGGCGACCGCCAGGGGATCGCAGTACTTGTCGAAGGGACCGTCTCCCTGCGCCGCGAAGAACACCAGCAGGTAGCCGACGCTGGCCTGATCCGGGCCGTCGAAGCTGACGCGCAGCGAGGTGATGATGTGGCGCATGGTCATCAGGCCGGCGCCGGCCCGCATCGCCTCCGCACGACCCTGATAGAAGGCTTCCACCGCCTTCAGCCCTTCGCGCCACTGCCCCCCGACGTTGTAGCGTACATCCTCGGTCAGGCAGTCGGCCTCGCGCATCGACAGGCCGTTGTTGATGTCGAGCTCGTCGCCCCACTCGTAGATCACCTGCTTGACCGCGAGGACGTCCGCCGCCTGCTGGGGAGTGAATTTCGCCATGTGCCTCTTCCCTTGACTTGTCGGGCGGGAGGCTAGGGGATGCCACAAGCCCCGGCCACACCCTGATGCGGGCCTCGGGATTTTACCGCCTCCGCGAAGCACCTCTGGCATTTCGGCCGTGCACGCCCATCTTTGCTCGGGCTGCGCCCGGCACTTGTGTTGCAGATAGGCAACACCATATTCCCGAGGTCAGGAGGCAAGACGTACCCATGAATCTCGAAAAGTTCACCGACCGCGCCAAGGGGTTTCTGCAGGCGGCCCAGACCGTCGCGATCCGCCTGAACCATCAGCGCATCAGCCCCGAGCACGTCCTGAAGGCGCTGCTCGACGATCCCGAAGGCATGGCAGCCGGGCTCATCCAGCGTGCCGGCGGCAACCCCGTCTTCGCCGTGCAGGAACTCGACAGGGCACTGGCCAAGCTACCAGCCGTCTCGGGCAGCGGAGCGCAGGGTGCGCCGGGGCTCGACAACGATGCGGTGCGCGTCCTGGACGCCGCGGAGCAGGCCGCGGGCAAGTCGGGCGACAGCTTCGTTACGGTCGAGCGGCTGCTTCTCGCGCTGGCGCTGGCGACCACCACGCCCGCGGGGCAGGCGCTCAAGGCTGCCAACGTCACGCCCCAAGCGCTGGAAGCGGCGATCACCGAGCTGCGCGGCGGCCGCACCGCGGACAGCGCCGGGGCCGAGAATGCCTACGACGCGATGAAGAAGTATGCCCGCGACCTGACCCAGGCCGCGAAGGACGGCAAGCTCGACCCGGTCATCGGCCGTGACGAGGAGATCCGCCGCACGGTGCAGATCCTGGCGCGCCGCACCAAGAACAATCCCGTGCTCATCGGCGATCCTGGCGTCGGCAAGACTGCCATCGCCGAAGGGCTGGCGCTGCGCATCGCCAACGGCGATGTGCCCGACAGCCTCAAGGACCGCCAGCTGATGGCGCTCGACATGGGCGCGCTGATCGCGGGCGCCAAGTACCGTGGCGAGTTCGAGGAGCGCCTGAAGTCCGTGCTCGACGAGGTGAAGGGCGCGGAAGGACAGATCATCCTGTTCATCGACGAGATGCACACGCTGATCGGCGCGGGCGCCTCGGAAGGGTCGATGGACGCCGGCAACCTGCTCAAGCCAGCCCTGGCGCGCGGAGAACTGCACTGCATCGGCGCGACCACGCTCGATGAATACCAGAAGTACGTGGAGAAGGACGCCGCCCTGCAGCGCCGTTTCCAGCCCGTCTTCGTGGGCGAGCCGACGGTGGAGGACACGATTTCCATCCTGCGCGGCCTGAAGGAAAAGTACGAGCTGCACCACGGCGTGCGCATCACCGACGGTGCCATCGTGGCGGCGGCGACGCTGTCCAACCGCTACATCACCAACCGCTTCCTGCCCGACAAGGCGATCGACCTCATGGACGAGGCCGCGAGCCGCATCCGCATGGAGGTGGAGTCCAAGCCCGAGGAGATCGAGAAGCTCGACCGGCGCATCATCCAGCTTAAGATCGAGGAGATGGCGCTCGGCAAGGAGACCGACGAGGCTTCCAAGGACCGCCTCGCCACGTTGCGCGGCGAACTGGCGAACCTGGAGCAGCAGTCGAGCGAGCTGACCACCCGCTGGCAGAACGAGCGCGACAAGATCGCCGCCGAGGGCAAGCTGAAGGAGCAGCTCGACGCCGCCCGCATCGAACTGGACCAGGCGCAGCGCGCAGGCGACTACGCGCGGGCGGGCGAGCTGTCCTACAGCACGATCCCGAACCTGGAGCGCCAACTCGCCGACGCGCAGGCTTCGGCCGGCAACGCCCTCCTGCGGGAGGAAGTGACCGAGGATGATATTGCCGGCGTCGTCAGTCGCTGGACCGGTGTTCCGGTGGACAAGATGCTGGAAGGCGAGCGCGAGAAGCTCCTCAAGATGGAGGAAGTCCTCGGTGCGCGGGTCATCGGGCAGAAGGATGCCGTGGCGGCCGTCTCCAAGGCCGTGCGGCGCGCGCGGGCGGGGCTGCAGGACCCGAACCGGCCGCTCGGCTCGTTCCTGTTCCTCGGCCCCACGGGCGTCGGCAAGACCGAGCTCACCAAGGCGCTCGCCGGCTTTCTGTTCGACGACGACACCGCGATGGTGCGCATCGACATGTCGGAGTTCATGGAAAAGCATGCGGTCGCCCGCCTGATCGGCGCGCCTCCGGGCTACGTGGGCTACGAGGAAGGGGGCGTGCTGACCGAAGCCGTGCGGCGCCGGCCCTACCAGGTCGTGCTGTTCGACGAGGTGGAGAAAGCGCACTCCGACGTCTTCAACGTGCTGCTGCAGGTGCTCGACGATGGGCGGCTGACCGATGGGCAGGGCCGGGTGGTGGACTTCACCAATACCCTCATCATCCTGACCAGCAATCTCGGCAGCCAGTACCTGACCCAGCTGGACGAAGGCCAGGACGTCGACACGGTCGAGCCGCAGGTGATGGAAGTGGTGCGCGGGCATTTCCGGCCGGAGTTCCTGAACCGCCTGGACGAGATCGTGCTGTTTCACCGCCTCGGCCAGGAGCACATGGGGCCGATCGTCGAAATTCAGGTGGCGCGGGTCCAGAAGCTGCTGAGGGATCGCAAGATCGTGCTCGACCTGACCGATGCCGCCAAGCGCTGGCTCGGCCGCGTGGGTTACGATCCCGTCTACGGCGCTCGGCCGCTCAAGCGGGCGGTCCAGCGCTACCTGCAGGACCCGCTTGCCGAAAAGCTGCTCGCCGGCGAAGTGCCCGACGGCTCGATCGTCCATATCGAGGACGGCGATGGCGCCCTGGCGATGATGGTCAGGTGAGGCGCAAACTGCGGCAACGAGGAGGCCGGCGGGGAGACCCGCCGGCCTTTTTCTTGGCCGGACGCCCATGATGAGCAGGCGAAAAAAAAGGGGTGGTCTCCGAAGAGACCACCCCGATTTTTCTGCCTGGTGGCGGAACGACTTTAGAAGTCGACCCGGGCACCGATGCGGAAGTAGCGGCCGATGATGTTCGGCGCCGCGAAGGCAGGGTTGTAGTTGTAGATGCCGTAGGCGGCGTTCACGTCCACGGGCGCCTTGATGTCGAACACGTTCAGCGCGTTCAAGTAGACCGACAGGTTGTCGTTGATCTTCTGGTTGATCGCCAGGTCGACGTTCCAGATGTCCTTGGTCTTGCACTGCACCGGGGTGCCGTCCTCGTACGAGATCAGGCCGAGTTCGACGTTGCCGACGCAGTCGTCCGGATCCATGCCATAGTCGATCTGCGCGGTGTTGACGCCCTTGGTGTAGTACGCGGTCAGAGTGACCGAGGTGTCCTTGTACACCAGGGTGTTCTGCCAGGTACCGCGCCACTTCGGCGCGCCCGAGCACGACGTGATGTTGCACGGGCTGAGCGTGCCGTCGTAGCGCAGGGTGCCATCTTCGGTCTTCAGCTTGTACTTCAGCGTGTAGGACGCGTCGAGCTGGCTGATGAACTTGAGATCAGGCGTCAGATCGTAGTCGGTGTTGATCGCGAAGTCGATGCCGCTGACGGTCTGCGAACCGGCGTTCTGGTACGGCGTCTGGATGAAGCCGAGACGCGGCAGAGCGGTGGGATTCGCGTCATCCGGCGTGCCCGGAACCACGACCGTGTTGGGCAGGTCCACAACGCCGTTGTTGCTGTAATAAGCGTCGACGTAGGGCTGGATGCTGGTGACACCGGTGATCAGGTTCTTGATCTTGATGCGCCAGAAGTCGACGCTGAACGACACGTTGCGGATCGGCTCGAACACCACGCCAGCGGTGAACGAAGTCGACTTCTCGGGCTTCAGCGAGGGGTTGCCGGTCTGCGTCAGGCCGATGCTGTAGGTGCCCTGGGTGTAGCTGCCCTGGCTGCCGTCCGGGTTGGCGTGCGCGGCGCAGAAGGCAACGTAGACGTCGCAGTTGATGCTCTGGTTGCCGAGGTAGCCGGTGGTCGGCAGGCCGAACGCTTCGTTGAAGCTCGGGATGCGGAAGCCCTTCGAGAAGGTACCACGCAGCACGACTTCGTCGACCGGCGTCGCCTTGATGCCGAGCTTGGGCGAGAAGTTCTCCTGGCCGGTGGAGTACTTGTCGTAACGACCCGAAGCGGTCAGCTCGAGCTGCTCGACGACCGGCGCCTGCAGTTCGAAGAAGGCCGACTTCACGTTACGCGAGCCCTCCGCGCCCACTGCGTTGATCGAGTAGTAGCGATCGAACGGGTTGGCATCGTTGGCCGGGTTGGCCGAAGGCGCATCGATCGACTCCTTGCGATAGGCAAGGCCAACGGCCGCCTGCAGCGGGCCGCCGGGGAGCTGCATCAGGTCCTTTGCGAGGGTGCCCTGCACCTGCCACAGCTTCGACACCGAGACGTTGCGGCTGGTGGGGGCAATGTAGTCCCACACATCCTGCGAGTTGGCGGTGGGGTCGACGAAGTTGAAGGCGCCGGTGGCGGCCACGTCGGCGACGCGGTTGGGAATGATGTAGTTGGACTGGGTGCGCTTCAGGCGGACTTCCGAAGCCGTGAAGTTCACGCCGTAGCGCCAGTCGTCGCCGAACGAACCGTCGATACCGGCCACGCCGCGCAGCGCACGGGTGTTGGTCTCGTCCGTGCGCGGGAAGGGCGAGCGCAGCAGGACCTGGGCACGCTGGCCGAGGGCTGCGTACGGGTTGTTCGGGTTGAGCGTGCCGTTGGCGGCGGTACAACCGGTGTTGAGGCCGTTCAGCGTACCCTGGCCGGCGGCGCAGACGTAGACTGGAAGCAGCACGTTGAACGCAGTCGGCTGGACCTGACCAGGCGTGGCGGCCGGCGTGCCGTTGAGGCCGAGCGGCGTGAGCGACGCGAAGGTCTTGGTCTTGTAGTAGGTGCCCATCGCGTAGAACTGGGCGCGGTCACCGAGGTTGACCGTCGCACGGCCGGTCAGGCCGTAGCGCTCGATGTCCGGCTGGAGCATCTGGTAGTCGCGCTGGTAGTCGACTTCGCAGACGCCGGCCAGCGGAGAGGTCGTGCCGGTGGTGTTCGTGTTCACCGGGTAGTCGAGGCAGCCGGCCGTGGGGTTCAGGTAGCTGAAGCGGCCCGAGCCGACGCTGGCGCCGGCGGCGACCGGACGGACGAGCGAGACGTTGGGCACCGCGAACAGGCCGTTGTAGACGCCCGATTCAGGCGTGTAGCCGTTCCAGTTGTGGTTCCCCATGCAGCTGCCCGCATCGTTGCAGATGCCGGTCAGGTCGGTCGAGTTGTAGGGGTAGCCGCGGTCGCGTGCCCAGAGAGCGTCCTGCTTCTGGTATTCGCCCGAAAGGTAGACGTTGAAGCCCTGGTCGGCCAGGTCGCCATAGCCGACGGTCAGGTCGACGCGCTGCTCGGCATTGTCACCGCGGTCGGAGATGCCCAACGAGCCGTTCGCGTGGACGCCCTGGATTTCCTTCTTGGTGATGATGTTCACGACGCCCGCGATGGCATCGGCGCCGTAGGTCGACGAAGCGCCGTCCTTCAGGACTTCGACCTTCTCGATGATCGCGTTGGGGATCGAGTTCAGGTCGACGAAGTTACGCTGGCCGTCGTCGGCGAGCGGGTAGGGAGCAAGGCGCAGACCGTCGACGATCGACAGGGTGTTCTGCACCGTCAGGCCGCGCAGCGACGGAGCGGTCGCGCCGGCGGCGAAGTTCGAACCGGTGTTCCAGCCGCTGGAGATGGTGCCGGCGCCGTTGGCGCTCAGGCGCTGAAGGGCCTCGGAAGCGGTGTTGATGCCGCGCTGCTGCAGGCTTTCCGACGACAGCACGGTCACCGGCGAGGCGGTTTCCCGATCCGTCTGACGCAGCAGCGAGCCGGTGACGATGATGACGCCTTCGTCGCTGGCTTCGTCAGCTGCCTGGGGGGTGGCGTCCTGCGCATAGGCGGTGCCGCAGAGCAGCGCGAATGCCGTAAGGCTAGTCGCGCCGCACAGCGCGGCCTTCTGGATGGTTGTTTTCACTTTTGTGTCCCTTGTTGCTTCGTGCACGCCCAGGGAGCGTGACCAGACCCTGGAGGTGACCCGTTGCCGGCGCAGGAGTGATTTGCGGCACTCCAATGCCATGAGGCAGAGTTGTTGCCGCAGCCGGACGGCCTTTCAATCGCATTCGCCGCATCACACAAAAAGCCTTGCGGGCTGTTGCATGGCTGCAACAGCGAACCGCCGCCTCGCCGCTCCGCACCACCGTGGGCTCCGGATTCTCATGTGTTGGTCTGAACAACAGACCTGTTGCAAATTCACATGATCAATTCGCTTTCTTGCGTGTCGTATCGCTCCGGTGAAATGCTGTTGCGCAGTTGCGGGAAGGATGCAGCAACCGATTGACCCGCTCGCGCGGGCCACTTAACCGACTGATTAAATCAGCCGGCCAAAATGCTCTTCCCCCTCCTCGCGGAACGGCAGACGGCGCTGCAAGGAAAGGGATTTGTGATGAAGCTTGACAGCACTGTGGCGGCGGTGGTGACCGGCGCGGCGTCCGGGCTGGGTGCGGCCACGGCTCGCGCGCTTGCGGCCAAGGGCGTGAAGGTCGCGATCTTCGATCTCAACGCCGAGGCGGGCGAGGCGCTCGCGGCCGAGATCGGGGGCGTGTTCTGCGCGGTGAACGTGACCGAGGAGGCGAGCGTGGTCGCTGGCTTCGAGAAGGCGCGGGACGCCCACGGCCAGGAGCGGGTCCTCGTCAACTGCGCCGGCATCGCTCCTGCCGCCAAGACGGTCGGCAAGAACCGCGAGACGGGCGAGCCGCGGGCGCACGACATGGCGCTGTTCGAGAAGGCGATCGCCATCAACCTCGTCGGGACGTTCCGCTGTATCAGCAAGTCGGCGGCGGGCATGGCGACGCTGGAGCCGTTGGACGATTCCGGCTCGCGCGGGGCGATCGTCAGCACCGCCTCGGTCGCGGCGCAGGACGGCCAGATCGGCCAGGCGGCTTACGCGGCGTCCAAGGGGGGTGTCCTGGCAATGACCCTGCCGGTGGCGCGCGACCTGATGAGCGATGGCATCCGTGTGAACACGATCCTGCCCGGCATCTTCGAGACGCCGATGATGGCCGGCATGCCGCAGCAGGTGCAGGATGCGCTGGCGGCGATGGTGCCGTTCCCCAAGCGCCTGGGCAAGCCCGAGGAATACGCCAAGCTCGCCCTGTTCATGATCGAGCACGACTACCTCAACGGCGAGTCGATCCGCCTCGACGGCGCCATCCGGATGGGGCCCAAGTAGCAGCGATGAAGGAACGCCCCGCCTCGGGCCAGGCCGATGTCACCGCCCCTCCGGGAGCGCGGGCGCTGCTGCTCGACACGGCCAGCGCGATCATGCGCGAGGGCGACGTGATCGACATCTCGCTGTCCGAGCTCTCGCTCCGCTCCGGGCTGAACTCGGCCCTGGTGAAGTACTATTTCGGCAACAAGGCGGGGCTGCTCAAGGCGCTGCTGGATCGCGACTGGGAGGCCATCGTCGCCAGCGTGGATGCGCTGCTGGCCAAGGACGGGTGGGAGCCCGAGGCGAAGCTGAGGCGCCACCTGTGGAAGGTGGTCGACACCTTCTACGAGGTGCCGTACCTCAACCGCCTGACCATGCGCATGGTGCGCGAGAGCGACGATGCCGAGGCGCGCCGCATCGCCGACTGCTATCTCTCGCCGATCTATCGCGCCTACGAGCAGCTGATCGGCGACGGCGTGCGTGCCGGCGTCTTCCGCGAGATCGATCCGCAGCTCTTCTACTTCACGGTGACCGGAGCAGTGGACCGGTTCTTCTCGGCGCGGCTGGTGCTCAAGCACTGCTTCGACCAGGACACCCTGACCGAGGAACTGCGCGACCGCTATCGCGAGCATACGATCGACATCATCATGGCGGGCATTCTCGCACGCTGACCATGGCCCGGCGGAGGAAGCGCTATCTGACCGCCACGATGGCGGACGGCTACGTGAAGACGATCGGGCCCACGGCCGATCCCTTTACCCACTACTGGCGCGTGGTGGCCGAGCTCGAGAACGGGAAGACGGAAGTGTTCTGGGGCCATACCCGCTCGCTCGCGGAGGCGAAGCGGAAGCGGGTGGCTCTGGACGATGCGGCCCGGATGCGGGGATGGAAGAGCTGCGCGTTCGAGATCGCGGAACTGGTCGAGAGCGAGGGGTAAGCCCGGCGATGACTTAATGCAGGTTAGCCGTGCCAGGCCCTGCGCCTTCGATTCCGTCCGCTGCAAGGAACCCTGCATGCACCTCGCCGCTTGCCCTTGTGCAGGCGCAAGCAAGGAGCAGCGACATGGCAGTCCCGGAAGACCCTGACCAGCCGAGCGCCAAGCGCAAGGGACGCGCCGGCATCGTCATCGTGGCCATCGTGCTGGTCATCATCGTCACGATCTTCGTCGGCTACAACATCTGGCACGTCGACACCCTGGAGGAAGAGCAGGCCACCGGCGTCAAGGAGGTCAACGGCCTCTCCTGATCCCGGCTCAGCCCTTCGGCGGGTGCGGGTCGCCTCCGCTGAAGGCATCCGCGATCGAGCAGGCGGCAGGACCGAGGATGACGACGAAGAGCGTCGGCAGGATGAACAGGATCAGCGGCACGGTCATGATTGCCGGCAGCCGCGCGGCCTTCTCCTCCGCGCGCATCATGCGCTCGTTGCGGAACTCGGCCGAGAGCACGCGGAGTGCCGAGGCCAGCGGGGTGCCGTAGCGCTCGGTCTGGATCATCGTCGTCACCACGCCCTTCACCGCGTCGAGGTTCACGCGGTACGCGAGGTTCTCGAACGCCTGGCGGCGCTCGGTAAGGAACGAGAGCTCGATCGACGTCATGGAGAACTCGTCGCCCAGCTCCGGGTAGGCGCGGCCGAGTTCGCGCGATACGCGCTCGAAGGCGGCGTCGACGGTGAGCCCCGCCTCGGCGCAGATCACCAGCAGGTCGAGCGCGTCGGGCAGTGCCTTGCGGATCGCGTCGGTGCGCTTGGTGACCAGGTTCTGGATGAA
Source organism: Novosphingobium soli (assembly GCF_042432915.1). Classification (NCBI taxonomy): domain Bacteria; kingdom Pseudomonadati; phylum Pseudomonadota; class Alphaproteobacteria; order Sphingomonadales; family Sphingomonadaceae; genus Novosphingobium; species Novosphingobium soli. The sequence goes on from NZ_JBHLWK010000010.1 coordinate 410,253, forward strand.
CAGGTCGGGCCCCTTGTAGCCGCCGATCACCAACGCCGCGAAGCCGGCGAACTTCTTGAAGCTGCTCCACTGCGGGAAATAGTCGATGCCGTAGATCACCAGGGCGGCGAGGCCGCCCAGCACGATCGGCGCGACGAGCCGCGCGAAGACCACCGCGACCGCCCATTCCTTGTTGCGGATGCCGGCCTGGGCGAGCTTCTGCTGGATCTCCTTGATCTGGCTGTCCTGCAGCATCCGGGCCTTGCCCAGGAAGGCGCCCATGCGGTCCGTCGTCTCGTTGCGGCGGATGAGGCTCTGGCGCTTGCGGGCGGTGGTGACGATGCCCGACTTGAGCTGCTCGCGCCGGGCGTTCAGCGACTTGACGCGCTTGGCCATCGGATCGCGGATGGTCACCGCCGAGTAGATGGCGAGCAGCGTCGAAGCCGCGGCAACCACCGACAGGAGGGTGCCGACAACGGTGAGGTCGAAGCCCAGCAGGGTGGGACCGGCGGGTTGGTCGAGCATGGTCTTTCGCGTTCCCGGATCAGATCTCGAAGCTGACCATCTTGGCCATGATGAAGGCGCCGATGCCCATCCAAACGGCGCCGCCGATGCCGGCGACCATGAGGCGCTCGTCGACGAAGAATTCGCCGATGTAGTTGGGGTTGATCCACCAGATCAGGCCGAAGACGATGAACGGGAGCGAGCCGACGATGTAGGCGGAGGCCTTCGACTCCGAGCTCATGGCGCGGATCTTGAGCTTCATCTGGGCGCGCTTGCGCAGCACCTCGGACAGATTTGCGAGCGTCTCCCCCAGGTTGCCGCCGGTCTCGCGCTGGATGGCGAGAGTGATGCAGAAGAAGTTGAACTCGGGGATCGCCAGGCGGTCGGCGGTCTCCTGGAGCGCGTCCTCCATCGTCTTGCCCACTTTCATGCGATCGGTGATGAGCTTGAACTCCTCGCCAACCGGGCCGGGGATCTCCTGCGAGACAATGGCCAGCGTCTCCGACACCGGAAGGCCCGAGCGCAGCCCGCGCACGAGGAGGTCGATGGCATCGGCGAACTTGACGTTGAACGCGGTGGTCCGCTTCGTGATGAACTGGCTCAGAACCAGGTGCGGCAGCCCGGCGCCGACGAACACGGCGAAGGGCAGGGCCAGGAACAGGGCGCCGGTCTTCAGCAGCACCAGCAGCAGAACGACCAGCCCGAGCCCCGCCGAACCGTAGAGGTACTGGTTGATCGTCCAGGGCAGGCCGGAGCGGTGGAGCCGCAGCGCCAGCGCTTCGATGCGCGAGCCGGAGCCGGCGATCTGGTGGATCTTCGGCTTGCGCGCCGCCACCGCGCGGCGCATCTGCGCCTCCATGCGATCGGTGGCACTGTCGGAATGGCGGTAGCGCACCGACTTCAGCCGGCGGGCGGCTTCCTTGCTGGGCGAAGGGCCCGAGAGCGCCGCAAAGAGCAGCAGCGCCACGCCGGCGATCCCCGCCGCGGACATGATGAGCTGGAAGAGGTTCATCGCCTGTCGTGCCTCCGAGTGCTGCGGCGAGTGCTGCGGACCGATGCCGAGGAGGGAACTGCCCGTCCCCGGTGCGGCGTCAGCCTCCGGCCTGCGCCTTCTTCCGGGTCCTGGGCATCATCGCCTTGAAGTCGATCTTGCCCAGCAGCGACGGCTTGGCGGTGCTGTCGGCCTGCGCCTCGCCGGTTTCGGCGATCAGGCGCGCCAGATCGCGGATCGCGGCGCCGGCCTTCGTGGCCCGATTGGCGTCGACGAAGGTCTGCCCCAGCTTGGCCGCCAGCGAGGATGCCTTGAGATCGTAGGGGATCGACAGGTGGATGCCGGCTTCGATCGAGGCTTCGAAATCGCCCTTGCTGATCTCCGCCAGCGCGCTCTGCACCTTGTTGGCGACCACCAGGACACGGGTCTGCGGCGCATGGGCGCGGAACCACGAGAGCATGCGGATGGCGTCGCGGGCGGAGGCCAGCGTCATTTCGGTGACGATGACCGCCACGTTCACTTCGGCGGCCAGCTGCGGGAAGTTGATCAGCATGTTGCGCGGCATGTCGATCACGGTCATTTCGAACGCCTGGCGGAATTCCTCGGCCAGTTGCAGGAAGGCCGAGCCGTCGGTCATCAGCGGCGTGCTGATCGGCGCCTCGGCCGAGAGGATCGCGAGATTGTCGTTCGCGCGGATCATGGCGCGCTCGATGAACAGCCCGTCGATGCGGCTGGGGTTCTCGATCGCGTCGGTCAGGCCGCGGCCGGGCTCGAGGTCGAGGCACAGCGCGCCGGTTCCGAAGTGGATGTCGAGGTCGAGCAGCGCCGTCGGGAGCTTGTAGTCGGCGCTGAACAGCCAGGCCAGCGAGGTCGCCAAGGTGGAGGTGCCGACACCGCCCCGGGTGCCGATCACGGCGGTGGAGACGTGCGGCTTGGCGCCCGCCGCGTCATGGCTGCGCGGCGCCGAATAGACCGCCTGCGCATGGGTCAGGGCGTCGCGCACCTGCACCGGCGAAAGGGGCTTGAGCAGGTAATCGTGGATCCCGCTCGCCACGAGATCGCGGTAGAGGCGCACGTCGTTCACCTGGCCGATGGCGATGACGATCGTGCCCGGCTCGCAGACTTCGGCGAGGGCGTTGATGTCGCTGAGCGGGTCGCCGCTTTCGGAGAGGTCGACCAGCAGGATGTTCGGGCTCGCCGTGACGGACAGCGACTGGACCGCGTTGCGCAAGCCGCCGCGGCAGCACTTCTCCGGCTGCCAGCCGAGGTCCGCGACGATCGGCCGCAGGACGTCCATCGCCGCGTCGTCGCACAAGTAGGCGGCGAACTGGTCGCGACCGCCGCTGCTGCCCGATTTCCAGGGTGCGTTCATGCTTCAGTTCCCGCCCGTGGGAGTGGCCGTGACGGTATTGCCCTTGCCGGTGGTCCCCGCCGCGCGATAGGCGTTGATGGCGCGGTTGGGGTCGGTCACGATCGTCGGATCCGTAGGCGTGGCGCCGTGCAGCAGGTCCTCGGGATCGGCGACCATCGCCGCCAGGTTGGCGTTCACGGCGCAGCCGTAGTTGGTCGAGATCGCATTGCCGGGGTTGAAGTCGCTCTTGGCCGACCAGTCCGGGCAGCCCGGCACGGATGCCGTGGTGCGGGTGAGGATCACGCGCGCGGTGCCGCCGGCCAGGGCGCCGGCGGTCTGCGGCGCGCTGTCGCTCAGCAGGATGCCGTAGCGCGAGGCGACAGCCTCGACCTCGGCCCGCGTGGCGGCGCTCGCCTCCGGGTCGTCGACATAGACCTTTTCGCCGTACTTCAGGCCCATGGCCTTGAACCAGGCGGCGAGCCGCGCCTGCTCGCCATAGGCGAGCCCCGCCCCGCCGGTGGTCACGTCGAGCGCGTAGTCGACCTTCTCGACCACCGGCTGGTGGACAGAATACATCGAACGGTTCGAGGGGACGCCGCCGCAGCCCGAGAGAGCGGCAGCCGTCCCGAGTGCGAGAGCGGCGAGGGCGAGGGTCTGCTTGCGCATGGCGTTCGATCTTCTCACTTCAGGCTGAAGCCGGGACGGGCGGTCTCGGCCGCCGCGGAGCGCTTGGTGGTGCCGGCGCCGGGTACGCCTGCGGCCGGCGCTGCGCCGACCGAGGGCGCCGGGGGAGCCGCCTGGGTCGCCTCCGGCCGCTTGGCACCGCTGACGCCGTCGCTGTCCATGTTCCCGAGCAGGCGCTGCAGCTCGTTGGGCGAGTTGAAGCCGTCAGTGGGCAGCGCGATGCGGGAGCTGTCGACCGGATTGACGAGGTAGGGCGTGACCACGATGACCAGCTCGGTCTCGCCCCGCCGGTAGCTGGTGGAGCGGAATAGCGAGCCCAGGATCGGCAGGTCCCCCGCGCCGGGCATCTTCTGGATCGTGTTCGCGGTGTTGTTGCTGAGCAGGCCCGCGATCATGAAGCTCTGCCCGGAGCCGAGCTCGATGGTCGTCTCGGTGCGACGGATCGTCAGCGCCGGGACCGCGTAGCCGCCCAGCGTCACGGAGCCCTCGCTGGAGAGCTCCGACACCTCAGGCCGCACGCGCATCGAGATGCGGCCGTTGCCGAGCACGGTGGGCGTGTAGCTGAGGCTGACGCCGTACTTGCGGTATTCGATCGAGGTCGTGCCCAGGCCCTGGCTGATCGGGATGGGATATTCGCCGCCCGCCAGGAAGTCCGCCGTCTCACCCGAAAGCGCGGTGAGGTTCGGCTGCGCCAGCGTGCTGACGAGGCCGACGGTCTCTCCCGCGTCAAGTGCGCCGAGCAGGTTGAGCCCGAGCAGGTTGCCCTGCAGGCCCAGCGTGGTGCCGGTGGAGCTGGGCGTCACCGCGCTGACGCCTTCGCTCCAGTCCGGCCCCGCGCCCAGCGCGTTGCCCGAGGGGAAGTACTGCGGGAACTTGCCCGATCCCTGGCCGATCACGAACTTGGTGCCCGAGGTGGGATCGTAGCTGGCGATGTTCACGCTCAGGGACTTGACCAGCGAGCGGCTGACTTCGGCGATGCGGACCTGCAGGTTGACCTGCATCGGCGTCGCCATGCGCAGGCGGCTGATGACGTTCGCGTCCTTGCCGGCATAAGCCTGGACCAGGCGCTCGGCCTCGGCGACGTCCTCGGGCGAGCGGACCGTGCCGGTCAGCAGGAAGGTGCTGGACCCCATCGTGGACACGGCGATCCTGGCTTCCGGCATGGCCAGGCGCAGCATCGAATCGACGCTGTCGAGATTGGAGCCCACGCGGATCGTGCCGGACCAGACGACCGCGCCGGCGGCGTTGCTGGCGAACACGGTGGTCGTGCCGCCGGCCTTTCCGAACACGTAGAACTGCCGCGAAGACTTGACCTGGATATCGGCGACGGCGTCGTTGGAGACGAACACGTCGGCCATCGCGGCGGGCACGTTGACGAGCTGGCCGTTGCCGATCGACAGCTCGATGTCCTGCGCGGGGCGCACCACCGACTGCGCCGGTGCCGGAGTGGCCGCGAAGGCCGTCAGCGCGACGCCCAGAGGCGCGAGCGCGCCGGCGGCGGTCAGCAGAAGCTGGGAAAGGTTCGGCTTCATGGGGGTGCCCTTGGAGGCGAAGGGAAGGGCGGCGCCGGGGCGCGGGGTGTCGGTCTGGCCGGTCATGGGTTGCTCACCGGCTCTTCGATGGTGGTCTTGCCGCGAGTCACGCGGACCACGGGCCCGCGGCGCACCGGGGCGCCGGTCGTCGGTGCCGCCGCCTGGGGCGCGGAGGCGGCGTTGGCCGCAGCGGCCGGTGCTGCGATTGCGGGGCGAGTGGAGCGTTGGAAGCGGGACACGTCGCCGCCGGTGACGTAGGTGGTGTCGCCCTCGATCGGCTGGCGCATGGCCTGGCGCATGAGCGTCTCTTCCTCCTCGCGCGTGGCGCCTTCGGGTACCTTCACGTCGCCGCTGGCCAGGATGCGCTCGAACTCGCCCTGGTTGTCGGCGATGGCGCGCAGCGAAAGGCTGAGCTCGCCGATCTCCTGCGCCACGGCGACCTTTTCGGCGATCCGCGGCGTCACTTCGAGCGTGACGGTGCGGAAGGCGTGGACCACGGTCTTGCCGTCCACGACCTCGCTGTCGGTGGCCTGGTCGGTGGCGAGCACGCGCAGGTTGCGCAGGATCGTCTCGGCGGCGCGGAGCGATTCGCCCTCGCCCTGCACCTGCTGCGTCAGCACGAGGTCGACCCTGTCGCCCGGGAAGACGAAGCCGCCGACGGCGGTCTTGGCGGAGACCGGGATCGTCACGGCGCGCATGCCGGGGCCCAGCGCGGCAGCCAGGAAGCCGCGGTCGCCCGGGGAGACGAGCGCGCCCTGCGTCAGCGGCTGGCCGGCGGTGATGGGGAAGCGCACGACGGTGCCCAGCAGCTTCGTCATGTCGGCCTGACCGTCGATGTAGTAGGCGTCCTTCACCAGTTCGTCGGGCCATTCCTGGAACGAGACCGAATCGGCGGTGATGATGGTGCCGACCGGCAGCGCGCGCTGGGCCACGAGGACCTTGGGGCCCTTCGGCTGGACCGGCGCGGCGTCTGCTTGCGTGCTCGCGCTGCCTGCGAAGATCGACCTTGCAGTGAATGCGGTGAACGCCGCAATCAGCAGCGCTGCTGCGAGCAGCACCACCTTCTTCCTGTCCATGCTGTTACCAGCCTTTTGCGAAAATTATCTACGACCTAGAAGTGCTTATAGGCGTGATTGGTTAAAATCGGGTTCACCCGGGAAGCGTGTGAGCCCCGATGACCCACAACCCGGCCGCCGCGATCGCCACCCCGTAGGGGACCTCGATCGGGGATTTCTGCCGTCGCATGATGTGCCGAAAGCCGAACACGAACGCCGCGACGGCGGCCGCGATGGCCACCAGCGCCGCGACCGCCAGCGACGCGCCAGGAAGCAGCCGCGCCAGGGCGGACAGAGCCGTGCCCCCGATCACCGGCCGTTGCGTGGCGACCGCAACGACGATCGCGCCGGCGCACCCGATCCACGCCAGCGCGACCACGCCGGCGACAATGTCGCGCAGCGTCTCGCCCGGGACCCGCTTCATGTTGCACGCGGCCATGGCGAAGGAGGCGCCGCCGCCCAGCACGGCCATGAGGACGATGACCTGCAGGTACCGCGCGGGGGTGAACCACAGCGCCAGGGCGACCAGCAGCTTGACGTCGCCGCCGCCCATCTGCCCCCGCGCGAAGAGCAGCGAGGCCACCACGAAAGCGGCCGCCGCCAAGGCGAGCTGCACGCCGATCTCCGCGAACCCGAAGCCCGCCGCCAGCCACCACAGCGGCGCGCCGGCCGCGATGCACAGGTTCAGCCCGTTGTCGATCTGCCGCCGGCGCAGGTCGGTCAGCGCGGCCACCAGCAGCGCCGTTGCCAATGCTGCCAGCAGTGCGTACGAAAATAGCGCGCCCGTCATGCCTTGGTCCTTTGGGATCTGGGGAGCCTTTATGCCGGGCACCACTACCAAATCGTAACCCGCCCCGAGCCTGCCGGACCGTGACTTCCTCCCTCGAGAGCCTCCTGCCATCCCCCGTGCGCCGCGCCATCCCCCTGGAGGCGGTCGAATCACGCTGGGCGCTTCCCGACGGGCACCTGCTGCGGCGGATCGACTGGCCCGCGCCCGCCGTTGGTGGACGCGGGTCGATCCTGTTCATGCCGGGACGGGGCGACGCCTACGAGAAATGGCTGGAGTCGCTGGCCGCCTGGCACCGCGAGGGGTGGCAGGTTACCGCGGCCGACTGGCGGGGCCAGGCCGGGTCGGGGCGACTGGGACGCGACGCCAGCACGGGCCACGTGTCCGACTTCGCGGTGTGGGTGGAAGACTATGCCGCGCTGTTCGCCGACTGGGTGCGCAGCACGCCGGGCCCGCACGTGGCGGTCGGACATTCGATGGGCGGGCACATCGTCCTGCGCGCCGTCGCCGAAGGAATGGCGCGGCCGGACGCGCTGGTGCTCTCCGCACCCATGCTCGGCATCCACCCCACCTGGATCCCGGCGCGCGTGCTGCACCGGGTCGCCCGAGCTATCGTCCGGCTGGGCGATCCGCGCCGGCCGGCATGGAAAGGCGGCGAGCGGCCGGAAACGACGCCCCGCGCGCGCAGCCTCCTGCTGACGCACGACGAGAGCCGCTACGACGACGAGCAATGGTGGCGGCGCGCGCGTCCTACCATCGCCATGGGCCCGGCCAGCTGGGGCTGGGTCGAGCGGGCGCTGGCCTCCATCCGGGTGCTGGAGCGGCGGGGCGTGCTGGAGCGGGTGGACGTGCCGACGCTGATGCTCGCCACGCGGGTCGATGGCCTCGTCTCGTGGCCCGCCATCCGCCGCGCCGCCGCGCGCCTGGCGCGTTGCGAACTGGTCGCCTTCGGCAGCGAGTGCCGGCACGAGATCCTGCGCGAGGTCGATCCCGTGCGGGAGCAGGCGCTCTGCGCCATCAAGGACTTCCTGAACCGCCACGCGCCCGCTAGGGGCTGAGCCCGATGGATGCAGAGTTCGACATCGCCGTGGTCGGCGCCGGCATGGCGGGCGCATCGCTCGCCGCCGCGCTTCAGGCCCACGGGCCGGGCGGGCGCCGGGTGCTGCTGCTGGAGGCCGAGGAACGGCCCGGCTACCATGCCACCGGCCGTTCGGCCGCGTTCTGGACCGAGAGCTACGGCGGCCCCGGCGTGCAGCCGCTGACCACCGCCTCGGGTCGGGCGCTCCGGGAACTTGGCGTGCTCACCCCCCGCGGGGCACTGACCATCGGGCGTGCGGGCCAGGAAGGCGAAGTTGCGGCTTTCGCGCAGCGCTACTGTGCCGTCGGCATCGACGTGCGCCTGCTCGACCGCGCAGGGCTCGACGCGCGCGTCCCCGGGCTGCGGCCTGAGTGGACCTGCGGTGCGCTCGAACCCAGTACTTGCGACATCGACGTCGCGGCGTTGCACCAGCACTACCTGGCCCAGGCGCGCCGGGGCGGCGTGGAACTGCGGTGCCGGGCAGGGCTTGCGGCAGCCGAGCGGACGGCCTCGGGCTGGACGCTGGCTCTGGGCGACGGGCAGCAGGTTCGGGCCCGCGTGCTGGTCAATGCGGCGGGCGCATGGGCGGACGCGGTGGCGGTGGCGGCCGGCCTGTCCCCGCTCGGCATCGCACCCTATCGGCGCACGATCGCCCAGCTCTCCCTCGCCGTTGCCGTGCCGGAGGACCTGCCGCTGGTGCTCGACGTCGGCGAGCGCTTCTACTTCAAGCCCGAGAGCGGACGCCTCTGGCTCAGCCCGCACGACGAGACGCCGAGCGGCGCCTGCGATGCCGCGGCCGAGGAGATCGACGTCGCGCTGGCGATCGACCGCTTCGAGCACGTGGTGGACTGGCCGGTCGAGCGGGTGGAGCATCGTTGGGCGGGGCTGCGTTCCTTTGCCCCTGATCGGCTGCCGGTCTACGGCTTCGCGCCGCAGGACCCGGCGTTCTTCTGGTTCGCGGGACAGGGGGGCTTCGGCATCCAGACCGCGCCGGCCGCTGCGGACCTTGCGGCGCGGCTGCTGCTCGGCGCTCCTGCGGCTGCGGTCGATCCGGCGCCGTACGATCCGGCCCGCTTCCGGCAGTGAGCCTATTCCGCGTTGGGGCCAGGGCTGGCGACTGATCCGGTCCCGCTCCGGGGCGCCAGCAGGTGCCAGCCCAGCAGCACCGGCTCCAGCACCGCCATGCCGACCAGCACGCTGACGAGCCGCTGGACCGCAGGCCCGATTCGCGCGTCCGCGTAGCTGTCGGGGACCAGCACCACGAGCACGGCAAGGGTGAACTGGAGCCCGATGTAGGTCGCCGCCGAGACGCCGTTCTCGATGTGCCGCCCCAGAACGATGCCGATGCAGGTCCCGGCGATCAGCACCGGCGCGCTACCCTGCGCGAGCAGCAGAACGGCCAGCGCCAGCGCCCCGCCGGCAATGCAGCCGAGCGCACGGTGAAGCAGCCGGCGCGAGACGGGCACGAAGCCGCTGGCTCCGATCCCGGCGACCGGCACGATCATCACGGCCATGATGGTCACCGCCGCTTGCGGCAGCTCGGGGAGGCCGAACAGCGCGTGAAGCAAGGGCAGGGTGGCGATGGCGAGCCCGGCCTGCGCCGCGTGGCGCGCCGCGTGGGGATGCCAGCGCATCCGCTCCGGCGCGGGCTTGCGGTCGGCCCACCAGCGCTTGCCGGCCAGCGCTCCGGCGACGAGGCTGACGGCGGTGCAGGCCAGGGTGCCGGCGACCACTTCCAGCAGGCGCGTCCGCGCGAAGCCAAAGGTGTCGAGGTCCGGGCGCGCAATCTTGTCGAGCAGGATCATCTCGAAGGTGAGGCCGAACAGCAGCCAGGCATAGGCGCGCCGCGCCGTCAGCATCCCGTAGAGACCCAGGGCGCCGACGAGCGCCGCCGCCAGCATCGCCAAGGGCGTCGAGGTCGCGGCATGGGGCACCACCGCCAGCGCCAGCGCCGATCCCAGCGCGGTGCCGACGATCCGCATGACGCCCCGCAGCAAGGTCTCGGCGATGTCGCTCTTGAGGAGCACGAAGGCGCTGAAGGCCGCCCAGGACACCATGCTGGCGCCGATCGCATGGGCGAGCACGATCGCCAGCATGACCGAGGCGACGCAGGCCCACTCGTCCGCCATGCGCGGGCCCGGTGTCACCAGCGTGCGCAGTTCGCGCACGAGGGCCGAGGATCGCAGGGGGTCGGGGAGAAGCTTCGCCATGGCCGATTCCGCGTTCTCCCCGATGCTCGCCGCGCCCGCTTCAGGCCGCGGCCTTGGCCGCGTCGCTGGCGAGCTTGTCGACGCGCTCGTTCTCGACGTGGCCGCTGTGGCCGCGCACCCATTCCCATTGCACCTTGTGACGACCGGCGGCTTCGATCAGGTCGTGCCACAGGTCGGCATTGCGCACCGGCTGCTTGCTGGCGTTGACCCAGCCCTTCTTCTTCCAGCCGTGCACCCACTTGGTGATGCCGTCGATGACGTACTTGCTGTCGGTGTGAAGCGTCACGTCGCAAGGCTCGGTGAGCGCTTCGAGCGCCTTGATCGCGGCGGTCATCTCCATGCGGTTGTTGGTGGTGTTCGGCTCTCCGCCGGACATCTCCTTTTCGTGCACGCCCATGCGCAGCAGCACGCCCCAGCCGCCCGGACCCGGGTTGCCCTTGCAGGCGCCGTCGGTGAAGACATCGACCTTCTTCATGCGAATATCCCCGCATGGGCCGGATCGGCGTAGAATTCCAACCGCCGGGCAAAGGCCATCGGGTCCTTGGGCGTGACCAGCGCGTCCGCGGGCGTGTTGAGCCAGTCGTAGGCGCGAGTGGACAGGAAGCGCACCGCCGCCCCGCGCGCCAGCAGCGGCAGCGCCGCCTGCTCGGTCGCCTCCAGGGGGCGCACCGCCAGGTAACCCTGCAGCAGCGCCTCGGACAGCGCGGGCAGGAACTGCGTGCCGTCGGGCGTGAAGCACCAGGCGGCGTGCGTCACCGCCACGTCGTAGGCGAAAAGGTCGGTGCAGGCGAAGTAGAAGTCGATCAGGCCGGTCACCCTGTCGCCCAGCATCAGGACGTTGTCGGGAAACAGGTCGGCGTGGATGACGCCGCGCGGCAGGTCCTCTGGCCAGCCTTGCGCCAGCAACGCGAGCTCGCGCTCGACGAGGCGGCCGAGATCGGGGTGGATCGACTCCAGGCCATCGCGCCCGCAGTCGCGCAGGAGCTGCTGCCAGGCGGGCAGCGCCAGCGAGTTGGCGCGCGAGCCCGGGAAGTCCGCCGCGGCGAGGTGGATCTGCGCCAGCGCGCCACCCACCGCGCGCGCCTGTCCCGGGGTCGGCTGGGACACCGAGACACCGGGCAGGAACTCGATCAGCGCGAGCGCCTTGTCGCCCTCCGGGGTGCGGTGCAGGCGGTGGCTGGCGCCCTCGCGATCGTGCATCGTGCGCGGCACCGGCGCGCCGCGCGCGGCCAGGTGATCGAGCAGGTCGAGGAAGAAGGGCAGGTCCGCGATCTCGGTCCGGCTCTCGTAGACGGTGAGGATGAAGCGGCGCGCAGCCCCGTCGTCCGCCTGCGTCTCGATCAGCCAGTTGCTGTTGGAGACGCCCTCCGCGATGCCCTTGGCCGAGACCAGCGTGCCCACGCCGAAGGCGGCGATGATGCCCGCCATCTCCTCGGCACCGAGCCGTGTATAGACCGCCATGCCGTCAGCGTGCCAGCTGGCGGGGCAGCTTGAAGGTCATGTGCTCGACGGTGGTCACGATCTCCTCCGAGGCCACCTCGCGCAGGCCCTTGATGCGGGCGATGACCTCGTTGACCAGCTCCTCCGGCGCGGAGGCGCCCGCGGTGAGGCCCACCGTGGCGAGGCCTTGCAGCCACTGCGGGTCGATGTCGTCGGCGCGCTGGATCATCTGCGCGGGAACCCCTTCGCGCTGGGCGACCTCCACCAGGCGCAGCGAGTTGGAGCTCTTGGGCGAGCCGATCACCAGCACCAGCTCGCACTGCGGCGCGATCTGCTTGACGGCGGCCTGGCGGTTCGAGGTGGCGTAGCAGATGTCCTCGGCCTTGGGCCCGACCACTTGCGGGAAGCGCGCCTGGATTGCCTCGATGATCGCCGCGGTGTCGTCCACCGACAGGGTCGTCTGCGACAGATAGCACAGGTCCGCATCGGCCGGGACATCGAGCGTGGCGACGTCGGCCACGGTCTCCACCAGGGTCATGTTGCCTTCGGGGACCTGGCCGAAGGTGCCGATCACCTCGGGATGGCCGGCATGCCCGATGAACAGGATGTGGCGCCCCGCCTCGATCTGGCGCTCGGCCTGGCGATGCACCTTGCTCACGAGCGGGCAGGTGGCGTCGAGCCACTCCAGCCCGCGCGCAGTCGCCGCGGCGGGCACCGCCTTGGGCACGCCATGGGCGCTGAAGATCACCGGCACGCCGTCCGGCACCTCGTCCAGCTCCTCGACGAAGACCGCCCCCTTGGCCTTCAGGTTGTCGACCACGAACTTGTTGTGCACGATCTCGTGCCGCACGTAGACCGGCGCGCCGTAGATGTCGATCGCGCGCTCCACGATCTCGATGGCGCGGTCGACGCCGGCGCAGAAACCACGGGGTGCGGCGATCAGGAGACGCAGCGGCTGCTCGGCGGCGGTGGCTGCCGTGGACGGAAAGGGCGCGTTCATGATCGGCCCTCTAGCGCTTTGCCGCTTGCATCGCTAGGGCAAGCGCACGCCATCCGAGGAAGTCACGATGAATGCACGCCGCCTGACCGCCACCGTCCTGTGCTCCGCCGCCGCCGTGAGCGCGCTCGGCGGCTGCAAGACGCGCGGTGAGATCGTGGTCGACCAGGGCGTGGGCATCACCGCCGTGCGCAGCCGTTGCCCGGCAGTGGGCATTCCCGAATACACCGGCGACATCACGACCTTCCGCACCCCGGGCGATCGCACCGCACCCAACATCGACGTGGTGGCGGCGATGACCAACGTGCGCAGCCAGTGCAACGAGGAGACGGGCGAGAAGGTCACCGCCGCCGTCACGTTCCAGGTCCAGGCGCGCCGCAGCGACACCGCGGGCGCGCGGCAGGTCACCGTGCCCTATTTCGTGAGCGTGCTCCAGGGCGGCAGCGCCGTCATCAGCAAGCGCGTGGGCACCGTCACGCTCAGCTTCGCGGACGGCCAGCCGCGCGCGCAGGCCACCGCCACTGCCAATACCTTCATCGACCGCGCCGCCGCCACGCTTCCGTCCGAGATCCGCGAGCGGATCACCCGCAAGCGCAAGGCGGGCGACACCGACGCGGCGGTCGACCCGCTGGCGGATCCGGAGGTCCGGGCCGCCGTCGCCCGCGCTTCGTTCGAAGTGCTGGTCGGCTTCCAGCTGAACGAGCAGCAGCTCGCCTACAACGCCACCCGCTGATCGCAGTCAGGCGCCGGCCCGCTCGATCGCGGCCTGCGCGGCGGCGGCCATCCGCTTGCGGTCGCTGCGTTCGGCCGGAGTGAGGGGCGGCAGGAAGCGGACGGTCAGCCTGATTGGGCGCCACCGCGCGAGAATGCGCAGGGCATTGTCCAGCCCCGGTTCCTCGCCGACCCAGGCGATCGCGCGCGTATCGCGCCCGTAATCGAGCCGGACGGGCTGGACGGGAACGTCGTCGAGCCCTTCCAATGCCGACAGCAGCGAGGACTTGAACGCCAGCCGCGCCGTCCCGTCGGAGGTGGTGCCTTCCGGGAAGATCGTCAGCACGCCCGCATCGCCCAGCGCGGCGCGCACCTGCCCGACCTGCGCGGCGACGCTGCGGCGCTCGTGCCGGGCGATGAAGACGGTGCGGTTGAGCCGGCAGAGCCAGCGCAGCGGAGCGATGCGGGCCAGCCCGTCATGCGCCACGAAGGCGCTGCCCGCCGTGCTGGCCAGCGCCGGAATGTCGAGCCAGCTGACGTGGTTGGCGAGGATGAACGTGCCCGGCGCCGGGCGCGAGCCCTGCGTGCGCACCTCCAGCCCGGCGACGTGCCCGATGGCCCGCAGGAACCAGCGGGGCACCGGGTTGTGCCGCGTGAAGGGCGCCAGGAGGTAGTAGAGGGCAAGGTGGAGTGCCAGCGTGACGAGCATCGCCACGAGCCGTACCGCGACGAGCAGCCAGCCCCACGGCGGGATGCGGCGTCCGCTCCCGGCGCTCACCTGCGAGCGGCGGTGTCGCCGTCGTCGCGCTCGAGCTTGACGCCGAACAGTTCCATGCGGTGATCGACGAGGCGGAAACCCAGCCGCTCCGCGATCTGGCGCTGGAGCGCCTCGAGCTCGGGGTCGACGAACTCGATCACCTGGCCGCTCTCGACGTCAATCATGTGGTCGTGGTGCGCCTCGGGCGCGGCCTCGTAGCGAGCGCGGCCATCGCCGAAGTCGTGGCGGTCGAGGATGCCGGCTTCCTCGAACAGGCGCACGGTGCGGTAGACCGTGGCGATCGAGATGCCAGGGTCGATCGCAGTCGCACGCTCGTGCAGCTTCTCGACGTCGGGATGGTCGGTGCTCTCCGAGAGCACCTTGGCGATCACCCGGCGCTGCTCGGTGATGCGGAGACCGCGTTCGGCGCAGAGCGCCTCGATGTCGATGGGCTGGTTCACGATTGACCTGTAGATGATGAAAAAGGCGCACCGCCTAGATAGGGCGGTGCGCCTTCATTCACAACCGCAGCGCGCGGCCTGTCACACGCTCGCGGGCGTCGTCAGCATCTTTGTCCCCGAAAAATGCTGTGCTTTTTCGGACTTGCTGCGGATGCTTCGGAGGGCCTGAGCCGGTGCGGCCGCGGGCGCCCTCAGGCGGCAGCCGGAGTCTTGGGCTTGCGGCCGCGACGCACGTCGGACTTGCGGCCCAGGCCGATCTTCTTCGCGAGCTCGCGACGCTTCTCGGCATAGTTGGGAGCGACCATCGGGTAGTCGGCGGGCAGGTTCCAGCGCGCGCGATACTCTTCCGGGGTCATGTTGTAGTGGGTCATGAGGTGGCGCTTGAGCATCTTGAGCTTCTTGCCGTCCTCGAGGCAGACGATGTAGTCCGGCTTCACCGAGGCGCGCACCGAGACCGCCGGTTCGGGCTTCTCTTCCTCAACCGCGGGCGTGCCGCCCAGGCCGGAGAGGGCGCCGTAGACGTTGGTGATGAGCGTGGGCAGATCTTCCACGCTCACGCTGTTGTTGCTGACATGAGCAGCGACGATGTCCGACGTCAGCGTGATCAACGTCTCGTTCATGTCGGGCTGGATAGTATCCATTCTTCTTATTCCTTAGTGCGACCATTCTGGTTGGGGGGTAACAGGCTGTTGAAGGCTTGCTGGAATGCCCATTGAACCATTCCACACACAAGTGCAAGACGTTTCAAAGTCAGTTTCACTTATTTTTGTTTTCTATGTGCCGAAACTTCGTAATTCTTTATGAAGATTAAGAAACGTCGCAGGCAAAGGTGATGGCGTCCAGCCGGTTTCCCGCAGGCGTGCGGTAATATTCGCGCCTCTCGCCAATGGGATAGAACCCGAAGTTGCGATAAAGGCTTTCAGCGGGATTGCCTCTTCTCATTTCCAGAAGAAGACGACGGGCGCCCCGACTTGCGGCGTCCCGGCGGAGATGATCGAGCAGGGTTGCGCCCACGCCGCGGCAGCGCGCGCGTGGATCGACCGCAAGCAGCAGAAGTTCCTCCTCCTCGAACCCGGCGCGCGAAAGGAAGAAGCCGACCGCCTCGGCATCCTCCCCGCATTCGGCGCCCTGGGCGTCGAGGAGGCGATAGTGGCAATTGCCGAACTTGAGCGCATCTTCGACCTGCCGCCGGTTCCACGCCTCCCCGTAGAGGGGGTCGAACGCCGATGCCATCACGGCCATGATGCGGTCGATGTCGTCCATCATGCCCGCGCGGCCGGGAGCCGGGCATCGGGCGCGCGGCCATAGAGCGGGCGGGTGTCCGCCAGCAGCGCTTCGGCGGGCAGCTGGAGGAAGGCGCGCGCGTCGGGCCAGAGTGGCAGCGCCCGGCCATGGCCGCGAGCCGCGACCAGCGCCTCGGCCTGGTTGCCGGCGACGAGGTCTTCCCGGGTCTGCGCCGCCGCCGCGTCCGGGCGCAGCGAGGCCAGCGGCCGCAGCGTGGCGCCGTCCGCTGCGAAACCTTGCGCGAACCACTCGCCGTGCCCGCCCGTCATCGCCACGCCCAGATCCTGCGGCCCGGCCTCGCTGCGCGCCATCGCCGCGACCAGCGCCAGAGTGGGATAGCCCACGAGTTCGGCGCCCCAGGCGAGCGCCAGCGCGCGCGCGGCCGCGAGGCCGACGCGGACGCCGGTGAAGCTGCCGGGCCCCAGTGCCACCGCGATGCGATCGGCACGGCCGCGACCCGGAAGCGCCGCGATCATCGGCACCAGCGCCTCGGCGTGGCCGCGCCCGAGCATGCGGTATTCGCCGGCGACGAGCCTCTGCGATGCGAAGAGCGCCACCGAGCAGGCGTCGGTGGCGCTGTCGATGACCAGCGTGTCGGTCACGCGTCTCGTCCGCGCCGCTCGTCCACGGCCGGACTCAGGCCGCGCGCACTTCGCTGACTTCGGGGACGTAGTGCTTGAGCAGGCTTTCGATGCCGTGCTTGAGCGTGGCGGTGGACGAGGGGCACCCGGAGCAGGCGCCCTGCATCGAGAGATAGACCACGCCTTCGCGGAAGCCGCGGTAGATGATGTCGCCGCCATCGTTGGCGACCGCCGGTCGCACGCGGCTCTCGATCAGGTCCTTGATCTGCTCGACGATGTCGGCGTCCGCCGGATCGTCCCCATAGTCCTCGTCCTCGGCCGGCACGGCGATGCCGCTGGCGTCGCCGCCGATGAAGAGCGGGGCTTCCGAAACGAAGTGATCGAGCAGGATCGACACCACTTGCGGGCGAAGCGTGGCCCATTCGACGCCGGGCGCGGCAGTCACCGACACGAAGTCCGAGCCCAGGAACACGCCGGTCACGTCGCCGAGGTCGAACAGCGCTTCAGCCAGCGGCGATGCCACCGCGTCCTCGGGCGAGGTGAATTCGCGCGTACCCGCGGCCATGACCCGCCGGCCGGGCAGGAACTTGAGCGTCGCGGGATTGGGCGTGGCTTCGGTTTCGATATACATGGTCCTGGCGATTTAGGTGAAGACGCCGGGGGGTCAAGTGCAAGGGCATCATGTTGTCCCCCAAGTACTGCACATAGATCGCATGACAGCGGTATTCACTGGCCCTTAAGGAACCGCGCCCCTATACCAGCGGCGATGACATCCTCTCCGCGCGCCGCTCGCTCGCTCGCCTGCCTGCTCCTCCTTGCCCAGGCCCCCATTCCGCCGTTGCTGGCCCAGGAGGCCGCTCCTGCCGCGGACGCCGCAGTGGCGGGCGCGCAGGATCCCTGGCTCTACCGCGGCAGCGACATCCCGCGCGATCCGGAATGGCATTTCGGCGAGCTGAAGAACGGCCTCAAGTACGCGGTGCGCAAGAACGGCGTGCCTCCCGGCCAGGTATCGATCCGCATCCGCGTGGACGCCGGCTCGCTCTATGAGACTGACGCCGAGCGCGGCTATGCCCACCTGCTGGAGCACATGCTGTTCCGCCAGTCGAAGTACCTCGCCGAAGGCACTGCCATCGCCGCGTTCCAGCGGCTGGGCGCGACCTTCGGCAGCGATACCAATGCCGTCACCTCGACGACGCAGACGGTGTTCAAGCTCGACCTTCCCAACGCGACGCCCGCCTCGCTGGACGAGACGTTCAAGCTGCTCTCGGGCATGGTCGCGGCGCCGACGCTCTCGGCCTCCAACCTCAAGCAGGATCTGCCGATCGTGCTGGCCGAGATGCGCGAGCGCGGCGGCGCCTCCAAGCGCGTGCAGGACGCCATGCAGAAGGTGCTCTACGCCGGGCAGCCGCTCGCGAACCGCGAGCCGATCGGTACCGTGGAATCGCTCACCGCCGCCACCCCCGCCAGCGTCCGCGCGTTCTACTCGCGCTGGTACCGTCCCGACAACGTGGCGGTGATCGTCGCCGGCGACGTCGACCCGGCCATGCTGGAATCCTACGTCCAGAAGTGGTTCGCCGACTGGACGGCGAAGGGCAAGAAGGCGAACGCGCCCAGCTTCGGGGAGCCCCAGGCGCCCGCCGGCGCCGACCCGGCCAATCCCGTGGGCGAGACGCGCGTGCTGGTCGAGCCCGACCTGCCGCCTTCGCTGATGTACGCGGTGCTGCGTCCCTGGCGGCAGGTGACCGACAACATCGCCTACAACCAGGGGCTGATGACCGACGCGCTGGCGCAGGCGATCATCAACCGTCGCCTCGAGTCGAAGGCCCGTGCCGGTGGCAGCTTCCTCTCGGCCTCGGTCAATCAGGACGACGTCTCGCGCTCGGCCGACGCCACCTTCGTCTCGGTCACGCCGCTCGGGGAGGACTGGGAGGCGGCGCTGCGCGACGTGCGCGGGGTGATCGCCGATGCCCTGACCCGCGCGCCCACCCAGGCCGAGATCGACCGCGAAGTGGCGGAGATGGAAGTCGCGTTCCAGGTGCCGGTCGAGCAGCAGCGCATCCTCCCCGGCTCCAAGATCGCCGACGACCTCGTCAACGCGCTCGACATCCGCGAGACGGTGGCAGCGCCCAACGACGTGCTGCGCATCTTCCAGGAATCGAAGCCGCTGTTCACGCCGGACGCGGTGCTCCGCCACACGCGCCAGCTCTTCACCGGCACCGTGACCCGCGCGCTGTTCACCGTGCAGAAGCCGGACGTGGCGACCGACCGCGAACTGCAGCTCGCGCTGGCCGAGCCGGTCAAGGCCGACGCCAGCGTGCGCCGGGCGCTCGCCCCCGTCTCCTTCGACACGCTCCCGGCTATCGGCGCACCGCAGAAGGCGACCTCCGACGCGCCGACCGGGCTGCTGGAGATCGAGCAGCTGACGTTCGCCAACGGCGTCAAGGTCCTGCTCTGGCCGGTGGCCGAGGAGCCCGGCCGGGTGATGGTGAAGACGCGGTTCGGCGGCGGCTATCGCTCGATCGACCCGAAGGACGCGGCCTACATCACGCTGGGCCAGTATGCGCTGGTCGGCTCCGGTCTCGCCACGCTCGGGCAGGACGATCTCGACCGCATCTCGACGGGGCGCAAGATGGGCTTCAACTTCGAGGTGCAGGACGCCGCGTTCGAGCTCTCGGCCGAGACGCGCCCGCAGGACCTGGCCGACCAGCTCTACCTCTTCGCCGCCAAGCTCGACCTGCCGCGCTGGGACGTGAACCCGTTCCTGCGCGCCAAGGCGGCGGCCAAGATCCAGTACGCCACCTTCGCGACCTCGCCGCAGGGCGTGCTCAACCGCGACCTGCAGTACTACCAGCGCGGGCAGGATGCCCGCTTCGGCACGCCCACGCCCGAGCAGATCGAGGCGACCACGCCCGAGGGCTTCAAGCGGGTGTGGAGCAAGACGCTCACGCAGGGACCGGTCGAGGTGCAGATCTTCGGCGACTTCGACAAGACGGCAGCCATCGCGGCGCTGGAGAAGACCTTCGGTGCGCTCAAGGCGCGCGCGCCGGCGCCTTCCAGCGCGGCGCTCGCGAAGATCGAGGTGCCGCGCCCGTCCGACAAGCCGATCACGCTCGTCCACCACGGCGACCCCGACCAGGCCGCGGCGGTGATCTCGTGGCCGACCGGCGGCGGCACCATGGGCATCCGCGAATCGCGGCAGCTGGAGATCCTGACGCAGCTCTTCACCAACCGCTTGATGAACGCGGTGCGCGAGAAGCTGGGCGTGTCCTACGCGCCCTACGTCTACTCGACCTGGCCGGTGGACCTGTCGGCCGGCGGCTCGATCACGGCAATGGCGCAGCTCGATCCCAAGTCGGTGCCGGTGTTCTTCCAGACCGCCGACGAGATCGCGCAGGATCTCATCGCCAACCCGCCTTCGGCCGACGAGCTCGCGCTCGTCACCGAGCCGCTGCGCCAGCAGGTGACCCGTGCCGCCTCCAGCACTTCGTTCTTCATGAGCCAGCTGGAAGGCGCCACCAGCGATCCCTCGCGCATCGGCACGGTGCGGACGGTGCTGAGCGACTACACCGTGACCACCCCGCAGGCGATGCAGGCGCTGGCCGCGCGCTACCTCGGTCGCGACAACTCGTGGCGCCTGGAAGTCATGCCGGAGGGCAAGGAATCGCAGATCGCCGCGAAGTGATCCTCGCGCCGTTCCGGGCTGGGGTCCGGAACGGCGGCGATCCGCGCAACCGATCGCGCTGATCGCCAAACCCGGCTTTGCAAATATTGCTCGCAGCGGCTATGGGCCGCCCCTTGTCCGCATCGAAGCGGCAGGCCTTCGCATGGTGCGGCGGGCATCGGGAGTACGACACGTGGCGAGCAACTGGACACCGGAGAGCTGGAAGACGCATGAGGCGCGCCACCTGCCGGTCTATGGCGACGAGGCGAAGCTGGGCGAGGTCGAGGCCACCCTTGCGAAGTTTCCGCCGCTCGTCTTTGCGGGTGAGGCCCGGGCCCTGAAGGCCGAGCTGGCCGAAGTCGCGGCCGGCCGCGGTTTCCTGCTCCAGGGCGGCGACTGCGCCGAAAGCTTCGCGGAATTCAGCGCCGACAACATCCGTGACACCTTCCGCGTGCTGCTGCAGATGGCGGTGGTGCTCACCTTCGCCAGCAAGCAGCCGGTGGTGAAGCTGGGCCGCATGGCCGGGCAGTTCGCCAAGCCGCGCTCGGCGCCCACCGAGAGCGTCGGCGGCGTGGAGATGCCCAGCTACTTCGGCGACATCATCAACGGCATCGAAGGCACCGCCGAGGCGCGGCGCAACGATCCCGAGCGCATGCTGCGCGCCTACACGCAGTCCTCCGCGACGCTGAACCTGCTGCGCGCCTTCGCGCACGGCGGCTACGCCAACCTGCGCCAGGTCCACCAGTGGACGATGGACCATATCGGCCGCAGCCCCTGGGGCGAGAAGTTCGCGCAGATGGCCGACCGGATCGGCGAGGCGCTGGACTTCATGGCCGCCTGCGGCGTCGATCCCACCTCGGTCCCGCAGCTGCAGGGCACCGACTTCTACACCAGCCACGAAGCGCTGCTGCTGCCCTACGAGCAGGCGCTGACCCGCCGCGATTCGCTGACCGGTGACTGGTACGATTGCTCCGCGCACATGCTGTGGATCGGCGACCGCACCCGGTTCGACGGCTCGGCCCACGTCGAGTTCCTGCGCGGCGTCGGCAACCCGATCGGCATGAAGTGCGGGCCCAGCCTCGAGCCCGATGCGCTGCTGCGCATGCTCGACACGCTGAACCCCGCGCGCGAGGCGGGCCGCATGACCCTCATCAGCCGCTTCGGCCACGACAAGGTGGAAGCCGGCCTGCCCAAGCTCGTGCGCGCGGTGAAGCGCGAGGGCCATCCGGTGGTGTGGTCGTGCGACCCCATGCACGGCAACGTCATCAAGTCCGAGAGCGGCTTCAAGACACGTCCGTTCGACCGCATCCTGTCCGAAGTGCGCGGCTTCTTCGCGGTCCACCGCGCCGAAGGCACCCACGCGGGCGGCATCCACGTCGAGATGACCGGCCAGGACGTCACCGAATGCACCGGCGGCGCCATTGCCATCACCGACGAGGCGCTCGCCGACCGCTACCACACGCACTGCGACCCCCGCCTCAACGGCGCCCAGTCGATCGAGCTGGCGTTCGAGATGGCGGACCTGCTGAACCTCGAAGCGACGCAGGGGCAGAAGCAGGCGGCTTGATGCCGGCAGGTCCAGCCTCCTCCGCTGATGCTGAGCTTGTCGCAGCATGGGGGCCCTTGCGCCTCGCCTGCGGGGCCTTCGACAGGCTCAGGCTGAGCGGGGGTGGGCAATGCGCGGCCTGACAGCAGGTCGGAACAGACCGCACCCATTCCAACCAAACCGCTCATTCTGAGATTGTCGAAGCATGGGGGCCTTGCGCCTCGCCTGCGGCACCTTCGACCGGCTCAGGCTGAGCGGAGATAGGACGGGCCCTCTCTCGCCGAGAACCCCGCGGGGCCGGGGGAGAACCGCTTCCGGCCCCGATCGTCCCAACCCCGCTGTCTCGCTTCTGTCGCGGCGCACCGCTTGACGACAACGCCTCGTCGCTGCAGCAATGCGGTCCATGACAAAGCATTTCCGCTATGCCGCCGCGGTCGCGGCGCTCGCTCTGGCTGCCTCGCATCTCTCCGCGCAGGATCGCTCCGCTCTCACCGACACCATGCTCAACGAGCAGGTGAAGACCTACGACTGGGTGCGCCCCCAGGCCGACTACGTCCGGCGCGTGGTGATGGTGCCGATGCGCGATGGCAAGAAGCTCTACACCGTCATCGTCTACCGCAAGGGCGCGAAGGACGCCCCGATCCTGCTCAGCCGCACGCCCTACAATGCGGACAAGATGACCACCCGCAACCGCAGCCAGAAGATCGAGGAAATCCTGCCCGTCGCCGACGCCGAGTTCGTCAACGACGGCTACATCCGCGTCTACCAGGACGTGCGCGGGCTCGACGGGTCGGAAGGCGACTACGTCATGAACCGGCCCCTGCGCGGACCGCTCAACAAGACCAAGGTGGACCACGCCACCGACGCCTACGACACCATCGACTGGCTGGTGAAGAACGTGAAGGAGAGCAACGGCAAGGTCGGCATCACCGGCTCGTCGTATCTCGGCTTCACCTCGCTGATGGCGCTGGTCGACCCGCACCCGGCGCTCAAGGCCGCCGTGCCGCAGAGCCCGATGGTGGACGGCTGGATGGGCGACGACTGGTTCCACAACGGCGCCTTCCGCACCTTCGGCTTCGACTACGACCTGGGCCAGACCGTGAAGGAAGGCGGCGGCGACGTGCCGCGTGGCGCCGTGGGCGACGACTACACCGCCTATCTCGAAGGCGGCTCGGCAATGGACTACGCCCGGACTTATGGGCTGCTCGACCTGCCGGTGGTGCGCAAGGTGCTGGAGCATCCCTCCTACGACGCATGGTGGCAGGGCCAGGCGGTGGACAAGCTGCTCGGCGCCCGCAAGCTGACGGTGCCGACCATGCTGGTGGTCGGGCAGTGGGACCAGGAGGACAGCTACGGCGCCCCCGCGGTGTACCAGGCGCTCAAGGCGAACGGCACGCCCAGCGACATGGTCAGTCTGGTGATCGGCCCCTGGCGCCACTCCCAGGTGAACTACGACGCGCGCCAGCTCGGCCCGCTCAAGTGGGAGGGCGACACCGGGCTGCAGTTTCGCACGCGGTACATGAAGCCGTTCCTCGACTGCCATCTCAAGACCGATGCACCCGCCTGCGACACGCCGCCGGTGCTGACGTACGCCACCGGCGCGAACCGCTGGGAGGTGTCGCAGCAGTGGCCCGCCGGCGCCTACACCCCGCTCTATCTCGGTGCTAACGCGACGCTGTCGTGGACCAAGGGGACCGCAGGGACGGACAGCTACGTGTCCGACCCGGCCAAGCCGGTGCCGATGCTGCCGCGTCCGATCCACATGAAGGGCGAGGAGTGGAAGACCTGGCTTGTGCAGGACCAGCGCTTCGCCGACGGTCGCACCGACGTGCTGAGCTACCAGACGGGCGTGCTCGACAAGGCGGTCCACATCAAGGGCGCGCCCAAGGTGGATCTGCGCGCCGCCACCACGGGACGCGACAGCGACTTCGTGGTCAAGCTGATCGATGTGTACCCGCAGGAGAACACGGCCGACCCGGCGATGGCCGGCTACCAGCTGGGCGTCGGCATCGAGATCTTCCGCGGCCGCTACGTCCACGGCTTCTCCACGCCGCAGCCGCTGGAGCCGGGCAAGGTCTACGACTTCAAGTGGGCGCTGCCCAACGTCGACCACGTGTTCCTGCCGGGGCACAAGATCATGGTGCAGGTGCAGTCCAGCCTGTTCCCGCTCTACGACCGCAATCCGCAGAGCTGGGTGCCATCCATCATGGAGGCGAAGCCTTCCGACTATGTGAAGGCGACCGAGACGATACACTGGGGCGGCGACTCGGCCAGCGCCGTCTGGCTGCCGGTCGCCCAGAACTGACGCGGGCGATCCCTCTCCCGTGATCCGTCGGACACGGGAGAGGAACATGGCCGGAGCATTCGACCTGGCGGGCCGCCTGGCGCTCGTCACCGGCGGCGCCAGCGGGATCGGCGCCGGCATCTGCGAAGTGCTGACCGAAGCCGGGGCGCGAGTGGTCATCGCTGATCGCGACGAAGCCGGCGCGCAGGCCCGCATCGCGCAGGGCGCGGCCATCGGCCACGTGCCCGTCGACCTGACCGACGAAGCTGCGATCGTCGCCGCCTGCGCCCGCGTGGTGGAGCGCCATGGGTCGCCCTGGCTGCTCGTCAACAACGCCGGGCTGCAGCACCGCGAGATGCTCCTGGACGGCACCCTCGCCCACTGGGAGCGCATCCACGCCGTCAACGCCCGCGCGCCGTTCCTGATGATCCGCGAAGTGGCGCGCGCCATGATCGCCGCCGGGGCCGGGGGGCGCATCGTCAACTGCGCCTCTTCGGGGCTGGTGGGACAGTTCGTCCAGGGCCTTGCCGCCTACACCGCCAGCAAGGGCGCCATCGCCGCGCTTACGACCTCCGCGGCGTTCGAGCTGGCGGAGCATGGCATCACCGTCAACACCGTGCTTCCCGGCGGCGTCGGGACCCCGGGCGCGATCGGCGCGGAAGGGCCGCCGCCGATCGGGCCGGGCAACCGCAAGCCGCCGCTTGGCACCTGTACGCCGCGCGACATCGCCTCGGCCGTCCTCTACTTCGCCACCCCGATGGCAGCGCGCGTCACCAACCAGGTGCTCGCGGTGGACGGCGGCTTCACGATCACCTGAGCTCCCGGGCGGAGCCGCAAAAGGAGGGAGAAGGGCATGACCATCGCGTTCCCGGACTGGCTCGCCATCTGCGAGACCAAGGCGCGCTACTGCCGGCTGATGGACACCAAGGACTGGCAGGGCTGGGCCGATTGCTTCGTCGAGGACCTGGTGCTGGACACCTCGCCCGCCGGCGGTCTGCGCGTCGAAGGGCGCGATGCGGCGGTGGCCTACGTCCGCGGCGCGATCGAGCAGGCCCGGACGGCGCACCAGGTCCACAACCCGGAGATCGCGCTCGAGCCGGATGGCGCCAGTGCCCGCGTGGTCTGGGCGATGAACGACCGCGTCGAGATGGCGCAGGACCGGCAGGCGGCGGTCGGGGAGGTCGGCCACACCGGCTACGGCCACTATCACGAGCGCTACGTGCGCTGCCCCGATGGCGCCTGGCGCATCGCCGAGACGCGCCTGAGCTATCTCCAGTACGACAGCCGCCCGCTGCCTTCGCCCGGCTGAGCGCAAGAAAAAAGGGCCGCGCAATGCGGCCCTTCTCTCCGGTTTTCGCGCCGGCCTACTTGGGCGGCATGCGGATGGCACCGTCGAGGCGGATGCACTGTCCGTTGAAGTAGGTGTTGCGCACCAGTTCCATCACCAGCGAGCCGAACTCTTCCGGATTGCCGAGGCGGCGGGGGAAGGGCACGGCCTTGCCCAGCCCCTCGAACACCTCGGGCGCATGCTCCTTCACCCGCAGCATCGGCGGGGTGGCGAAGGTGCCGGGCATGATCGCGTTGACGCGCACGCCCAGGTCCATGAGGTCGCGGGCCATCGGCAGGACCATCGCGTTCACCGCGCCCTTGCCGCCGCCATAGGCGACCTGGCCGATCTGGCCGTCCTGTGCCGCGGCGGAGGAGGTCAGGATGATCGTGCCGCGCTCGCCGTCGTCGTTGAGCGGGTCGGCATTGGCCATGCCCAGCGCCGCGATCGAGGCGACGCGGTACGAGGCGGTGAAGATGCCCTCGGCCGACTTGGCGATCTGCTCGGTCGGCGTGCGCTTGTAGGCGCCGGTCTTCTTGTCGAACGAGACCGTCTTGCCGCCGCCCGCCACCACTGCGCAGTGGACCACGATGCGCTCCTGCCCATGGGCCGCGCGCGCCTTGGCGAAGCCGGCCTCGACGCTGTCCTCGCTGGTGATGTCGACGTTGCAGAAGACGCCGCCGATCTCCGCCGCGAAGGCTTCGCCGGCTTCCTCGCTGATGTCGAAGATGGCCACCTTGACGCCGGCGTCGGCGAGGGCCCGGGCGCTGGCGCGGCCGAGGCCCGAGGCGCCCCCGGTGACCACGGCGGCAAGGGTGTTGTCGATCTTCATTGGCTTGTGTCTCCCCCGGTCAGGCTCGAATCGTCTCGTCGGCTTCGCTAGCGCAGTCGCCGGACCGATGTCGAAACGCGGATGCTAACCTGCTGCAAGTATCGCTCCGGCGGGCCCGCGGACGCGGCGCGGCAGGGCCACTGGTCCGCATCGGCAATCGCGCTTGCACGCGCTGCCGATGGCCTTGCGCCTCCGGGCGAGCGCGCCTTGGATGAAGCGGCGAGACAGCAGCCGATACGAACGGGCGGGAAGAGAGCGATGGCGGAAGGCGACGTGACCCTGGACACCAGCGATGTCGACAAGTGGATCGGCAAGCCGGTCATCTTCGCCGAGTTCTGGGACCCCTGCAACGCGACCGACATCCGCCGCTGGGTCCAGGCAATGGACTACGCCAACCCGCTCCACTGGGACGAGCAGTTCGCCCGCGCCAGCAAGTTCGGCGGCATCGTCGCGCCGCAGAGCTTCACCGTGGCGATGGACTATGGCCACGGCTGCCATCCCTCGTGCGTGGGCAAGATCCCGGGCTCGCACCTGATCTTCGCGGGGGAGGAATGGTGGTTCTACGGCACCCCCGTCCGCCCGGGCGACAAGCTGACGCAGGAGCGCAGCTTCGCGGGCTACAAGATCGCGGAGACCGGATTCGCCGGGCCGACGATGTTCGCCGATGGCGACACGGTCCACCGCAACCAGCACGGTGCGCTGGTGGCCAAGGAGCGGGCGACCTCGATCCGCTACCTCGTCGAGGAGGCGGCCAAGCGCAAGGTCTATGACAAGGGCAACGTGCCGCCCAAGCTCTGGTCCCGCTCCGAACTGGAGGAGGTGGCGCGGGTGCGGCTGGAGTGGATCAAGTCGAGCCGCTCGGGCGTGTCGCCGCGCTGGGACGCGGTCAGCGTCGGCGATGCGCTGCCGCGCCGCGTGATCGGTCCGCACAGCCGCGTGACCTTCGCGCTCGAGTGCCGCGCGCACAAGCAGAACATCTGGGGCACCTGGCGCTGGAACGTGCCGGAGGGCGTCTACGACCCCGCGACCGAGGATGCCGGCTTCGCCGACGACATGACCTACGACTTCGAGGCCCGCAAGATCGACCCGCGCCACGGCGACGGGCTGTTTCACGGCCCCAGCTCCGGCCACATCAACGCCGAGAAGGGCGAGAAGGTGGGCATGGGCGGGGTCTATGGCTACGGCTCGTCGATGAACGCCTGGCATCTCGACACGGTGGCCTACTGGGCCGGGCACGACGGCTACGTCTGGCACTCCAAGACCCAGTTCCGCAGCCCCGCCTTCGAGGGCGACGTGACCTACGTGGACGCCACCGTGGTCGACAAGCGCGAGACCAGCGAGTTCGGCATGCCGGTGGTCACGGTGGAGACGCGCATGACCACGCAGGAAGGCCCGACGATCCTCAAGGGCACCGCCACCGTCTCGCTGCCGCGCTGAAGGGAAACGCCGTGGCCGACCGCGAGGACATCGTCGACCTGCTGAACCTCTACGGCTTCGCGATGGACACCCGCCGCTGGGACCTGTTCGACCGGATCTTCACCCCCGAGGTCGCGGCGGACTACGGACCCACCTCCAGCTGGACCGGGCGGGAGCGCTTCAAGGCCGATTTCGGCGCGTTCCACGAACTGTTCGACGCCACCCAGCACGTCATGACCAATCACCTCGTCCGGGTGGAGGGGGGCCGCGCCGCCTCGCACACCTACGGCAGCTGGCGCCTGGTCCGGCACGCGGCGGGTGACCCGCCGGTGTGGGACGGCACCGGCTACTACGACGATGCCTGGGAGCGCACCGCGCAAGGCTGGCGGATCGCGCGGCGCACCTGCCGCGTGGTGTTCTGGACGGGCAACCCGCGCGTGCAGACGCCGATGGAGGACATGGTGTTCCAGCTGGACCTCGTCTCGCTCCAAGAGGAGGAGCGGGCCGGGCGGATCGGCTTCGCCGCGACCCTGGGCTGACCGGCCCCCGATCCACACGGGTGCTTGTCGACGCGACCGCACGATATCGCCCGGCCGGTTCGACAACGCACGGACCTTGAGGGACAACCGCCGGGCACTGGGAGAGCACAATGGCGTCAAGCTACATCGGCGAACTGCGCCGCAACCTGCGGCCGCTCGTCGCCGCCAGCCTGGGTTCGGGCACCAGCCTGCCGCTCTTCGCCTATACCAACAGCGCGTTCGCGCCGCACCTGGTGCGCGCGTTCGGCTGGTCGCGCGCGCAGTTCGCGCTCGTCGGCCTGACGATGCTGACGACGATCTTCGTCCTGCCCTTCATCGGCCGCTTCACCGACCGGCTCGGCGTGCGCAAGGTCGCGCTGGCCGGCACGCTGCTGATCCCGCTCTGCTTCATCGGCTACGCCACGCAGAACGGCAGCTTCGCGTGGTTCCTGGCGGCATCGACGGCGACGCTGGCGGTGGGCAGCCTGACCAGCACGCTCGTCTATACCCGCCTCATCGCCGAGAACTTCGAGAAGGCGACGGGCCTGGCGCTGACCATCGTCAACTGCGTGCCGGCGCTGCTGGCGATGGCGCTGGTGCCAATGACCAACTGGTGGATCGAGGCGATCGGCTGGCGCAGCGCCTATGTGGCGCTGGGCGCGCTCGCGCTGGGGGCCGGGCTGGTGGCGATCTGGCTGATCCCGCGCGGCACCGGCGCCGGCGAGGAGGCGGCGCCTGGCGCCAACCTGCCGGACCTGCCCGCCACCGCGGAACTCCACCGCCCCGCCCGGCAGGACTATCGCACGATCCTGTCCAGCCGCGTGTTCTGGACGATCTTCGTCGCCATGTTCCTGTGCCTGCTGCAGACCCCGCTGCATGCCTCGCAGATGAACCTGATGCTGGTGGACAACCGCATCTCGGCGCAGACCGCGGCGAACATCGTCACCGTCTACGCCGCCGGCACCGTGGTGGGCCGCATCGCCTGCGGGCTGGCGCTCGACCGCTTCGCCACGCCGCTGGTCACCAGCCTGTCGATGGTGCTGCCCGCCTTCGGCTTCTTCGTGCTGGGGACCGACCTCGACACGGTGGCGGTGATCGGCACCGCCATGTTCCTGGTGGGTCTTGCCGTGGGCGCGGAAAGCGACCTGATCTCCTACCTCGTCGCGCGCTACTTCTCCTTGCGGATCTACAACACCACGCTCGGGCTGGTCTACACGGTCAGCTTCCTCGCCTCGGCGATCGGAGCGCTGGCGATCAGCCGGACGCTCGCGCTCACCGACAGTTTCTCGCCCTATCTCTACGGCGTCTCCGCCTGCATCGCGGTGGGGGCGCTGCTGTTCCTCCTGCTGCCCTGGTCGCCGGAGCGGCCCAAGGTCGGCTGAACGCCCCCGCGTCAGGAGAGCAAGCCGTAGACCGGGTCGCCCTTGCCGCGTGATCCGTGCAGGTCGAGCGCCCCGTAGAGGCCGCCGTGCATGTCGCGGGTGCTGGGTTCGCTGCGGCTCCAGTCGAGCACGAAGGTCCGCTCGGCGATGCCCCAGCGCCCGTCGCGGCGCGCGAAGCGATCGACGTAGCGTCCGCCGGTGAGCGTGTCGGTCGCCGCGCCGTCCTCGCTGCGGCTGGTGGAGACGGCGATGACGTAGGTTTCGCCGATGGCCCCGTCGCCCTCGACTTCGATCCACTGGTTGGCGATCGAATGGAAGGTCTGGGCGAAGGTCTCCTCCACCAGTGCGCAGATGGCTTCGGCGAAATCCTGGCCACGGCCGTTGAAGGCGCCGCTGACGATCGTGCTGTCCTCGTGGAACACGCCCGCGAGCAGGCCGGCGTCGGCGCGGTCGACACCGCGGCAATAGGCCATGGTGAGATCGGCGATCTGCTGGCGCGAGATCACCGCGTCGACGGCGGCGGCGTCGTGAGTCATGGCTGTCTGGCCTCCTGGACCTTCGTTCGAGTGAGCGTGGTGCGCCTTCGCGAGCGCAAGCAGGGCAAGGCCGGCGTCGGCCGGGCCGTGCCCGCCGGTCGGAACGTGGCCGGCGAGCGGCCCCAGCGCAGGGGCGGCGAAGGCCCCCGGCCAGTTGAGATTGGTGTCGAGCACGTACGACCGATGCGTCAGCCGCCAGGCGCCGCCGCGCCGCTCGTGCCGGTCGAGATAGCGGCCGCAGATCAGCCGCTGGAACGCCGCGCCGGTCTCGTCCGCGCCCGAGGCATAGGCCATGACGTAGCTTTCGGACGTGGCACGATCCCCGTCCAGAGCGATGCTCATCTGCGCCGTGCGGTGCAGCGTCACCGGCTGGGCCTTCTGCGCGCCGGCGAGGATGGCGGCGATCTGCGCCGCGGGGCCGGCGTAGAAGCGGTAATCGACCGTGGCGTCGTCGTGATAGCAGCTTGCGAGCAGGCCCTCGTCGGCCCGGTCGACGCCGCGGCTGTGCTGGGCCAGCACGTTGGAGATCGCCTGGATCGAGGCGAGATCGGCGATGGTCATCCCACCGTCTCCCCGTTGTCGATGACGATGTGCGTGCCGGTGATCTGCCGTGATTCCTCGGAGGCGAGGAACAGGACGAGGTTCGCGACGTCCTCCGGCCGGCCCTGGCCATGGGCGTTGACCTGGTCGAGCCCGGCGTGGTCCTGCGGCAGCTGGTCGAGCGCCTGGCGGGTCATCGGCGTATCGTGCGCGCCCGGAGCGATCGCGTTCACGCGGATGCCGTAGCCCTGTTCCTGGCAATGCACCGCCACGCTGCGGGTAAGGGCGATGATCCCCGCCTTGGCCGCGCTGTAGGCGGGGATCGCGCTGATGCCCTTGAGCGCGGCCACCGAGGCCACGTTGACGATCGAGCCTCCGCCGCCCTTGGTCATGAAGGGCAGGGCGCTCTTGCAGCCCAGGAAGCAGCCTTCCACCATGACCTGGAGCTGCAGGCGGAACACCTCGAGCTCGCACCTCTCGACATCGCCGAAGCGCACCAGGCCCGCGTTGTTGACCAGCACGTCGAGCCGGCCGAAGCGCTCCATGGTGCGGGCCACGACGTCGCGCCACTGGGCTTCGTCGCGCACGTCGTGCTCCAGGAACAGAGCATCGGGGATGGAGGCCGCCACCGCGCGGCCGAGGTCGGCCTGGAGGTCGGTGACGACGACTTTGGCGCCTTCGGCTGCGAGCAGCCTGGCGTCGGCGGCACCCAGGCCCGAGGCCCCGCCGGTGATGAGGGCGACCTTGCCGGATACGCGGTTCATGTTCTCTCCTGTCGTGCCTGCGGGATCAGAACTCGAAGCTCACCGAGCCGCCCCACTGGCGCGGCGGGGCGTAGCCGGCGAGCCCGGCGTAGCCGGGGCTGTCGTACACGGTCGAGAGATAGCGCGAGTCCAGGAGGTTGGTGGCCCAGAGCCCCACCGACCAGGCTGCCGCCTCCGGCTTGTAGGTCAGCGAGGCGTCGACCAGGTGCGTCGGCTGGATCTTCGATCGCGGCGTGTCGAGGATCGCGGTGTAGTACTTGGAGCTGGTGTAGGTGTAGCTCACGTCGCTGACCAGGTCGGCGCCGTGGCCCAGCGGGATCACGAAGTTGGCGCCGAAGCTGGCGTTCCACTTGGGCGCGTTCTGCAGGCGATAGCCCTCGAGGTTGATGACCTCGCCCGAAAGCGGGTCGGTATAGGGGAAGTCCTTGTACTTGGCGTCGAGGTAGGCGAGCGACGCGCGCAGGGTCATGCCGTCCACCGGCACCGCGGTGGTCTCCAGCTCGAAGCCCTTGATCTCGGACTTGCCGGCATTGAGAATGCGGTTGCCCTGGGTCGCGGTGTCGGTGTCGAAGTAGATCTGCGCCACCTGCATGTCGCGGTAGTTGGTGTAGAACGCGGCGAGGTTGATGCGCAGCCGGCGGTCGAGCAGGTCGGCCTTGATGCCCGCCTCGAAGGTATCGACCTTTTCCGGATCGTAGGGGGTGTCGCCGTCCGCGGGCACGCCGACGCGCGCGGTGAAGCCGCCCGACTTGAAGCCGCGCGCCCAGCTTGCGTAGAGCAGCGTGTCGTTGGCGATCTCGTAGTCCGCCCCCAGCTTCCAGCCCACGTTGTTCCAGCTCTTCTCGCCGCCGACGGTGAAGCTGGAGACCACCAGGTTGCCTTCGCCCGTGTAGTTCGAGCCCGCCGGGTCGCCGATGCTGTTGGTGAGGCTGGGCGTCGATTCGGTCTTCTCGTGCGTATAGCGGATGCCGGCCTGCAGCTTGAGGCGGTCGGTGGCCTGCCAGTAGGCCTGCGCGAATCCGGAGATCGAGTAGTTGTCCTGGTCCTGCAGGTTGGTCTGCAGCAGGCCGGGAGCGGCGAACTGCAGGCGGTAGGCCTGGATGTGGTCGTAGTGGTCCTTGAGGTAGAACGCGCCGACCAGCATGTTCAGCGTGTCGCTGACCTCGATGTTGGTGCGCAGCTCCTGGCTGAACTGCCAGCCTTCGGTGCGGCGGTAGGTATCGTTCAGGAACAGCGGCGTGCCGTCCTGGTCGGTGAATTCGCGCAGCGTGAACTTCTTGTAGCCGGTGATCGCGGTCCAGTCGCCCAGCGCGGTGTCGGTCAGGTTCATCGTCAGCGTGCCGGAGTAGGTGTCCATCTTGGAGCTGTCGGGCACCGAATTGTTGGCGCCGTAGAACTTGTCGGGCGCCACGCACATGCCGGACTGGCCGTTCGCCGCGCAGGGGCTGACGTACATGCCTCCGGTGCCCGGCCCCGCCGTGCCCGGCGCCACGTAGAGCGCCTCGCCCGGGCGCGCGCCGTTGATGATGATCGGCGATCCGTTGCGCACGTTGACGTATTCGCCTCGCAGCGTCGCGTCGAAGTTGCCGGCTGGGGTGAAGCGCAAGTAGGCGCGCACCGCGTCGATGTTCTTGCTGCCCATGTCCGAGCCATCGACGACGTTGGTCACCCAGCCCTTGCGCTGGGTGTGGATCCCCGCGACCTTGAGCGAGAGCGTGTCTGCCACCAGCGGCGCCTCGATCGCGCCGGTCAGGTCGAAGCGGTTGTAGTTGCCGTAGACGCCCTTCACGTGGCCGCCGAACTCGCCGGTGGGCTGGGCGGTGACGACGTTGATGACGCCGCCGGTGGTGTTGGCGCCGAACAGTGTGCCCTGCGGCCCGCGCAGCACCTCGATGCGGTCGACGTCGTAGAGGTCGAGCAGCGCGCCCATCGAGAAGAACTGCGGCACCCCGTCGACCACGATCGACACGGTGTTGCCGGCATAGGGATCGGGCTCGATCACGCCGATGCCGCGCACGGTGAAGACGGCGCTCTGCGGGGTGTTGGCGAAGTTGTCGATCTGGACGTTGGGGATCTGGCCCTGCAGCGCCTGGAGCGAGGTGCCCTGCGTGGCGGCCAGCGCCTCGCCGCCGACCGCGGTGATCGAGATCGGCACGTCCTGCAGGTTCTCCGCCCGCTTCTGCGCGGTGACGACGATCTCCTGGATGCCGCCGGACTGCTGCACGTCATCGGGCGCCTCCTGCGCGAGGACGGCGTGCGGCGCGATCAGCGCGGCCGCGCCCAGCGCGAGGCGCGAGCTTGCATGGAGCCAGGTCTTCATGGTCGTTCTCCCAACTTTTGTCGTTATGATGGTCTCGGACGCGACGCGGCGTCGTCCCGGGCCGGGCCCGGGAGCGTGGTGTGTTCGGATCGGGGCGTGCCTTGAGGCCGGAGGCCGGCTAGCGCCGCCCTTCCAGGTAGTCGTTCAGCACCTCGTGGAAGAAGCGCACCCGCGTCTCCTGCGCGGCGAGGTAGGCATCCTCGTACCCGCGCGAGTGCATGCCCTTCTGCTGCCCTTCGGCGAGGAGCATGTCCTGGTAGACGATCTGGTCCCTGATCTCGGGCACCCCGCGGCCGTTGTCGAAGGCGCGGTGCTGCATCTCCGCCTCGCGCAGCGGCTGGGGGCCGGCCATGACCGATTCCACCACCGTCTGCCCTTCCACCGGGAACGCCATGCACCACAGGTCGAAGGTGCACTTGTTCGGGTCCGTGGGGTGCGGCTCGGTGCGGAAGAAGACGAGGTTGTCGGGCAGGAAGCTGATGGTGACGTTGGGGAAGATCACCGTGTGCGGGCTGTCGGTGATCTCCTCGTCGTCCATGTGCTCGTAGTGGACGTAGCCGCGCTCCTTCCACAGGCGCTTCTTGGCGGCCTTGAGGTCGAGCCAGCCCTGCATCGCCTTGGTCTCGAAGTCCGGGTAGGCATCCGGGTCGATGTCCCACTGGCGCAGGATCGCGTCGAAGGGATGATCGACGCCTTCGGGCAGGCGGTCGGACAGCGAGGGGCGCATCGGCTGCACCGTGCGGCCATGCCCGTTCGGCCACATCTCGTGCCGGGCGGTGTCGACGTCCTGATCGATCCACGGCGGCACCTGCGGATGCGCGGTGCGGGTGTGGTAGCTCTCGGAGAAGTTGTCGGTGGCGAACTTCCAGTTGGTGTCGAGGTCGATCTTCATCCAGAACACGCGCACCGCGGTGTCCATCGGATAGTTGCGGTACAGGTCCGGCATCGGCGCGAGATAATCGAGCAGCTCGGGCGCGGCGTCGTCCATCGTGTACCACACGAAGCCGCCCCAGGTGGCGCAGCGCAGCTCCTTGAGCTTCAGCTTGCCGCAGGGGTTGCCCTGGGGAAAGTCCTCCGGGTCCTGCGCCTTCTCCAGCACGCCGTCCTTGCCCCAGACCCAGCCGTGGTAGGGGCACTGGAAGCTGTCCTGCGAGCTGGCGTCCCACACCAGCCGTTGCCCGCGGTGACGGCAGGCGTTGTAGAACGCCTTGATCGACCCGTCCTCCTGCTTCACGCAGAACACCGACTCGTTCATGAAATCGTGCACGACGTAGTCGCCCGGCTCCTCCAGCTCCGCGGTGCGTCCGGCCACGTGCCAGATGCGGGTCCACATGTGGTCCCATTCGCGCTTCATGAACTCCGGCGAGGTGTAGCGATCGCCCGTGATCGGATCGCCCCTGAGGTTCGCGGCGTTGCGGCCGTCGATCATCAGCGCGTCGATGTCCTGCCTTCCCATCTCGTCTCCTTCCCGGGGCCAGGCGCAAGCCCGGGAACGGTCCCTTACGAGCCGCCATCCTCCCGTCTGCGCACGCCGACCTTGGTGGGCCGTGTCGTTGTCGAGAGGCAGGATATCAAAACTGGTCGATCGACCAACCTGTCAAAACGATCAGGACGGCTCGCCCAGGCTCTCCAGCCCGCTGGCGAAGAATCGCAGCGCCGGGCGCGCCATCTCGTCCAGCCGCGCGACCGAGTGGTGGTTGCGGCTGAGGTCGTCGAGGAAGCCGGGATCCTGCACCATGAAGATCAGCGCGGCCTCGATCAGGTAGATGCCGGCGAGCAGGTTGCCCTCGGCGATCTCGGGGCGGTGGCGGCGGATGTGGTCGGTGAGGATCTCGGTCACCGCGCCGAGCTTGGCCAGGATCGGGCGCAGCTCGGGCAGGCGGTAGGCGCTCATCAGGTGCGAGGTCATGACGATGTAGCCGCGCAGCGGATCGTCCTCGCGCGACGCGGCCTGGAGGAAGGGCAGGATGAAGGCGGCGACGATCTCTTCGAGCCCGAAGCGCGGCCCCCGCGCCTGTGCCTGGGCGAAGCTCTCGGCGATCCGGTCGCGCAGGAGCCCCAGCTTGCGGTCAAGCGCGGCGTCGAGGATGAGGTGCTTATTGCCGAAGTGATAGTGGACCAGCCCGATGCGCACGCCGGCCAGCTGCGCGATGTCGCGCAGCGAGGTGCCCAGGTAGCCGTTCTGGGCGAACAGGACCTCCGAGGCGTCGAGGATCTGGTTGCGCGTGGCAAGGCCCTTGGCGGACGCCGGGATGCGCGGCTTCTTCGCTTCTTGCATGGTTCTCCAGATGTCCTCGCGCACGGGCCTTGCGCTCTGCGGCCCGGCGGTCGCGGGACGGCCCGTTCATGCCGCCTGGAGGCGCGGAATTCAACGGCGCGGGCTTCGACAGGCGCAGCCCGGGCGGGTGGAGGGGCAGCAGAAAGGGCAGGGAAGGGGCAGGACTTGGCCTTGCCACGTCTCCACCCCACTTCCGCTCATGCTGAGCTTGTCGAAGCATGCGAACCTCGCGCCCCGCCTCCGGAAGCAGGCCCAGCCTGAGCAGGGGGAAAGGCCATCGACGGGGCTTCTGCCTGCGCTCCGCGCCGCAGCTGGGTGGGAGACCCCCCGAACCAGCGCCGGCAGCTGCGCGAGAAGATCGAGGGCTCCGCGAAGCCAAGCTTGGCCGAGATCTCGCGGAAGTCGAGCGCGGTCTGTTCCAGGTAGTAGCGGGTGAGGCCCTGCCGCACTTCGTCCTTCACCGACTGGAAGTTGCGCCCGCCCGCGCGCAAGCGGCGGTGCAGCGTGCGAGGATGCAGGTTGAGCGCGCGCGCGACCTCGCCGCTCGAGCAGTCCCCGAAAGCGAGGCGGCGCGCGATGACGCCTCTCACTTCCGCCTCGACGGGGGCGTCGCGGCGGGGAAAGGCGCGGGCGATGTGCGCCGCCGCTGCGCCGTGGATCGCCTCGCTCCCGCCGGTGATCGGGCTGTCGAGATCCTCGCTGGCGAAGGTGATCCCGTCCACCGGCTCGCCGAATCGCACCTCGCATCCGAAACGGCGGCGGTAGACCTCAGGCGGGGAGACGGCTTCGTGGCGGAAATGGATCAGGCGCCCGCGGGCCGCGCCACCGGTCATGCCAATCGCCTCGAGGTGCCCGAGGAGGAGGATCTGCTCCATCACCTGCGCGCGGCGCGCGACGTCGCCGGTCAGCAGTTCGTGCGCCACGAAGACGCGGCCTTCCTCCGGCAACGGGCGCAGCCACAGCTTGGCGGCGCTGCTGTGCGCGTCGCTATGGGAGATGGCGAAGCGCAGCGCGCCGCCGAAGGTGCGCGCGCTGCGCATCGCCCGGCCGAGCGGGCCGAGCACCGCGCCGCCCGCCTGGCGGCGCGCCAGCCGCATGCCGAAGTCCGGGCAGCGCAGCAGGCGCGCGGCGGCATCGAGCAGGCGGATCGCCTGCGGGTAGGTCAGGCTGGCGCCGTCGTCCTGGAGCACGTGGGCCGGGACGCCGGCGCATTCCAGCAGGCTCTCGGCGTGGCCGCCCTGCGCGCGCACGCGCTCGGCGAAATGACGCAGCAGCGCCGCGTTGACCCTCTCGAAGCCTTCTGGATGCGCCGCGCCGGATGCCACCCGCCTGTTCCTCTCGCCTGAGGAGGGGTGGCCGACGTTTCGGCTGGTCGTCCCCTCCCGTTGTCGGCCATGGCTGCCGGCATTGTCCGGATCGGTCAAGTCCGGCGCCGGTTCCGGCCGCGTCCCGGCAGGACTATTCATCCGCCGGGGCGGTATTCGCTTTCGCCCGCGCGATGTCGTGCCGCTGATCTTGAAGGAGAGGCCGCGTTGCGACACAGCGTAGAACACTGTTCCCGCCAGTTCGCACTGCAAGCGGGATTCGGGATGATGGGAGAAGGTTAGAACGATGCGCAATCTACGTCTGCGGCTGTTCCTGGTCGCGTCCACCTCGCTGGTGAGCTGTACTCCGGCTCTTGCGCAATCCAACCCGGACGAGATCGTCGTGACTGCCCGCCGCGTCGAGGAACGCCTCCAGGACGTGCCGATCTCCATGACGGTGTTCGACGACACCCAGCTCGACAATCGCAACGTCACTTCGGGCGCGGACCTTGCCACCTACACGCCGTCGCTCTCGGCCAACTCGCGCTACGGCCCCGAGGCGGCGAGCTTCGCGCTGCGCGGCTTCGTGCAGGAGAACTTCACCTCTCCCTCCGTCGCGGTCTACTTCGCG
The DNA here is from genome assembly GCF_042432915.1 of Novosphingobium soli. NCBI lineage: Bacteria > Pseudomonadati > Pseudomonadota > Alphaproteobacteria > Sphingomonadales > Sphingomonadaceae > Novosphingobium > Novosphingobium soli. Next base: position 447,994 of record NZ_JBHLWK010000010.1, read on the forward strand.
GACGTGATCGGGCCGCGCGCCCAGGGCGGCACGCCGGGCGGCAACGGCGCCGGCGTGGGCCAGTTCTTCGACCTCCAGAACGTCCAGATACTCAAGGGGCCGCAGGGCACCCTGTTCGGCCGCAACACCACCGGCGGCGCGGTCCTGATCGTGCCCCAGCGCCCGAAGGACGAGCTGGGCGGCTATCTCGAGGGGTCCTACGGCAACTTCGACATGTACCGCCTCCAGGGCGTGCTGAACGTGCCGCTGTCCGACACCTTCAAGGTGCGCCTCGGGTTCGAGCGTCACAAGCGTGACGGCTATCTCAAGAACCGCTCGGACATCGGTCCCGACGCGCTGGGCGACGTGAATTACTGGGCCGTGCGCGCGGCGGTCGTCGCGGACCTTACGCCCAACCTCGAGAACTACACGATCGTCCGCTACAGCCACTCGGATTCGAACGGCATCACCGGCAAGGTGACCGTCGCCAACGCGGCAGGATGCGACCAGGGCGTGGATCGCAGCCGCTTCGGCCTGCCCACCGCGGGCACGACCGCCTCGTTCCTGGCCCCGATCGCCTGCGCCCAGGGCATCGCCCGCTCGCGCTCGCAGAACTACGGCTACTGGGACGTCGAGAACGGCAACCCCGATCCGTACCTGAAGATCGACCAGTGGTCGGTCATCAACACCACCACCTGGAACGCCAGCGACACCATCACGATCAAGAACATCGCGAGCTACCAGCAGTTCGCGCAGCGCCAGGCCTTCAACATCGGCGCCGACAACTACGTGATCCCGGCCAGCAACCCGAACCCCGCGTTCCGGGGCCTGCCGTTCACCTGGGTCGGCCTCGCGCCCGATCCGAACCTGCCCAACGTCGAGCAGTACACCGCCACCGAGGAACTGCAGATCCAGGGTCGTTCGAGCGACGGCAAGCTGAACTACGTTCTGGGCGGCTATTACGAGACCAGCGGGCCGCTCAGCCCGTTCCAGGGTTCGTACTCGCCGATCAGCTACACCTCGAACGTCACGGTGGCGCCGGGCGTCACCATTCCGGTGCTGGCGACCATCAGCTGCACCGACCTGCAGGCCCTGCAGTGCCGCGGCGTGGACAGCCTCGGCACGGGTCGCTTCCCGGGCCTCGTGCAGAACTCGCTGACCCGCTACGACTACGAGAACATCGGCTTCTTCGCGCAGGGTACCTACAACCTGACGGACCAGCTCTCGGTCACCGGCGGCATCCGCTACACGATCGACAAGGTGACGGGTGAAGGTGCCACGCGGCAGATCTTCTTCTACGCGCCGAACACGCCGACCTTCACCTGCGCCGCCTATCCGACCCGCTCGGCCGTCAATCCCGAGAACTGCCTGACGCAGATCAAGCAGAAGTCGGAGAAGCCCACCTGGCTGATCGACATCGACTACAAGCCGATCCCCGACGTGCTGCTCTACGCCAAGTACTCGCGCGGCTATCGCCAGGGCAACGTGAACGCCTCGAACACCGTCCCGGTCGCCTGGGGTCCGGAAAAGGTCGACGCCTACGAAATCGGCGCCAAGACCTCGTTCCGCGGCACCGTCAGCGGCTACTTCAACGTCGCGGCCTTCTACAACGACTTCTCCGACCAGCAGCTGGCGGCCAACCTGGTTCCGGACCCCAGCATCCCCAACAACACGAACTCGCCGGCGCAGGCGATCGTCAATGCGGGCAAGTCGAAGATCCAGGGCGTCGAGATCGACGCTGCGATCAACGCCTATGGCGCGGGCGTCTCGGTCGGCTATGCCTACCTCGACACCGAGCTGAAGTCGTACAGCCCGCCCGTGTTCGCCGGCTACCTGCCGCCGACGACCGGTGCGCTGGTGGGCGGCGCGCTGCCGCAGTCGCCCAAGCATCGCATCACCATCACGCCCTCGTACACGCTGCCGCTGGACGAGAGCCTGGGCCAGGTGACGATCGCGGCGACCTACACCTACACCGCCAAGCAGGTCGCATCGAACGACACCCCGCTGGGCATCCTGCCCTCGTCGAACCTGTGGAACCTCAACCTCAACTGGAACTCGATCGGCGGCAGCCCGGTCGACCTGGCCGGCTTCGTCACCAACCTGACGAACGAGAAGTACCCCATCTTCGTGGGCAACAGCTGGCTGTCCACCGGCACCGAGAGCCTGATCCTCGGCCAGCCGCGGATGTACGGCGTGCGCCTCAAGGTGCGCTTCGGCGGCGAATGACGCTGTGGGGGCGGGCACCATGGGTGCTCGCCCCCTTCGCGGCGCTGACGGCGCGCTAACCGCGCGCTAATGCCGCGCTATCGGGACGCTATCGGCAGGATGTCGGGCGTCTCGTGGATCTCCAGGATCTCGAACACGTTGCCGAAGAAGTCGCGGCAGTAGGTGCCGGCATAGCCGTGCTTCACCCCTTGCGCGTCCACCGTGATCGCCTCCAGGGCCGGCGGAGCATGCACCGGCAGCCCCGCCGCCACGATCCGCCGATGGACTTCGGCCACGTCCTCCACCTGCAGCGCCATGTGGGTGTAGCCGTATTCGTTGACCCCGCGATGGCGGTCCAGCGCCTTCTGGCGCGGCGCATCGTACTGGAAAACCTCGATTTGCACATTGCCGAGCCGGCAGAAGAACTGCTGCGCCGCACTGCCCTCCAGGCCGACGATTTCGTCGATGAAGGGATTGTCCGCCCAGCTCAGCGGCGCCACCTCCTCGACGGCGCCGAGCACGTCGATGTAGAACGCGCGCGCCTTGGCAAGGTCGGGCACCGAGACGCCGATGTGGTGGACGCCCAGGATCCCGGGCAGGCGCTCGCAGGCACTCACGCCCCCGCTTCCGCCGCGCTCTGCACCCCCACATTGCGCTGCGCCGCATGCTTTCCCGCCAGGTAGCCGAACACCATGCCCGGCCCCAGCGTGCCGCCGCCTCCGCCGTAGGTCATGCCCATCATCGAGCCCATCGCGTTGCCCGCGGCATAGAGTCCCGCGATCGGCGCGCCATCGACGTCGAGCACGCGGGCCAGCGTGTCGGTCTTCGGCCCGCCCTTGGTCCCGAGCGCGCCGGACTTGACCTCGGCCGCGTACCAGGGCCCGCCCTCCAGCTTGCCGAGCGTGGCCTCCTTCTTCCCCTTGTGCTCCGGATCGCCCCAGTAGAGGTCGTAGTAGCTCTCGCCGCGGCCGAAATCCTCGTCCTTGCCGCTCTCGACCATCGCGTTCCAGCGCGCCACCGTCTCCTCCAGCGCTCCCGCCGGGATGCCGAGCTTGGCACCGAGTTCGTCCAGCGTGTCGCCGCGCGCGATCCAGTCGGCCGGAACCTTCTTGTGCGCGCCGGCGTCCGCGGTGCCGATGAGCTGCGCGTCGAGGAAGCCCCACTTGTCGTAGAACGCCTGGTTGAACAGGCACCAGGCCGGGAGGTTGGCCCAGGAGCACGAATTGAGGTCCTGCACGTGGAACGCTGCCCCGAAGGCGTTGTAGTTCGCAGCCTCGTTGGTGAAGCGCTTGCCGGTGCGGTTGACCATGATCGTGCCGGGCAGGGTGCGTTCGCCGGTGAACAGCATGCGGCCCATGGGGTTGAGCGGCGCCTCGACCACCGGCATCCACCATGCCTCGCGCATCGAGGACAGCATCGCGCCGGCCTTCATCGCCATGCGCAGGCCATCGCCCGTGTTGGTCGGGATCGACACCGGAGAGGTGAGCGGGCCGCGCAGGAAGGCGGCCTTGAAGGCATCGTTGTGCTCGAATCCGCCGGTCGAGAGGACCACGTTGGTCGTGGCCACCACGCTGCCGTCGTCGAGCTGAACGCCGGTCACCGCGCCGTTCTCGATCACCAGTTCCTTGCCTCCGGTGCCGAGCAGGAACTCCACGCCGCGGTCCAGGCAGCCGCGCAGCAGGCGGCCGACGAGGGCATGGCCGAGCCCGCGCTCGTCGTTTTCGGCACGGCGCCGGGCCTCTTCGGCGGGCAGCGGGTCGGGCACCGCCTGCGCCAGCGAAGTCTCGCCTACGGTGAAGTAGACGTGAGGCCAGTAGTAGGGCGAGACTTCCACCTTGTCGCGCCACTCGCCGAGCTCGCCATAGGGGTAGACGGCGCATTCCAGCGTACGGCCGCCGCGGCTGGCCGCGCCGGGTTGCTCGGGATGATAGTCGGGGAAGTGCGGTACGACCATGAACTGGACGGGCGTACGTTCCTCCAGGAAGGAGACCATTTCGACGCCGCCGTCGATATACGCCTCGGCCATCTCCGGCGCGATCAGTCCGTTGGACATCGATTCGAGATACGTCAGCGCCTTCTCGCGGCTGTCCTCCTTGCCGAATTCCTTCTGGTGCGGATTGCAGGGGATCCAGATCTGGCCCCCGGACCAGGCGGACGTGCCGCCGAGCTTTTCGCCTTTCTCGACGACGAGAACCCGCGCTCCGTGTTCCGCAGCGGTGAGGGCGGCGGTCATTCCCGCGGCGCCCGAGCCGAGTACGACGAGATCGTAGCCTTCGTGCATGTTCCTGATCCTCTCCCTGCGGTCGCTTGTTCGCGATCCGCTTGTGTCGCAGCCTACCGCCACCGCGCGGCCGCGAGCCACTGATGCAAGTGGCAGGGCGGCCGGCGTTCCCGTCAGATCTGGCTGAAGCCTCCGTCCATCACCAGCTCGTCGCAGGTCATGAAGCTCGACGCGCTGGAGGCGAGGAAGACCACGCCCCCGGCCATCTCCTCCGCCCGGCCGAGGCGGCCGATCGGGTGGTTGATGTTGACCCCGGCTTCGGCCGCCTCGCGCGAGGGCGCGGCGCCGAGTTCGACGTAGCGGTCCATGATCGAAGAGAGCATCGGCGTCTCGATTCCGCCCGGATGCACGGAGTTGACGCGGATGTTGTACTTCAGCGCGGCGAACTCCGCGCCGAGGCACTTGCTGAGCATCATTATGGCCGCCTTGCTGACGCAATAGGCTGCGTTGAATGCCGCCCCGCGCAGCCCGCCGATGCTGGAGAAGTTGATGACCGAGGCACCCGAAGGCCGGGCCTTGCCGCCCTCCCTCAGCAGGTCGAGCAGGATCTGGGTGCCGATGATCGCGGAGTCCACGTTGACCGCGTTGACCTTGTGGAACTCGGCGAGCGAGGTTTCCTCGAACTTCGTGACGATGGAATAGCCGGCGTTGTTCACAAGGGCGTCGAGCCGGCCGTACTTCTCGCGCACCAGCGCTTCCACCGCGCGCCAGTCGGCCTCGCTGGTAACGTCGTGGCGCAGGTAGTGGTCGGCGCCCTCGATCTCGGCGCTCTCCTTGAGGTCTGTGGCGATAACGGTCGCGCCGGCCGCCTTCATGGCCTTCACGACCTCGCGGCCGATGCCGCCTGCGGCTCCGGTGACGACGGCGATCACGTCAGGAAGGGCTATGGTCATCGATGTCTCCAAGTTTGATGTTCTGCCCCTGCAGCGGGACGCATCACTGCGCAGTCCAACCGCCGTCCACCACGAGCTCCGCACCGGTCATGTACGAGCTGTCCGACGAGGCGAGGAAGAACACCGCGCTGGCCAGTTCCGACGGATCGGCCAGGCGACCGATCGGCGTTTTGCTGGACATGAGGTCGACGAGGTCCTGCGCCTTGGCCGCGACACCCTTGTCCACCCAGCGCTGGAAGCCTTCCTGGAGCAGCGGCGTGACGACGAAACCGGGGTGCAGCGAGTTTGCGCGGATCGGCATCTTCTTTTCGGCGAACTCGAGCGCGATCGACTTGGTGAACAGCCGCACCGCGCCCTTGCTGGCGTTGTAGCCCGACACCTCGCTCATGCCGACGAGACCCATGATCGAGCTGACGTTGATGATCGACGCGCCGCCCTTCACCTCGCCGCCGCTCGCCTCCATGAGCGGGACGAACGTGCGGGTGCCGAGGAACACGCCGTCGACGTTGATCGCCATGATCTTGCGCCATCCCTCGAGCGAGGTCGTGGCGACCGGGCCGGTCAGGTCGATGCCCGCATTGTTGACGAGGACGTGGAGCTTGCCGTGCCGCTCCGTCACGGCCGCGAGCACCGTGTTCCAGTGGTCCTCGCTGGTCACGTCGGCCTGGACGTAGCTGGCGGCCTGCCCCAGCCGGGCCAGCGTTTCGGCCGCATCGTCGGGCGAGGAAAGGTCGGTCAACACCACTTCGGCGCCCTCGGCCAGGAAACGCTCGACACAGGCGAGGCCGATGCCACGGAGGCCGCCCGAGACCAGAGCGACGCGGCCCTTCAGGCGCTGCGAGCCGAGATCCTCGATCATACGCCGTTCATCCCCGCGGTGGATGCCCCGTCCATGGTGAACTCGCTGCCCGAGCAGAACCGCGCCTCGTCGCTGGAGAGCCACGCCACCATGCCTGCCACTTCCTCGACGGAGGCCATCCGCCCCAGCGGCGACAGGCCTTCGTATGCGCCGCGCGTGGCGGCCGGATCGGGGGACTTGTCGATCAGGTTGACGATCAACGCGGTCTCGACGACGCCCGGCAGGACCGCGTTGATTCGGATGCGGTACTTGCGGTTGCCGGCATGCACCGCCGCCGACTTGACGAGCGCGATCACGGCGGACTTGGAGACCGAGTAGGCGACGAAGTTGCCCATCGCCCGATGCGCGTTCATCGAGGAGTTGACCACGATCGATCCGGTCGGCCCATCCGGGTTGCGGGCCATGGCGCGCATCGCATGCTGCACGGTGAGCATCACGCCGGTGAGATTGACGCCGATGACATTGTTCCAGCCTTCCAGGGCGATGTCCTCGATGCTGCCGTCGCCGCTTTCGGTGCCGGCGTTGGCAAAGGCGATATCGAGGCGGCCGTACGTATCCAGGATATGCGCCATCAGTCCGTCCCATGCGGCCGCGTCGGTCACGTCGTGGCGGACGAACTCGGCGCCGGTGGCGGCACAGACCGCATCGGCGGCCACCTGGTTGGAGCCGGTGAAAATGACCCGGGCGCCTTCGGCGCACAGGCGCTCTACCGTGCCGGCGCCGATGCCGGAGGTTCCTCCGGTGACCAGCGCCACCTTGCCTTCAAGCCGCGTCACGGCACTCTCCCATTCGCTTGGCCCCTGCCTTGCGGCGAACATGACCGATCCGCGAGGCTCCACAACCTATGACTTGAGCAAGGTGACTCTCCAACCGCCAGCGTCCAGACATGTCCCCAAACAGGGAAACTGTGCTTGGGAGACTGATTACCGATGGCCGACCGTGACCCCGACCTCGCCGTGAAGCTGGGCGAAGACCGCAGCGAGGGCATCAGCTGGGCCGAGCTCATGGCGCAGGATTCGCGTCAGCCGCCCGCCATCCTGACGGAGGAAAGCTACACCTACCGTGGCTCCGACCCGATCCCCGCCGAGCGCTACATCAGCGAGGAATTCGCCCAGCTCGAGCGCGAGCGGATGTGGCCCTACGTCTGGCAGTTCGTGGCCCGCGAGGAGGACCTGCCGGAGCCTGGCGACTACATCGTCTACGAGAACGCAGGGCGCTCCTACCTTGTCAGCCGGCAGGACGACGGCTCCATTCGCGCGATGCACAACGTCTGCCTGCACCGCGGCCGCAAGCTGCGGCTGGAGGAAGGCACGGCCGACAAGTTCGTCTGCCCGTTCCACGGCTTCGCCTGGAAGAAGGACGGCAGCTTCGATTCCATGCCTTGCCAGTGGGACTTCCCGCACCTCTCCGAGCAGAACCTCGATCTTCCGGAAGCCGAGATCGGCCGCTGGGCGGGCTATGTCTTCCTGCGCGAGGAGAAGGGCGGGCCGAGCCTGGAGGAATTCCTCGCTCCCTTGCCCGAGCACTTCAAGCGCTGGCGGCACGAGGAATGCGCCAGCGTGATGCGCGTCGCCAAGGAAGTGCCGGCGAACTGGAAGGTGGTGATGGAGGCCTTCATGGAGGCCTGGCACACCATCGTCACCCACCCGCAGCTGCTGCCCTTCACCGGCGACTCCAACGCGGCCTACTGGACCTGGGGCGACAACGTGAACGTCAACCTGGTGCCCTTCGGCGTGATGAGCCCGCACATCCAGGAGAGCCAGGGCGAGCAGTGGATCGTCGACGAGTTCATCCGGTACAACGGTCGTTCCGGCGACAACTACGAGGGCGAGGCCTCGGCCAACCCCATGGCGATCCAGGTGCCGGAAGGCGTCACTGCGCGCGCCGCGCTGGGTGCCGCCATGCGCCAGGCCTATACCGAGAGCACCGGCTACGACCACTCCGATGCGACCGATGCCGAGCTGCTGGATGCGCTGGTCTACAACGTGTTCCCCAACTTCGCGCCCTGGGGCGGCTATATGCCGAACATCGTCTACAACTGGCTGCCTGGGAAGACACCCGACACCTGCATTATGGAAGTGCGCATCCTGGCGCGCATCCCCAAGGGCCAGCCGATCCCGCGCGGCGCGCCGCTGAAGATGCTGCGGCTGGACCAGAAATGGACCGAGGCGCCGGAGCTAGGCATCCTGGGCGACGTGTTCGAGCAGGACATGGACAACTTGCCGTATGTCCAGCAGGGGCTGCACGCCTCGAAGACCGGCCAGGTCAACCTCGGCAACTATCAGGAGATCCGCATCCGCCAGTTTCAGGACACGCTGATGAAGTACATCAACGGCGAGCTCGGCGGCGCGAAGGCCTGACCCCGTGAGCGAGACGGAAAAGACGGCGCGCCCGCCGCGCATAGACTGCGTCCTCGTCTGCGGGGGCGTGTGGCACGACATGGATTTCGCCAGGCTGGAACTGCTCAAGCTCCTGGCCGAGGATCCCGCCGTGCGCACCCGCGTCTTCGAGGATTACGAGAACCTGGAAGCGCTGCGGCAGGCGGACATCCTGATCACCTACACCTGCGACGTCACGCCATCGCTGGCGGCGCAGGAGGTTCTGCGGGAGTGGCTGGCCGCCGGCGGACGCTGGTATGCGCTGCACGGCACGAACTCGGTGCTGCGCCTGCTTTCGGAGGGACCCGACAAGGGCCTGTGGGACGCACCGCGCTGGGCGCCGCTGTTCATGGACATGCTCGGCTCGCAATTCATCTCGCACCCGCCGATCGCGCCCTACACGGTGACGGTCGCGGATCATGCGCACCCGCTCGTCGCGGGAATCGCGCCGTTCGAGACCACGGACGAACTCTATCACCTGGAGACGCACGGTGACCTTCACGTCCTGCTGGAGACGGAGTGCACCGAACCCGGCACCGGGTTCGTGGAGGCGGCCGATGCGCCCGGCACGCATCCCGTCATGTACCTCAAGGACCATGGGCGCGGCGCCGTGCTCTACAACACCCTGGGGCACTGCCGCGGCCACTACGACCTCCAGCCGATGCTCGACTGGTGGCCAACGGTGGACCGCTGCGCGTGGGACCTGCCGGTGTTCTACGACCTGCTGCGCCGCGGGATCGCGTGGTTGAAGCAGCGGAACCCTGCGGCCAACGCAGGGTGAGCAGGGGCAGGGGGAGCGCCGCCCACCCTGCGCTCGTCGCAGGGTGGGCGAGCTTGGCTTTTGTCAGGCGGTCCAGATCAGTTCAGTAGCCCGGCATAGCGATCGAGCGCCGCCAGCGGGCCTTCGGGCCAGCGTGAGAGCACGAGGAGGCGCTTGTGCCCGCCGCCGATGGCGAGCTCGTCGGTGACCCCCATGCCGCCGTGGAACTGGATCATCTCGTGGCCGAGCTCGACCGAGGCTTCGGCGATGAACGCGCGCGCGCCGTAAACGGCCTGAGCGAAGCCCTCGCTGCCCCATGAGACGAGCGCCAGGTTCAGCAGCGCGCGGCTCTGCTCGATCGCTGCATATTGCGCGACCATGCGATGCTGCACGGCCTGGAACGAACCGAGTGCGGCGCCGAACTGGTCGCGCGTGCGCAAGTAGTCGATGGTCTCGGCGAAGATGCGCTCCATGATCCCGAGAGCTTCTGCACTGCGGGCGAGGGCCGCGAGTTGGCTGGTCTCCGCGATGGCGGCGAGCCCGTCTTCCCCGAGCCGGTGGGTGGCGGAGACGCGTGCGCCGTCGAGCTCGAGGGCCGTGGCGACGCTGCCGTCGGCCATGTGCCAGTCGTGCGTGGACGCGCCGGGAGTCCCGGCAGGAACCAGGAACAGGCCGACGCCGCTTGCATCCCCCGGCGCGCCCGAGAGCCGCGCCGAGACGACGTAGCCGTCGGCCCCGCCTCCGGCCGCGCAGTAAGGCTTGGTGCCCGTGAGCTTCCAGCCCTCGCCATCCGGCACCGCTGAAGTCTCCACCCAGGCCAGCCCGTCGCGGGCGCGCGCCTCGGCATGGGCCAGGGCAAGTCGCTTTTCGCCCGTCATGATCGCATCAAGCCAGGCATCGCGGAGCGCGTCGGAAGCGGTCAGCGCGAAGAGGCGGCCCGCCATCACCACGGCCTCTGCCAGCGGCTCCACGACGAGCCCGCGGCCAAGCGCCTCGAACACCGTGGCGATGCCGGTGGCGTCGAGGCCGAGCCCGCCCATCGTTTCGGGGAACGGCGCAGCGATCAGGCCAAGCTCGCCCAGCAGCTCCCAGTTGGACCGGGAGAACCCGGTGGGCTCGGCCAGGAAGCCTCGGCGGCTGTCGTGATCGTAGTGGTCGGTGACGAAGCGCTCGGTCAAGGCCTTGAGCATTTCCTCGTCTTCGCTGAGGTCGAAATTCACACGTCCGCTCCCGGTTGTGACTTCGTCCTACCATCAAGGCCGCGCCCGATACCGCTGGGCAAAAGACTAGTCACATAATCGCGCTAATCCGGAGGTGCGGCGATTGTGCCCCCGGATTCACATGGCTAAGACAGTCGGTGAGAGGATACCCATGCAACTGCTGTCACAGGAAAACATCGACGCCGTCCGCGTGAAGTCTCCGGAAGGGATCCGGGCCGCGGCCGAGGCGCTCCATCGTATCGCCATGGATTGCGGCATGCGCGTCGCACCCGCGCACGACATCGCCGACAAGCGCACGCCGGTCGACGCGGAGGGCAAGATGCTGGCGACGGAAGTGTTCGGCTGGGGCGATGACGACAGGGTCTGGTGGCGCAATTCGCGCATCGCTCTCGACAGCCCTTTGACCACGGCCTGCCGTTTCGAAAGCCAGCCCTTCTGGGCCAACGCCCAGGGCTTCCGGACCCGCGAGCCCAACGCCTATCTGGCGTCGATCGACATCACCAACTTCGAACAGCGTGCGATGACCCGCGGGGCGATCGGCGTTCCGGTGCATCTGCCTTTCGGCCAGATCGGCGCGGTCAGCTTCAACCCGCTCGACCGGGAGAAGACCGACCTCTCCGAGGAGTTCGACCGCTATTCGGATGCGTTCGGTCTCTACGCCCGCACCTTCATCGCGACTTACGTGCAGGTGATGGGCTCCACCCAGGCGCTGCCGCCGGAATCGCGTCTCTCCAAGCGCGAGGTGGAGTGCCTGCGCTGGGCCGCGATCGGCAAGACCGACCTCGAGATCAGCATGATCATGTCGCGCAGCCGGGCCACGGTGCGCTTCCACATCCACAACGCCGCGACCAAGCTCAACGCGGTGAACCGCAGTCAGACCGTCTTCAAGGCAGCCCAGCTCGGCTACATCTCGTTGCAGAACTGAGAGGGCTTCCCCGGCTCCCTTCCCGCGGGAATGTCGGGTCGTGCCGGAGACCGGTTCAAGGTCCGGCCCGATCCTCTAGCATCAGCTTGGCGCCCCGCAGCCCCACGGCCATGGCGGGCGCATTGGTGTTGCCCGTGACGTGCCAGGGCATCACCGAGCAGTCCGCCACGCGCACGCCCTGGACCCCGTTCACGCGCAGGCGCGGATCGACCACCGCCTCGGCGTCGCTACCCATGCGGCACGAGCGGATCGCGTGGAGGCCGCAGCTCGACAGGCGGCGGAACATCGCGAGGATGTCGGCGTCGCTCTGCACCTGCGCGCCCGGCACCAGCTCCTCGCCCACCATCGTGGCCAGCGGCCCGGCGCGCACGTAGTCGCGCATGGACCGCACCAGTGCGATCGCGGAGCGCTGGTCGTGCTCGGTGGTGAGGAAGTTGTGCAGGATCTCCGGAGCATCGGCCGCCTTCGGGCCGGCCGCGCGTACGCTGCTTTCGCTCGTCAGGCGCAGGAGCTGCCCGTAGATCGTCACCCCGGGCTTGGGATCTATCCTGTCGAGTGGAACCGGGTCCTTGTCGTCCCCGACCTGGAAGGTGTAGCCGCCGAGGTAGAACTGCGCGTCGGTGCGCCCGTCCGGGTGGGCGACGTTGCAGAAGGCACCAATCTCGAATGGCCCCGTCGCCAGCACCCCGTCGCCGCGCACGAGGTAACGCAGCATTGCCAGAGCGGCGCCGATGCCGAAGAAGCTCCGGTTCGTTCCCTTCCCCCGATCGAGCCGGAACGGCATCGACAGGGACAGGTGTTCGATCATCCGCTCGCCCACGTCGGGTGAATGCGCCACGAGAGGAATGCCGACGCGTCCAAGCCGGCCGGAATCGCCGATGCCGGAGCGTTGCAGCAGGAGCGGGCTTTCCATGGCACCCGCGCTGACGACGATCTCTCCCGCGAGTGCGAAGCGCTCCGGCCGCCCCCCGACCGTGGCTTCCAGCGCGACGGCACGCGTGCCTTCGAACACGATCCGCTCGGCAAGCGCGCCGGTTATCACCGTGACGTTCGGCCGCGTCCGGGCGGCAGCGAGATAGGTGCGGGCCGAGGAATCGCGCCGGCCGTTGCGGATGTTGTGGCTGTAGTAGCCGACACGCGGCCCCGTCGCGGCATTGAGATCATTCACGCGCCGCAGGCCCTGCGCCTCTCCGGCCTCGATCATGCGCTCTGCCAGCGGGTACTTGAAGCAGGCGGGATCGATGCGCACGAGCCCTCCCGTTCCACGCATCGGGGAAGGGCCGGCCTTGTGGTCCTCCAGTTCCAGAAAGGCGGCGGTCATGCTCGCGCCGTTCCAACCGGTCGCCCCGGCCTCGCGCTCCCAGGCGTCGTAGTCGGCGGGCTCGCCGCGGCTCCAGATCATGCCGTTGATCGAGGACGAGCCGCCCAGGCCCTTGCCGCGTATCCACACCTCGCCCGCGCCGGGTTCGTTGGCGCCCGGGTCGCGCGGCTGGGCGACGTGGTAGGCCCACATGTGCTCCGGCTTCTTGACCAGCTTGGCGACGCCCTTGGGCAAGGTCACCCAGAAGCTGTCGTTCTCTCCGCCGGCCTCCAGGACGAGCACCTGCGAGCGGCCGTCGGCGCTCAGCCGTTCGGCCATGACACAGCCTGCCGAGCCGGCGCCGACGATGATGTAGTCCCATTGCTTCGACATTGTTCGTCTCTCCCGCGACGGGGGTCGCACGAACTAGCCCAATGACTACCCTAGCGTTTTGATGAGTCACAAAGGGGGCGTGCGCAGGCCTACACCGAACCCATGACCGGATCTCACAACCGGGGCGGGAGCAAGATGCGAGCGATAGCTGAAGGCCTGTTCACCGACGAGACGCCCCCGCGGCTGATCGGCGGAAGGGACCGGGAGACCGGTCGCATCGTCTTTCCCTGCCCGTCGACGGCGACCCACGAAGCCGTACCGCTTTCGCGTGAGGGAACCTTGTGGTCGTACACCGTGCAGCGGTATCGCCCCAAGAGCCCACCTTATGCCGGTCCCGACGCGTTCCGGCCGTGGATCGTCGCCTATGTCGAGCTTCACGGCGAGGTGATCGTCGAGGCGCGGCTGGACGACGTGGCTCCCGACGAGGCGCAGATCGGCATGCCCGTGCGTTTCGCACCGGCGCCGCTCGACCCGGCGGACCCGGATAGCCCGCACATTCCCGCCTTCGTTGCCCTGGGAGAGCCTGCATGAGCGGCGACGTGTGCATCGTCGGCATCGGCATCCATCCGTTCGGACGCACCGATGGCCTCTCCGGGGTCGATCAGGGCGTCTTCGCGGTCCGGCAGGCGCTGGCCGACGCGGGGGTGGAGTGGCCGGAGGTCCAGTTCGCCTACGGCGCTTCCGATGCGGCCGGCAACCCTGACACGATGGTCGACAGACTCGGGCTCACGGGCGTTCAGTTCATCAACGTGCGCAACGGTTGTGCGGCGGGCGGATCGGCGCTGTTCTCGGGCCAGATGGCGATCAAGTCGGGCGAGTTCGACCTTGGAATCGCGGTCGGCTTCGACAAGCATCCGCGCGGCGCCTTCAACGCGCTGCCAAGCGAATACAACCTGCCTGACTGGTACGGCGAGGTCGGCCAGATGGTCACGACGCAGTTCTTCGCGGCCAAGATCATGCGCTACATGCAGATGTTCGGGATTTCTCAGCACTCGCTGGGCCGAGTGGCGGAGAAGGCCTTCCGCAACGCCGCCCACGCGCCCCACGCGTGGCGGCGGCAGCCGGTCTCGCTGGAAGAGATCCTGGAGGCGCCCTTGGTGAGCGATCCCTACACCAAGTACATGTTCTGCTCGCCCGCCGAGGGCGGCGTCGCGCTTGTGCTTGCCAGCGAGAAGAAGGCGCGTGAACTGGGCAAGCCGCTGATCCGCCTCAAGGCCGCGACCATGCGCACGCGTCCGCCCCACAGCTTCGAGGTCTTCGCGCCCTCGATCGACGTGGTGGAGGACGATAGCGTCCCCCGCGGCACCGCGTCGCGCATCGCTTCGGCGGATGCCTTCCGCCTTGCAGGGATTGGGCCCGGCGACATCGACGTGGCGCAGCTGCAGGATACGGAGGCCGGCGCCGAGATCATGCACATGGCCGAGAACGGCTTTTGTGCCGATGGTGAGCAGGAGCAGTGGCTCGCCGAGGGCAGGACCGAAATCGGCGGTGCTCTGCCGGTCAACACCGACGGCGGCTGCCTCGCCTGCGGAGAGCCGATCGGCGCATCGGGCCTTCGCCAGGTCTACGAAAACGTCGTGCAACTGCGGGGGGACGGCGGTGGTCGGCAGGTCCCGGGAGACCCGAGGACGGCTTACAGCCACGTCTATGGCGCTCCGGGCGTCTCCGCCGTCACCATTCTGGAACGCTGAAGCGAATGGATATCGAACTTTCCCCCGAAGACCAGGCCTTCCGCGAGGAGGTGCGCCGCTTCCTGCGCGAGAACCTGCCCGACGAGGTCAAGGCCGGGGCGGCGGCGACGCCCTCCGTCTTCGTCGAGCCCGAGATCGGGCAGGCCTGGAATGCCGTGCTGAACGCGAAGGGCTGGCTGGGATACCAGTGGCCGGTCGAGCACGGCGGCACCGGATGGAGCCCGCTTCGGCGCTACCTGTTCGAGAAGGAGTGCGCCGCGGCGGGGGCACCCAATCTGACCGTGCTGGGCCTCAAGTTGCTGGCGCCGGTGATCTGGACCTTCGGGACAGACGCGCAGAAGGCCGAGATCCTGCCGCGCATCCTCTCGGGCGAGGACTATTGGTGCCAGGGCTTCTCGGAGCCGGGCGCGGGCTCGGACCTCGCCAGCCTGAAGACCAGGGCAGTGCGGCGCGGCGACAGCTACGTCGTTTCGGGATCCAAGATCTGGACCACTCACGCGCACCACGCCAATCGCATGTTCACGCTGGTGCGCACCAACACCGAGGTGAAGAAGCAGGCGGGCATCTCGTTCCTGTTGATCGACCTGGCGAGCCCCGGCGTGTCGGTTCGGCCGATCCTCACCAACGCCGGTGACCACGAGGTCAACCAGGTCTTCCTCGACAATGTGGAAGTGCCTGCGGAGAACCTCGTCGGCAGCGAAGGGGAGGGGTGGACGATTGCCAAGTTCCTGCTGGAGAACGAACGCGGCGGATCGTGCCACGCTCCCAAGCTCGCCTATGACCTGGACCAGATCGAGGCGGCCGCGAAGTCCGAAGGCGACGGCAAGGGGGGCGCGCTGTCCGACCAGGTCGACTGGCGGCGCCGAGTGGCCAAGGCACGCCTGTCGGTGAATGCGCTAGACATGATCGAGCTGCGCATCGTCTCCGAGATCGCCAAGGGCCGCAAGCCCGGCCCGCAGACCTCGCTGACCAAGCTGCTCGCCTCGAACCTGCGGCAGGAGATCGACCTGCTGGCGGTCGATCTCTACGGCCTCGCGGGACTGCAACTGGAGACGACGCGCCCGCTCTACGGCGACAACGCGCCGCCGGGTATCCACTCCAAGCCTGCGCAGGTGGCCTCGGCGCGCTACCTCAACAGCCGGGCCTGGACGATCTTCGGCGGCACCAACGAAGTCCAGAGCACGATCATCGCCAAGTCGGTGCTGGGCCTGTGAGGGCGGCAATGCTCTCGCTCGGCGTGCCGCCACTGTCCCCGATTGCGCCCAGCCTGAGCTTGTCGCAACGCAAGAGCCGTGGTGCTCTGGCCGCAAAACGATGCTCCCATAACGAGAGGAACTCCCCATGCAACTGAACCGCGAGGCGCTGACCCGCGCCTATCGGCAGATGAAGCTGATCCGCGAATTCGAGGAACGGCTCCACGAGGAGATCCAGACCGGCGAGATCGCCGGCTTTACGCACCTCTACTGCGGCCAGGAAGCCGTTGCCGTCGGCGTGTGCGAGCACCTGACGGAGCGGGACAAGATCGTCTCCACCCATCGCGGCCACGGCCATTGCCTCGCCAAGGGCTGCGACGTGAACGGGATGATGAAGGAGATCTGGGGCAGCCAGGAGGGCCTTTGCAACGGCAAGGGCGGCTCGATGCACATCGCCGACATCGACAAGGGCATGCTGGGTGCCAACGGCATCGTCGGCGCTGGCGCGCCGATCGCGGTGGGCGCGGCGCTTTCGAACAAGATCGACGGGCCCGACCAGAACGGCAGGCTTGCCGTCTCGATCGCCTTCTCGGGCGATGGCGCCTGCAACCAGGGCACCACCTTCGAGGCGATGAACCTGGCGGTGGTCACCAAGGCCCCGGCGATCTTCGTCTTCGAGAACAACCACTATTCGGAGCACACCGGCGTCGATTACGCGGTGGGCACCCGGCAGGACATCGCCAGCCGCGCCGAGGCGTTCGGCATGAAGGTCTGGCGCGCCGACGGAACGGACTTCTTCGCGGTTCACGACACGTTCCGCGAAGTCCTCGAATACGTGCGCGTCCCCGGCAACGGCCCGGCGGCGGTGGAGTTCGACACCGAGCGCTTCTTCGGTCACTTCGAGGGCGATCCCCAGCGCTATCGCGGCGATGGCGAACTGGACCGCCTGCGCGCCGAGCGCGACTGCCTGAAGATCTTCCGCAAGAGCGTGACCGGCGCCGCGCTGCTCGACGACGCCGACCTCGACAGGGTCGACACCGAGGCGCTCCAGGCCATCGAGGATGCCGTCGCCGCGTCCCGCGCGGCAGCTCGCCCGGCACCCGAGAACGTCCTCGACAACGTCTACATCAGCTACTGACGGCAGGAGCGAGAACCATGGCAAAAATGATGTATCGCGACGCCATCCGCAACACGATCTTCCAGGAGATGCAGCGCGACGAACGCGTCGTCGTGCTGGGCGAGGACGTCGTGGGCGGCATGGGCACTGCCGGCGGGCCCGAGGCCATCGGCGGCATCTGGTCCACCTCTACCGGCTTCTACGACGCCTTCGGGCCCGACCGCGTGATCGACACGCCGATCAGCGAGAGCGCCATCATGGGCGCGGCGGGCGGCCTTGCGCTGGCTGGGAAGCGGCCGGTGGCGGAGATCATGTTCGCCGACTTCATCGGCGTGTGCATGGACCAGCTATGGAACCAGATCGCCAAGTTCCGCTACATGTTCGGCGGCAAGTCGATCTGCCCGGCGGTGATCCGCATGCCCTGCGGCGCCGGCTACAATGCCGCCGCGCAGCACAGCCAGATGATCAGCCAGTTCGTCACCAACATGCCCGGCATCAAGGTGGTCATGCCCGCGACGCCCGCGGACGCCTGCGGCCTGCTGCGCCAGGCCATCCGCGACGACGACCCGGTGGTCTTCCTCGAGCACAAGTTCCTCTACGGCACGAGCGGCGAAGTGCCGGACGATCCGGACTTCTGCATCCCCTTCGGCCATGCCCGCCTGGCCCGGGCGGGGCAGGACGTGACGATCGTCGCCAGCGGCATGATGGTGAGCTACGCCGAGACCGCCGCCGACGATCTTGCGCAGGACGGCATCGGCTGCGACGTGATCGACCTTCGCACCACGTCCCCGCTCGACGAGGAAGCGATCCTCGATTCGGTGGAAGTGACCGGCCGCGCCGTGGTAGTGGACGAGGCGCCGCCGCGCTGCTCGCTGGCGACCGACATCGCCTCGCTCGTCGCGCAGAAGGCCTTCGCCAGCCTCAAGGCGCCGATTGAGATGGTGACGCCGCCGCACACCCCGGTGCCTTTCGCCCGCGAGCTCGAGAGCGCCTACCTGCCGAGCCCGGCGAAGATCGCCGCTGCCGTGCGCAAGACGCTCGAATACCGGTGAGGGGAGCGCTGACATGAGCCGCATCCGCGCATTCACCATGCCCAAGTGGGGCATCGAGATGACCGAAGGCACCATTGCCGACTGGATGGTCAAAGAGGGCGAGTCCTTCAAGCGCGGCCAGACGCTGTGCCTGATCGAGACCGCCAAGATCACCAACGAGGTCGAGGCCGAGTACGACGCGACCGTACGCCGCATCGTCGTGGCCGGCGGCGGCGAGGCCCAACCCGTCGGCGCGCTCCTGGCGGTGTTCGACGAGGGCCATCACTCCGACGCGGAGATCGACGCTTTCGTCACCGCCTTCAAGCCGGCGGAGGGGGGCATCGCCAAGGGCGCGGAAAAGGCCAAGGCGGCCGCGCAGGACGACGCCGAGAGTGCTCCGGCGCCCTCCGGCAAGCCTCGCACCCGTATCGAGACCAACCGGCCGATCAGCCCGGAGGCGCTGCGCCTGGCGGAAGAGGAAGGCGTCGACGTCGCCGTCATCGAAGGATCGGGGCGAGGCGGGCGCATCACGCACCAGGATGTGGTGAAGGCCTTGCGCGGCCCGTCCACCGCCGCTCCCCGGGGGACACTGTCGGTCGGGGTGGAGGATCTGAAGATCTTCGCCTCCCCGCTTGCCCGGCGCCTGGCCGCATTGAACGGCCTGTCCCTGCAGGGGCTGGAGGGTACCGGTCCACGCGGCCGCATCTCCAAGGCGGACGTGCTGGCGCTGGTACCCAAGCCCGCCGCCGCCGCGGCAGGTCCCGGTACTCCCGCCTTCGTCGCCGGCGAGAACCGGCCCGAGATCGTGCCCTTCGACCGGATCCGAAAGGTCGTCGCCCAGCGGCTGACGCAGGCCAAGCAGGAGATACCGCACTTCTACCTGCGCATGTCGGCCAGCGCCGACGCACTGTTGGAAATGCGCAAGACCGTCAACGTGGTGCTGGGCTGCAAGGCCTCGGTCAACGACTGGATCGTCAAGGCGAGCGCGATGGCGCTGGTCCGGCACCCCGAGGTCAACGTGCAGGTCCACGGATCGGAGATCCACCGCTTCCCGCACGCGGACGTCTCGATCGCAGTGGCCGGCCCGAAGGGCCTCGTCACTCCGGTGGTGCGCCAGGCGAACCTCATGCGCATCGACCAGGTTGCGGCGGAAACCCGCCGCCTCATCGACAAGGCGCAGGGCAAGGGCCTGTCGATGGAGGACATGGAGGGCGGCACCTTCTCGGTCTCCAACCTCGGCATGTTCGGGATCGAGAACTTCGATGCCATCATCAACCCGCCGCAGGGTGCGATCCTTGCTGTCGGAGCCGCGCTTCGCCAGCCGGTCGAGGCTGCCGGTGGAGGCATGGCTTTCGAGACGCGCATGTCCTTCACCTTGTCGGTCGACCACCGCGCGATCGACGGGGCGGCGGGCGCGCAGTTCCTGCAGACGCTCAAGGGCCTGATCGAGGCGCCGCAAGGCCTCTTCGCCTGAAAGGAAACCAGACAATGACCGGAGAGGCCACCACGACCGCCATCGCCAGGCCCGGCCCGCTCAAGCGGCTGGGCGAGGTGATCCAGCTCGCCTATTTCCCGACCGATTTCGACGCCACTATGAAGTACTGGATCGAGACCGTCGGCGTCGGCCCGTTCTTCGTCCTGAACGACGTCCGGCTCGACGAGATGAAGTACAAGGGCGAGCCCACCGATGCCACCTTCACCATGGCGATCGGCTACTGGGGCGACATCCAGATCGAACTCATCAAGACCGACAGCGACGCGCCTTCGCTCTATGCGGGCGAATACGCGGTGCGCGACCGGCTGCACCACGTCTGTGTCTTCGTCGAGTCGATCGCGGAGGCCCGCGCCGCCTGCGCCGAAGCGGGCGCGACGATCATCGTCGAGGGCAAGGTGGGTGCGGATGGCGAGGTGATCTACGTCGATCCCGGCCAGGGCCCGGGCCATGTCATCGAGTACCTCCAGCCGTTGACGGGCAGCGAAGGCCTGTTCCAGATGATGAAGGATGCCGCCCGCGACTGGGACGGCACCGATCCGATCAGGGTGCTGCAGTAATGACCGAGATCTCCCAGCACGCACAGGACATGGCCGATAAGGTCGAGGCCTTCGTACGCGACAGGATCGTCCCCTACGAGAAGGATCCGCGGCGCGACCACCACGGCGCACCGACGGACGAACTGGTGATGGAAATGCGCGCACTCGCCCGCGAGGCCGGTGTGCTCACCCCGCACATCCGACCGGACGGATCGCACCTGACGCAGCGTGAGACGGCTGTGGTGCTCATCCGGTCGGGCCTCTCGCCGCTGGGGCCGCTCGCCTGCAACACCATGGCGCCGGACGAGGGCAACATGTACCTCATCGGCCATGTCGGCTCGCCCGAACTCAAGGACCGGTTCCTGAAGCCGCTGGTTGAGGGCAAGGGCCGCTCCGCCTTCTTCATGACCGAGCCTGCCGAATGGGGCGGCGCTGGGTCCGACCCTTCGATGATGAAGACCACCTGCCGCAAGGACGG
Organism: Novosphingobium soli; assembly: GCF_042432915.1. Taxonomy (NCBI): domain Bacteria; kingdom Pseudomonadati; phylum Pseudomonadota; class Alphaproteobacteria; order Sphingomonadales; family Sphingomonadaceae; genus Novosphingobium; species Novosphingobium soli. The sequence goes on from NZ_JBHLWK010000010.1 coordinate 468,728, forward strand.
CAACCAGTGGGTCATCAACGGGCGCAAGACCTTCATTACCGGGGCGCAGGGCGCGATGGTGGGCATCGTCATGGCCGCGTCGGACGAAGAGGACACCAAGGGCGGCGCCTGCATGTTCCTCGTCGACCTGCCCGACCCGGCGATCCGCATCGACGAGGTGCCCAACACCATCGACACCTCGATGCCCGGTGGCCACGCCACGCTGACGATCGACAACTTGCGCGTTCCGGCCGGGCAGATGCTCGGCGCGCCGGGGGAAGGCTTCAAGTACGCGCAAGTGCGCCTGAGCCCTGCACGCCTCTCGCACTGCATGCGCTGGCTGGGCGCCTGCATCCGTGCGCAGGAGATCGCGTCCGACTATGCCTGCCGCCGCATGGCCTTCGGCAAGCAGCTCATCGAGCATGAGGGCGTGGGCTTCATGCTCGCGGAGAATCAGATCCTCATCAAGCAATGCGAGCTGATGATCGACTGGTGCGCGGGCGTGCTCGATTCCGGCTCGCTCGGCACGGTCGAGAGCTCGATGGCCAAGGTCTCGGTGTCGGAAGCGCTGATGAAGATCGCCGACAACTGCGTGCAGGTGCTGGGCGGGATCGGCGTGACCGAGCGCACGATCGTCGAGCAGGTGTTCCGCGAGATCCGCGCCTTTCGCATCTACGACGGCCCCACCGAAGTCCACAAGTGGAGCCTTGCCAAGAAGATCCGCCGCGATTGGCGCAAGGCGCAGGAAGCGCTGGCGGTGAAGGAATCCGAGCCGGCATGACGGAGGTTGCAGACGCCAACTCCGGCACCACCGCCGTCCGCGAGGGTTACGCCTTCGACGAGGCGGCGCTTGTCTGCTGGATGGAAGCGCATGTCGAGGACTTCGCCGGGCCGCTTACCGTCGAGCAGTTCAGGGGTGGGCAGTCCAACCCGACCTACAAGCTGGTGACACCCTCGCGCAGCTACGTGCTGCGCCGCAAGCCGCCGGGCCAATTGCTCAAGGGCGCGCATGCGGTGGAGCGCGAGGCCCGGGTGCTCTCGGCGCTCCACGGCGCCGGCTTCCCGGTCGCCAAGGTCCATGGGCTTTGCGAGGACGACGGCGTCATCGGGACGTGGTTCTACGTCATGGAAATGGTCGAGGGCCGCATCTTCTGGGATGCCACCGTGCCCGGCGTGTCCCACGAGGAACGCGCCGCGATCTTCGACGCGATGAACGCCACCATCGCCCAGCTCCACGGCTTCGATCCCGAGGCGATCGGGTTGGCCGACTACGGCAGGCCGGGCAATTACTTCGCGCGGCAGGTCGGCCGCTGGTCGAAGCAGTACTTCGAGGACGAGGCGGCGGGCCGCAATGCCGACATGGACGCGGTGATCGCCTGGCTCGTGGCGAACATGCCGCAGGACGACGGCGCCTCCAGCGTCATCCATGGCGATTTCCGCATCGACAACATGATCTTCCACCCCACCGAGCCGCGCGTTCTGGCGGTGCTCGACTGGGAGCTCTCGACGCTGGGCCACCCGCTGGCGGACTTCGCCTACCACGCGATGATGTACCACATGCCGCCGCACATCGTGGCGGGACTGGGCGGGGTGGACATCGTCGCCCTCGGCATCCCGACCGAAGCGGACTACGTCGCGGCCTACTGCCGGCGGACCGGGCGCGAGGGCCTGCCCGATTATCGCTACTACATGGCATTCAACTTCTTCCGCCTCGCCGCGATCTTCCATGGGATCAAGGGCCGCGTGATCCGCGGCACCGCCTCGAACGCGCAGGCACGGGAGCGCGCGGAGGCGTTTCCGGAGCTGGCCAGGCTGGCCCTGGCGTTTGCGCGGGGCTGAGGATGAAGCCGGGGTGAGCGGAGGCTGGCGTCGATCCATCGATCCGCTCCGGCCGAGCCCGTCGAAGCTACCGGCGGGCACGCCCCCATTTCCTTGACTTCTCCCGGCCTCAGGCCTATCTGCCGCCCTTTCCGATCCCATAGATTCTTTCCGGGAGTGCCCATGGCGCGCGTTACTGTCGAAGACTGCGTCGACAAGATCCCCAACCGCTTCGACCTCGTCCTGCTCGCCGCCCAGCGCGCGCGGGAGATTTCGGGCGGCGCCGAGCTCACCATCGACCGGGATCGCGACAAGAACCCCGTCGTCGCGCTGCGCGAGATCGCCGAGCAGACGGTGACGCCGTCGATCCTCAAGGAGACGCTGGTCTCCTCGATGCAGCGCGTCCTGCCCGACGACGACGACGAGATGGACGAGATCGGTTCGCTCAGCCAGTCGGCCGAGGCCCTGCGGATCACCGCCTCGGCGCCGACGCGCAACACCTCGCTGGGTGGCGACTACGACGGCTGATTCTTTTCGTTGACTGTCGCGGTGCGGCAGTCGACGATCAGCAGGTGGCCGCGAAGTCTAAACTACCTCGCATCATCGGATTGACCGGGGGACCGCCCAGAAGGGCTGGTCCCCCTGTTGCGTCCGGTTCGCATGCGGCTCGGGCCTCTTCCGCAGGTCGGGCCAGCGCCACCATCGCCGTCTACAGCGTGAAGGGCGGGGTCGGGAAGACGACCTTCGCTGCCAACCTCGCCTGGTGCGCGGCCTGCCGCGATGGCTACGAAACGCTCCTGTGGGATCTCGACGCCGCGGGCGGATCGGCCTTCCTCTATGGACTGGAACCGCAGGAGTCGCGGCTGGCGGAGGAGGTCTTCGCGCGCGAGCGGCCCGCGTCGCGGCTGATCCAACGCACCGCCTTCGAAAGCCTGAGCATCCTGCCGGCCGACGAATCCATCCGCGCCCTGGACGCGCAGCTCGCCCGGATCGGCAAGCGCAGGCGGCTGGCCCGGCTGACCGAGGAGCTGGCAGGCGACTACGCCCGCATCATACTGGATTGCCCCCCGGTCATGAACGAGCTGTCCGCCCAGGTGGTCCGGGCCGCCGATCTCGTCATCGTGCCGCTGCCGCCGTCGCCGCTGTCGTCCCGCGCCTTCGACCTCGTCGTGCGCGAGATTGCGGGGAACACGAAGCGGCATCCGCCGATCCTGCCGGTGCTCTCGATGCTGGACATGCGCCGGGCCCTTCACAAGCAGGCCTACGAGGCCAATCCCAGCTGGCCCGCCGTGCCCTACGCCAGCGTGGTGGAGCAGGGCGCCGTGCACCGCCAGCCGGTGGGAGCGCTGGCTCCGCAGAGCCCCGCCGCACAGGCTTTTGCACGGCTCTGGGACGCCATCGAAAGGAAGCTGGGGCAGGGGGGCTGAGGCCGACTGCGACGGTCCGGATAGCGCGCCGATTGCGCGGCTCCGCTTCCCGACATACTGTCGCTGCGCCAGATGGGGGGCGCAGATGAACGGATTGGGCGAGAGCCTTGCGGAATTGGGCCAGGGCGGTGCTGCGGCGCTGGCTGCGGAACCGATGCAGTCGAGCGGCGGGGAGGGGCACACGCACGAGACCTCGTGCCTCAACTGCGGCACGGCTCTCGTCGGGTCGCACTGCCATGCCTGCGGCCAGGCCGCGCATGTCCATCGCACGCTGGGTGCGTTCTTCCACGACCTGCTCCACGGGGTCTTCCACTTCGAGGGGAAGGTGTGGCGCACGCTGCCGCTGCTCGCGTGGCGGCCGGGGCAGCTCACCCGCGAATATGTCGATGGTCGGCGCGCGAGCTATGTCTCGCCAATCGCGCTGTTCCTGTTCGGCGTGTTCCTGATGTTCGCCGTGTTCCACGCGACGGAGAGCCACGACGAGGAAGGGCACGCCGCCAACGTGCAAGGGCTGGAGCAGAACATCGCCCGGCTGGAGCGGGAGATCGCGGACCTCCGCGGCAAGCAGGCGCAAGCCCGCGCGAGCGGCCGGAGCTCCGAAGCGCTGGAGGACGAGATCGAGAGCCGGCAGGACACGCTGGACACGCTGCGGGATCTCGATGCGAACATCGGCAAGGGAACGGACGGGGCTTCGCCGGGCAAGGTCACCAGCGATTTCCCGCAGATCGACCGGGCCATCCGCAAATTCAACGCAAACCCGGACCTCGCGACGTACAAGCTCCAGACTTATGCGTACAAGTACAGCTGGGCGCTCATCCCGATATCGGTGCCATTCCTGTGGCTGCTGTTCCCCTTCAGCCGGCGCTTCCACCTCTACGATCACACGGTGTTCGTCACCTATTCGCTGTGCTTCATGACGCTGCTCCTGGTCGTTGCGATGATCGGAGGGGCCGTGGGGGCTGGGGGGCTCGTCGGCTGGCTGGTCTTCCTGCCGCCGATCCACATGTACCGCCAGCTTCGCGGCGCCTACGGACTGGGCCGGGTCTCCGCGCTGTTCCGGAGCGCGCTGCTCATCCTCTTCGCGGGGACGGCACTTCTGATGTTCTTCCTGATGATCATGGCGCAGACCAGCTTCTGAGCTGCGGCTGTCCCGCCCCTCCCCGCCCCGATCTGTCAACGCGGGGAGGGACCATGCAAAGGGGGCGCCAGGTCCTCCCTGGCGCCCCCTCCTGCATTCTCCTTGCGGAGAGCGTTGGCCCTGTCAGGCGCCCTGCGGGGCGGCACCGCCGGAGAAGCGCTTGCCCGACTTCGGGATTGCGGAGCCCGACAGCGGCCGCGGGGTGGAAGGGCCGCGCGGCGTGCTGGGCCGATCGAGCGTGCCCGTCTCGAGCAGTTGCTTGATCTCGTCGCCCGAGAGCGTCTCGTACTCCAGCATGGCCTGCGCCAGCGTGTGCAGCGCTTCGTTCTGGTCCTGCAGGATCTGCGTCGCGCGAGCGTGGGCGTTGTCGACCAGGAGGCGGATCTCGCTGTCGATCAGGCGATTGGTCTCGTCCGAACCCATCGTGCGGTGCGAGCCGCCCATGCCGAGGTAGCCTTCCTGGGCTTCCTCGTACTGGAGCGGTCCCAGCTTGTCGGACATGCCCCACTTGGTGACCATCGAACGTGCCAGGCTGGTCGCGTACTGGATGTCGGACGAGGCACCCGACGAGACCTTGTCGTGGCCGAAGATGATCTCCTCCGCCACGCGGCCGCCCATCGCGACCGAGAGGTTCGCCAGCATCTTGTCGCGGTGATACGAGTAGCTGTCACGCTCGGGCAGGCGCATCACCATGCCCAGGGCGCGGCCGCGGGGGATGATGGTCGCCTTGTGGATCGGGTCCGACGCGGCCTCGTTGAGGCTGACGATCGCGTGACCGGCCTCGTGGTAGGCGGTCATCTTCTTCTCGTCCTCGGTCATCACCATGGAGCGCCGCTCCGCGCCCATCATGACCTTGTCCTTGGCGTCCTCGAACTCCTGCATCGCGACGAGGCGCTTGTTGCGACGCGCGGCGAGCAGGGCCGCCTCGTTCACGAGGTTGGCGAGGTCCGCGCCCGAGAAGCCGGGGGTGCCGCGCGCGATCACGCGCGGGTTCACGTCCGGCGCCAGCGGCACCTTCTTCATGTGAACGGCCAGGATCTTCTCGCGGCCGTCGATGTCGGGCACCGGCACCACGACCTGGCGGTCGAAGCGGCCGGGACGCAGCAGCGCGGGGTCGAGCACGTCGGGGCGGTTGGTCGCCGCGATGATGATGATGCCCTCGTTCGCCTCGAAGCCGTCCATCTCGACCAGCAGCTGGTTGAGCGTCTGCTCGCGCTCGTCGTTCGAGTTGCCGAGGCCGTGGCCACGATGGCGGCCGACGGCGTCGATCTCGTCGATGAAGACGATGCACGGTGCGTTCTTCTTCGCCTGCTCGAACATGTCGCGCACGCGGCTGGCGCCGACGCCGACGAACATCTCGACGAAGTCAGAACCCGAGATAGTGAAGAACGGCACGCCCGCCTCACCCGCGATGGCGCGGGCGAGCAGGGTCTTGCCGGTGCCGGGCGAGCCGACCAGCAGCGCACCCTTCGGGATCTGGCCGCCGAGCTTGGAGAAGCGGCTGGGATCGCGCAGGAACTCGACGATCTCCTCCAGCTCCTCGCGCGCCTCGTCGATGCCCGCGACGTCGTCGAACGTCACGCGCCCGGAGCGCTCCGTCAGGAGCTTGGCCTTGGACTTGCCGAAGCCCATGGCACCGGAGCCGCCGCCTTTCTGGACCTGGCGCAGAGCGAAGAACGCGATGCCGACGATCAGCAGGAACGGCAGGGTCTGGGCGAGGATGTAGAAGAGCAGGCTGCCCTGTTCGGCTTCCTTGCCCGAATACTTGACCTGGTTGTCCTGCAGCAGCTGCGCCAGCGACGTGTCGCCGGGCACAGGAACGGTCGTGAAGCTGTCTCCGTTCTTGAGCTTCCCGTCGATGCGGTTCTCCGCGATCTCGACCGACGCAACGCTGCCTTCGGCGACCTTGCCGCGAAATTCCGAATAGGGGATCGCCGGGCCGGCCGTGGAGCGCGTACCGAACATCGATACCACCATTAGGAGGGCAAGGAAGATGCCCCCCCAAACGAGCAGGCTCTTGACCCAGGGATTGCCGTTAGGCTGGTCGTCGTTCATTTTGCGGGAAACCGTCCTTTCGCCTGCCAATGTAGGCCTGCCGTGCTGAATCTCAAGTTAGCACCGGTGCCGGCGATGTTCCATTCGGCGCGATATCCGCGGCAATGGTCCATTCGGGCGTGCGCGGCAGGGGCCGCGCACCGCCACAGGAGCGCCGCTCAGTGCGAATCGGCCAGGCGCCAGGAAGGCAGGCGCAGCGTCATGCAGGCGCCGCGGGCGCCGTTCTCCAGCGCCATTTCGGCCTCCAGCTGCCGGCTGAGCACGCGCGAGATGCGCAGGCCGATGCTCTCCGCCCGGGCCGCGTCGAATCCGGGAGGAAGCCCTGCGCCGTCGTCCTCGACGCAGAGGAACACGGCACCGTCCTCGCTCGCGACGCGGACCGAAATCGAGCCGGACTCGCGGTCGCGAAAGCCGTGTTCCAGGGCATTGGCGATCGCTTCGGTCACGATCAGCGCGACCGGGACGGCGCTGTCGGGACGCAGGACGATGTCCGGCTGCGCATCGACCTTGCATGTGATCCCGGGTCGGGCGCTGGAAGCCATCATCTTGGCGCAGACTTCCGTGAGGAAGCTGTCGAGCGGCACCAGTTGGCCGTCCTGCCTGTAAAGCTGGCGCTGGATGTTGCCGATCACCTGAAGCCGTGCCGCGGCATCGGAGAGCGCGCGGCGGGCGGTCGGCTCCGTCAGGTTGCGCATCTGCAGCGAGAGCACGGCGCCGACCATCTGAAGGTTGTTGCCGACGCGATGCTGCATCTCCTGGAAGAGCAGCTCGGAACGTTCGACGAGCTGTCCGCGCTCCTCGGCCAAGGCGCGCACTTCCTCGCGGGCGAGGAGCAGCCGGGCATTGGCGGCCTGCATCAGGTGGACGAGGCCGATGTCGACGGCGACGACACCGGTGTAGAACATCATGGCGGTGATCGTCCCGCCGTCCACCGCGAAGGACAGGCGGGGTGGAATGAAGACGTACCAGGCGAAGAGCCCGCAGAGGACGGCCGCCACAAGCCCGGGGCGGGGGCCGAACAGGAACGAGCTCAGGATCACCGCCGGGAAGAAGGTGAGGAAGGGGTACCCCGGCGGAAAGGCGCCGTCGAGCTCCCAGCGCAGCCAGAGCGCGACAAGGCACAGGACGACTGTCACGGCATATTGGACGAGCGGCTTGCCGGGCAGCAGCGGCAGGCGTTCGGTGAACCGGCTCAAGGTCTTCAACTCTGGCCCCAATCAGGTCGGCTCCGGTGGGAATCGTACCGTAAGGACGAGACGCACGAAAGGGCTGCGCGGTTGCGATGCTGGGGATAGCGTCAGGGCCGTCGCGGCTTTCCGAGAGGCCCTGACGAGGCTAGCTGCGGACGAGCTGATAGTCTCCCGCAGCGTCCACCTGGGCCTTCCAGCCGGGATAGACGACGATGGTTGTGAAGGTTTCCTCGATGATCGCCGGACTGGGCACTTCCATGCCGGGCGCCAGGTCACCGCCGAGGAACACGGGAACCGGTGCGAAGCCCTGGCCCAGATTTGCCCGGCGGTGCTTGGCGGGGGCAGGGGCGATTCCGGAGGGGCTGAACCCGCCCGCGGCGAGGGGGCCGGGGGTCTCGACATGGGCGGCAAGGCGCACGCCCGAGATCTCCGGGACCTCGTGCTCGCGGATATGCGCGTATTCGGCCATGTGGCGGGCGTTGAACAGGGCGATGGCGCGATCGGCGAAGTCGCCGCCGATGAAGCCGGGCGGCCCGAGCGGCGCATCCGCCTCGAAGTCGAACGACAACGAGAAGTTCTGGCCCGGGTAGCGCATGTTGAGCTGGTAGTTCGCCCGGATGTCCTCGGCGGCGAAGCCCGCGGCCGTGAAATAGCGAAGCGCCCGCTCGGAGAGCTGGGTCCAGAGCTCGCGGATACGCTCGACGTCGAGCGCGCCAGCCGAGGCGATGTACGAGCGCTCCTCGTCGATGGTGGGATTGGCGACCAGGGTGCCCAGGGCGGAGAAGGTCGGCGAGGCCTTGGGCACCAGCACGCGGGCGATGCCCAGGTCTTCGGCCTGGATCGCGGCGAAGGCGGGGCCGTTGCCGCCATAGGCGAGCATGACCAGGTCCTTGGGATCGATGCCCTTGCCCGCCGTCGTGCGGCGCACGCCCTGGCTCATGTTGGCGTTGACCACGCGCCAGGTGTCGAACGCGGCCTGCTCCGCCTCGCCATGGCCCATCTCGTCGGCGAGCCGCTGGAACGCGTCCTCCACTCCGCGCCGAGAAAGCGTGAAGCTGCCGCCCGCGAAACCTTCGTCGGTGGAGAGGATGCCGAGCATCACGAGCGCGTCGGTGACGGTCGGCTCGGTGCCGCCGCGGCCGTAGCAGATCGGGCCCGGCTCGGACCCGGCCGAACGCGGGCCGACCTCCAGCGCTCCGGCGTTGACGTGGACGATCGAGCCGCCGCCCGCACCCAGCGTCTCCACCTTCACCATCGGCACGCCGACGAGATAGCGGTGATGCATGTTCCACCCGGCTTCGGCCGGTGCCTGTCCATCGACCACCAGCGACATGTCGTAGCTGGTGCCGCCCATGTCGACGCACAGGAGGTTGGGGCAGCCCTTGGCCGTGCCGCAGTGCGCCGAGCCGATCACGCCGCCCGCGGGGCCGGAGGCGAGCACGCGAATCGGCGCGCCGTCGATGTACTCCTTGGTCATGACACCGCCCGAGGCCTGCATGACCATGAGCTGGTTGGCGTAGCCGCCCTCCACCAGCCGCTGCACCAGCTTCTCGAGGTATCCGGTGACGCGCGGGCCGACGTAGGCGTTGACGATTGTCGTCGACGTACGGTCGTATTCGGGGGCGCGGGGCAGGACCTCGTGGCTGGCGCAGACGTAGGCGTTCTGGATCTCCTGGCGGACGATCTCCTTGGCCCGGCGCTCGTGCTCCGGGTTGACGAACGAGAACAGGAAGCTGATCGCCACGGCCTCGACATTCTGGAGCCGCAGCTTGCGACAGGCCTCGCGCAGCGCGTCTTCGTCGAGCGCCTTGTGGACCGTCCCGTCGTGCAGCACGCGCTCGGGCACGGTCAGGCGTCGGCGGCGCGGCGTGATCTGCTTGGGGGGCTCGAGCCGGACGTCCCAGATGTCTTCCTTGTAGCCGCGCCGATACTCGATCTCGTCCCGGAACCCCTCGGTGGTGACGAGCCCGGTGAGAGCGCCGTTCATCTCGATCAGGGTGTTGTCGGCAACCGTGGTGCCGTGGACGATGGCATCGCACCGGCCAAGGAACTCGCGCAGCGACAGGCCCTCCTTCTCGGCCAGTTTGCCGAGGCCTTCCATGACCCCGAGCGAACGATCCTCCGGCGTGGAGAGGTTCTTGTGGAGGATCACCTCCTCCCCCTTCAGGAGGGCGAAGTCGGTGAAGGTGCCGCCGATGTCGATGCCAACACGATAGGTCATTTTCCGCCTTTTTCCCCGGTGCGCCCGGCGCACCTCTCCCCCTTTTCGTCATCCCGGCGAGAGCCGGGGCCCAGCCTTCGCAAGCGCGTTCGCTTTGCGGCTTATCCTTCGGCTGGGTCCGGCCTCTCGCCGGAATGACGGTGATCTGCGTGTCCGCGCTATTCCGCTGCTTGCGCCATGCTCGACATCTCGGCGCGCAAGGCCTCGGTCGCGGCGTGGTCCACCACCAGAGTGTAGTCGTCGAGGCTGCCCGTCAGCACCACGCCGTACTTGGCCCGCGCGGCCGCCACGCTGACGTACTCGTCGAGCACGTCCTCCTTCACCGCTTCCGGATCGCGCAGCAGCGGCGGGCCGAAGCCACCGCCGCCGCCATGCTGGTAGGCGATGACCGCGCCCTGCGGCAGCAGGTCCTGCGCGGTATGGGCGATGCGGCGCTCGTTCTCGGAACCGACCTCGAAGTGATTGGTATAGGGGATCGCGTCGTCCCCGCCGCACATGCCGCTGAGGGGATGCTCGGCGGAGACCATCCAGGCCATCGCCGAGGTGGGCTTGAGCACCTGCTTGACGTTGAGCGAGCCGGGCGCCCCGCGCCACTGGCCGGCGCCCCCGCCATCGATGGTCATCTCGCGGCTGATGTTGAGGATCGGGAACCGGCTCTCGGCATCCTCCGCCTCCGACAGGATCAGGCTGCCGAGGGCATTGGGGCACGATCCCCAGCCGTCGAGCCCCTCGACCGCGGACACGTCCATCGAGCGGCAATCGACGCCCTGGTCCATCCACATCATGCCGTTGTCGTCGAAGCCGACCACCATGTTCGGCATGCCGATCTTGTAGAGCTGCGGCTGCGCGCGCTCCGGCGCGACGTTGGACAAGGCGATGCAGACCGCCTCGGTGATCTCGCAGGCCGGGTGGAACGAGCCGAGCGCGGCGGGCTTGTTCGGCGGCGGCTGCGCGATGCAGCCTTCCGGCACGACGATCTCGACGGCGTTGAAGTAGCCCTCGTTCTTGACGATGGTCGGGTCCATCGCCGCGACCACCTGGCACATCACGTAGCTGCGGGTGTTGGCGAAGGTGTTCCACACGCCGACGAGCTCCGGCCGGTCGTCCGTCCCGGTAAGGTCGACGGTGAGCTGGTCGCCGGCGATGGTGCAGGTGACGTGGACCTTCACGTCCTTGGTGCCTGCGGTGTCGTGGTCGATGAACACCGTCGCCTCGTGGCGACCGTCGGGCCACTTGGCCACTTCCTCGCGCACGCGCTTCTCGGTGTGCTCGATCGACTGGTTGATCGCCGCCTTGATGACGTCCGAGCCCCACTTCCCCAGGAGATCGTCCAGCATCCGCACCGCATGCTGGACGCCGCCGATCATCGCCGCGATGTCTCCGGCGAAGGTCGCGAAGCGGTTGTTGCGCACGACCATGTCGAACACGTCGCGCCGCAGTTCGCCGCGGTGGACGAGCTTGAGGCAGGGATAGATCACGCCTTCGGTGAACACGTCCGTCGCGTCGAGCGAGAAGCCGCCCGGGTCCTTGCCGCCGGTGTCGCCCTGGTGCGCCTGCAGCGTCTGGATGCAGATCAGTTCGCCCGCCTCGTCGTACACCGGTCCGTAGACGCAGTAGTCGGGCAGGTGGCCGCCGCCGTGGTCGGGGTCGTTGGCGAGGAAGACGTCGCCCGGGCCCCAGTCGTAGCGGTCCTGGTTCATCAGGCCCCACCGCGTCTCCATCTGGTTGACGAAGGTGAGGTGCGGCGTGCCCACCGCCCCCATCGCCAGGCGCCCGTGCGCATCGACGATGGCGGCGTTGCGCTCGTTCGACTGGTTGATGATCGGCGAGGAGGCGGCGCGCCCCAGATAGGTGGCGCTTTCGAAGCAGACGGTCTCGAAGGCGCCGCGGATGATGTCGGCGGTGACCTGGTCGATGCTCGCGGTGGTCGGCAGGGGACCGCGCGGGGCAGCCAGCCTGCGGTTCAGCTCGTAGGACATCGTTGCACTTCCCTCTCGTCGGCCCTGGTCGGGATAGGCCGGGGCGCCCGCGCGTTCTCGACAGACTGCGCCGGCTCGCGTGCAAATTGCGAAATCCGGCGCTATCGAGCCATGCCCCCGCGCGCCATCGGAGCAGCACCGCGATGAAGACAGACCTGCGGATCCACCCCGTCTACGCCGCCATGGGCAGCACCGTGTTCGAGCGCATGTCGGCGCTCGCGCGCGAACGGGGCGCGATCAATCTCGGGCAGGGCTTTCCCGAGGGGCCGGCGCCGGCGCCGCTGATCGAGGCGGCGAGCCGGGCGCTGCGCGAGAAGTCGAACCAGTACCCGCCCAGCGGCGGCCTGCCCGAGCTGCGCGCGGCGCTCTCCCGCTTCTACCGCGAGCGGCAGGGCCTGGACCTGTCGGCGGCCGAGGTGATCGTCACTTCCGGCGCGACCGAAGCGATCGCGGCGGCAGTGCTGGCGCTTGTCCACCCCGGCGACGAGGTGATCCTGTTCCAGCCGGCCTATGATGCCTACGCGCCGCTGGTGCGCCGGGCCGGCGGGGTGCCGGTGTCGGTGACGTTGCAGCCGCCGCACTTCCGCTACCCCATGGAGGCGGTGCGGGCGGCGATCACCCCGCGCACCCGCGTCCTGTTCCTCAACGATCCGCTCAATCCCTCGGGCACCGTCGCCAGCCCGCAGGAGCTTGCCGCCATCGCGCGGCTGTGCATCGCGCACGATCTCGTCGCGATCTGCGACGAGGTATGGGAGGGTGTCCGCTTCGACGGCGCGCCCCATCGCTCGCTGATGGGAGTGGAGGGGATGGCCGGGCGAACCGTCAAGATCGGCTCGGCGGGCAAGATCTTCGGGCTCACCGGTTGGAAGGTGGGCTGGCTGGCCGCGCACGGCGATCTCGCGGTGGCGCTGGGCCGGGTGCACCAGTTCCTGACCTTCACCACCGCGGTGCCGCTGCAGTGGGCCGTGGCTGAGGGGCTGGGGATGGACGCGGTGCTGCGCGAGCTGACCACCGGCTGGGCCGCGTCCCGCGCACGGTTGCGGTCCGGCCTCGAGGAGGCGGGTTTCGTGGTGCTGCCCAATGCCGCCACCTGGTTCCTCTGCGCGGACCTCTCCGCATCGGGGGTGCCGCTTGCCGACGCAGAGTTCAGCGAGCGCGCGCTGCTGGAAGCGGGGGTGGCCACCCTGCCGGTGAGCGCGCTCTACGAAGGGGAGGGGGCGCCAACCCATATCGTGCGGCTGTGCTTCACCAAGCCCGACACGGTGCTGGACGCGGCGATGGAGCGGCTGGCGCGGTGGCGAGCCGGGCTCTGAGCCCCGTCAGGCGTTGAGGCCGCCGTTCACGCTGATGACCTGGCCGGTCATCCGGCGGGCGCCGTCGCTGCAGAGGAACAGCGCGAGCGGGGCGATGTCTTCGGCGGTCGGCAGGCCCAGTCCGGCGCGGCGCGCCGCCTTGGCCATGCGCTCCGAGCGCATGCGCCGGGCGCTGTCGCTGTCCTCGACGAAGCTGGGCGAGATCACGTGGGCACGAATGCCGTCGCGGGCCGCCTCCATCGCGAAGTTGCGGATGAAGCCGATCGTGCCGGCCCTGGCCGCGCCGATCAGCGCCTGGCGCGGCGCGGCGTAGATCCCGGCGTCGGAGACGAAGGCGATCAGCGTCCCGCCCTGCTGCGCCAGGAGGTCGTAGGAGGCGTGCGCGAGCCGCTGCACCCAACCAACCGAGACCCGCAGGAACTCGCCGTACGCTTCCGGTGAGGTCTCCGGGAACGGGCCGGTGATGCCGGCGGGGCCGCTCGCCGTGCAGTCGATCACGGCGTCGATGCGGCCGAACTGCTCCGCCACTTCGCAGACCAGCACTTCGGCTGCATCGTCGTCGCCGAGGTCCACCGCGAAGCCGTCGATCGTGCCGAGCGGGGCCAGCGCGACAAGCCGGCCCTGCAGCTTCTCCGGGTCGCGCCCGTGGAGCGCCACCTGCCACCCCTGCGACAGCGCGAGGCGGGCGATGGCGCTGCCGATCGAGCCTGAGCCGCCCGCCACCAGGAGCACCCGCGGCTCAGTCACGGCGAACCGGGTCAGTCGCTCTCATAGGCGGAGCGCATGTCATCGGGCGCAAGGTCGGAGAACTTGGTGATCCGCGCCTCGAAGCGCAGCCGCACCTTGCCGGTCGCGCCGTGGCGCTGCTTGGCGATGATCAGCTCGGACAGGCCGGTGATCTGCTCCATCTTCTCGCGCCAGGCCTCGAACTTGGTGTGGACCTCGGCCGGGTCGCTCTCGGTCGGGTACTTGGGCTCGGTCGCCTTGTGGTAGTAGTCCTCGCGATAGACGAACCACACCATGTCGGCGTCCTGCTCGATCGAGCCCGATTCGCGCAGGTCCGAGAGCATCGGGCGCTTGTCCTCGCGCTGCTCCACGGCGCGCGAGAGCTGCGACAGCGCGATCACCGGCACGTGCAGTTCCTTGGCCAGCGTCTTGAGCCCGCGCGAGATCTCGGAGATCTCGTTCACGCGGTTGTCGTTGGCCCGTCCCGAGCCCTGTAGGAGCTGGAGGTAGTCGATGACCACCAGCCCGATGTCGTGGCGGCGCTTCAGGCGGCGCGCCCGGGTGCGCAGCGCCGCGATGGAGAGGCCCGGCGTATCGTCGATGTAAAGCGGCAGCTCGGCCAGTCGCTGGCTGGCGAACGACAGCTGCTGGAAGTCCTCGCGGCTGATCTTGCCCATGCGCAGCGCTTCGGAGCTGATGCCCGACTGCTCGGCGAGAATACGCGTGGCGAGCTGGTCCGCGCTCATTTCGAGGCTGAAGAAGGCGACCCCCGCGCCGACCGATTTCTCGACCGGGATGTTGTCGGCGATGTCGCGCTGCAGGCGGTCGGCGGCGTTGAAGGCGATGTTGGTGACCAGCGAGGTCTTGCCCATGCCGGGGCGTCCGGCGAGGATGATGAGGTCGGAATCGTGCAGGCCGCCGATCTTCTGGTTGACCGAGGTCAGGCCCGTGGTCTTGCCCGAGATGTGGCCGCCCGAGTTGAAGGCCTTCTCGATCGCCTGGATCGCGGTGCGGGTGGCGACGCCGAAGCTCTGCGCCTCGTTCGAAGTCGCCGCGCCTTCGGCCACCTTGTAGAGCGCCGCCTCGGCACGCTCCACCTGCTCCATCGGCTCCACCGATTCGGAGGTGTCCATGGCGCTTTCGACCAGGTTGCGGCCGACCGAGATCAACTCGCGCAGCAGCGCCAGGTCGTAGATCTGTTCCGCCAGCTCACGGGGGGCCAGCAGCCCCTGCCCGTCGGCGGTGAGCCGCGCCAGGTAGGCGACGCCGCCCAGCGCCTTCAGCGATTCGTCGGCCTCGAAGTAGGGGCGCAGGGTGACGGGCGTGACCACGGCCTTGCGATCGAGCAGCTGCAGGATCCGCTCGTAGATGCGGGCGTGGACCGGCTCGAAGAAGTGCTGCGGGCCAAGCTGGGTCTGCAGTTCCTCGATCACGCGGTTGTCGATCAGGACGGCGCCGAGAAACGCGGCCTCGGCCTCCACGTTGGCAGGCAGGGAACGCGCGCCGGCGTCTTCGGCGCGAATGAGGACATCATGCTGGACCATAAGCCGCGCACATTGCTCCGGGCGCTCCGCTCGGGCAAGCGGGGCCGGCGAGGATATTAATCCACAGCTTGTGGAAGCCGTCGCCGTCCGCTCCCTGCCGGCTCCCGGCAGCGCACTTGCCCAGTCCCACAGGGACCGCGTAAAGGCGCTGGGATCATGGCGGACCCGCGCATCTCCCACATCGAACTCGACGATGCGACCATCCTGTGGCGCAACGCGGACATCGAGCAGGAGCGCCGCATCGCGATCTTCGACCTGATCGAGGACAATGTCTTCCGGCCGGTCCGGGCCTTCGAGGCGGGGCACGAGGGGCCCTACCACCTGCGGCTCTCGGTCCGTGACGGCCGCCTGTCGCTGGAGATCGCGCGCGAGGACGGCACGGGGCTGGAGACGCTGGTGCTGGGACTGGCGCGCTTCCGCCGGCCCATCCGCGAGTACTTCGCGATCTGCGAGAGCTACTACCAGGCGATTCGCAAGGCCACGGCGCAGGAGATCGAGACGATCGACATGGCCCGGCGCGCGATCCACAACGAGGCCGCCGAACTGCTGCTGGAACGGCTCGAAGGCAAGGTCGAGACCGACCACGCCACCGCGCGGCGCCTGTTCACGCTGATTTGCGTCCTCCACATCCGCGGCTGAGGAGAAGGCGATGGCGCGCAAGGGCGGTACCCGCCGCGGGGGAAGGGCGGGAGGCAGGCGCCTCCTCTGGCAAGCGCTGGGCGCACTGCTCCTGGCGGCGATGATCGCGGGGGCCTGGGGCTGGTGGCACTTGCGGCACTGGACCCCGGAGCGCAGCGCCTATCCGCTGCAGGGGGTGGAGATCGGCGCCGACGACGGCGAGGTCAGCTGGCCCTCGCTCAAGGCCATCGGCGCGGACTTCGCCTATATCGACGCCAGCGCCAGCGCCTTCGCGCGCGATCCCCGGTTCGTCGCGAACTTCGAGGCGGCGCGCGCGGCAGGCATGCAGGTGGGCGCGCTGCACCGCTACGATCCGTGCCAGCCGGCGGGCTCGCAGGCGGCGAACTTCGTCACCACGGTGCCGCGCGACGCCAAGCTGCTTCCGCCCGCCGTCGAGCTGGACATGGTGGCCGACGGTTGCCCCGTCAAAGTCGGGGACGCGCGCGTCGAGAGCGAACTGATGACCTTCCTCAACCAGGTCGAGACGCATACTGGCAAGCCGGTGATCCTCAAGGTGACGCCGGCCTTCCAGGCGCGCTACGCCATTGCGCACAAGCTCGATCGCAACCTCTGGCTGGTCCAGAACCGGTTCGAGCCGGGCTATGCGGGACGGCCCTGGACGATGTGGACGGCCAACGGCGCGCTCGCGAACGAGATTGCGCGCGGGGGGCTTCGCTGGGTAGTGGTGCTGCCATGAGCGAAGACATCGTGAGCCGGCGCGACGCGCTGATGAGTGCGGCGCGCGCCGCGGCCGACGGCGCCTATGCGCCCTATTCCCGCTTCCACGTCGGCGCGGCGCTGCTGCTGGCCGACGGCACGGTCGTGACCGGGGCGAACGTGGAGAACGCGAGCTACGGCCTGTCGCTGTGCGCCGAGACGGTGGCGGTGGCCGGGATCCTGGCGCAAGGCAGCCGCCCCTCGCTGGAAGCCGTCGCCGTCACCGGCGGGGCGGCCGGGGCGCCAGGGCAGGGCCCGCGCGTCACGCCCTGCGGCCGCTGCCGGCAGGTGCTCAACGAGCTGGCGCAGCTCGGCGGCACCGACCCGCTGATCTGGTGCGACGGCGCCGAGGGCGTGCTGGAAGTCCGCCTGTCCGAGCTCCTGCCCTACGCCTTCGGCCCCGCCAACCTCGGCTGAGCGCGGTCGGGAGCGGGGCCCCTCAGGCGGCCTCGCGCTCCACCAGCCATTCGAGCAGCGCGCCCAGGCAGTCGCGCCCCAGCTGCGCCGAGCGCTCCGGGCTCCAGCCCTGGCGCTTGTCGGCGGCGGGCAGGTGGTCCTTGAAAGGCATCTCCAGCGTCATCGAGACGGCGCCGAACCGCTCGGCCAGCTGGTTGGTGGACATCGTTAGGTTGCCGCTCCCGGGTCGCGCGACGGGGTAGCCCAGCCGGGTCTGGAAATCCGGGGTGCGCCGCTCCAGCAGGGCGGCATAGCGGGTGTAGCCGGCAAGCTGCGCCTCCTGGAGCGAGGGGATCCCCTCGAACCCGGCGAGGAACACGGCGGGGATTGCCTCGTCCCCGTGCACGTCCATCGCGAAGTCGACGCCCGTCGCGTCCATCGCGCCGCGCAGCGCGACGACTTCGGGCGAACGCTCGGCCGAGGGTTCGGCCCATTCGCGGTTGAGGTTCACGCCCGCGGCATTGGTGCGCAGGTGTCCGCGGCGCGAGCCGTCGGGATTGGCGTTGGGGACGACATGGAAGCGGCAGCGCCGGCGCAGCTCGCGGCCGAGCGCGCTGGCGGGGTCGGCGAGGACCTCGAGCGCGCCTTCCATCCACCACTCGGCCATGGTCTCGCCGGGATGCTGGCGCGCGTAGAGCCATACCTGCACAGGGCCGCTGCCCGTCTCCAGGCAGTCGATGGGCTGGCCGTCGAGGCTCAGGCCCAGCGAGCGGTGGGTGACGCCGTCCGCCTGCGCGATCCGCGCCACCAGGTCCTGGTGCCGCTCCATGGAATAGGGCGCGAAGTAGGCGAACCAGGCGAGGTCGCCGGCGGGGCGGTATCGGATGGTGAGCGTGCCGCCGTCGCGGCTCTCGTCGAAGTGGCTCGAGGCGCGTCCCCAGAAGCCCCGGTCTTCCGAGACGCAGGCATCGTAGTGCGGCCAGCCCATCGGGTAGGCCGAGCCGTTGAGGCCGGTCAGGTGGAGCACCAGCTCGCGGCCCGCGGCGCCATCCACGCGGAAGTGGAACCACTGGAAGAACTCGGACTGGTGGTCCTTGCGGATCGCGAGCCGGGCCTCGGCGCCGGCGATGGAGAGGACTTCGACGTTGCCGGCATCGAACGCGGCGGTGATCTGGATATCGGTCATTTCACCTGGATAGTTTCACCCGACTGTCCCGGGAACCCCTTGAACAGGGCCTCCGCAACTTTGGCGGCGCCCAGCGGAGCCTGCGCCAGCGGCGAATCGGCCCTCACGACGAAGGCTGCGCGTCCCTCCCACAGCGCGGTGGCGGTGGGCGGGGCGGCGCGTTCGCGGATGGCGACGAAGACCCGCGTACCGACCTGCTCCTTGGGCGGGCCGGAGAGGTCGATGCCCACTCCCAGGCCCACGCCCGACCCGTAGCCGCCCGTCGCGCCGCCGACGCCCACGGACACCGGGCCGCGATCGCGCTGCGGCCGGAACGTCTCGCGCTCGACGGTAAGGAGCGCCACCTGCTGGCTGGCGGGAGCGCCTGCGAGCGGCTCCACGTAGCCAACCCGGGTCAGCTCGCGGGCCACCGCGCCGGCATAAGTCCGGAACTCCAGGCTGTCCGCCTGCCCCGGGGCCGGTTCCACGCTGATGGTGCCGCGCCCCAGCGGGGTGGTGTCGGGTGCATGGAAGCGGGTCACCTCGACCGGGCCGACAGGCGCCACGCAGCCCGACAGTGACAGCCCGATGGCGAGGAGGGCGGCGGTGGCGGCGGAGAACCGCGACAAGCGGGTGCGTTCGATTATGGGCATCGGTCCTCTCCAGCCTTTGCGGCGACTTCCAGCGACCCGGCGTCGCGCGTTCGTTCCCAAGCAATCCCTTGCCGGGCGTCCGGGTTCCCGGGCGGAGCTCGGGGTGCGTACTTAGCCCCGCCGCGGTTCAGCCGACGGGAGCGATCGCGTCGGCCTTGGGGAAGCCGTCGAAGAGCGCGCCGGCAAGCTTGGTGGCGATCATGCCGTCCGGCCACTTGTCGTCGCCTTCGCGGGTGGCGATCGTGGCGTAACCTTCCCACAGCACCTTGCCGCTCTCCCGCTCGACGATCCGGGCGTCGAGGCGCGTGGCCACGAGCGCCGAGCGCGGCTTGCTCAGGTCGACATTGATACCGAGGCCGTAGGACTGGCCGTAAGTGCCCACTTCCATGGCCGCGGTGCCGCTGACCGGGCTGCGCTTCTCCTCTGCGGGGGAGAGCACTTGGCGGCTGATGCGAAGGCGGGCGACCTGCGGCTGGGGCTGCCCGGCATGGAGCGTGTCGTAGCCGACGCCGACCAGCGCATCGACGATCGCCGCTTCGTAGGTGCGACGCATGCCCGCCTCCACCCAGGAGCCGTCGCCGGATTCGGATTCGACGGAGACCGGGCCCTGCCCGAGTGCGGCCGCGGCGGCGTCGGTGGAGACGAAGCGGCTGACCTCCACCCGGCCTTCGCGGGCGTCCTTGCTGCGCGGCGCCATGCGGGGCGAATCGAGCGGACCGCCCCAGCCCGCGGCGCCCCGGCCGCCGCCCCAGCGGGGGCCCCATTGTGCCTGCGCGGCGGAAGAGGCGAGCAGCATGGCTGCCATGCCTGCGGCGAGGCCCGTGGCCTTGAGCGTCATCATGGTGTGTCGTCCGAAATCGGTGGGGTCGCGCCCGCGCTTCTGTTATGCCGGCACCACGTTGCGGGCGGCTGAACGGAGACGATAGGCGGGCGGCTGCCCTTCCGGCAAGGCCAGCCCGCGGCTTGACTTTGCGCCCGGCTGCCACTAACGGCGCCACTTCGAATTTCCGGCGGTCGGTAACCGCCAAGATGACACGGACGAGACAGACCATGAAGATTCGCAACAGCCTGAAGTCGCTCAAGGATCGCCACCGGGACAACCGCGTGATCCGTCGTCGCGGCCGCACCTACGTCATCAACAAGACGAACCGCCGCTTCAAGGCCCGCCAGGGCTGATTCGCCGCGTGCCCGCCGGCGACGGCGGAGCGCAGCAGGCGGACGGCGTCGCGTCCATCGCATGAGGCCCCCGCGGTTCGCGGGGGTCTTGTCATGTCCGGAAGGCCCAGTCATGCCCGACCTTAGCAGCCCGGCACCGGTCGAGGCCGTCGTCTTCGACGTGGGCCGCGTGCTGGTCGAATGGGACATGCGTGCGCTGTTCGCCAAGCTGATCGACGAGCCGGCGCGCCTGGACCGGTTCCTGGCCGAGGTCGTCACCGAGAGCTGGCACTTCGAGCACGATGCCGGGCGGGGCCTTGCCGAGATGGTCGCCGCGCGCAAGGCCGAGTTCCCCGGCCACGACGACCTGCTCGACGCCTACGCGACGCGCTTTGGCGAGACGATGCCGGGCAACGTCGCCGGCACGCACGAGATCGTGCGGGAACTGGCCGCACGGTCGGTCCCGCTCTTCGCCATCACCAACTTCGCCAGCCCGTTCTGGCGCGACTACCGGGCCGGTGAGCCGCTGTTCGACCTGTTCGGCGACATCGTGGTCTCCGGCGACGAGAAGATCGTGAAGCCCGACGCGCGCATCTTCGCGCTCGCCGCGCGCCGGTTCGGCCACGCGCCCGCAGCGATGCTGTTCATCGACGACAACGCCGCCAACATCGCGGCTGCGCAGGCGCTCGGCTGGCAGGTGCACCATTTCCATGACGCCGCCACCTTGCGGGCCGACCTCGCGGCCCGCTGCCTTCTCTGAGGACGCGCTCACGGGGGACAGGACGGCGGCCTTCTTTTTCTTCGCACCTGCAGCGACAACGCTTGGCAAGCCTCGAATCCTGTTGCATCAATTGGTCAACAGGGAGTCACAATGTCGGCTGCGGGCGGGACGAACTTCGACGAAATGCTCAATGCCGACGGCTCGGTCCGTCCGGCCTACGCGGATTTCCGGGACTGGTTCGACAGCCAGGACACCGATTGGCTCAGGCGCCAGGATGCCGAGGCGGAGCGGTTCTTCCGCCGCATAGGGATCACCTTCAACGTCTACGGGGATGACGCGGCCGAAGAACGGTTGATCCCGTTCGACATGATCCCGCGCATCATCACCGCGCGCGAATGGCGCATCCTGACGCGCGGGATCGAGCAGCGGGTGCGGGCGCTGAACGCCTTCCTCCAGGACCTCTACCACAGGCAGGAGATCATCCGCTCCGGCCGCCTGCCGATCGAGGCGCTGCGCAACAACGAAGCGTTCCTCTCGCAGATGATCGGCTTCACGCCGCCCGGCGGCGTCTACACCCACATCGTCGGCATCGACCTCGTCCGCACCGGGCCCGACGAGTTCATGGTCCTGGAAGACAACGCCCGCACGCCCTCCGGCGTCTCGTACATGCTCGAGAACCGCGAGACGATGATGGCCATGTTCCCCGAGCTGTTCACCAAGATCCCGGTGCGGCCCGTTTCGGACTATCCGCGACGCCTGGCCCGCTCGCTGCGAGCCTGCGCGCCGCCCGCCTACGATGGCGGCAAGAGTGGTCGGCGGCCGGTGGTGGCGGTGCTGACGCCGGGCATCTACAACTCGGCCTACTTCGAGCATGCCTTCCTGGCCGACCAGATGGGCGCCGAGCTGGTCGAAGGCAGCGACCTGCGCGTCGTCGACGGGCGCGTGTGCATGCGCACGACCACCGGCTACAAGGCGATCGACGTCATCTACCGGCGTGTCGATGACGAGTATCTGGACCCGCTGAGCTTCAACCCCGATTCCGTGCTCGGGGTCGCCGGCATCTTCGACGTCTATCGCGCCGGCGGCATCACCATCGCCAATGCGCCCGGCACGGGGATCGCCGACGACAAGGCGATCTACAGCTACATGCCGGAGATCGTGGAGTTCTACACGGGCGAGAAGCCGATCCTGCGCAACGTGCCGACCTGGCGCTGTTCGGAGGCGGATTCGCTTGGCTACGTGCTCGACAACCTCGCTGACCTCGTCGTCAAGGAAGTCCATGGCTCGGGTGGCTACGGCATGCTGATCGGGCCGACGTCGTCGAAGAAGGAGATCGCGGAGTTCGAGGCGAAGCTGCGCGCGCGGCCGGGGAACTACATCGCCCAGCCCACGCTCTCGCTCTCGACGGTGCCGATCTTCACCAAGGAAGGGCTGGCGCCCCGCCACGTGGACCTCAGGCCTTTCGTGCTGGTCTCCCCGGACGGGATCGACATCACGCCCGGTGGGCTCACCCGCGTCGCGCTCAAGAAAGGATCGCTCGTGGTCAACTCGTCCCAGGGCGGAGGCACCAAGGACAGCTGGGTGCTGGACGAGTGAGCGGGAGGAAGCGCTGATGCTCGGACGTGCCGCCAACGGCGTCTACTGGATGAGCCGCTATCTCGAGCGGGCGGAGAACACTGCGCGCCTGATCGACGTGGGTTTCCACCTGGCTCTCACGCGCGGCAGTCGCCAGTCGCGCGACGAGGAGTGGAAGTCGGTGCTCACCACCACCGGACTGCTGGACGACTTCTGCGAAAAGCATTCCGAGTTCACCGGACCGCTGGTGTTCAACTACCTGCTGCGCGAGCGGGACAATCCCAACTCCGTGCTGGCCATGGTGGAGAACGCGCGCACCAACGCGCGCGTGGTCCGCACCAGCATCACGAACGCCGTGTGGGAAACCACCAACGAAGGCTGGATGCACTTGCGCGACCTGCTCGCGCGGCCCGTGCGCGAGACCAACCTCGGCGAGGTCCTCACCCAGATCCGCCGCACCGGCACGCTCGTGCGCGGGGCGCTGGAAGGGACGATGCTGCGCAACGAGGTCTTCAACTTCTCGCGCATCGGCACGTTCATCGAGCGCGCGGACAACACCGCCCGCATCCTCGACGTGAAGTACTACGTGCTGCTGCCCTCGGCGGCCTGGGTCGGCTCCAGCCTCGACAACGTGCAGTGGGACACGCTGCTGCGCTCGGTCGCGGGCAACCGGGCCTATTCCTGGCTCAACGCCGGGTCGATGGACCCCCGCGGGATCGCCCGGTTCCTCATCCTGGACGGTCAGTTCCCGCGCAGCCTGGTGTTCTGCTACGAGAAGATCCGGAGCAACATGGCCGGGCTCGCCAAGGAGTACGGGCACGAGGTGTCGGCGCACGAGCTGTTGCGCGATGCCGGGGCGAAGCTGCACCAGACCACCATCGAGGAGATCTTCGAGGGCGGCCTCCACGAGTTCCTGCAGGAGTTCATCGGCAAGACTATCGAGATCGGCAGCGCCATCGCCGCCGATTACCGGTTCAGCGAGTAGGAGGGCCTTTCGTGCTCCTCACCGTCAAGCATACCACGCGCTATGCCTTCGCCGGCGAGGTCCGGCATGGCCTGCAGCGCCTGCGCCTCAAGCCCAAGACCAGCCACGGCCAGGAAGTGATCGAGTGGCGCATGGACCTGGTGGGCGCCCGGCCCGAGGCGGCCTACGACGACCAGCACTTCAACCGCGTCGATCTCGTGTCGATCGAGCCCTCCGCGCCCGAGGTCGTCGTGACCTGCGAGGGTGTGGTGCGCACGGCGGACAACAACGGCGTCACCGGCCCGCATACCGGCATCATGCCGCTCTGGTGCTTCCTGCGGCCGACGCCGCTGACGCGGCCCGGGCCGAAGGTGCGCCAGCTTCTCGCCGGGATCGAGGCGGACCGCTCCGACATTCTCGCCTACCTGCACACGCTGTCGCGGGTGATCGGCGAGCAGGTGGAGTACGTGCCGGGCGCCAGCGATGCCCATACCACGGCCGAGCAGGCGCTGGTGGCGGGCAAGGGCGTGTGCCAGGACCACGCCCATGTCTTCATCGCCGCCGGCCGCATGCTCGACGTGCCGATGCGCTACGTCGGCGGTTACCTGCGGATGGACGACCGGGACGAGCAGGAAGCCGGCCACGGCTGGGCCGAGGCGCATGTGCAGGGACTGGGATGGGTCGGCTTCGACGTCTCCAACGCGATCTGCCCGGATGAGCGCTATATCCGCGTGGCGACCGGTTGCGACTACGCAGAGGCTGCGCCCGTCACGGGAATCGCTATAGGGGCCGGCGAGACGAGCCTCGACGTTCATCTGTCGGTAGGCGAGAATCGGGTAGGCATGCAGCAGCAGCAGGCCGCTTCCGGCGGGCAGCAGCAAGTGCAGGGCGGCTGAAAGGGCCGCCCCGCGCCGTGGGGGCGCGGGCGAAGAACGGGTTTGCAGGGGTTTAGACGTTCCATGACTTATTGCGTCGGCATGATGCTCGACCGCGGGCTCGTCCTGATGAGCGACACGCGCACCAACTCGGGCGTCGACAACATCTCGACCTTCCGCAAGATGTACCACTGGGAAATCCCGGGTGAGCGGATCATCGCGGTGATGACGGCCGGGAACCTCGCCACCACGCAGGCCGTCATCAGCCAGCTGGAGGAGCGCAACAAGGCCCCGTCGGAGCGGCACAACTCGCTGCTGGAGGCGCCCACGATGTTCAAGGTCGCCTCGATCGTGGGCAACCTGCTGCAGGACATCATCGAGGAGCGCGCGGCCGACAACGGGCAGAAGGCTGCGGCCGGCACCTTCAGCGCCTCGATGATCGTCGCCGGCCAGATCAAGGGCATGGAGCCCCGGCTGTTCCTGATCTACCCCGAAGGCAACTTCATCGAGGCGAGCTTCGACACGCCGTTCTTCCAGATCGGCGAGACCAAGTACGGCCGCCCGATCCTCATCCGCGGCTACGACCGCGGGATGAGCTTCGAAAGCGCGGTCAAGCTGCTCACGGTCTCGTTCGATTCGACGCTGAAGGCGAATCTCTCGGTGGGGCTGCCGCTCGACCTGCTCGTGGTCGAGCGCGACCGCTTCACGCCGCTCCACCAGCGCCGCATCGACGGGTCGGACGCCTACTTCCGCTCCGTCTCCACGAGCTGGAGCGAGGCCCTGCGCGCGGCGCTGGACGGGCTGCCGGACTACCGGCTCGATTCCCCACCCGGCTGAGGGCGCGGCGCGCAGCGGGGGATTGACCCCCGCAGCCTGCAGGTTTGCAGGTGGCGGCAAGCGGCTGCCGCAGGGCACGCGCCGCACCCGGGCTGTGATACAGGCTGTCCCGCAAGCCCCCGACGAGGGCGCACGCGGGAGACGACGCAGCCATGCAGGACATCGATCAGCTCGATCTCTATCACCTCGACTGGAACGATCCGGCCTTCGCGGCGGAACCCTGGCCGGAGTTCGCGAAGGCGCGGGCGAAGCATCCCTGGCTCGCCCGCACCGATGCCGGCTATGCGGTGTTCGACCTGCGGGCCATTCGCGAGCTCATGGTGCGCGACGATGCGCTGCGCCCCGGCTTCGAAGGGATCGTCGACATCATGGAATGCCGCGGCTCTCCCTGGGGCCGCTTCGCGCAGGAGCAGATGATCGCGCTGCCCGACCGGGAGCACCGCCTGCTCCGCGACGCCTTCGCGCGCAAGTTCACGCCGCGCTACGCCAACCAGCTGCGCCCGCTCATGCGCGAGACGATGGAGCGGCTGCTGCGCGAGTGGGCCTCGGACGAGGTCGCGCGCATCCACATCGATTTCGAGGAGTTCGCCTCCTACTACCCGGTCGCCGTCACCGCGCAGATGGTCGGCGCCCCGCTGGAGGCGATCCCGGGCCTGCGCCGCTCGATGGAGACGATGGGCCTCGCCTTCAGCATGGACAAGGCGCGCGTGCCCGCGCTCGACGCCGCCTTCGAGCACCTCGACGCCTTCGCGCACGATCTGATGGCCCGCCGCCGCGCCGATCCGCGCAGCGGGGCGGAGGCCGACCTGCTCGACATGCTGCTCGAGGCCGGGCGCGAGCACGAAGTGTCGGACCGGCAGCTCGCCGACCTGGTCATCTTCCTCTTCGTCGCCGGGTACGACACGTCCAAGAACGTGCTGACCTACATGATGCACCTCATGCTGCAGAACCCGGAGATCTACGCGCGCTGCGCCGAGGACATCGACTACTGCCGCCGCGTGGTCGAGGAGGCGCTGCGGGTGTTCAACCCCAGCTCCGCCTTCCGCGAGGCGACCCGCGACATCACCTATCGCGACGTGCGCATCCCGCAGGGCACGATGCTGTTCTTCAACCTCAACGTGGCCGGCCGCGATCCCGCGCTGTTCGAGGCGCCCGACGCCTTCGAGCCCGACCGGCCGATCGCCGCGGAAAGCCGGCACGTGGCGTTCGGCCTGGGCAAGCACATGTGCCTGGGCCAGTACATCGCGCGCGCACAGCTGCAGGAGGGCATCCACCTCGTCGCCAGGGCCATGCGCTCGCCCAGTCCGGACGGCGCTCCGGGATGGCGCCCGTTCCCGGGCGTCTGGGGCATCAAGGGCCTGCCGATCGCCTTCACCCCGGCGCAGCCCGTGGACGCCTGAACCCGTGGCGGGGGACTGGCTGGCGCGGGCGAGGGCGCTCGGGCCAGAGATCGAGGAGGCCGCCCACGCCGACGAGACCGCAAGCGCGTTGTCCCCCGCGATCGTCCGCGCCATGGACGAGGCGGGCCTCTTCGCGCTCATGGCGCCTGCCTCCCTGGGCGGCGCGGAAGCGCCTGCGCACGAGCTGATCGACGTCATCGCCGAGCTGTCCTGGTGGGACGGCTCCGCCGGCTGGTACGCCCATGCGGTGATGACCGGCGGCGCCGTCGCGGGCGCCTTCCTCGGCGACGGCGCGGTGGCGGAGATCTTCGCCGGGGGCCGCTACCGTCACGTTGCCGGACAGGCGGCCCCGACCGGTCGCGCGGTCCGGGAAGGCGGGGACTACCGCGTCAGCGGGCGCTTCGCGTTCGCCTCGGGCAGCCCGCAGGCGCAGTGGATCGTCGGGGGCTTCGTGCTGCACGACGAGCACGGCAATCCGGCGCGCGGCGAGGGCGGGGCGCCCGGCATGCTCATCGCCATGGTCCCGCGCCGCAGCGTGCGGTTCCTCGGCAACTGGAACGTGATGGGCCTGCGCGCCACCGGCAGCTACGATTTCGAGGTGCCCGAGCAGGTCATCCCCGCCGATTTCGTCCACGACCCCGCCTACCCGCGCGTGCCCAGGGGCGGGGCGCTCTACCGCATGGGAATGATGGCGCTGCCCTGCATCTCGCACGGTGCCTTCGCCATCGGCACGACCCGTCGCGCGCTGCACGAATGGACGCGCTTCGCCCGCGTCCGGCGCGGTGCCGATGGGCGCACGCTGGCCGACCGCGAAACCTTCCACCGCGACATCGCGCTGGCCGAGGCGGAGGCACGCGCTGCCGAGGCGTGGCTGCGCACGACCTTCGATCGCATCTTCGCGGCGGCCGGGGAGGGCGCGGTGCCGGAGGATCTGCGCCTCGACGGCCGGCTCGCGACCAGCCATGCCTTCGTGGTCGCCATGCGGGTGGCGCAGCGCGCCTACGCGGCCTGCACCACCACCCCGCTGCGCAACGGCCACCCGCTGCAGCGCGTCTTCCGCGACATTTGCGCGGGCAACGCCCACTTCCTGACGGCCGAGCAGTCGATCATCGACGCCGGCCGCGTGATCGCCGGCGTGGAGGGCGCGGCGCCGGTGTTCTGACGTGCGCCGCCCTCTCCACGCCGGCTGGCTCCTACTTCACGTCCCACACCAGCGGCAGGTTGCGGATCGAGAGCAGGCCCGGGAACACGGTGGTGTCCGCGCCCGGCTTCACCCGGAACTCCGGGATCCGCTTGAACCACTCCTCCAGCAGCAGCCGCAGCTCGCGCCGCGCGAGGTGCGCGCCAAGGCAGATGTGGACGCCGCCGACGAAGGTGAAGTGGCGGTTCGCCCGCCGTTCCGGATCGAAGGTGCGCGGGTCCGCGAAGCGCGCCGGATCAAAGTTGCCGGCGGGGTTGAGGCACTGGATCGAATCGCCCTTGCGGATCTGCACGCCATGCCACTCGAAGTCCTTGGTGGCGGTGCGGGCGGAGGAGAGGATCGGCTGGGTGCGCAGGAACTCCTCCACCGCGCCGTTGATGATCTCGGGCCGCTCGCGGATGGCCTGCTGGATTTCCGGCTGCAGCGCCATGCGGCGGAACATCTGCGCGATCGTCGCGGCCACGGTGTCGAGCCCGCCGAGCCAGAGGAACCAAACCATGCCGATCTTCTCGTCGTCGGTCGGCGCGCGCCCTTCGATCTGGCCGTGGACGATCGCGGAGACGAGGTGCTCGTCCGGCTCGCGCTCCTTCTCGGCGATGAAGGCACGCAGGAAGTCCAGCACGCCGCGCAGCGCCGCCTGCATCTTCTCCAGCGAGCCGGAATGGAGGATGTCCCATTCCCAGTCGAGGAACTGCTCGAACATGTGGTCGGGAAAGCCCATCAGCCCCATGAAGATGCGCACCGGGTACACGCGGCCGAAGTCCCAGGCCATGTCGACCTCGCCCGTGTCGGCCACCGCCTCGATCATCTCGACGACGATGGCGCGGATGCGCGGCTCCAGCTCGCGGGTGATCCGCGCCGGGCTGAAGTAGGGCATCAGGTAGAGCCGGTACTTCGAGTGGTCCGGCGGGTCGATGGCGAGCGGGATCGACTTGAAGGTCTCGCCGATCAGCCGCTGGAACTCGGCCGTGCCGGCGTTCGAGAAATGCTCGTTGTCGGTATAGACCCGCTCGATGTCCTCGTAGTGCGAGACCACCCAGTTGCCGCGCTGGTTGCCCGAGATGGCCCCTAGGCCATAGCGCGTCGGCGGGTTGAACAGCAGCCGGGGAACGTCGTCCCCGTTGAGCCAGCCGAACGGCTCGTACGGGTCGACGAGGTCGTTCGGCTCGCTCCCGTTGGCGAAGGAAAGATCGACGACGCGGTCCCTGGGCACGTTGTCCGGGGCCTCGTAGTCGACACGGATGTCGTCAAGCGTTCGCGATTGTGGCATGCTCTTCTCCCGGACGAATAGATGCCCCGCCGCCCTGTGCGCCGCAAGCCGAGTGACCGCACAGGGCCGTCGCGCCCGCAGGTTCACGCCCAACCATCGTCACGGCGTTGCCCTGCGCGATTGTCACCAACCCGCCCGGTTGCGAAATGAACGCCATTGGTTTTTCGGGAGATACAAGATGGCCGAGTCTGACAACCAGGAGATGGCGCAGAACGCGCGAAAGTACTGGTCAGCCGAGGGATATACCGAGGGCGGCGTGATCCGCGAGGTCGACTACGCCTCGCAGTCCGGCGGGCTCGATCCGATGTTCGAAGGCATCAAGATCGTCGACACCGACACCCACATCACCGAGGCGCCCGACCTCTTCACCAGCCGCGCGCCGGCGGAGTGGAAGGACAAGATGCCGCGCGTGGAGCGCGTCAACGGCACCGACCGCTGGTTCGTGGGCGACCGTGACTTCGGCACGCTGGGCGGCAACGTCATCCGTGCCGACAACAACAAGCTGCTCGGCCGCCTCGCCTTCCCCAAGCTGGAGCAGGCGCATCCGGGCGGGCACGAGCTGAAGGCGCGCCTGCAGGCGATGGACGACATGGGCGTCTATGCGCAGATCTGCTTCCAGAACTCGGGCGTGACGCAGGCCGGCTCGCTGATGAGCCTGGGCGATCCCGAGCTCGCGCTCAAGATCGTGCAGATCTACAACGACGCCTCCGCCGAGTTCCAGGAGGCTTCCGGCCAGCGCATCTTCAACATGGCGCACCTGCCGTTCTGGGACCAGAAGGCGCTGGAAGCCGAAGCGAAGCGCTGCCACGAGATCGGTCTGCGCGGGTTTGTGCTGCCCGACACGCCCGAGCGCGTCGGCGTGCCCAGCTTCAACCACGAGTACTGGACCCCGTTCCTGGAGATGTGCGACGCCACCGGGCTGCCGCTGAACTTCCACCTGAACGCGGCGATCGACCCCAACACGCTGACCTGGGAAGGCTTCAAGTTCGAGCAGACGCTCTCCGTGGTGGCGACGATGTTCTCGATCGGCAACGCCGCGACGCTGGGCAACTGGATGGTCTCGGGCCGGCTGGACCGCCACCCCGGTCTCAAGATCGGCCTGATCGAGAGCGGCGCCGGCTGGGTGCCCTTCGCCGTCGAGGCGCTGGAGCACCAGTTCCGCGAGATGCTGCCGATCATGCGCGACGTGCTGAAGAAGCAGCCTTGGGACTATTTCCGCGACCACTTCTTCTGCACCTTCTGGTTCGAGAAGATCGCGCCGAAGTACCTGCTGGAGATCATCGGCGTCGACAACGTCATGTTCGAGACCGATTTCCCGCACCCGACCTCGCTCTATCCGGGCGTGCAGGAGCACCTCAAGGACGTGCTCGGCGGCTACGGCCACGACGTGCGCAAGAAGGTCCTCCAGGACAACGCGGTGCGGCTCTACAACCTGCCGTTCTGACCCTCGCGCGTCCCGGGCTGCGGCCCGGGACGACGCTTGCGCCTCAAGGGCGATAGAACAGCGAGAGCGAGGCCACGTGGTTCATCCGCGTGCGCCCGCCGGTCTGGTCGATGGTCTGGTTGAGGTATCCCAGCTCCATGGTGGAGGCACCCGCCAGACCCAGCTCGACGCCCACGAAGGTCCGTAGCTGGTCGAAGCCGCCGCGCGCGCCCCAGTCGGTGTCGTTGAGCGCGAAGAAGGCTTCGGCGGAGACCAGCGCGTTGACCGCGTCGCTTTGCGCCTTGAGCGGCATCTCGTAGCGGACCATCTGGCGCAGGCGCCACCCCGTATCGTCCCCGTCCGAGCGCCAGCGCTGCTCCAGCCGGGTGCGCGCACTCAGCTCGCCTCCGGCCGGATGGCCCAGCGCCAGGTTGAGCTGCTGGAAGCTGCGATCCTCGTTGGCGTCGGGGCCGTCTTCCAACGGCAGCACGACATGCGCATAGCCCTGGTAGAGGGTCACCGCAGGGGAGAGCTTCACGCCCACGGCGCCGCGCAGCAGCAGCTGGTCGAGGCGGGAGATCCCGTCGCCCATGCGCGGCTGGAACTCGGCGAAGTAGACCACCTTGTCGGCGATCGCCCCTTGTGCGGTCAGGTTCACCCAGGCCTGCTCGTCCTGGGTCGTGTCCGCAAGCGCCGTTCCGGCGGAGCCGGCGGCGAGAAGGGCGAGAGCAAGGGTGAAGGTGCGGCGCATGCGATCCCTGTTGAAGCGGCAGATCGTCCCGATATGGCTGCTTCGTGTACGGTCCGTGTCTGTGCCTTCACATCTCGTGTCTTGCGCGTTCCTTCCGCGCGGCGGGTTCACCGGACTTGCCCGCATGCATGCGCGGGCCGTGGTCAGCGGCAGAAGTCGGCGCCGTCCGCTTCCAGGTGGAAGTGGTTGGCGTGCGCCTCGTTGTACCCCGGCCCCAGGGTCGTCCCGAAGCGCTTGCAGGCGCTGTCGTGGACGACGCGCAGGAAGCGGCGCTCGGCCGGGGTGCCGTTGCTCCAGTCGTCCAGCACGCTGATCCGCCGCCCGTCGCCCAGCACGAAGGCGGCGACGTCGATGGCGTTGGCGGTGGCATGGCCGGAGCGGCGGCTGGTGCCGGCGACGTTGCGGCAGCTGTAGCTTCCGAAGGTCTCGATGCGCACGACGCGGCTGCCCAGGATCTGGTGCGCGGCCCGGTCCACGCCGTAGCGCGCCCAGGCGGCGAAGGGCGTCGCCACCCCGCAGGTCACCGGGCCCAGGTTGGTCACGGTGACCGTGGCGTTGTCGGTGTTGAGGGCCGCGAGCTTGACCGTACCCACCGTCGCGCATCCGTTGCCGTAGAAGCGGTCGGCGACGTCGGTGAAGATCGCCCGGTTCGCACTGAGCTGGGACAGGCACTGCCGCAGCTGGGGGGTGGGCAGGGGGCGATTCGAGGTGCGGGAGGGGGGCTGCCGGGGCGGTTCCGGCCGGTCGATGCACCCGCCGATGGGGGCGATAAAGATAAGGGCGAGCAGGATTCTGCGCATGGTCAAACTTCTGGGGGGCTCCGCTTAACCTGCCCTTACCCGTGCCTTACATGGGCCTTGCGTGCCAGACGCCGCCCGTCGTTTTGCACAGGCCGCTGGCCGGCAAGGCGATTGACATCCCCGCGCTTGCCACTAGAGCCGGCGCCGGGCCACGCGGTCCCAACGCCGCGCGAGCTCTCTGCAAGGAGAGTCAGACATGACTGACATTACGCTTCCGGCGCGCAAGCCTGCGCGTCCGCACTTCTCGTCCGGTCCCTGCGCCAAGCCGCCCGGATATGCCCCCGAAAAGCTGACCGTCGAATCGCTGGGTCGCTCGCACCGCGCGAAGATCGGCAAGACGCGCCTCGCCTACTGCATCGACCTGATGCGCGAAGTGCTGCAGCTGCCCGACACCCACCGCATCGGCATCGTCCCCGGGTCCGACACCGGCGCCTTCGAGATGGCGATGTGGACCATGCTCGGCGCACGCGGCGTCACGACGCTGGCCTGGGAAAGCTTCGGTGAGGGCTGGGTGACGGACGCCGCCAAGCAGCTCAAGCTCGACCCGACGGTGATCCGCGCCGACTACGGCCAGCTTCCCGACCTTACCCAGGTCGACTGGAGCACCGACGTCCTCTTCACCTGGAACGGCACCACCTCGGGCGTGCGCGTGCCCAACGCCGACTTTATCCCGGCCGATCGCGAGGGCCTGTCCTTCGCCGACGCGACCTCTGCCGTCTTCGCCTACGACATCGACTGGTCGAAGATCGACGTCGCGACCTTTTCCTGGCAGAAGGTGTTGGGCGGCGAGGGCGGCCACGGCGTCCTCATCCTCGGTCCTCGGGCCGTCGAGCGCCTCGAGAGCTACACTCCCGCATGGCCGCTGCCGAAGGTGTTCCGCCTCGTCTCCAAGGGCAAGCTCGCCGAGGGCGTGTTCAAGGGCGAGACCATCAACACGCCTTCGATGCTCGCGGTCGAGGACGCGATCTTCGCGCTGGAATGGGCCAAGGGCCTGGGCGGCCTGGAAGGCCTCAAGGCCCGCTCCGACGCCAACGCCGCCGCGCTCGGCAAGATCGTGGCGGACCGCGACTGGCTGGGGCACCTCGCCACCGACGAGGCGAGCCGTTCCAAGACCTCGGTCTGCCTGACGGTCGAGGGCGCCGACGCCGACTTCATCAAGAAGTTCGCCGCGCTGCTCGAAAAGCAGGACGCTGCCTACGACGTCGCCGGCTACCGCGACGCCCCGGCGGGCCTGCGTATCTGGTGCGGTGCCACCGTGGACACGGCGGACATCGAAGCCCTGGGCCCGTGGCTCGACTGGGCCTACGCGACCGCCAAGGCCGGCTGATCTCCCCATTCCCGCTCGCGCTGAGCCTGTCGAAGGGCCAATGCGAAACGTCCGCTGCCAGGCTTCCACAGGTTCGGCCGGGGCGGACGTAGCTTGAGAGTACATCCCATGACCAAGCCCAAAGTCCTGATTTCCGACAAGATGGACCCCAATGCCGCCCGCATCTTTGAAGAGCGCGGCTGTGACGTCGACGTCATCACCGGCGAGACGCCCGAGCAGTTGATCGCCCGCATCGGCGAGTACGACGGCCTTGCCATCCGCTCGTCCACCAAGGTGACGCAGGCGGTGCTCGATGCCGCCACGAACCTCAAAGTCGTGGGCCGCGCCGGCATCGGCGTGGACAACGTGGACATCCCGGCCGCATCGGCGAAGGGCGTCGTCGTGATGAACACGCCCTTCGGCAACTCGATCACCACCGCCGAGCACGCCATCGCGCTGATCTTCGCGCTCGCCCGCCAGCTTCCCGAAGCCAACGCCCAGACCCAGGCGGGCCTGTGGCCGAAGAACGGCTTCATGGGCGTGGAGGTCACCGGCAAGACGCTCGGCCTCATCGGCGCGGGCAACATCGGCTCGATCGTCGCCTCGCGTGCCCTGGGCCTGCGCATGAAGGTCGTCGCCTTCGACCCGTTCCTGACGCCCGAGCGCGCCGTCGAAATGGGCGTCGAGAAGGCCGACCTCGACACGCTGCTGTCCCGTGCGGACTTCATCACGCTGCACACGCCGCTGACCGACCAGACCAGGAACATCCTCTCGGCCGAGAACCTGGCCAAGACGAAGAAGGGCGTGCGGATCGTCAACTGTGCGCGCGGCGGCCTGATCGACGAGGCGGCGCTCAAGGCCGGCCTCGATTCGGGCCATATCGCGGGCGCTGCGCTCGACGTGTTCCAGACCGAGCCGGCCAAGGACTCGCCGCTGTTCGGCACTCCGAACTTCATCTGCACCCCGCACCTCGGCGCCTCGACGACCGAGGCCCAGGTCAACGTCGCCTTGCAGGTGGCCGAGCAGATGGCCGACTATCTCGTCAACGGCGGCGTCACCAACGCGCTCAACATGCCTTCGCTGAGCGCCGAGGAGGCCCCCAAGCTCAAGCCGTACATGAAGCTCGCCGAAGTGCTGGGCTCGATGGTCGGCCAGCTGACGGTGGACTCGGTCCCGCGCATCTCGATCCATGTCGAGGGCGCTGCCGCGGAGCTGAACCAGAAGCCCATCACCGCGGCGGTGCTGGCCGGGTTCCTGCGCGTGCAGTCGGCCACGGTGAACATGGTCAACGCGCCGTTCCTCGCCAAGGAGCGCGGGCTCGAAGTGCGCGAAGTGAAGACCGAGCGCGAGGGTGACTACCACACGCTGATCCGCGTCTCGGTGAAGACCGAGGCGGGCGAGCGCTCGGTGGCCGGCACGCTGTTCAACAACGTCGAGCCGCGGCTGGTCGAGATGTTCGGCATCAAGGTGGAGGCCGAACTGGCCGGGTCGATGCTCTACATCGTGAACGAGGACGCACCCGGGTTCATCGGTCGCATCGGCACGCTGCTGGGCGAGAAGGGCATCAACATCGGCACCTTCAACCTCGGCCGGCGCGCGGCAGGCGGCGAGGCGGTGCTGCTGCTCTCGGTCGACAGCCCCGTCGCTGCCGACGTGCTGGACCAGGCGCGCGCGCTGCCCGGCGTCAAGACGGTCAAGGCGCTGTCGTTCTGACCTGATCGCGCATTTTTCAGAGGTCCCAACGAAGAGGGGCCGGCGTGGAAGCGCCGGCCCCTCTTTTGTATCGTGGGCAGCCATGGCGGTTCACGGGAACCGCGCCCGCGCCATCACCGGCGCCGGCTCATTTGCGCCTCGCGACGAGGAACCCGATCAGGTGCGGCCGCGAGGGGGCGCTGGCGTCCGCCAGGCGCAGCACCACGCCGAGCTGGCTGCCGCTCGGGCCGTAGAACGCGCCGACGAACTTTCCGGCATACTTGCCGTCGGCGTTGACGATGTCGCCCGCCATGCGGATCTTGCTGGCGATCGTGCCGGTGAGCTTGAACGTGTCGTCGCGGAACGGCAGGTCCCCTTGCGACGTGACGGTTTTCGCGGGGATAGTGGCCTCCAGCGTGCCGGCCGCGAAGTTCACGGTCAGGCTGCCCGTCCCCTGGTATCCGCTGGACGATCCCACCTTGTCGTAGTCGGGATGGCTGGTGACGATCCCCGCCTCGTAGGTGAGCGTGCTCGCGGTCGGCATTTCCGAGGACACGCTGTCCGATCCGAACACGAAGTAGCGCATGGTCTCGTCGGAGGTGTCGTCGAAGCGCTTGCCGCCCCTCTGGTACTTGCCGACCGCCACGTACTCGAAGAGCATGGACTGGGTCACATCGAGCGTCTCGTAGGCGCAGGTGTCGTTGACCGAAGTCGGGTTGCAGGGGACCCGCTTGGAGTAGTAGCGGAACCAGTCGCCCGAGGACACGATCTGGTCCTTGGTGAACCCGGTGTAGTAACCGCGATACTTGAGGCTGATTTCCTCCGTCGGCAGCGCGTAGTTGATCTCGGCGGTGCTGCCCGCGGTGTGGAGTTCGCTCTCCTGATGGTCGAACAGGTGGTAGTTCGGCACGCCGCTGGGCTCGTAGCGCTTGAACGTGTTCATCTCCACACCCGGCCCATAGCGCGTCCACGAAGCGGTCGTGAAATCGAAGATCTTGGTGTGGAACGTGGCCGCCGGCGGCTCGACCGGTGCGGTCGGCGTGGGTGTCGGGGCAGGGGTGACGACCGGTGCCGGGGTGGGCGAACCGGAATCGCCGCCTCCGCACGCGGCCAGAAGCAGCGGCAACGCCGCGGCGCATTGGATCGAGAATTTCATGAAGCCCCCCAATGGAAGGCGCGCCGGTACCGCAGAGCATCTCCTTCGGCAACATCCGTCATTCGACAACCGCGCGCGGCGGCGCTAAGGGCGCGCGCATCATGCACGAAAACGACCGCGATCTTCTGCCCGAAGGGTTGGGCGACCGCCTGCCGCAGCAGGCTTGGGCTTCCCAGACGGTGCGCCGCGCCGCGCACGACGTTCTGGCGAGCCACGGCTATGCCCGCGTCGAGACCCCCGTGCTGGAGTTCGAGAAGGCGCTGGCCAGCCGCATGGCCGGTGTTCGCGTGCGGCGCATGTTCCGCTTCATGGATCCGGTCTCGCTGCGGATGCTGGCGATGCGCTCGGACATCACCGCACAGGTCGCGCGCATCGCGGCGACCGGGCTGGCGCCGGCGCCGCGGCCGCTGCGGCTCTCCTATTCGGGGCAGGTGATGACCGTGAAGGGCGACGGCCTGGATCCCGCCCGCGAGCGGCTGCAGATCGGCGCCGAGCTGATCGGCGCAGATTCCACCGCGGCGGCCGCCGAAGTCGTCGAGCTGGCGATCGAGACCTTGCGGGGCGCCGGTGCGAAGGGCGTCTCGGTGGATTTCACGCTGCCAGACCTCGTCGACACCCTGAGCGCCGGCGCGCTGGCGCTGCCGGCCCACCAGGTAGAGGCGGTGCGCGAGATGCTGGATGCCAAGGACGCGGGCGGGCTGGTCGATGCCGGTGGCGCCGCATACCTTCCGCTGCTCTATGCCGTGGGGCCGTTCGCGAGTGCGATCGAGCAGCTGGCTGCCTTCGATGTCGACGGCGTCCTTGCGAGCCGTATCGCGGCGCTTCGCGCCATCGCCGCCCGGGTCGAGGGCAAGGCCCGGCTGACCCTCGATCCCTCAGAGCGCCACGGGTTCGAATACCAGTCTTGGTTCGGCTTCACGATCTATGCGGACGGCATTCCGGGCAGCCTGGGACGCGGTGGCACTTACGAGATCCTGGGGCAGGCGGGACGCGATCCGGAACCGGCGACCGGCTTCTCCCTTTACCCCGACCCGCTGGTAGAAACGCTCGCCTCGGAGGCGGGCGAGGAACGCCGGCTGTTCCTGCCGCTTGGCCACGATCGTGAGCTCGCCGCACGCCAGCGCGCGGTCGGCTGGGTCACCGTCGCCGCGCTGTCCGAAGCGGACGATGCCATTGCGCTGAGCTGCTCGCACCGCCTCGAAGGCGGCGAGGCGGTTCCGCTGTCCTAGCGCAGCACTTTCGCCAGCCACGCATCGACGGCGGCGGTGGCGGGATAGGCTGGGTCGCCCAACTCGCGATTGATCGCCATGTGGCCGCGCAGCCCCTGGCCGGCGAAGCCCTGCCGCTCCACCGGCGTGCCCGCCCGGCGCAGCGCGGCTTCCAGCCCCTGCGCCTGCCGCACCCCGTCCTGCCGCTGGACGTGGAGCAGGAGAAAGGCCGGGGCGTTGGGCGCCGCTGCCTGCAGGGTGGGCGAGAGCGCGCGTTGACGGGCCGGATCGGTGCCGAATGCCTGCGCATACGTTTTCTGCATGATCGGCGGGCCGTCGGTCACCTGCGTCGGCACGTCGTAGGCGGCGCCATCGATCGGGATCACTCCCCGGATGTCGGCGTACGACAGCCCGGCCTTGTGCAGATAGCGCGGATCGGTTCCGACCAATGCTACGAGCTGCGCCCCGGCGCTGTGCCCCATCAGGACCACCTTGCCGCGGGCGATGCCGAGCGAATCCGCCCGTGCGATCAGGGCTGCGAGGGCATCGGCGATGTCCTGCGCCTGTTGCTCGACGCTCGCTTCGGGCACCAGCCGGTAATTGACGCTGGCAAAGGCGTAGCCCTCTTGGGTGTAGTGCGGGGCCTTGTTGGGCCCGGTCGCGTTGTCCTTGCTGCCTCGCTTCCACCCGCCGCCGTGCACGAACAGCACCAGGGGTACCGCCGCCTTCGCATCGGGACGCCAGAGGTCGAGCGTCTGCGCCGCATCGGTGCCGTAGTCGATGCTGGTGGGTGCCTGCTGCGCGGCCACGGGGCTCGCCGCTAGAAGGGAGAGCATCAAGGCGGCACCGAGAACTCTGCGCATGTCCATTGTCCTTTCCAGATAGGCACAGGATCGTGACGCGGCCGCCGGCATGCAAGCGGCAAACTGTAATGAAGGGTAACCGCCCCTGGCGCGTCACATATCGTCGCCCATGCCTTGCCCTGCCGCGCGGCTTCCCGTAGGGCGCGCGCGGTATTTCTTCCGAAACAGCAGTGAAAGCGCAGCACGTTGGCCAACGTAACCGTGATCGGCGCCCAGTGGGGCGATGAGGGCAAGGGCAAGATCGTGGACTGGCTCGCCAGCCGCGCCGATGCCGTGGTGCGCTTCCAGGGCGGCCACAACGCCGGCCACACGCTTGTCGTCGGCGAGCAGGTGTACAAGCTGAGCCTGCTGCCCTCGGGCATCGTCACCGGCACGCTCTCGATCATCGGTAACGGCGTCGTGCTCGACCCCTGGCACCTCAAGTCCGAGGTCGAGAAGCTGCGCGGGCAGGGCGTCGAGATCAATTCCGAGAACTTCGCGATCGCCGACAACTGTCCGCTGATCCTGCCGGTCCACCGCGAGCTCGACGGGCTGCGCGAAGCGGCGGCGGGTGCCGGCAAGATCGGTACCACGGGGCGCGGCATTGGCCCGGCCTACGAGGACAAGGTCGGGCGCCGCGCGATCCGCGTGTGCGATCTTGCGCACCTGGACGCGATGGAGCCGCAGCTGGATCGCCTCTGCGCCCATCATGACGCGCTGCGCGCCGGCTTCGGCCAGCCTCCGATCGACCGGGAAGCGCTGCTGAACGAACTGCGCGAGATCGCGCCCTTCGTGCTGCAGTTCGCGCAGCCGGTCTGGCGCCGTCTCAACAAGGTGAAGAAGGCCGGCGCACGGATCCTGTTCGAAGGCGCACAGGGCGTGCTGCTCGACGTCGACCACGGGACCTATCCGTTCGTCACCAGCTCGAACACGGTGTCGGGCACTGCTGCCTCGGGCTCCGGGCTGGGGCCTTCGGCGACCGGCTTCGTGCTGGGCATCGTCAAGGCCTACACCACCCGCGTCGGCTCGGGTCCGTTCCCGACCGAGCTCGAGGACGAGACGGGCCAGAAGCTGGGTGAACGCGGCCACGAATTCGGCACCGTCACCGGGCGCAAGCGCCGCTGCGGCTGGTTCGACGCGGTGCTGACGCGCCAGTCCTGCGCGATCTCGGGCGTGACGGGCATCGCGCTGACGAAGCTCGATGTGCTCGATGGCTTCGAGAGGGTGCGGATCTGCACCGGCTACCGCCTGCGGGGCAAGGTGCTGGACTACTACCCCAGCCATGCCGCCGACCAGGAAGCGGTCGAGCCGATCTACGAGGAGATGGACGGCTGGATGGGCACCACCGCCGGCGCCCGGTCCTGGGCGGATCTGCCGGCGCAGGCGATCAAGTACATCCAGCGCGTGCAGGAACTGATCGAAACTCCCGTGGCGCTGGTCTCGACGAGCCCGGAGCGTGAGGATACGATCCTGGTGCGGGACCCTTTCGCGGACTGAGCTCCACAATGACCAGGTTCGAAGTGCTTGCAGCGTATCGGAGGAGGCGGACGCAGCGGCAGTTCGATCCGCTGTCCCTCGGCACCGGAGCCTGAGCATTGCTCCGGTTCGCGCCGCTGCTGCTGCTCCTCGCGGTAGGGAATGCAGAGGCGCAGGCTCCACTGGTGCTGCCGGCGATCGAACTGATCCGCGTTCACAAGGCGGCGCGGTCGATGGAGCTGTTTGCTGCAGACCGCCTCGTCCAGGTCATCGCGGATATCCAGCTCGGCGGTGAGCCCATCGGGCCCAAGCGCTTCGAGGGCGACCAGCGAACGCCGGAGGGGCGATACACCATCGACTGGCGCAACCCGGAGAGCGCCTATCACCTTTCGCTCCACATCTCCTACCCTAACGCGGCCGACCGCGCCCATGCGGCCGGACAGGAGCGCTCGCCCGGCGGGATGATCATGATCCACGGGCAGCCGAACGCATGGTCAGGAGCCCGGGTGCCCGGCGACTGGACCGATGGCTGCATCGGCGTCTCCGACGAGGAGATCGAGGCGCTCTGGGATGCGGTGCCCGACGGCACCGCGATCGAGATCCTGCCGTAGCGATCAGGGGACGAGCGCCGCCTCCGCAGTCA
Organism: Novosphingobium soli; assembly: GCF_042432915.1. Lineage (NCBI taxonomy): Bacteria > Pseudomonadati > Pseudomonadota > Alphaproteobacteria > Sphingomonadales > Sphingomonadaceae > Novosphingobium > Novosphingobium soli. Next base: position 509,022 of record NZ_JBHLWK010000010.1, read on the forward strand.
GGAATGGCGCGACGATGCCCAGCGCCCGCTCCACGTAGAGCGCCTTTTCTCCGACCGGAGCGACATAGTGCATGGATGCCCTATCACTCGCTGGCGGAGGCGCACCGCCGGCTGGGCGCGCATCTGGGTGCCGGTTCGACTTACGAGCGGGCGAGCTATCCCGGGCTGCCTCCTCGGCCGCGCCAAGCGAGGCGCCGCGCGCGATGAGCCATGTCGCGAGGTATTGCGAGGCGAGGCACCCGCCGGCGGTCGCCACGTTGCCATGTGCGGCAAACGGGGCATCGACGATGTTCGCGCCCGCCTCGACCGCCCAGGGCTTGCTGGTGAGATCGGTACAGGCGGGGAGATCGCCGAGCAGCCCGAGCTTGGCGAGCAGGAGCGTGCCGGAACACTGCGCCCCGATCAGCTGGCGGGTGGGATCGAGCGTGATCTGCGCCATGAGGGCCGGGTCGGCGGCGACGTCCCGCGTGCGCATGCCGCTCCCGATCAGCACGGCGTCCGCTTCGGCGGCAAAGGACATTGGCCTCTGGCGCTCGACGGTCACGCCGTTCATCGAGGTCACGCGTTCGGCGGGAGCGGTGATGTAAGCCGCCCATCCGCGGCTGCGCATGCGATTGAGGATCGAGGCCGCCACGAACGAATCCAGCTCGTTGAAGCCTTCGAACGTCAGCACTGCGATCTGCATCTTGCCTCTCCGCGGGGAATGGGACCTCGCGCCTAGTCTATCATGAGGCAAGATGCAGCCTGAAACCCCGAGAAAGAGCTCGCGCATTGGGTCAAACGGCAACGAATTGCGTTTTGCGACATTGCTGCTCTGTGAATCGCACACGGGCGCGACATTGCGGCACGATAGTTAGGAGCCTAACTAACCACCCCATGCCCGACCGACTCGTCCTTGCCCACGATCTTGCCACGCAGCTCAGCCCGGTTGCCCGGGCCTGGCGGCAGCTGGCAGACCGCATCCTGTCCTCGCTGGAGATCTCCAACTCGGAGGGCTGGGCGCTGGTCCATCTCGAGCGGCTCGGCGCGGGTGCGCGGCAGGGCGACCTGGCGCGGGCCATCGGCATCACCGAGGCCTCCCTCGTCCCCACGATCCGCCAGCTGGAGCGCGGCGGGCTCGTGGCGCGGCTGCCGGACGAGGGCGACCGCCGGGCCAACCGCCTCCATCTCACCGGCGCGGGCGCCAGGCTGGCCCGCAAGGCGGAGGCCCGGCTGGTCGCCCTGCGCTCCGCACTGCTCGAAGGCATTCCCGACGCGGAACTGGAGGCCGCGGTGCGCCTCCTGGGCACGGTGGCAGGGCGCATCGCCGGGATGAGGGAGCGCCCATGAACGCCGCCCCGCTCGCGCGCTGGGGCATGCCCGCCGCGCTGTTCTCGCTCAAGGCCTATGCTGCGGGCATGCTGGCCGCCTATATCTCGTTCTCGATCGGGCTGGAGCGGCCTTACTGGGCGTTCCTCACGTCCTACATCGTGGCTGCGCCGCTGGCCGGCGCGGTCATCTCGAAGGCCCTGTTCCGCGTCATCGGCACCTTCATCGGCGCGACCGCCTCGGTCATCATGGTGCCTCCGCTCGCCCATTCGCCCGAGCTGCTGACGCTGGCCATCGCCTCGTGGCTGGCGCTCTGCGTCTTCGTCTCGCTGCTCGACCGCACGCCGCGCAGCTACATGTTCGTGCTGGCCGGTTACACGGCCGTGCTCATCGTGCTGCCCGCGGTGAACACGCCCGGCGAGATCTTCACCGATGCTTCGCTGCGCGTTCAGGAGATCACCATCGGCATCCTGTGCGGCAGCCTCGTTCACGGCGTGGTGCTGCCCAACTCGGTGTCCACGTTCCTGCTCGGCAGGGTGGCCATGATGCTGCGGGACGCCGAGCGCTGGAGCCGGGATTCGCTCGAACTTGAGCCCGATCCCAGGGTGGAGGCGGAGCGGCGGCGGCTGGCGCAGGACGTCACCGAGTTGCACCAGCTGTCCATCCACTTGCCCTTTGAGACCAGCCGCCCGGCACCCCGCGTGCGCGCCGTCCGGGCGCTGCAGGACCAGCTTTCGCTGCTCATGCCGCTCGGCGCCGCGGTGGCCGACCGGGTCGCCGCCCTGCGTGAGCGCGGCACCCTCAGCGCCGCTGCCGCCTCGCTCCTGGCCGACACGAGGAGCTGGCTGGGCACGATCGAGGGCGAGCGCGCGGAACGCGAGCGGATCGCCACGGGGCTCAAGGCGCGCTGCGTGGCGCTCGAGCCCGAGGTCGCACCTGAAGCGGCGTGGGACGACCTGCTCCAGCTCAGCCTCGGCTCCCGCCTCGCCAGCCTGATCGATGCCCACCTGGACTGCCGCGACCTGGCCGAGCAGCTCGGCACGCCCGACCGCAAGCCGGTCTCGCCGCGCATCCCGCGCCTGCTGGAGGGACGCCGCAACCGCGAGCTGCACCGCGACCTGGCCGGCGCGTTGCGGGGGGCGGCCGGAGCGGCGATCACCATCGTCGTGGGCTGCGCGCTGTGGATCGGCAGCGGATGGCACGACGGATCGACCGCGGTGATGCTCGCCGGCGTGTTCCTGGCGCTGTTCTCCGCCTCGGACAACCCGCTGGTGCCGCTGTGGATGTTCTTCTGGGGGACGCTCATCGCCAGCGTGCTGGGCATGGTCTACGCCTTCGCCATCCTGCCGCGGATGGACGGCTTCGCGGAGCTCGCGGTCAGCCTTGCGCCGATGCTGCTGGTGCTCGGCTCGCTGATGCACTCGCCGCGCTTCGCCGGCATCGCGCTGCCGGCGCTGCTGGGGCTGGGCAGTCCCTTCATCATAGCGATTCAGTACAACGACAATTTCGAAAGCTTCGCCAACGGCTCGCTGGCGCAGCTGCTGGGCGTGCTCTTCGCCATCGTCATGGCGCGCCTGCTGCAGACGGCGGGCGTGGAGCATGCGATCCGGCGCACGCTGCGGGCCGGGTGGCGCGACATCGCGGAGCGGGCCAACCTGATGGGCCCGCCCGACGTGCGCGGCTGGATCAACCGGATGCTGGATCGCATCGCGCTGCTCTCGCCGCGCCTGGCGCTGGCGGGCAAGCAGCCGGGCGAACCGCTGTACGACGTGCTGCGCGACTTGCGCACCGGCGTGGCCATAGCCGAGCTGCGCCAGCTGCGCCTCGAGCTTCCCCCAGGGCGCGCCGCCCCGCTGACGGCGGTGCTGGCCGAGGTCGGCGCCTACTATCGCCACATGGAGCCGGAGGAACGCACGCCCGCCGACCCGGAACTGCTGGAAGACATCGATGCGGCGCTGCACCGCTTCACGAAGGACGAGGACCGCTCCGTGCGCCGCCAGGCCGCGCTTGCGCTGGTCTCCCTGCGCCGCAACCTGTTCCCGGAAGCCGCCGCTCTGAGAGGCACGCTATGAACGGCGAAATCGCCATCCTGGGCGTCTACATGCCCACCATCCTGCTGCTCGCGGTGGTGGCCGCCGTGCTGACCCTACCGTTGCTGCGCCTGGCCGACTTCGCGGGCCTCTATCGTTTCGTCGCCTATCGCGCGCTCGTCGACGTGTGCCTCTACGTCCTCGTCCTCGGCGCGCTTTCCCTCCTGGCCCCCTACCTCGGTTTCCATCCATGAAGAACCTCCTCCCCGCGATCGGCCGCAGCGCCGCCACCATCGTCATCGTCGCCATCGCCGTGATCGTCGCGGTCTGGATGTGGCACCACTACGAGCGCAGTCCCTGGACCCGTGACGGCCGCGTGCGCGCAGATGTCGTACGCGTGACTCCGGACATCGGGGGTCTCGTCACTTCCGTGGCAGTGCGTGACAACCAGGTGGTCCGGGCCGGGGACCTGCTCTTCGTCATCGACCGCCCCCGCTATTCGCTGGCGGTGGAACAGGCCGAGGCAAGCGTGGCGAGCGCGAAGGCCACGCTCGGCCAGGCGCAGCGCGAATCGTCCCGCGACCTCGCGCTCGGCGATCTCGTCGCCACCGAAGCGCACGAGCAGAATGTGGCGCGCGTGGCTACGGCACGCGCGGCCCTGGCGGAGGCGCAGACCCAACTGGACGGTGCAAGGCTCAACCTGACGCGTACGCAGGTCAAGGCCTCGGTGAACGGCACGGTGACCAACCTCGACCTCCACCCGGGGGACTATGTCGCCGCCGGGAGCCAGGCGATGGCGCTGGTCGACGACGATTCGATCCGCGTCGAAGGCTACTTCGAAGAGACCAAGCTCCCGCTGATCCGTGTCGGCGCCCCGGTGACCGTTCACCTGATGGGAGAGGCGCAACCTCTCAGGGGTCAGGTGGAAAGCATTGCCGCGGGCATCAACGACGACAGCCGCAGCGATGCCGGAAACTTGCTACCCAACGTGGAAGCGACGTTTTCCTGGGTACGGCTGGCGCAGCGCATCCCCGTGCGGGTCAAGCTGACCCAGGTCCCACGGGATGTACGCCTGATCCTGGGCCGCACCGCCACCGTCACCATCGAGCAGCACGATGCCGCGCCAGCGCGCCGGGCCCGTCCCGCGGCCCAGGCAACGGGAGCGCAGCGATGACGCGGATGCGCAAGACAGCCGCGCTCGCCACGGCGCTGCTTCTCTCTGCCTGTGCGACTGCGGGGCCGGACTATCGGCCGCCGCAGCAGTCCGCGGCGAATCGCCCCTCGGCTGAGGGCGCTTTCCTTTCGGCCAAGGGAGATGCGTTCTCTCCGGCGCCTCTGCCCGATCGCTGGTGGCGGCTCTACGACGATCCCCGCCTCGATGCCCTGGTGGAAGAGGCGCTCGGCGCCAATGCGGACTTGCGAGTCGCGGACGCCAACCTCCAGCGGGCGGAAGCCGTGGTGCGCGAAGCGGCGGCGGCGCGGACGCTCTCGACCGGCATATCGGGCGGCCTCGATCTGTCGCGCCAGTCGCAGACCGGCGGCGCACTGCCGGGCGTCGTGACCGACAACCTGGGCCTCGCCCTCAGCTATCCGCTGGACCTTCGCGGCAAGCTGCGCCGCGCGATCGAAGCCAGTGAGGCGGATCGTGAGGCCGTCGAGGCCGCGCGCGATGCCGTGCGGGTCAGCGTCGCCGCCGCGTCCACGCGCGCCTATGCGAGCGTCTGTGCCGCCAACTACCAGCTGGCGGTGAGCCAGCGCGTGGTGGAACTCCAGCGCCAGACCCTCGATGCCACGCGCCGGCTCCAGCGCGGAGGACGGGGCACCGCCTTTGACGTGAGCCGCGCGGCCGCGGCGGTGGAAGCCAGCTCTGCCGCGCTGCCGGCGTTCACGGCCGCGCGGCAGAACGCGCTCTATCTCCTGGCGACCTTGCTGGGGCGCGCCCCGGCAGATTACCCGCGCGAGGCTGCCGCGTGCACGAGCCTGCCCCGGCTCGCCGGCGGGCTGCCGGTGGAGGATGGCGCGGCGTTGATCCGTCGGCGGGCCGACATCCGCCAGGCCGAACGGGCGATCGCTGCGGACACCGCCCGCGTCGGGGTGGCCACTGCCGACCTCTACCCGCAGGTCAGCATCGGCGGCTCGCTGGGGTTGTCCGGCCCGCTGGAGGACTTCGGCAGCGGCGACAGCTTCGGCTTCAGCCTCGGTCCACTGCTGAGCTGGTCGTTTCCGAACCGACCGGCTGTGCGCGCCCGGATCAGGCAGGCCGACGCCCAGGTCCGCGCCGACGTCGCCAACTTCGACGGGGCTGTACTGGAAGCCCTACGCCAGGCGGAAACGGCCATGGAAACGTACGCCCGTGATCGCGAGCGGGCTGCGGCGCTGCGCCGCGCGAGCGATGCGGCGGCGCTTTCGGCTGCACAGGCGGGCAAGCTGTTCCGCTTCGGGCGCAGTGACTTCCTCGACCTGCTGAGCGCGCAGGCAAGCCTGGCTTCGGCAGAGGTCAACCGCGCCGCGGCGGAGGCGTCCCTGGTGGACGACCAGATCGCGGTGTTCCTGGCCCTGGGCGGAGGATGGCAGCGCGATGCCACGGCGCCGCAGGCAAACCCCTGAAGGGGCCGCGGCGGGTCAGAAGTCGATCGCGATGCCCTTGTGCACCCAGTCGCCATAGCGGGTGGGCGACAGGCCCTCGGGATCCTTCTCGTCCTTGGCCCCGGCGGGCGGGGGCACGGGGTCGTTCGTCCAGTGCGAAGGCTTGGTGAAGCCTGCCGGACGCTGGGTGGCGCGCTTGGTCATGGGCTGCATGTGGTGCCGCTGGCGGCAAATGGCAATCCGGTATAGGGGCACGGCGATGGACATACCCGGCCTTCCGGCGCGCCAAGCCGCGCTCCACCTCATCGATGCCGTTCTGCGCCGGGGCGAGACGCTCGACCAGGCTGGCGGCGCGGCGCTGGCGCGCGTGCGCGGCGACGCGGACCGCGCGCTCGCCCGCGCCATCGCCGGAGAGGCGCTGCGCTGGAAGCAGGATCTCGACGCGCTGATCGATTCGGCCACGCGCCAGCGTCTGCCCGACGACGCCAAGCCGCGCGCCGTGCTCCAGCTGATGCTGGCACAGGTGCTGCGCCTCGAGACCCCGGCCCACGCGGTCATCGCGACGGGCCTGCCGCTGCTGGCGGGAGGACCGCGGCGGCTGGCGCACGGCGTGTTCTCGACGCTGATGAAGCGCGGTGCGACGTTGCCGGCGGTCCCCACTTTGCCGCAGTCCTGCATGGCCCGGTGGGGCGAGCGTGCGGGCCCGATCGCAGCCGGGCTGGCCGAGCCGCCGCCGCTCGACCTTGCCTTGCGCGATCCGGGCGCCACGCAGGAGTGGGCCGAACGCCTGGGCGGCGTCTCCCTGATCCCCGGTCACCTGCGCCTGCCGCGCGGCGCGGCCGTGGAGAGCCTGGAAGGCTTTCGCGAGGGTGCCTGGTGGGTGCAGGATCTTGCCGCCAGCCTGCCGGCGCGGTTGCTGGGGGCAGGGCAGGGCAGGACGGTGCTGGATCTATGCGCCGCGCCCGGGGGCAAGACCATGCAGCTTGCGGCCGCCGGGTGGCGGGTCACCGCCCTGGACAATGCCAAGCGGCGGCTGGAGCGCCTGCGGGAGAACCTGGCACGCACCGGGCTCGATGCCGAGGTGGTCCTCGCGGATGCGCTGGCATGGGAACCCGAGGACCGCTTCGACGCCATCCTTCTCGACGCGCCCTGCACGGCGACGGGCACGGCCCGGCGCCATCCCGACGTGCTCCACCGCGTCGGCGAGCGCCAGATCGCGGAGATGGCCGAGCTGCAGGCGCGCATGCTGGAGCGCGCCGCCGCCTGGCTGCAGCCGGGCGGAACGCTGGTCTACGCCGTGTGCTCGCTGGAAGCTGCCGAGGGCGAAGGGCAGGCTGCTCCGAAGGGACTGACGCCGGCACCCGTCACGGGCAGCGAACTGCCCGCAGGTATCGTGCCGACCGCATCCGGGTGCCTGCGCACCGACCCCGGCATGCTGGCCGAGGCCGGGGGGCTGGACGGGTTCTTCGTCTCGCGCTGGATCCGCGACTGAGGGTCAGGCCGCCAGCGTGCGGCGGCGGCGCCAGAACACCAGAGCGCCGAAGGCCAGGGCGAGCAAGCCGACCACGCCGGGCTCCGGCACCGCGGTGCCGCCGGAGGACGAGCTACTTCCGCCCGGCGTGCCGGGATCGCTCGGCGACGGATTGTAGCTGCCGGTATAGGTGCCGATGTGCATCTCGCCGTTCTGGACAAGGCTGCCGAACACGGCCGAGCCCTGGATGTAGTTCGCCGTCGTGGCCGCGGCGCCGGGCGCGAGCACCGACCCGCCCCAGGCGGTGGTCAGCGACAGCGTCTCGGCATCCGGGAAGTTCCAGATCACGTGCTCGCCCAGGTTCTGCGTGCCGCCCAGGAAGTTGTCGTTGAGCGTGATCGCGGTCCCGGACACGTTGACGATGGCCGTGTCGGCGCCGTTCAGGTTGAACTGGATCTCGCCGATCTTGTCGAGGTCCGCGGCCGAAATGTTGAACACGGCCACCCCATTGGCATCGGGCTGCGCGTTGAAGGTGCCGCGGTTCCCGCTGATCGTCAGCTGGCTGTTCGCCGCCTGCGTCTCCATCGTGTGGCTGAGGCCGGTCATCGATGTCTCGATGAGGCTCTTCTGCTGCACGAGGTTCTGGGTGAACGACGGGTCGCTGGCGGAGAGCCCGGACGTGACCGTGTTGTTGTTGACGTTGGTGTTGCTGATGGAGCCGCCCACCAGCACCGTCTGCGCCGCGCCGTTGAGGTTAAAGCCGCTGCTGACGTTTCCGCCGACGACCGCGCCCGAGCCGTTGTTGAGGTTCTTGTGCCCGCCGAGCACGTCACCCACCACCGTCAGCCCGGGCGTGCCCGTGCTCGAGGCGGGAAGCGACTGGATCTGGTAGTTGGACGAATTGCCCGAAAGGTTGCCGCCCACGAACGTGCGGCCTTCCACCTCGGAGGACGAGGTGAGATCGCCCAGCACCACCAGGTTCCAGGTTCGCAGCACGTCGGTGCCCGAGATCAGCGTGGGATCGGCCAGCACCGGGCTCGCGACGAGCGCGGCGGCCAGAGCGGCGAGCGAAAGCGGTGCGGTACGGAAACGGGCCATCGTTGCGGTCTCGGTCGGGCGGAAGTGCCGATGCCCGTGCTTGTATGATGAACGGCCCGTTTAGGAAGCGCGACTTCGCCACCGTCCCTGAGTGGAACAGGATTGGGCGAAGCCGGCATCCTTCATCATTTCTGAACGATTGGCGGTCTGACCCGCGGCCGCTGCGGATTTCGCCGCTACGGCCGCTGCGGTCAGGCCTTGACCTTGCCCTGGAAGCTCTTGCGCAGCTTCATCAGCTTGGGCGGGATCAGGGCCAGGCAGTAGGGGTTGCGCCGTCCTTCGCCCTCCCAGTATTCCTGGTGGTAGTCCTCGGCCGGGTACCACGGCGCGGGCCCCTCGATCGTGGTCACCGCCGTCTCGCCCGGGTGCTCCGCGTTCCACCGCCCGATCGCGGCCGCGGCTTGCGTGCGCTGCGCGTCGTCCAGCGGAAAGATCGCCGAGCGATACTGCGTGCCGATGTCGTTGCCCTGCCGGTTGAGCTGCGTCGGATCGTGGGTGCCGAGGAAGACGTCGAGCACGTCCGCATAGGAGATCGCCGCAGGATCGTACTCCACCTTGATCGCTTCGGCATGGCCGGTCGTACCGGAACAGACCTGCTTGTAGGTGGGGTTGTCGACCGAGCCGCCGATATAGCCGCTCTCCACCGCCGAGACGCCCACCACGTCGCGGAATACCGCCTCGGTGCACCAGAAGCACCCGCCAGCCACGATTGCCGTTTCCATCTTTGTCACACGTCCTCAAGGAGAAGGGGTCGAACGGGTAGATAGGGATGGTACAGCCGCTTGTCATTGCCCCCAGGAGGGCTAGTCTCGGCCACCGCTCTCACAGGAGACTTCGATGCACCGGACCCTGCTGACCCTGTCCTCATGCCTCGCTATTGCCGCCTTATCGACCGCTGCCGCCGCGAAAGAGGCCGCACCGCCTGCGTGCCAGGGCTGCCGGGCCGCGCTGGAGCGGGCCGCCGGCAGTCCCCTGCGCCAGGAGGACCGCGCGCGCGACCAGTACCGCCATCCCGTTGAAACACTGTCCTTCTTCCGCGTCGGTCCGCGGGCGAAGGTCGGTGAATACGCCCCTGGCGGAGAGTGGTACTCGCGTTTCCTCGGGCTTTATCTCGGGCCGCAGGGGCGCCTCGTCGGCCTCTACTTCGACCCGACCAGCGGCCCTTTCAAGCCGGAGACCCAGGCCGGCATCCGCAAGGGCGCGCAGGGTTACGCAGCCGACGTCGCGAAGGCCACCGGCCTTCCGGCCGACCGGTTCTCCGCCTACACGCTCGACGCGGTGCCGGCGGGCGAGGCGGGCACCTTCGACGTCATCATCGTTCCGCGCATGCTGCACAACCTGATGCGCTGGAACATCGCCGACAGCGAGATCAAGGTGCTGCGCACTCTGCTCAAGCCCGGCGGCCTGATCGGGATCGAGCAGCACCGCGCCAAGCCCGACGCGCCCTTCTCCTATGCCGATGGAAGCAAGGGCTACCTGCGCGAGGCGGACGTCGTCCGCTTTATGGAGGTGAACGGCTTCGACCTCGTCGACACGTCCGAGATCAGCGCCAATCCCAAGGACAGTGCCGACTGGCCGGAGGGCGTGTGGACCCTGCCGCCCACCCTTGCGCTCAAGGACCAGGACCGTGCCAAGTACCAGGCCATCGGCGAGAGCGATCGCATGACGCTGCTGTTCCGCAAGCGGGATTGAGCCGCGCGGGCGCTTGCGAAGGCGGCCTCCCAGTCTGGACTTCGAGGCCGGCAATCCATACCTGAGGCGCCATGACTGAGATCACCGTCGCCGCGCTCCAGCTCGCTCTCGCATCCGCGGACGAGGCCGAGAACATCGCCGCCGTCTCCGCCCTCGTCGAGGAGGCGGCCGGGAAGGGCGCGCAGCTGGTGCTGCCGCCGGAGCTTTTCTCCGGCCCCTACTTCTGCAAGACCGAGGACGAGGCCCTCTTCGCGCTGGCTCGGCCGACGACGGAGCATCCGTCCGTGCGCGCCATGCAGGCGCTTGCCGCGAAGCTGGACGTTGCCATCCCGACGAGTTTCTTCGAGCGCGATGGGCACCACTACTACAACACCCTCGCGATGATCGACGCCGGTGGCGAGATCCTCGGCACTTATCGCAAGAGCCACATCCCGGACGGCCCCGGATACGAGGAGAAGTACTACTTCCGCCCCGGCAACGACGGGTTCAAGGTCTGGGACGTGTTCGGCACGCGCATCGGCGTCGGCATCTGCTGGGACCAGTGGTATCCGGAAGCCGCGCGCGTGATGGCGCTGATGGGGGCGGAACTGCTGCTGTATCCCACCGCGATCGGCTCCGAGCCCTACGACGCCAGCCTGGACACCAGCCGCATGTGGCGCCGGGCGATGGTGGGCCATTCGGTGTCGAACTGCATGCCGGTGATCGCCGCCAATCGCATCGGCCCCGAGACCGAGTGCGGGAGCGAGCAGAGTTTCTACGGGCACTCCTTCATCACCGACGAATGGGGCGACTTCGTCAGCGAGTTCGGGCGTGAGGAGACGGGCGTGCTGACCGCCACGCTCGACCTCGCCCGCGCAGCCCGGCACCGCGCCGGAATGGGCTTCTTCCGTGACCGTCGGCCGCAGCTCTACACCCGTATTGCGCAGGACGTCTGAACCCGAGGGGAGGGGCGGGGCTTGGATGCTCATCGCTATCTGGTGGCGCTGGGATCGAACATGCGCCACCCGCGCTACGGCACACCGCGCCGCGTCCTCGCCGCCGCCGTCGCTGCGATGGCGGAGGAGGAGTTCTCCGTCCTCGCCCTCTCACCGATGATCGAAAGCGCGCCCTTGGGCCCCTCGCACCGGCGCTACGCCAATGCGGTCGCCGCGGTGAGCTCTAGGTTGAAACCGGACGACGCGCTGGAGCGCCTTCACCAGGTCGAGCATAGCTTCGGACGCTGTCGCCGCGGGCAGGCCTGGGGGGCGCGCGTGCTCGATCTCGACATCGTGCTGTGGAGCGGCGGCGCCCATGTCGCCCGCGCGGACCGCGCTGAGCTGGTGATCCCGCATGCGGCGTTCCGCCACCGCCGCTTCGTGCTCGACCCGGCGGCGGCGCTCGGCGGCGACTGGCGCGATCCGCTGACCCACCTGACGCTGCGCCAGCTACGCGCCCGCTTGACCAAGCCCCGCTCGACCCTTAGGTGACCCCGACCTGATCGCCACGCGCGTCCCGGGGGCCCTTAGCTCAGTCGGTAGAGCAACTGACTTTTAATCAGTAGGTCGCTGGTTCGAACCCAGCAGGGCTCACCATTTTACAACGACTTAGAGCGGGATGACGTGGTCCTGAATCGTTGGGGGATTCCCATAGAGGCGATGGTCTGATTCAAGGTACAGGCTGGTGAAAGGTGGCCGGGCTGCATGGCGAAATCGTATTCGAGGGAACTGCCCGCCGAGCAGTTGCGCCCCGCGATCACGCGGCGGCGGGCGCCGTGGAGAAGCATCAGGGCGGCTGGCCCCACGATGAGGCTGAGCTGCTGGAGGTCTTCAATCGAATGTGGAGACGGATGATAGCAGGTGGGTACCTGCATGATCGGCGGCTCATGGGCATTGCCAGCGCAAATCCGCAGGACGGCACTATGATCGAGACCGCAGGCCTTAACGGTGCTGAGTCGCTGAAAAATTTCTGCCAGGCGCCTTCTACCCAGACGCCGCCGGCTCGGGCGGGTGCACAGCGATATGCCCCCGCCCTTCAAAGCAGGTTTACCAGCCGACGGTAAATCCAACTCGGCCAGCAGTTTTGCCGCCCTTGTTGAAACCGGTGGCGACGCCAGCATTTACCGCGACGTTGTCGGAAACCATGGCTCCCATCTGGAATGCGCCCGCTTGAGCACCATCAAAGGTTGCGAGGTTTGCTGTGAGATTGAACGACGTATTCGGGAGGAAGGTGTTTCCGCTCATCGCGACCGCGACAGCCGTCGATGACGCGATCTTGCGACCGAGGCGATCGACCTTCCGCTCGATATTCTCGACCCGGGTGGTCAGCGTGTCGACGCGAGCACCCAGGGTGTTGAGCTGTGTGCCGAGGGCGAGATCCGCTGCTGCGCGTGCATTGGATTCGCTCTGCAGATCTGCCGCGACCTGCTTGCGCGCAGCCTCCTCGTTGGCGATGCGCTGGTTGAGGGTGTTGTCCGCCTGCGTCCGCGCCGCGGCTTCCGCAGCGATGTCCCTCGTGTGCGCAAGGTCCGCGGCGATTCGGGCTTGTGCCTCAGTGTCGAGTTGAGCCTTATTGACTGCATCGCTCGCGAGGGTGCCAGCGGCGAGACCCGTGACCTTTGAGCCATTCATCTCGATCCCGGCAGTGACCGCGATCATTGGCGTGGTAAGCCCGGTTTCATCCAGCTGCGTGGTAACCGTCTGTGCAACATCCATTTCAAGGCCAAATGGGCTGATGTACTCGAGCACTCCATCGACGGAACTGATACCCGGATTTGCGACCACCGTCGCCGTCCCTGTCAGCGTTCCAAACTGGAGCGAGCCTGGAAGAGATTGAGAGAAGGTGCCTGCCACAGCTGTCGAATTATTGACCACCGCCGTAGGATCCACAGATCGTAGGGTAAAGTATCCCTCATCGCTTCCAAAACTATCCCACTCACCGTCGTCGATCGAAATGCCGATCTGAGATACGTTGAACGAATTGAAGGAGAAATTGGTGTCGGTGAAATATGTATATTGACCATTATTCACTACATAATGCACCTCGGAATCGTAGTTGGCAGAAGCGAGTATTTCAAGATTGTCGCCGATTTCGTCGAATAACAAGCTGGGCGAAATTCCGAACCCTGTGATTTCTAATCCATCGACCTGAAGCTGTCCGTCGAAAGCGATGTTCGCGTTGCTGCGAATTTCTATCCCGCCGCCAGGGAAAGGCGTAATCACCGAGGGAGCATTGGACGTTACGACGCGGGTTCCAATGACTGGGGTTGTACAGTTGCTGTTGACCTGAACCCTGCAGAAATCGTTCAACGGTATTGTTTCGCCATTGAGCGACTGCGCAGTCGCAGTAGTCGCTTCAGCAGCAGCCATCGTGGTAAGGAAGGCGCAAGAAAGCGCCAGCCGCGAAGCGCGGCCGCGAAAAATTTTCATCTGATGTCACACCCCTGTGTTCTGCATGAGTCGCAGACATCACCGGATTGTCGGAGGATGTTCAAATGGCAAGCCGAAATCGGCAGGCCTCTTTCTCCGGAACTGCGCGATCGCCATCGCGGCGCGTTTTCGCTGGCCGCAAGGCCCCCGGCCTAGCGTTGACAATGACCTCCGCCCCGCTCGTCCCGCGGTCAAAACGAGAGTCTGCCGGTTTGATAATCGTGCTCCCCACCGGCAAAAACGCGTCCGTGGAAGCGGCAGGCTATCGATGGGATGGCAGGCACATTCTCCGCGGGAGGCGATGCGACCAAGGCTTTCAGCGCGAGCGAGATGGAGAAGCTGCCCGCCAAGATCCGGCAACTGGTGGTGGAGTGGGATTTCTCAGCGAAAGCCTTCGGTCGATGAGGGTGGATCGCAGACGGGCGATGGTTGAATCTGCTCACCAGCGCCTGTGGATCTCGCCGCAACGCCCACTGCTGCGGATCAGCCGCTCGTCGTATTATTACGCGAGGTTGGCGCGGCAGGCTGCTTTGTTCAGGCGCGCCTTGCGGCGGGTCTCGGCGACTTCCGGGGGAACACGCGCTGCAGGAAGTTGCGGCCGGCGGAATCGCTGCCAGTGTCCGCATCCATCGCCCGGAGCAGATCCATCATGTCCTGCGGGAGGTCGGCCGGGGCCAACTTGTAGCGCGATTTGAAGAGGCTCCCCATGGCCGTCAGGTGCTCGGAAGGAGTAACGGGCATGGTCATCGTGCTTTGTCCGGGTCGGGTACGTGCGCTTTGCTCGATCGGAACGGGAATCGAGCTTCTGCCATTAGAATTGTTTTTTATGCCCGAGGGTTCCAGCCGTAGATGAGAAACATGGCGCGGCCGCTGGTTTTATGCGTTCTCTGAAAGTGGACGTGAAAGGGACCAGCAACAGCATTCTCGTCCGGGAGCCCTGTACCGTGCACAATATCGTTCACCGCTTGGGCCAGATACTTCGGCCCACTCCTGAATAGGACCGCGCGGACAAGGAAATCGCGCTTACCGCGCATCATCGCGCCTACATTGGCAAGTCTTTCGTTCGGGAGTATGGCGGCCCCCGGAGGAGGCTGGCCGGTCATGATGCGCTACGAAGAGAAGCCGTTTCTTCGATTTCTGGACGGATACGTCCTGTGGGCCATCGACGCCTTGGATGATAAGCAGCAGGCCCTGTTGGACGATTTCGGCGCCTCGCTGGGGGAGGAAGACGGCGCTGCGACCTGCTGGCGCGACTTCGTTTCCGTCCGGATGCACTTGCCCGAGGATTTCGCAGCCTGGATCAAGGCGACCTGGACCAAGGTGGAGGAGGACGCGGCTCGCGACGGGCGGCAGGCCAATCCCACCGAGTTCGCGCGGCTGTTCGTAGACGTCAACTTCCCGAACTGAGTCTCATTGCGCCTTGCTCGTCGGCTTGGGCGATGGTCCGGGGCTTTCGTCCGGCGCGTCCGCCGGCGGCTCGGGCGGTTCGACCCTGATCTCGACCCGTCGGTTCTTGCGTCGCCCTTCCGGATCGTCGCTTCCATCGAGCTTGCGATTGGGCGCCAAAGGCCGTGCTTCGCCCAGCGGAATGACGGTGATCCGCGCCTCATCGATGCCCTTGCCTTCGAGGTAATCGCGAACGGCTTCGGCTCGGCGCCGGGAAGCCGCGAGATTCTGCGAATCGGTGCCGCGCGAATCGCTGTGCCCCCAGATCGTGATCGTGCCGCCGGCGGCGACCGTCGGGCTGGAGACCATCGTGTCGAGTGCCGCCAGGCCTTCCGGCTCGGGCGTGGTCCCCTTGGCCGGGAAGGGGATGGTGAGTTCCAACGGCTCCGGCGCCGGCGGGAGGACCGGGGCGGCTTCCAGGTCCGCCCGGATGATCGATTTCGTCGGTGCGGCGGCTTCGTCGACGGCGGTCACACCCGGCTGGGCCTCTTCGGTGCCTTCGGCGGCCGGCTGGGTGACATCCGGAGCGGGCACCGCAGGTGGATTGCAGCCGCAGAGCATCAGGCTCGCTGCGGACGAGATGACCGTTAGCGCCGGCATGCCTCTCATGCGTTCGCCTCCTTCTTCTGGGTCTGGCGTGAACCGTCCCCCTCGCCATGGCGGGAAGGGCCGTAGGAAACGATGACGTCCCCCGATTGGGGGGTGGGGCGCGAGGCATGGGTGAAGAAGCGGATGCGCCCGTCCTTGCGGAGCACGAACAGCATGTCTGCCTCGTCGGCCAGGGCCGCCTGCGCATCGGAGAAGGCGAACTGCTCGCTGATGCGGGTCTTGCGGAAAGCCCAGCCTTGCGCTTCGCGGTCCATGATCTCCTCCACGCCGTGGCCGGAGGCGAACATGGCGCGCCCGCGCAGAGCCTCGGGCAGGCTGCGATGATCCTCGTCGTCGCCCGAACCGCCGAGCTGGTACACCGAGTCACGGCCGAAGTCCGGCGCGAACTCGCTGCACACCAGGGCGTTGTAGGCCTCGTTCTCGGTGGTCGCGACCAGGACCTGGAACTGGGTGAGGTCGAGACGCTCCTCGGTCGATTCGGCCAGGATCTCCCCATGATAGGTGGCGATGCCGGCCTGCCGCGGCAGGGAAAGCCGCTGCCAGCTGGTGTCCGCGATCATCACCGGCAGCTCCAGCGAGCGCAACTGACGCGCCAGCGACAGGCTCCAGGGCGTGCTGCCGACGATCAGCAGCCCCTTCTGCACGGCGCCGGTCACCTTGAGCCAGCGGGCCACGTGGCGGATGCTGAAGCCGTGGGCGACGATGGTGGCGGTCACGACGGCAAACGAAAGGGTCACCAGGATGCTGCCGTCGCCGTAGCCCAGCTGGTCGAGGCGCAGCGCGAACAGGCCCGAGACGGCCACTGCAACCACACCGCGCGGTGCAATCCAGGCGACGAGCAGGCGTTCGTTCCACGGGATCTTGCTGAAAGCCAGAGCGAGCAGGACCGTCGCGGGGCGGACCAGGAACAACAGCGCGACAAGGAAGGCGAGGAAGCGCCACTCGAACTGGCGCAGGACGTCCAGCTCCAGCGAGGCCGAGAGCAACACGAACACGCCCGAGATCAGGAGGACGGTCACGTTTTCCTTGAAGGGGTGGATGTCACGCAGCGAATCCAGGTGCATGTTGGCGATCGCGACGCCCATCACGGTCACCGCCAGAAGACCGGTCTCCTGCTGGATCGTGTTCGACAGCACGAACGTGGCGATGACCGCCACCAGCAGCACGGGCGCCTTGAGGTATTCGGGCACATGTCCGCGGGGAAAGGCCCAGGCGATGGCTCTCGCCACCGCGTAGCCGATCAGCCCCGCCACCGCGGCTGCGGCCAAGAGCGAGGCGATCACGGAGAGCAGCGTCCCGCCTTCGTCGGCGCGACGCAGGTACTCGTAGGTAATCACCGCACAGAGTGCGCCCAGCGGATCGTTGACGATCGCTTCCCACTTGAGGATCGCACGGGGGCGCGCGGCGACGTTGCTCTGCCGCAGCAGGGGAATGACCACCGTCGGTCCGGTCACGACGAGGATCCCGGCGAACAGGATCGCCACCGGCCACACCAGCCCGGCGACATAGTAGCAGGCCACGGACCCGAGCACCCAGCCGAGCGGAACGCCGATCACCATCAGGCGCATCACCGCGCCCTCGGTCTTGCGCAACTCGCGGAAGTTGAGGCTGAGCCCGCCCTCGAACAGGATCAGGGCCACCGCGACCGACACCATGGGCTCCAGCAGTTCGCCGAAGGTATGCTCCGGGACGACGAGGCCGGTTACCGGCCCTGCCAGGACGCCCGCAGCGAGCATGAGGGCGATGGCGGGCCAACCGGTGCGCCATGCGATCCACTGCGCACCGATCCCGAGAATGCCGATCAGCGCGAAAACGAGGGCCTGTTGCTCCATTTAGGAAGCATAACCACCGGGGCCGCATAAGGTAACCGCGCGCGCCTCATTTTCTCGAGCGTGAGGTTACGGCCCTGGGCGGATGTCGCGCGGCGGGTGGACTTCGCGCGCGGTTCGAACCATGAGGCGGACGATCTTCGCATGTCCACCGCGTCTTGCGCGCCGAGCCGAACCCGAGAGTTGCCCCTGGTGTCGTCGCTGAACCGTTTGCTTCCCCGCCGCTTGCGCGTGGTGCTGCGCCGCCACGGGCCGGAGGCGCTGGTCTGGCGGCGACGGGTGGCGATCGTCGGCGGCGCCGTGCTGGTGGGCCTCGTCGCGCTGGTCTTCGCGGAGGTCGCGGACCGGGCGAACGCCTGGTTCCATCTCCTGTCCGCGCGCTGGTGGTGGGCGCCGCTGCTGGTCACGCCGGCGGGCTTCGCCGCCATCGCCTGGCTGACCAACCGCTTCGCGCCACTGGCGCGGGGCTCGGGAATCCCGCAGGTGATGGCCGCCACCAAGAATCCGCAGGCCGCCCTGTCGACGCTGGTCTCGCTGCGGGCGGCGGTCGCCAAGTTCGTCCTGACGGCGGCCGCGCTGCTGACCGGGGCGTCGGTCGGGCGCGAGGGGCCGACAGTGCAGATCGCCGCCGCCATCATGGGCCACATGCACCGGATCCTGCGCATTCCGCTGCGCTCGTCGGTCTACATCGCGGGGGGCGCGGCGGGCGTGGCGGCGGCCTTCAACACGCCGCTGGCCGGAGTGGCCTTCGCGATCGAGGAACTGGCCGCGGCCTATGAGCAGCGCATGACGCTGCTGGTGATGGCGGCGGTGCTGATCGCGGGCATGGTCAGCCTGGGGATCGCGGGTGACTACATCTACTTCGGCGCGATGCGGCAGACGCTCAGCCTGCCGCAGGCCCTGGTGGTGACGCCGGTGGCGGGCGTCGTCGGCGGGCTGGCGGGCGGGATGTTCTCGCGGCTGATGCTCTCGGCCGGCACGACGCCGCTGGCGGCCATGGTCTGGCTGCGGGCCCGCCCGGTGGTGTTCGCGGCGGCCTGCGGCGGCGTGGTCGCGATCCTGGGCGTCGCCACCGGGCTGACCTGGGGGACCGGCTACGAGGCCGCGCACACCATCATCGCGGGGGCCGACGTGCCCGCCTGGTTCGGCGCCGCCAAGTTCGCAACGACGCTGGCGACCGCCGTTTCCGGCCTTCCGGGCGGCATCTTCGCGCCCTCGCTGTCGATCGGGGCGGGCATCGGCGACCTGCTGAGGACGCTGTTCCCTGGCTATCCGCCGGGCGCCATCGTGCTGCTGGGGATGGTGGGATACTTCACCGGAGTGGTGCGGGCCCCGCTGACCGCGGTGATCATCATCTCGGAGACCACGGCCAGCCGGGGCTTGATGATGCCCTTGCTGGCCGCGGCGCTGGTGGGCGAGTTCGCGGCCCAGCTGGTGTGCAAGGAGAAGCTGTACCACGGCCTGTCGCAGCGCTTCCTGCCGGCAGCCGGGGCGCGCGCGCCGCGCCCGTGATGAGCGCCGCATTAGCGCGCAGTTAGCGCGCAGTTAGCGCGCAGTTAGCGCGCGGTTAGCGCGCGGTTAGCGTGCGGTCAGCGTGCGCTCAGGCGCGCGCAGGGTTTCTGCCGCCGCGCCGCCGCCGATCGCCTCGCGCCCGGCCACAGCCTCGCCGATCAGCAGCAGCGTGGGATCGTCGTCGCTGATCGCGGCGACCAGGAAGGAGAGGGCCGAAAGCCTGCCTCGGATGAGGCGTTCGCCGGGAAGGGAGACGTTTACGGCCACCATCACGGGGGTGTCGGGATCGCGCCCGGCACCGATCAGGCCCCGCGCGATCTCGCCCGCCGCGGCCCGGCCCATGTAGACGCCGAGCGTCCCGCCCGCGCGGGCGAGTGCCTCCCAGTCGAGGTCGAGCGGTTCGCCGGCGCGGAAGTGCGCGGTCACCAGCGTAATCGCCCGCGTCACCCCGCGCAGCGTCAGCGAAGCCCGGGCACCGGCCGCCGCCGCGCTGGCGGTGGTCACGCCGGGGCACACGCGGACCGGGACGCCGGCCGCCAGCAGGTGGTCCATCTCCTCCGCCGAGCGCCCGAACACCGAGGGGTCGCCCCCCTTCAGCCGCACCACGCGCCGACCGGCGAGGGCGGCCGCCAGCAGCAGGTCGTTGATCGAGCCCTGCGCCTTGCTGTGGCGGCCCGAGCGCTTGCCGACGCTGACGATCTCGGTGCCGGCGGGGATCAGGTCGAGCACCCCGGGGCTGACCAGCGCGTCGTGGAACACCACCTCGGCCGCGCGCAGCAGCGCTTCCGCCTTGCGGGTCAGCAGGTCGGGGTCGCCCGGCCCGGCACCGACCAGCCAGACCTCGCCCGAAGCGATCAGCTCATTCTGCGGCATCGAGGACCTCCTCATGGACCTGGGCGAGGATCCTGGCCAGGGCAGGGCGGCACGAGCCGCAGTTGGTGCCGGCGCCGAGCGCCGCGCCGATCGCGGGCACGTCGACGAGGCGTTGGTCGCGGATGGCAGCGACGATCTGGTTGAGCCCGACGTCGAAGCAGACGCAGACGGTGGCGCCCTTGTCGGGCTGGGCGCCGGGCCCGCGCGCCGCCAGCACCGAAGCGCCGACCCCCTCCGCGGCGAGCTGGCCGATCAGCCAGTCGCGCGAGGGGAGCAGGCCGGTGCGGGTGACGAACAGCACGCCAACCAGCCGGCCGGCGACGATCACCGCGACCCGCCGGGTGCCGCGGGCCAGGTCGACCGCCTCCACTCGCTCGCCGGCGGGAAGGCAGCCTTCGATCCGCGCGGCATCGCCGTTCCCGGCGATCTCGTAGAGCGCGCCGCCGGGCACCGTCACCCGCGTCGACCACAGGCAGGGCAGGCGCACGGGCTCCTCGCCGCGCACGATCATGAAGCCCTTCCACTCGGTCTCGACGCGGGCCAGCGCGGCGGGGGTGGACTTGAAACCGGGCTGGCCCGAATGCGGGTCGACCAGCGGGCGCGACAGCAGGCCGGTGCGGCCGCCGGTGGAGACCTGGTCGGTCCAGTGGATCGGGGTGAAGATCTCGCCCGGGCGCTGGCCGTCGCTCAGCATGACGCGGAAGGTGCTCTGGCCCTGGGGCGTGGAGACGCTTGCCAGATCGCCGTCCGCAAGGCCGAGCGCGGCGGCATCGGCAGGGTGGACCTCCACCAGCGGCTCCTCGCGGTGGCGGGCGAGCTTGGGGGCGAGGCCGGTGCGGGTCATCGTGTGCCACTGGTCGCGGTAGCGCCCGGTGTTGAGCGTCAGCGGCCAGTCCGCCAGCGGGGCCTGCAGTTCCATCTGCCCGACCCGGAGCATGCGCGCCCGTCCGCTCGGGGTGGGAAAGCGGCCGTCGGCGAACGGCGCGCCGCCCCAGCGGAACGGCTCCATGGCGTCGTAGGCGGCGTTGCCGATCGCCGCCTTGTCGTGGAGGTCGAGCACGCGCGACCCCTCGTTCTGGTAGGCGGTGAGGCGCGCATGCTCGCGCCAGATCTCGGCCGGATGGTCGTAGGCGAAGGCGCTGCGCCAGCCCATCCGTCGCGCCACTTCCTTGACGATCCACCAGTCCGGCCGGGCTTCGCCGGGCAGCGCCATGAACGGGCGCTGGCGGCTGACGGTCCGCTCGGAGTTGGTGACGGTGCCGTCCTTTTCGCCCCAGGCGGCGGCGGGCAGGCGCACGTCGGCGTGGACGCTGGTGTCGGTGTTCGCGACGACGTCGGAGACGACGACGAACGGGCATTTCTCCAGCGCCGCGCGTACGGTCCCGGCATCGGGGAGTGAGACGGCAGGGTTGGTCGCCATGATCCAGAGCGCCTTGATGCGCCCTTCGCCGATGGCCCGGAACAGGTCGACCGCCTTGAGCCCGGGCTTCGTCGCCATCGCCGGCGCGGCCCAGAAGCGGCCCACCCGCGCGACGTTGTCGGGCGCGAAGTCCATGTGCGCGGCGAGCGTGGAGGCAAGGCCGCCCACCTCGCGCCCGCCCATCGCGTTGGGCTGGCCGGTGATCGAGAAGGGCGCCGCGCCCGGCCGCCCGATGCGCCCGGTCGCGAGGTGGACGTTGATGATCGCGTTGACCTGGTCGGTGCCGCGGATCGACTGGTTCACGCCCTGGCTGAACAGCGTGACCGTGCGCGGATGCGCCGCGAACATCTCGTAGAACCGGCGCAGCAGCGCGGGATCGAGATCGCAGGTCGCGGCCGTCGTCCACAGGTCGTGCCCGGTGGCGAGGTGCTCCCAGAAGCCTTCGGGCACCTCGACGTGGCGGTCCGTGAAGGCGGTGTCGACCAGCCCCTGTTCGGCCAGCCAGGCCAGCAGGCCGTTCATCAGCGCCACGTCGCTGCCGGGGCGCAGCGGCAGGTGCAGGTCCGCGCCCTCGCAGGTCTCGGTCCGGCGCGGGTCGATGACGACCAGCCGGGTGCCCCGCGCGGCGCGCGCGGCCTGGATGCGCTGGTAGACCACCGGGTGGCACCATGCGGTGTTGGAGCCCACCAGCACCACCAGGTCGGCCTCGTCGAGGTCCGCGTAGCTCGCGGGCACGACGTCCTCGCCGAAGGCGCGGTTGTGGCCGGCCACCGCGCTCGACATGCAGAGCCGCGAATTGGTGTCGATGTTGGCCGAGCCGATGAAGCCCTTCATCAGCTTGTTGGCGACGTAGTAGTCCTCGGTCAGCAGCTGGCCCGAGACGTAGAAGGCGACGCTGTCGGGCCCGTGCCGCGCGATGGTGTCCTTGAAGCGCTTGGCGACGAGGTCGAGCGCCTTGTCCCAGCTGGCCCGCCGCTCCCCGATCATCGGGTGCAGGAGCCGGCCGGAGAGGCCCACCGTCTCGCCCAGGTGCGTGCCCTTGGAGCAGAGGCTGCCGCGGTTCGCCGGATGCGCGTCGTCGCCGCGGATGGCGACCTCGCGCGCGCCCGTGGGGGTGGCGGCGATGCCGCAGCCGACGCCGCAATAGGCGCAGGTCGTGCGCACCGTCCGCCCTTCCCCTTCAGGGGAAGCGCGGGACGGGAGAGGAGAGGGGCCCGGCAGGGGATTCGTCATGCGCGGTTCCCCTCTCCCCGGCCCTCTCCCCTGGCGGGGAGAGGGGATTTCACGCGGCGTCCTTCATCGCCACGGGGCGGGCGAGCAGGATGCGCCCGTTCTCCTCGCGCACGGGGATGGTCGGGGTGCAGCCCTTGTCGGCGCCCTGCGCCTCGCCGCTGGCGAGCGCGATGTTCCAGTTGTGCAGCGGGCAGGCGACCGCGTGGCCATGCACGATGCCCTGGCTGAGCGGCCCCTTCTTGTGCGGGCATTCGTTCACCAGCGCGAAGACCTTGTCGTCGCCGGTGCGGAAGACGGCGATCTCCGGCTCCCCGGCGAAGCGCACGGTGCGCGCGCCGCGCTGGGGGATGTCGTTCAGGGTTCCGATGTCGATCCAGTCGGTCATGGCGTTCACTCCGCGGCTTCCAGGGCGTGGGATTCGAGATGCTGGTGCAGGTCGGCGCGGTCGCCGGCGGCGCGCTCCGCCCAGGGATCGTTCTGGCTGAAGCTCTGCGAGTGGTGGAACCGCGCGGCCAGCGCCTTGCGGCCGGCCTCGTCCTCCACCACGCGGCTCTTCACGTAGTCGACGCCGACGCGCTCGATCCAGGGCGCGGTGCGCTCGAGGTAGCGGGCTTCCTCGCGATAGACCTGGATGAAGGCGGCGCAGTACTCGAGCGCCTCCTCCTCGGTGGCGACCTTGCACAGGAAGTCGGTGGCGCGCACCTTGATGCCGCCGTTGCCGCCGACGTGGAGCTCGTAGCCGCTGTCGACGCAGACGATCCCGAAGTCCTTGATCGTCGCCTCGGCGCAGTTGCGCGGGCAGCCGGAGACCGCGATCTTGAACTTGTGCGGCATCCACGAGCCCCAGGTCATCCGCTCGGTCTTGACGCCAAGGCCGGTCGAATCCTGCGTGCCGAAGCGGCACCATTCCGAGCCCACGCAGGTCTTCACCGTGCGCAGCGACTTGCCGTAGGCGTGGCCGGAGACCATGCCCGCGGCATTGAGGTCGGCCCAGACCGCGGGGAGGTCCTCCTTCTTGATGCCGAAGATGTCGAGCCGCTGGCCGCCGGTGACCTTGACCATCGGCGCCTCGTACTTCTCCACCACGTCGGCGATGGCGCGCAGCTCGCGCGGGTTGGTGAGGCCGCCCCACATGCGCGGGACGACGGAGTAGGTGCCGTCCTTCTGGATGTTGGCATGCATGCGCTCGTTGACGAAGCGGCTCTGCTGGTCGTCCTGGTAGATGCCGGGCAGCGCGCAGAGCAGGTAGTAGTTGAGCGCCGGGCGGCACGACGAGCACCCGTCGGGGGTGGACCAGTGCAGCCTTTGCATGACCTCCGGGATGGAGCGCATGTCCTGCGCCACGATCTCGCGGCGCACGTCGTCGTGGGTGAAGCTGGTGCACTTGCACATCGTCTTCGGCCCGGCTTCGACCTCGCCGCCGAGGGTGAGGGCGAGCAGGTTCTCGACCAGCCCGGTGCACGAGCCGCAGCTGGCCGACGCCTTGCAGCCGGCGCGCACGGCGTCCAGGCTGCATGCGCCCGCCTCGATGCAGCCCACCACCTGTCCCTTGGAAACGCCGTTGCAGCCGCAGATCTCGGCATCGTCCGAGAGCGCCGCAACGGCCGCCTTAGGGTCCAGCGCGCCTCCTCCCGAGGCGAAGCCCTGGCCGAAGATGAGCAGGTCGCGGATGGCCGAGACGTCCTCGCCCTTCTTGAGCAGGTCGAAGTACCAGCCGCCGTCGGCGGTGTCGCCGTAGAGCACGGCGCCGACGATGCGGTCGTCCTTCACCACCACGCGCTTGTAGACCCCGCGCGCCGCGTCGCGCAGCACGATGTCCTCGCAGCCCTCGCCGCCGGAGAAGTCCCCGGCGGAGAACACGTCGAGCCCGGCGACCTTGAGCTTGGTGGAGGTGACCGAGCCGCGGTAGCCGCTGTGGCGGTCGGTCAGCCCGTCGGCCAGGCTGCGGCACATGTCCCACAGCGGCGCGACGAGGCCGTAGACGTTGCCGTCGTGCTCGACGCATTCGCCCACCGCCAGGACGGCCGGGTCGCTCGTCACCATGTGGTCGTCCACCTTGATGCCGCGGCCCACCTCGAGCCCCGCCTCGCGGGCGAGCGCCACCGAGGGGCGGATGCCCACGGCCATGACGACGAGGCTGGCGGGAATCTCCCGCCCGTCCTTCAGGCGCACGCCCTCGACCCGGCCCTCGCCGTAGATCTCGGCGGTGTCGGCGCCGGTGAGGATGGTCTGGCCGCGGCTCTCCAGCGCGGACTTGAGCAGCCAGCCGGCCGCCTCGTCGAGCTGGCGCTCCATCAGGGTGGGCATGAGGTGGATGACGGTGACCTTCATCCCGCGCAGGGTGAGGCCGTGCGCCGCCTCCAGCCCCAGGAGGCCGCCGCCGATGACCACCGCGGCGCCGCCGCCCGCCGCCTCGCCGGCCTGCGCCGCCGCCAGCATCGCGTCGACGTCGCTCATGTCGCGAAAGGCGATGACGCCGGGCAGGTCCTTGCCCGGGACGGGGATGATGAACGGGTCGGAGCCGGTGGCGATCAGCAGTCGGTCGTAGCGCACCGTGCGGCCCGAGCGGGCGGTGACGGTCTTCGCCGCGCGGTCGATGGCGACGACGGGATCGGCGGTGACCAGCTCGATGCCGTTGTCGTCATACCAGGCGCGGGGATTGATGACGATCTCGTCGAAGGTCTTCTCGCCCGCCAGCACGGGGGAGAGCATGATCCGGTTGTAGTTCACGTGCGGCTCGGCGCCGAAGATGGTCACCCGGTAGCGCGCGCCGTCGCGGGCCAGCAGCTCCTCCACCGCGCGGCACCCGGCCATGCCGTTGCCGACGACCACGAGATGCTCGCGCCGGTCGGCCCGGGGCGCCTCCAGCACGTCTGCGTAGTCCACCGTGGGTTCGATCCCGTCCTGAAACTCCATTTGCGAGACTCCGGAAAATCAAAGGGAAAAAAAAGGCCGCCATCCGGACCCCTGGCTTCGAACCAGAGGTCTGGATGGCGGCCTTGCCATCGTTCGGTGCCTGGGCGCCCCGTCCATGGAGCGCTTCGGCGATGTGAAGGACAACGCTGTCCTTTGCACTGCAACATAGACTCGATCGGGCCGCGGCTCAAGCGATTCCCGCAGGCCCCGCGTTCAGATCACCCAATCGAGCTGGAGCCAGACCTTGTCGGTGTCGGTGGCGAGCGCCCGTGCCTCGTAATGCGCGTAGCGCAGCGCCACCGTGGTGGCGTGCAGCCTGGCGGAGGCGAGCAGGTCCACCTCGCTGCCGTAGCGCTGGTCCAGCCGGTCGCTGTCGAAGCGGTGCCACATCGCCTGCAGCGTGACCGCTGTCAGGCCTCCGAGCCGCTGCGCGCCGTAGCCGCCGCCGAGGTAGAGGTCGCGTACCCCGTTCGGCGGGGTGGTCAGGAACTTGTCGGCCCAGCCCTGGAACTTGAAATTGGTGGCGAGCGGCATCTGGAAGCTGGTGAGGGGCACGCCGCCTGCCGCGCCCTTGCCCGCGCCCAGCACCTCGTAGCCGGCGTTGAGCTTCCACCCCTTCACGTCCAGCGTGGCGTCGGCGAGCCAGTAGTCGGCGCGGTGATCGTTGGGATTGCGGTGCCAGTCCGACTGGCGCGCGTAGCTCGCCTGGTACGACAGCTTCGCGGCGGGCCCCAGCGCGCGGGTGCCGGCGAGCCGCAGCCCGTAGGTCTGGCTGGAGAGGCGGAAGCCCTGCACCGCGGCCTCGTCCTGGTCCACCAGGTAGCCGAAGCCGGTGAGCTTGCCGAGCGGGGTGTCCCACGAGAGGTTGGCGAGCACCGTATCGCCGCCGACCGCCTGCTGGCGCCCGCCGGTCCCGTCGATGCCCCAGATCGTGCGCACGCTCCAGGTATAGGCGAGGTCGAGCTTGACGCCGCGGAGCGGCGCGATCTCGGCGCGCACCGCGTCGAAGGTCTGCGCATTGTCGCGAAAGGCGATGTTGCCGACGAAGCGCTCGTCGTCGAGCGCGATCTTCTGCCGGCCGGCGGTGAGCGTCACGCCCCGCGCCTGGTACTGGATCTGCGCGAGGTAGAGCGCGACGTTCTGCGGGTCGGCCACCAGCGGCCGTGCGGGGTCGCGGCCGAGGCCGTCGGCATAGTCGCCCAGGACCGCCAGCGTGCCCTGCGCCACGACCGTGGCGCTGAGCGCGCCGCTGCTGGCCTGCGCGCCGCCGCGGACGCGGACGGTCACCGCATCGGCGTCGAGGTCGAGCCCGTCCTGCTCGACGTGCTCGTAGCGGACGCGCGCCTCGGCGACGGGCTTGACTTTCACCTCGCCGGCCTGCGCCTGCAGGGCGCAAGCCGCCGCGCCGACGACCGGGAGGGCCGCCCAGGGTTTCATCGTGTGCATGGAAGAAGCGTCCTTCGGGACGGGGAGGGCGGAGCGGCGCGCGGCCGCTCCGCGCCTCGGGTCAGATGCGTGCGCCGGTGGTCCAGGTTGCCCGCCAGCGGGCCTTGACCAGCGCCACCGAGGCGAGGGCCACCACCGCCAGGCCGGCGAAGATCAGGAAGCCGGGGGCGAAGCTGCCGGTGAACTGCTTGGCGAGGCCGAGCGAGCTGGCGAGGTAGAACCCGCCGATGCCGCCCGCCATGCCGACGAGGCCGGTCATCACCCCGATCTCGGCCTGGAAGCGCTGCGGGACCAGCTGGAACACCGAGCCGTTGCCGGTGCCGAGCGCCAGCATGGCGACCACGAACAGCGCCAGCGCGGCGGCCAGGCTGGGCGCCTGCGACACGCCGACGAGCGCCACCGCGGCGACCGCATAGACCATCATCAGCGCCTTCACGCCGCCGATCCGGTCGGCCAGCGCGCCACCCATGGGGCGGACCAGTGAGCCGGCGAAGACGCAGCCGGCGGTGCAGTATCCCGCGACCACGGTGCTCAGGCCGAACTGGTCGGTGAAGTAGATCGGCAGCGAGGCGGCGAGGCCGACGAAGCCGCCGAAGGTGACGGCGTAGAAGGCCATCAGCCACCAGGCGTCCGCCTGCCGGAGCAGCGCGGCATAGTCCACCAGCTTGCGCGGCGCGGGCGGGTTGGGGGCGTCCTTGGCGAGCGCGCAGTAGACCACCAGCACCACGGCGAGCGGGATGCACGCGAGGCCCAGCACCGCGTTCCAGCCGAACAGCTTGGCCAGCGTCGGCGCGAAGAGCGAGGCGAGCACGGTGCCCGAGTTGCCCATGCCGGCCAGGCCCATGGCCTTGCCCTGGTGCTCGGCCGGGTACCAGCGGCTGGCCAGCGGCAGGGCGATGGCGAAGCTGGCGCCGGCGAAGCCGAGGATGACGCCCAGCGCGAGCGTCCCGCCGAAGCTGCTGACCCCCATCGACCAGGCGAAGAACAGGCCCAGGATGACGACGACCTGGTTGATCGCGCCCGAGCGCTTGGGGCCGATGCGGTCCACCAGCAGGCCGTTGACGACGCGCAGCAGGGCGCCCGCCAGCGTCGGCACGGCCACCATCAGGCCCTTCTGCGCCGGCGTCAGGCCCAGCGTGGCGGCGATCTCCGGCGCCAGCGGGCCGAGCAGGACCCACACCATGAAGGCCAGGTCGAAATAGAGGAAGGCGGCGATCAGCGTCGGCGGATGGCCCGCCTTCCAGAAGCTGACGGTTTGCTCGCCTGAAGCCTCGGCCGGAAGGTCGGCGGAGGCGGGATCTCCATCGGGTCGCCAGTATGCGGTAGCCATTCTACGTCCCCCATATCCATGAAGCGGACACGAAAAAAAGCCGCAGGCCGGACGTCACCCGATGGTGAGTCCGGTCAGCGGCTTTGCTGCGAATTTTCGGTGAGGATGGCGTTCCGCCCTTGGAACAGCCCATCCGGGTAGGCGCGCATCATCGCGCGACGGCCCTATACTCTCGCGAATCGCCCCGCGAGGCAACCCGGAAAATATCGTGCCGGATCAGCGGGGACGGGCGAATCCCGCGAGGTACTCGTCGATCCGCTCCGGGTCGAACACGCATCCGTCGAAGAAGCGGTCGGGTCCGAGCGTCAGGTCTCCATCGCGCGAGCCGACGGCGAGGGGGGCCTCGACCGCGCCTTCGAGCTTCATGCTGGCGCCCGGCATCGGCAGCCCGCTGCCCGCCAGCGCGCGGCGGAACACGTCGGGGCGGAACACCGCCGCGGCGCGCGCGGCATGCTCGGGAGAGGCTTCGACCATGTTCCAGCGTACGAACTGCGAATAGATCCACAAGGCCTGGCTGCGCCACGGGAACGGCGTCGCCTCGCGCGAGAAGAGCACGAAGTCGGGGCAGGCGACGGCCGCGTCGCCGGCACGCGGGACGATCGATCCGCTCAGGGCGCGCAGGATCAGGTCCGCCGGCTGGCCGACGTAGCGGGGATCGGCCAGCAGGTCGGCCAGCGCCTCCCGGTTCTCCGGGGCGTCGCACCAGATGGCGGCGCGCGCCAGCGCCCGCAGCAGCCGGTCCACGACCTCGGGATTCTCCTCAAGCCAGCCTTCCCGGAAGGCGAGCACCTTCTCCACCCCGCGGCGCCAGATGCGCTCGCCGATCGCCACCGCCTCGGCCCGGCCGGAATCGATGGCGGCGCTGCCCCAGGGCTCGCCGGCGATGAACCCGTCGATCTCGCCGGCATGGATCGCCTCGAACGTCAGCGAGGGCGGCAGCACGCGCAGCACCACGTCGCGGTCGGGATCGACCCCCGCGCTCGCCAGCCAGTAGCGCAGCATCAGCGCGTGGCTGGAGAAGCGGTGGACCACGCCGATCACCGGCTTGCGCCGCCACAGCCCGATGGCGGCGGCGAAGTCGTGCGCCATGCCCAGCGGATCGGCTAGTCGGCTGGCGGGATCGGGGACCAGCGCCGCCGCGAACTCCTTGTCCATGACCAGCATGTTGCCGTTCACGCCCAGCTTGAACGGCGCGGCGAGGGCGGCGGGCTGCTGGCTGAGCCCCAGCGTCACCGCCACCGCCAGCGGCGCCAGCATGTGCGCGGCCTGCACCTGTCCGTAGACCAGCCGGTCGCGCAAGGTGGCCCAGCTCGTCGTGCGGACGAGATCGAGGAAAAGGCCCTCTTCCTCGGCGAAGCCGCGGTCGCGGGCCGCGGCGAGCACGGCGACGTCGTTCAGCGGCAGGAAGGCGATGCGCAGGTTGGTCGTCATTATGCCCCTCCCAGCAGGTCGCTGGCGGTAATCAGCGCCTGCGCCACGTCCACGATCTTCTTGCCCTGGTTCATGGCGCTGGAGCGCAGGAGCGCATAGGCGTCCTGCTCGGACAGGCCGCGCTGGTTCATCAGGATCGACTTCGCGCGGTCGATCAGCTTGCGGTCGGCCAGTGCCGTGCGCGCCTCCTCCAGCTCGGACTGCATGCGCGAGAAGGCGTTGAAGCGCCGCACCGCCAGTTCCAGGACCGGCTTGACCCGTTCCTTGCGCAGCCCGTCCACCACGTAGGCGGAGACGCCGGCGTCGATGGCGGCGCCGATCATCGCCTCGTCGGACTGGTCCACGAACATCGCGATCGGGCGCGCGAGCGCCCGGCTGACGATGAGCATCTCCTCCAGCGTGTCGCGGCTTGGGCTGCCGAGGTCCATCAGCACGACGTCGGGCGCCATGCGTTCCAGGCGGGCCACGAAGGCGCCGCGCGGGGGAACGATGTGGATGTCGTCGTAGCCGGCCTCGCGCAGGCCCTCCTCGAGCACGGTCGCGCGCAGCCCGCTGTCATCGATGATGACGATTCTCAATCCACGCCCCCCGGGACCACGGCCTGCTGATCGTCGAGCGACGGGGCGGTGTCAACGCCCATGATGGCGCGGCCGGGCAGGCTCAAGCGGCATGCCACAAGTCCCCGCAGGGTTGCGAGCGGGCCGGAGCGATGCCATGGACCCTACCGGGTGTTCGCCGCGCGGCGGGCAGGTTTCGTGGCGTTGGTCGGGCCGCCAGCGCATGCATGATCTTGCCCGGAGTTCGCATGGCCCTCGTCCGCCTCAGGTCCCCCAGTGCCCTTCGCCGTTTCCTCAACAGCCAGTCCTCGGCCGGGCTGGTGCTCATGGGGACGGCAGCGCTGGCGCTGGTGGTGGCGAATTCGCCGCTGGCGCACACCTACGAAGCCGTGCTGCACGGTCATCTCGGTCCGCTGTCCGTGGCGCACTGGATCAACGACGCGCTGATGGCGGTGTTCTTCCTGCTGGTGGGGCTCGAGATCAAGCGCGAGATGCGCGACGGGCAGCTCTCCTCGTGGTCGCGGCGCATCCTTCCGGGCATCGCCGCGCTAGGCGGCATGGCGGTGCCGGCGCTGCTGTTCTACGCCGTCAACACCGGCCCGACCGCAAGGGGCTGGGCGATCCCGGCCGCGACCGACATCGCCTTCGCGCTCGGCGTGATCTCTCTCCTCGGCCGCCGCGTCCCGGCGTCGCTGCGCATCTTCCTGGCGGCCCTGGCGATCATCGACGACCTCGGCGCGGTCATCATCATCGCGCTATTCTACACGACGCAGATCTCGCTACCGGATCTCGTCGGCGCCGCCGTCGTGGTGGCGGCGCTCATGGCGATGAACCGCCTCCAGGTGCGGCGGCTGTCGCCGTACCTGCTGCTGGGCCTGGTGCTGTGGGTCCTGGTCTTCCGTTCGGGCATCCACGCGACGCTTGCGGGGGTGGTGCTGGCGCTGACGATCCCGATGGACATGACGCCCAGCCGGTCCGACCGCGACGCCACAAGCCCGCTGCACCGGCTGGAGCATGCGCTGCACGTGCCGGTGGGATTCCTCGTCGTCCCGCTCTTCGCCTTCGCCAATGCCGGCGTGCCGGTGCTGCAGCTGCCGGCCTCGGCGCTGGCGGCGCCCGTCACGCTCGGGGTCGCGCTCGGCCTTCTCCTCGGCAAGCCGGTGGGCGTCTTCGGCTTCTCGGTCCTCGCGGTCCGTCTGGGTCTGGCCGACGCCCCCGCGCATGCCAGCCGGATGCAGATGCTGGGGGTGGCGCTGCTGTGCGGCATCGGCTTCACCATGAGCCTGTTCATCGCCCTGCTGGCGTTTCCCGGCGATGCCATGCTGCAGTCCGAGGCGAAGATCGGCATCCTGGCCGGCTCGCTTGCCGCCGGGCTGCTCGGCTACGGCGTGCTGCGGGTCGCGCATCGTGAGGTACAGCCGCCGCGCGCCTAACCGGTGGACCCGCCCGTCCCGATCCGGATGTTCCCCGCCAAGTTCTGACCGCGGTGCCCGCCGCAGCGCGGGGGCGATGGCAGCGCGCGTTCGCCGTGCGAAAATTGACACGATCATGTCAAAATGACACCGACGCTGCATGAACGAAGCTGCGGCACCCCGCCATGCCCTGGTCAGCCTCTCGGACGAGGTCATCCGTCTGAACGGCCGGCTCAGGAGCCTTTTCGCCGATGCGCGGCGGCCGGATGGCCTCGGCGATTCCGAGGTGACCGTGCTCAACGCGGTGGTCGAGGCCGAACGCGCGCCCACCGTGCCCCAGATCGGTCGCTCGCTCGGCCAGCCCCGCCAGATCGTCCAGCGTGCGGCCAACTCGCTGGTCGAGGCGGGGCTGATCGAGACGCGGCCCAATCCCGACCACAAGCGTGCCGTCCTGCTGCGCGCCACCGCGGAAGGCATCGCGCGCAAGCGCGCCCTGGACGCGCGCGCCGACGCGCTGGCCGAAGCGGTGGCCGGGCCGATGGACGACGCGCAGGTGCGGCAGGCGGCCGCGGCGCTGCGCCTGATCCGGAAGGACCTCGAAGCGCGGCTGCGGCAATACGAGCGCGCCCGCGAGACCGAAGGAGCCTGACATGGACGCCGACCTCGACCGCCTTGCGCCTGCCGGCCCGCTGACCGACTGGCTCGACGCGCACGTGCCCGAACTGGGTCGCGGTCCTCTGCGGACAGCGCTGCTGTCCGGGGGCACCTCCAATGTCGTGCTGACGCTCGATCGCGGGGAGAAGCCGATGGTCATGCGCCGCCCCCCGGCGGTGCCGCCGCCCGGGGCCGAGCGGGGCGTGCTGCGCGAGGCGCGCATCCTCACCGCGCTCAACGCCACGGACGTGCCGCACCCGGTCTGCTACGGCTCCTGCGCGGACGAGGGCGTGGTCGGCGCGCCGTTCTACGTGATGGAGAAGGTGGACGGCTGGGCGCCCAACCTGCGCGACGAGAAGATCCACAACGAGCCGCCCTTCGACACGATGCCCTACGAGTACGGCATCCCCTTCGCCATCGTCGACGGGCTGGTGAAGCTCGCCAACGTCGATCACGAGGCGATCGGCCTGGGCGACTACGGCAAGCCGGGGCGGTTCCTGGAACGGCAGGTCGATCGCTGGGCCGGCCAGCTCGCCTCCTACCCGGAGACGTACAAGGGCTACGAACCGCGCGCGCTGCCCGGCTATGCGGAGACGGAGGAGTGGCTGCGCGGCTCGACGCTGCCCCGCGAAGTGCGCGGCATCATCCACGGAGACGTGGGCACGCCCAACATGATGTTCCAGTGGGGCCCGCCAGCCAGGCTCGCGGCGATGATCGACTGGGAGCTCTCCACCATCGGCGACCCGATGATCGACATGGGCTGGTTCACCGGCGGCATGCGCGACGAGGACGACCCGGGACGGGAATTCCCCACCGCGCTGAACAACCCCGCGCATTTCCCCACCCGACAGGAGCTGGGGCGCTACTACTGCGCCGGCACCGGCCGCGACATCCGCGACTTCGACTGGTTCAGCGTCCTGTCCAAGTTCAAGTCGGGCTGCCTGCTGGAATACAAGGTGGCCCAGGCCGAGGCGGGGATCCTGTCGAAGGAGACCGGCCGGTTCTTCTCGCGCATCGTCCTTAACTGCTTCGAGGACACCGCCCGGATGGTGCGCAGGCTGAAATGACGTCTCCCGGGGCAGGGAGGTGGACCGGGCGCCGTGCCGCGCGGCGCCGTGGAAGGATCCGAGGAGAGGCAAGATGATCGACTTTTCCGTTGAGCCCGAATTCCAGGCCAAGCTCGACTGGATGGACCGCTTCGTGCGCGACGAGTGCGAGACGATGGACCTGCTGTTCCCGGAATCCGGCGTACAGTTCGACGTCTCCAACGCCGCGGCGCGCCGGCACCTCAGGCCGCTGCAGGAGCAGGTGAAGGCGCAGGGGCTCTGGGCATGCCACCTCGGTCCGCATCTGGGCGGCCCCGGCTACGGGCAGATCAAGCTGGCGCTGATGAACGAGATCCTCGGTCGCTCGCACTGGGCCCCCACCGTCTTCGGAACCGCCGCGCCCGACACCGGCAACGCCGAGATCCTGGCGATGTTCGGCACGCCCGAGCAGAAGCAGAAGTACCTCGGCCCGCTGATGGCGGGCGACATCGTCTCCTGCTTCTCGATGACCGAGCCCCAGGGCGGTGCCGATCCCGAGGTGTTCACCTGCACGGCCACCCTCGACGGCGACGAGTGGGTGATCGAGGGCGAGAAGTGGTTCTCCTCCAACGCCCGCTTCGCCGCATTCCTGCTGGTCATCGCCGTCACCGACCCCGAGGCGCCGCTGACCGAGCGGATGAGCATGTTTATCGTGCCGGGCGACACCCCGGGCATCGAGATCCTGCGCAACGTCGCCATCGCCGGAGACTTCGATCCCGAGAACGGCCATCACGCGCACGTCCGCTACGACAAGGTGCGGATCCCGCGCGATCACATGCTGGGCGAGCGCGGCGGCGGCTTCAAGGTGGCCCAGGCACGGCTGGGCGGCGGGCGCATCCACCACGCGATGCGCACGGTGGGACTGTGCAACCGTGCGCTCGACATGATGCTGGAGCGCGCCGTCTCGCGTCGCACCAAGGGGGCGATGCTGGGCGAGCACCAGATGGTCCAGGCCAAGATCGCCGATTCGGTGATCGAGCTCGAGCAGTTCCGGCTGCTGGTGCTCAAGACCGCCTGGCTGATCGACGAGATCGAGGCAGGCCGGATGAAGCACGGCGCCGCGCGCAAGCACATCGGCATGTGCAAGGTGGCGATGGCCTCGGTCTACGCCAACGTCGTCGGCCGCGCGCTGGAACTGCACGGCTCGCTCGGCATCAGCCTCGATATGCCGCTGGCCAAGTGGTACGGCGGCAACATGGCGCTGGCCTTCGCCGACGGCCCGACCGACGCGCACCGCAGCCAGCTCGCCCGCGCCTACCTGAAGCGCGCCGTCCCCGCGAAAGGCCTGTTTCCCTCCGAGCATATCCCGTCCCGCCTGGCCAGGGCCCTGGAGCGCTATCCCGACGCGCGCGAACCGCGCCCGATCGCGGGCCCGGCGGCGGAGACCGCCTGAGTGGACCCGCTGTTCGACTTCACCGGCAAGGTGGCGCTGGTCACCGGCGGCTCGCGCGGACTCGGCTACCAGATGGTCCGGGCCTTCGCCGAACGCGGGGCCGACGTGATCGTCGCCTCGCGCAAGCTGGAGAACTGCGAGGCGGTCTGCGCCGAGATCCGCGCGCTCGGTCGCCGCGCGCTGGCGGTCTCCGCCCACGCCGGGCGATGGGCCGACTGCGACAGGCTGGTGGAGGAGGCCTATGCCGCCTTCGGGCATGTGGATATCCTTGTGAACAACGCGGGGATGAGCCCGCGCGCGCCCAGCCACGAGGTGACCGAGGCGCTGTTCGACGCCGTGCTGAACCTCAACTTCAAAGGTCCGTTCCGGCTCTCCACCCAGGTCGCCAAGCGCATGTTCGACGCGGCCGAGGCGGGCGGCCCGGCGGGGTGCATCATCAACGTCACGTCCTCGGGCGCGATGATGCCGCTGCCTCAAGTGGTCCCCTATGGCTCCTCGAAGGCCGCGCTCAACGCGATGAGCCGCAGCCTGGCGTGGGAGTACGCGCCCCACGTACGGGTCAACACGCTCTCGCCCGGCGCCTTCCGCACCGACATCGTCGAGGCCTGGCCCGACAAGGGGAGGGGGCCGATCGCGATCCCGCGCGGCCACGCCGCCGAGCCCGAGGACATCGTCACCGCCGCGCTGTTCCTCGCGAGCCCCGCCTCGATCAACGTCACCGGCTCGGTCGTGCGCTGCGACGGCGGCCAGCATTAGGTCCTGGACAGGAGATCGCGCCGTGCCTCTAGCCGTGATCGGGGACGCCTTCGGCCCACCCGAAACCTACCAGCTCCGCGCCTTCGATCCCGGCCCGCCGCAACCGGGCGAGGTGCGCGTGGCGATCAAGGCCGCCGGCGTCTCCTACGTGGACGTCCTGACGGCGATGGGGCAGTACCAGTTCAAGCCGCCGCTTCCGTTCATTCCCGGCAGCGAAGCCGCGGGGGTGGTCGAGGCGCTGGGGGCGGGCGTCACCGGCCTCGCGGTGGGAGACCGCGTGTTCTGCAGCGGGCTGGGGGGGCTCTTCGCGCAGGCCAACACCTTCGCCGCCGACAAGCTGACCCGCGTGCCCGACGCCATGTCGCTGGAGGCCGCGGCGGTATTCCCGGTCAACTACATGACCGCCTACTACGCGCTGGCGGACCGCGCGCGTGCCCGGCCGGGCGAAAGCCTGCTGGTGCTCGGCGCGGCGGGAGGGACGGGCCATGCCGCGGTCGAGGTGGGCAAGCACCTGGGCCTGCGCGTCATCGCCTCGGCCTCCAGCGCCGAGAAGCGCGGGGTGGCGCTGGAGGCTGGCGCCGACGCGGTGGTGACGACCGGCGCCGCGGACTGGCGCGAGCAGGTCCGCGCCGCGAACGGCGGCGCGGCGATCGACATCGTGTTCGATCCCGTGGGCGGCGACGCGACCGAGCCGGCGTTCCGCAGCCTGGGGTACGACGGGCGGCACCTCGTCATCGGCTTTCCGGCCGGCATCGCGGCCTTGAAGACCAACCTGCCGCTGCTCAAGAGCGCCAGCCTGATCGGCGTGCAGATGCGCGACCACGCCCTCAAGCGCCCGCGCGAGGCGGAGGAGAACCGGCGCAAGGTCATGGCGCTGGCTGCGAAGGGCATCTTCGCGCCGCGGATCGCCCGCAGCTATCCGCTGGCGGACTATCGCGCGGCGATGGAGGCGGGCTTCTCCGGCCAGGCCGCGGGGCGGATCGTCCTCGGACTGGAGGAGGGCTGAACCTCGGGTCGCGGCCGGATAATGCGGCCGCGGCGGTCCCGGAGAGGGGGGGAGCCTTCGCGCCCATATCGGGGCTGTCACAAACCGGTGATATCCCAAGGGGCATGACCTGCGCCCAGAAGCACGAATGCCCGGTGACGATCGGGCCCGAGGACATCGACTTCATGGGTCATGTCAACAACGCGACCTATCTCAAGTGGGTTCAGGCGGCGGTGATCGCGCACTGGCGGAGTGTCGCCTCGCCGGCGGCGGTGGCCGCCTACCAGTGGCTCGCGCTGCGGCACGAGATCACCTACCGCAAGCCCGCCTTCCTGCGCGACCGCCTGATGGCGCACGTCGTCCTCGACAAGGTGAAGCGCGAGAGCGCGTTCTACGACACCACGATCCGCCGCGGCGACGAGGTGATCGCCGAAGTGAAGTCCCGCTGGTGCTGCATCGAGGCCGCCTCGCGCCTGCCGGTGCGCGTGGCCGACGAGGTCGTCGCGATGTTCTTCCCCGAAGCCGCCGAGGCTGGCCCGGTCTCCACACCGGGCTAAGGGGTCTCGACCCGGGCAGCTTCGTGACTCTTGAAGCAGGACGCCTCTGACAGGCGGGCCTCGCCAAGACTTCCGCAGATGTGCGCTTCCGTCCCGGCCTGGCGATCTGTTGCGTCCGGAGCAGCAATCACGAGCGGCACACGTCTGCCTCGCGTGCCCGGTGTGGCGCTTATCGGGGATGCCCGCCCCATTGCAACAGGGCGACTTCAAACCTCCCATTTACCTATTAACTGCCGAAAACGATGGTCACTTCCTGCCGCTGTACTCAGCAAGGAAATTACAATGTTTACTTAATCAAATTAAAATTGGATTCGACTCTGCAAAAACAGAAGATATCACTGTGTCACCTCACGTACTTGGATCTTGATTCGCGTCTTTTGCGCACAAGTATACTTATATTGTGTCTAACTCTCGAAATGGAGTTTCAGGTGATGGCAGGCGTTCCTTCTGCAGACGTAATCTTCATTGCTGAAGCCGCAGAGATGCGTCTGCCGCCAATTGGGACCGTTATCCTCCAAGAGGAACTTGGTTACAGCGAGATCGACTGGAACAGCCTTTTGGAAACGGCTCTCGTCACGGGCTTGAACGAGGTGCCCGTCGTCGGCAATCTGCTCAGCGGACTTGTGGGCGTCTTCTGGCCGGACGACAAGGACGACCCGAAGGTCGTCTGGCAGCAGATCAAGGATGATGTCGCGCAACTGTGCCATGACTTGATCGATGAACAGAGGGCGCAGGGGCTCCTTGACGAGATACTCGGCATCGGTAACGTCATCGATCGCTACTTGGAGGCGCAAGGAGATCAGAAGGGGCAGTTCTTCACGGTCCTTCTGGGATTGCTCGAGGAGCAGGAGCCCAACTTCTTTCACCAGACGGCGCCACAGTTAACCCTGACGTATCTCGTCGCCATGGGGACGCTGAAGCTCACCGCGCTGCGGGACCAGGCGCAGTTCTTCGAGACGATATACGGCTACGAGGATCCGAATAAAGCGCTGCACGAGCAGATGGTCGAAGATACAATCAACAAGTATATCACTGCCGTGCTGGTATCCCGCGACACGGCCTTCTCCTGGAGAGTCAGCAAGATCGTCGCGAACAAGGACGACTCGTCCTGGTTCGGGGAGCACTACTGGTATGTAACGGATGTTCTTACGGGATTTTATCAGAAGATCCCGTACAGCCGGCGAACCGGCGATTCCGAGGCGAAGCGCGACGCCGAGGGGCTGCGTGAGTTCATCCGCACGCAGGAGGGCCACAAGTTTCTGGCGAACCTCGACTACACGCTCAAAGCCTCGAAGCTGTGGCCCTACTTCAATCCCCGGAACCCGAACAAGCCGGATAAGCTGGCGGTCTTTGCGACGAGCGGGCCGTATGGAGGCTCGAACATCGCAACGTCGTTCCGCGACGATCCGCGTGGGCTCCCGATCTCGAAGATTGTCCTTCATGCCGGCGATCGCGTCGATGGGCTGGAGATCTTCTACGGCGACGTGAGCGGCGGCTTGCACGGCGGTCGCGGGGGAACGCGGCACGAACTGGTACTCGAAGCGGGTGAGACAATCGTCTCCGCCCATGGCCGCGGGGGCGGCACCATCGACGCTTTGCACTTCCGGACATCGTCCGGTCGCGAGTTCGGAGCGGGCGGCGGTGGGGGCACGCCCTTCGAGGCAGCGCCGCCGACCGAAGTCGATGCGGCGCTCTATGCGATCGCGGGCCGGCAAGGCTCCAAGTCGCTCGAACGCATCCAGTTCGAATGGTGCTATTACGTGCCGGGATAAGCCCTGAAGCGGTCCGCAGAGGAGCAGCGATATAGCGCTGGAAAGCGGACGTTTGCCCGATTTTCGGGCGGCTAGCGCACAAGCAGCGACGCTGGCGAACAGCGCGCTGGCGGAGACGCCGGGATTCGAACCCGGGGTGCCCCCTTAAGGGCACGACGGTTTAGCAAACCGCTGGTTTCAGCCACTCACCCACGTCTCCGGATGCGGCTCAGGCGGGCCCTATAGCCAGAGGTATCGGCGGCGGCAAGGGGGTGAAGCAGGCGATTGTTCGATTGTTGGCAGCTGGAACGCCGGAAGGGGCGACTCGCCCCGCCGCAAAAGCGACTCGGACCATCGCCCGTTCATTGCGAGGTCAGGCGCGGTGGATTCTTGTGGGATGGCACCGGTTTACCGCGCAAGGGGCGCGGGGGGCGGACGTGCCCGACCTTGCTGCGGCGGGTCGGGTCGCGCCATGGAGGGTCAAGGTATGCCAAGTCGCAAGCAATCCATCGCAGCAGGCGCACGGGCCGGGAGGCCGCGCTCGCTGGTGGCGCTCGCGGCAGCGCTGCTGGCTCTCGTCGCGCCGCTGGCGCCGGCCGCCGCGCAAGTGACGACGGTCGATCCCGACGCCGCCATCGACGCGGATCTCAACCAGGGCACCCGCTTCGAGCCGGCCCCTGCCGATCCCTATGCCGCGCCGCCGGCCGCCGCCAACGGCACCCCGATCGAGAGCGCGCCGGGGAGCGACTGGGGCACGCCCCCCGCGCAGGCGCCTTCCACCCCGAGTACGACGACGTCGACGACCACCAGCGCTCCGCCGCCGCCCGTCGGCGATTCGAGCGCGACCTACCGCGAGGACGACCTGATCGGCGCGGCCGAAGGCGTGTTCGGGAAAGGCGCGAAGGGGCTGGCCGACGTCATCAAGGACCTGCTGGCCAAGCAGGGCGAGCCCAACGGTTACATCGTCGGCCGCGAGGCGGGCGGTGCCATCGCGGTCGGGCTGCGCTACGGCTCGGGCACGCTGCACCACAAGATCGAGGGCGAGCGCCCGGTCTACTGGACGGGTCCCTCCATCGGTTTCGACGCGGGCGCCAATGCCGGCAGCGCCTTCGTGCTGGTCTACAACCTCTACGACACGCAGGAGCTGTTCCATCGCTTCGGCGCGGGCGAAGGGCAGGCCTACCTCGTTGGCGGGTTCACCGTCAGCTACCTGCGGCGCGGCAACATCGTGCTGATCCCCGTGCGCGCCGGCGCCGGCCTGCGGCTGGGGGCCAACATCGGCTACATGAAGTTCTCCGAGGAGCAGCGCTGGCTGCCGTTCTGACAGCTTTGGGCGCGCCGGGTGGGGCCGGCGCGCAACATCCTTGCCGCCGCGGGCGGGCAGGGCGCACTCGCCTGTTGCGCCCATGGGCCGGCAGGGCTAAGGGCCGCCCGCCATGCTCAACGACCTCAAGCAACAGCCCGCCGACGCGCTCCTCGCGCTGATCAAGCTCCACAACACGGACCCGCGTGCCGACAAGATCGACCTCGGCGTCGGCGTGTACCGCACCGGCCAGGGCGACACCCCCGTGTTCGGCGCCATCAAGGCGGCCGAGGCCAAGCTGGTCGCCGAGCAGGACTCCAAGGCCTACCTCGGCCCCGAAGGCGACATGGGCTTCGTCGAGAAGCTGATGCCCTACATCTTCGGCAAGGACAGCGCCGACATGGGCGGCCGCATCGAAGGCATGCAGACCCCGGGCGGCACCGGCTCGCTGCGCCTGGCGCTGGCGATGGTGAAGCGGGCGGGATACCGCCGCGTGATCGTCGGCAAGCCCAGCTGGCCGAACCACAACCAGATCTGCGCGGACCTGGGCCTGGAGGTGTTCGAGTTCAACCACGCCGCCGCCGACGGCACCACCGACATGGACGCGCTGCGCGCCGCCATCGCCTCGGCGCAGGAGGGCGATGCCATCCTGCTGCACGGCTGCTGCCACAATCCGACGGGCATCGACTACACCCACACCGAATGGGACGAGATCGCCGCGCTCCTCGCCCAGAGCACCATCCTGCCGATCATCGACCTCGCCTACCAGGGCCTGGGCACCGGGATGGAGGAGGACGCCTACGGCCTGCGCCGCGTCCTCGTCGCCGTGCCGGAAGCGCTGGTGAGCTATTCGTGCGACAAGAACTTCGGCCTCTATCGTGACCGCGTGGGCGCGCTCTACGCGATGGTGGCCGACCCGGCCGACCTGTCCAAGGTCATGTCGAACGGCCATGCGCTGGCCCGTGCCAACTGGTCGCAGCCGCCGGACCATGGCGCCGCGGCCGTGCGCCTCGTGCTCGAGGACGCGGAACTGACCGCGCAGTGGCTCGACGAGCTCGACCAGATGCGCGACCGCATGCGCCAGGTCCGCGCGAAGCTCGCCGCGGCGGGCAAGACCGGCGGCGTCGACCTGACGCCGGTGGGCGGCCAGAACGGCCTGTTCTCGATCGTCCCCTTCACCCCGGAGCAGGTGCAGGCCATGCGCACCAAGCACGGGATCTACTTCGCCGCTTCCGGCCGCATCAACGTGGCCGGGCTGACGATGGCGAACATCGACCAGTTCGTCGCCGCCGTTGCCGACGTCACGGCCTGACATGGACCGGCAGCCGGTCCTCGAAGGGGACCGGCTGACGCTGCGTCCCCTGCAGCCCGACGACTGGGACGCGCTCTTCGCGGTGGCGTCGGACCCGTCGATCTGGGCCGTCCACCCCTCCCACGACCGCTGGCAGGAGCCGGTCTTCCGCGCCTTCTTCGAGGATGCGATCGCCGGGGGCGGGGCCTTCGCCATCGTCGACATGGCCAGTGGGGCGATCATCGGATCGAGCCGCTACGGCGTGCCCGAGGCCGAGGCGGCGGACGAGATCGAGATCGGCTGGTCGTTCCTGGCGCGCAGCCACTGGGGCAAGGGCTACAACGCCGAATTCAAGCGCCTGCTGATCGCCCATGCCCTGCAGCACTACGAGCGCGTGACCTTCCAGGTCGGGATCGACAACGTGGTCTCGCGCAAGGCGATGGCGAACATCGGCGGCATCCTCACCGACCGCACCTGCCGGCATGAGCGCGGCGGGGTGATGGTTGAGCACGTCGTCTTCGCCATCACCCGCGAGAGCTTCGCAAGCGGCCCGCTGCGGGGCTGACGCGGGTCGGCGCCGTCAGGCGCCGCAAGCCGCGCCTAGCTGCGCAGCGACTGTATGCGCTGCAGGTAGCGCGCGAGGACGTCGATCTCCAGGTTCACGCCGTCCCCCTCGCGCAGGGTACCGATGGTGGTGACCTCGGCGGTGTGGGGGATGATGTTGAGCGTGAAGCGACAGGTGCCGTCGGCCTCGTCGGCGACCTCGTTGACCGTCAGCGAGACGCCGTCGAGCGTGATCGAGCCCTTGGGCGCCAGGTAGGGGGCAAGCTCTCGCGGCGCGGCGATGGTGAAGCGCAGCGAGTCGCCGACCGGCTCCACGCGGGCGACGGTGCCGACACCATCGACGTGGCCAGTGACGATGTGGCCGCCCAGTTCGTCGCCCAGCCGGAGCGCGGGTTCGAGGTTGAGCCTGCGCCCTTCCTCCCAGCGGCCCGGCACGGTGCGGGCGACCGATTCGGCGGAGATGTCGACCGCAAACCAGGCGTCGCCGGCGATGCCGCCCTTGTCCACCACCGTCAGGCACACGCCCGAGCAGGCGATCGAGGCGCCCATGGCGATGCCCGCCGGATCGAACGGGCAGGCGATGACGGCGCGCAGGTCGCCGCTCTGGCGCGCCTCGCGGATGGTGCCCTGGGCAGTGACGATTCCGGTGAACATGGCCTAGCTTCCAGTGAGATCGCGGGCGTCGTAGACTTCGAGCG
Organism: Novosphingobium soli; assembly: GCF_042432915.1. NCBI lineage: Bacteria > Pseudomonadati > Pseudomonadota > Alphaproteobacteria > Sphingomonadales > Sphingomonadaceae > Novosphingobium > Novosphingobium soli. Next base: position 551,662 of record NZ_JBHLWK010000010.1, read on the forward strand.
TGTCGATGCCAAGCGTGCGGCGCTCGGCAAGCCGCCACCGGCCGTGCGCCGCGGCGAGCGAGGCCAGGCCGAAATCCGCGATTCCCTGGCGGCCGCCCAGCAGCACGGGCGCACGGTATACCAGCAGCCGATCGACCAGCCCGGCTTGGAGGAAGGCGGCGGCGGTGCTCGCGCCGCCTTCGACGAAGAGGTGCAGCACGCCGTCCATGGCGTGGATCGCCGTGGGCGCGGGCAGGGCACGCCAGCCCTTGGGCGCGGCGCCGCGGGTCAGGACCCAGCGGGCCGGGCCGCGGGCCTCCAGGCCGGGCAGCCGCACGTCCAGCCGGGGTTCGTCGGCGCGCAGGGTGCCGCCGCCGACCAGGATCGCATCGGCGCGGGCGCGCATCGCATGGGTATGCGCCCGCGCCTCGGGCCCGGTGATCCACTGGCTTTCGCCGCTCGGCAGGGCGATGCAGCCGTCGAGCGAGAGCGCGAGCTTGAGCGTGACTTCGGGTCGGCCGAGGCGCTGGCTGGTCAGATAGCCCGAAAGGCTGGCCGCGCAGGCGGGGGAGGGCAGGAACGTGGCCTCGATGCCGGCCGCGCCAATACGCTCGAGGCCGGCACCCGCGGTGCGGGGATCGGGGTCCATGCAGCCGACGACCACCCGGGCGAGGCCGGATGCGCTCACCAGGTCGGCGCAGGCGGGTCCTCGCGCGGAGCGGTGGGCGCAGGGTTCCAGGGTGACATAGAGAGTGGCGCCGTGCGCCGCCTCGCCCGCCGCGGCCAGCGCGATCGCCTCGGCATGGGGCCGCCCGCCGGGCCGGGTCCAGCCGCGCGCGACGACGCGGCCGTCGCGCACGATGACGGCGGCGACGCCCGGGTTGGGCCGGCTCAGCGGCCGCGCACGCGCGGCGAGCGCCGCGGTGGCGGCCAGCCAGCGCGCGTCGTCGCTCACCGCGCGGCGGGATCGGGCGTGAGCTTGGGGGCCTCCACGCCCGAGCGGCGCAGCGTGGCGTCGATCCGCTCGCGCTCCGCCTTCTCCGCGGCGGCGTCCTGCGCGTCGGCCTCGCGCGCGATCTTCTCCACGTCCATGCCGGACATGCGGCCGATGGTCTTGTAGAGCTCGCGCACTTCCTTGTCGCGGCGGGCCAGCTCGCGCGCGTTGGCCTCCTTGGCGGCCTGGTTCGCGACGTTCTCGGCCATGATCTCGGCGTCGGTGCGGTGCTGCTTGAGCACCGAGATATAGGTCACCTTGGGGGGCGGATGGGGGCCCTTAGCCTCCTGGGTGCTCATCACGTAGAAGACGCCGAAGGTGCAGGCGGCCGAGACCGCGGCGATCCGCCAGCGGTTGTGGCCCGCCTGTTTCCACACTTCCACGAAGTCTCCCACCATGCCGGTGGGCCGCACGTCTTTCCAGTAGCCGGAGCGCTTGAACAGAAACATGGCCCCTATCTAGGCGCTAATGGGGCCTTACGCTACCCGAACGGCACGTAGAGCGTGCGTCCGTTCGCCTTGAGCCAGCGATTGGCCTCGTGGACCGATCCCTCGAAGATCGTCTTGAGCAGGTGGTGGAAGGCGGGCGAATGGTCGAAATGGACCAGGTGCGCGACCTCGTGCGCCACCACCGAGCGGCGGACCGCGTCGGGCGCCATGATGAGCCGCCAGTTGATCCGGATCGCCCCGTCGTGGGCACAGGACCCCCACCGCCGCTGCGCGTTCGAGAGCGCCAGCGGCGGGCAGGGTTGGCCTGCTCGATCGCAGTATTCCGCCAGATCCGCCGCTGCCAGGGTGCCCGCTTCGGCCTGCAGCCAGCGCTGGAGCCGGGCGGGCAGCGAGGCCGCCGGCCCACCGACGCGCAGCACCTCGCCAGAGACGGCAGGCTGGCGCGGCGCGGCCGGATCATGGGCCAGCACCAGCGCAGCGCCGCGGAAATGCAGGACCGCCCCGTCCGCGATCGGGGTGGCGGCCGGCACCGCGGCGAGCTGCCGCGCCAGCCACTCCCGCCGGCTCCGCGCGAAGCCCAGCGCCTCCGCGGTGCGGGTCCAGCGCGGGATCGAGATGCGCACCTCGCTGCCATCGGGAGCCAGGCGCATGGTCATGCGGCGCGCCCGCTCCAGCCGCCGGATGACAACCGGCAGGCGGCGCCCGGCGACGTCCACGACCTGCTCCTCGGCCGGATCGCGGCGCAGCCAGTCGAGCATCCGGGCTAGCCGTTCCGCCCGGGCGGGGCGACGTCCCAGGGCTCCAGATCATCGTCGTCGTCCCAGTCCGCCGCGTCGTCCTCGTCCTCGCCGTAGGGCCACACGATATGGTTTTCGAGCGGGCCGGCCACGGTCTCGGAGATGACCTTGCCGGCCACCGACATCCCGGCGCGGTGGACGGCGTCGCGATCGCCGCAGACGAGGTAGTGCCACTCCGGCAGCGGGTCGCCCTCGGCCCTCAGGCGGTAGGCGCAGCTCGGCGGCAGCCAGGGGAGCCGGCCCGCGGTCTCGGGCGTCAGGCGCAGGCAGTCGGGCACGTGGTTCCGACGATGGGCGTAGTCGCTGCAACGCCCGGTCTTGAGGTCGAGCAGCTTGCAGGCGACGTTGGTATGGTAGATCTCGCCGGTGTCGGCGTCCTCCACCTTGTGGAGGCAGCACTGTCCGCAGCCGTCGCACAGTGCCTCCCACTCTTCGCGGCTGAGCTGGTCGAGGGGACGCTCCCAGAAGGGCTTGCCTTCGCTCACTTCACCCACTTGGCAAGGTCGGCGGCCACCGCGTCGGGCCCCTTGTCGGTGGCGAGGATGGCGATGGGCTTGCCATCGGGATCCATCAGGAACGCGAACCGGCCATGGTCCATCAGGTAGCCGCCGGCGGTCTCGGGCCCCTTCGAGTAAGGGGTGGCGAAAGCCGCGGCCGCCTGCTTGACCTGCGCGGGGGTGCCGGTCAGGCCCAGCAGGCGAGGGCCGAAGGCGCCGGTCCATTCGCCGACCACTTCGGGGGTGTCGCGTTCCGGGTCGATCGAGATGAAGATCGGCTGCACCTTCGCGGCCTGCGCGGCATGGCTCTTCTCGAACAGGGCGAAGCCGCGCATCATCGCCTGAACGTCGAGCGGGCAGGCGTCGGGGCAGAAGGTATAGCCGAAGTAGACGATCCGCCACCGGCCCTTGAAGCTGTCCCAGGTGACGGTCTTGCCGTGCTTGTCCACCAACGTAAAGGGGCCGCCGATCGCCGCGCCTTCCAGCGGCGGGCTCTCGTCCGCGCCCTGCCGGCCGCAGGCGGCGAGCGGCAGCGCCAGCGAGAGGCCCAGGGCCAGGAAAGCGAAACGGCGGAAAAGGTAGGTCATGGCGCGCCGCTTCATGACCTGCTAGACGATTCCATGCAAGGTGCGGCGGCGCCAGCTGCCCGAAAGACGTGTTCCTGGAGGAAGTTGAAGTGTGGAAGATCCCGACCCGCAGCCTGCTGGACGCTCCCCGCGCGATCCTGAGGGCGGCGCTACCGGCGCTTGCCATCAGCATGGTCCTGGCGGGGCCGGCCCACGCGGACTTCTCTGAAGGCTACAAGTTCCTCGAGGCGGTGAAGAAGAAGGAAGGCGAGAAGGTCGAGCAGGCGATCATGAACTCGTCGCAGATCATCAATTCCAAGGACGTCACCACCGGAGAGACCGCGCTGCACATCGTGACCGCCCGTCGCGACCCGACCTGGCTGAGCTATCTCATCGCCAAGGGCGCCAACGTCAACGCCGCGGACGACCGGGGCCGCACGCCGCTGGAACTGGCGGTGAACCTGGGCTGGCGCGAGGGCGCGACGATGCTGCTGGACAAGAAGGCGTTCCCCGATCCGTCGAACGACGCGGGTGAGACGCCGCTGATCTTCGCGGTCCATCGCAAGGACGCGCAGATGATGAAGGCCCTGCTGGAAGCCGGCGCCAATCCCGACCGCGCCGACAATTCGGGCCGCAGCGCGCGCGACTATGCGAAGATCGAAGGGGGCCCGGGTAACCTGCTGTCCACCATCGAGACGTACACCAAGAAGAACGCCGGCAAGGCCGCGGGCCCCGTCTACGGACCCACGTTCTGAAAGGGGCCGGCGTGATGCAGGAGGCCTCCTCTCTCGACGAGCTGCGGCTCCAACTCGCACCGGCGGTCGCCAGCGCGGCGGTGTTCGACGGCTGGACCCCGGAGGCGGTGCGCCAGGCCGCCCTGGCCGAGGGTATCGACCCCGCGCTCGCCGCCTACGCCTTCCGCGATGGACCGATGGCGATGATCTCCGCCTGGATCGCGCATGTGGATGCCGCCATGACTCTGGCGGTGGGTGGGGACGCCTTGTCCAACATGCCCATCCGCGAGCGCATCCGTCGCCTCGTTTCGGCACGGCTCGAGGCCGTCGCCGGCCTGGAGGAGGCGCTGACCCGGGCGCTCTCGATCATGGCGATGCCGCAGAACCTGGCGGCTTCGGCCCGGCTCGCATGGCACAGCGCCGATGTCATGTGGCGGCTCGCGGGAGACACCGCGACCGACTACAACCACTACACCAAGCGGGCGATCCTCGGCAGCATCTATGCGGCCACGCTGCACGTGTTCGCGCGCGACGCCAGCGAGGGAAAGGCCGAGACCCGCGCCTTCCTGGACCGTCGCATCGAAGGCATCATCCGCTTCGAGAAGGCCAAGGCGCAGTTCGTCCGCCGGCCGGAGGAGCGCTTCAGCGTCACGCGGATGCTGGGCCGGATCCGCTATCCGGCGCGGTGAGCGCGCGGCGCCGGAAAGCGTCTATCCGTCTATTGCGAGCCAGTTGCAATTAAGGATGTTATCTGGCAGCGGGGCCGGCATGACTCTCGACTTGCTTCCCATCGGCCAGGCGGCGCGCATCGTCGCGATCGACTGGCCCGCTCTCGTCCAGGAAGAGGCGCGCCGCTTGCGGGCGCTGGGCATGGAGGAAGGCGCGCGGGTGTCGGTGGCGCACAGGGGCATCCTGTGGTGGCGCGATCCCATCGCCGTCACCATCGGCCGCATGACTGTGGCCGTGCGCCGCGCCCACGCGGCCGCCATGGAAGTGGAAGCGCTGTGAGCCGGCAACGCAAGGTCGCGCTGGTCGGCAACCCGAATGCCGGCAAGAGCGCATTGTTCAACGCGCTGACCGGCGCCCGCCAGAAGATCGCGAACTACCCGGGCGTTACCGTCGAGCGCAAGTCCGGCCGCTTCGTGCTGCCCACCGGCGAGCCGGTCGAGATGACCGACCTTCCCGGCGCCTATGGCCTCGACCCCACCAGCCCGGACGAGGAAGTGACCTCCAAGGTCATCCGCGGCGCCTTCGAGGGCGAGGCGATCCCCGACGTGCTGGTGATCGTGCTCGACGCCTCGAACCTGGAACAGCACCTCGTCTTCGCGCAGGAAGTGCTGGCACTCGGCAAGCCGAGCGTGGTCGCGCTCAACATGGTCGACCTTGCCGAGCGCGACGGGCTCGTGCTCGATGCCGCGGTGCTGGCCGAGGAACTCGGCGTGCCGGTGATCCCGACCGTCGCGGTGCGCCGCCGCGGCTTGGCCGAACTGGGCGAAGCGATCGCCGCGGCGGGCACGCGCCACCCCGGGCCCGGCCTCACCGATCTCGGCCCCACCGAGCGCCGCGTGGCCGCCCATGCCATGGCGCACGCGGCGATCCTCTCGGAATCCCGGCAGCATCGCCTCCATGCCAGTCTCGATCGCCTGTTGCTCCACCCTTGGGCCGGCTTCGCGGTCATGCTGGCGATCCTCTTCGTCGTGTTCCAGGCGGTCTTCGCGTGGGCGACCCCTTTCGCGGACGGCATCGAGGCGACCATCGGCGCGCTGCACGACGGCGCGCAGGCGATCCTGCCGGAAAGCATGCTGCGCGACCTCATCACCGAGGGCGTCATCGCCGGCGTCGGCTCGGTACTGGTGTTCCTGCCGCAGATCGTCATCCTCTTCGCCTTCATCCTCGCGCTGGAAGCCTCGGGCTACATGGCCCGCGCGGCCTTCCTGATGGATCGGCTGATGGCCTTCGTGGGGCTGTCCGGACGCAGCTTCATCCCGCTGCTCTCCAGCTTCGCCTGCGCCATTCCCGGGATCATGGCGACCCGCTCCATCTCCGATCCCAAGGACCGGCTGACGACGATCCTGATCGCGCCGATGATGACCTGCTCCGCGCGCCTGCCGGTCTATACCGTCATCATCGGTGCCTTCATCCCGAACACCGACGTCGGGCTGGGCATCGGGCTGCAGGGCCTGGTGCTGTTCGCGCTGTTCCTGGCGGGGATCGTCGGCGCCATCCTGGTGGCGCTGATCCTGCGCCGTTCGATGACCAAGGGCGCCGCCTCGGGCTTCATCATGGAAATGCCCAAGTACCAGATGCCGCGTCTCAAGGACATGGCCATCGGCCTGTGGCAGCGGGCATGGATCTTCCTGCGCCGCGCGGGCACGATCATCTTCATGGTCACGGTGGTGCTCTGGCTGCTGCTGAACTTCCCGAAGGCTGCACCGGGCGAAAGCCAGGTCGATGTTTCCATCGCCGGCAGAATCGCCGACGGGCTGGCCGTGGTGGTCAAGCCGATCGGGTTCAATCGCGACATGGCGCTGGCCCTGATCCCCGCCATGGCAGCGCGCGAGGTGGCCGTCTCGTCGCTGGCCACGACTTATGCGGTCGATGCGGGCGATGGCGAGGACGAGCAGGCGGCGGAACTGGGCGACCAGCTCAAGGCCCGCTGGACGCTGCCGATGGCGCTGGCCTTCCTCGCCTGGTTCGTCTTCGCGCCGCAGTGCATGTCGACCATCGCGGTGACCCGGCGCGAGACCAACGGGTGGAAGTGGCCCGCCTTCATGCTGGGATACCTGTTCGCGCTGGCCTATCTTGCGGCAGGTGCGACCTACTGGATCGCGGTGGCGGCGGGGTTGTAGAAAACAGGGGCGGCGTGACTCGCTAGGCCCGGCGCGTTTCGCTACCCCGGCGGTCATTCCAGATTCGAAAGCGATTCCCACATGGCAGGCAGCGTCAACAAGGTCATCATCGTCGGCAACCTCGGCGCCGATCCCGAGGTGAAGTCGTTCCAGAACGGCGGGCGCATCGCCAACCTGCGCATCGCCACCTCCGAAAGCTGGAAGGACCGCGCCACCGGCGAGCGCAAGGAGCGCACCGAATGGCACTCGGTCGTGCTCCAGAGCGACGGCCTGGTGGGCGTGGCCGAGCGCTTCCTGCGCAAGGGCTCGAAGGTCTACATCGAAGGCCAGTTGCGCACCCGCAAGTGGCAGGACCAGAACGGCAACGATCGCTACACGACCGAAGTTTCGGTCGGCGGCATCGGCGGCGTGCTGACCATGCTGGATGGCGCCCCGGGCAGCGGCGGCGGCAGCGGCGGTGGGGGCGGCCAGCGCTCGGGCGGCTGGAACGAGGGCGGCGCCTCTGGCGGTGGCCAGCGTTCGGGCGGGCGCTCGGGCGGTGACGACTGGGGCCGTTCGGGCGGCGGGGATGACTGGGGTCGCAGCGGCGGAAGCTCTGGCGGCTCGTCCGGCGGTTTCGGCGACGACCTGGACGACGACATCCCGTTCTGAGGAACGGCCCGGCGGGGAGGGCCGCTCAGCCCTCCTTGCCCAGCTTCAGTCCTTGCCCATCTTCAGTCCTTGCCCATCTTCAGTCCCTTGAGTGCCGCGAACGGTCCCTGATCCTCGGGCGTGCCGATGCCGGCGGCCTGACGCGCGGCTTCCGCCTCCGGGCCGGTCAGGAACGGGTCGATCGCCAGCGCCAGGCTCTGCGCCACCGCTTCGCCCAGGTCGAAGTGCGTGCCGTCATACTCGATGTCGTCGAGATCCTCGGCACTGAGCTCGACTTCCTCGTCGGGCACGTGCGCGGTGCTGCGGGGCACGAAACGGAAGAACAGCGGCTCGTCGATGGACACGTCGAGGTCCTCTGCGGAGACGGCACAGGGCTGCACGATCTTCGCCTTCAGCGTACCGTTCGCCTCCACCACGAAGCCGCCGGCGCGGTCGCGCGTGGCCAGTTCCACGTCGGCCACCAGGCTGTCGATCCGCACCAGTCCGAAGCGCTCCGCAAGCGCGGCGCGCTCGGCCTGATCGGCTTCGAGCCGGGGTTGCTTGCCCTGCGCCTGCCGTACGTCGAAGGGGCGCGAAAATTCCGGGTTGGGCGTGCTCATCGCGCGATCCTTCCTGCCAGCAGGTCGACGTCGGAGAGGGCGTCCACCTGCGCGTGAAGCCGGCGAACCTCGGCGACAAGCTGCGCCCGATCCGCAGCCGCCACCAGCGTGACGTTGCGCGCCAGCACCTCTGCCAGCACCCCGTCATCTTGCGCCAGCCCCTCCCGCAGTGCGCCGATCCGGCCGCCCAGCACGCTCATCAGGCGACCCATGTGCTTGCCGACGACCAGATCGCCCAGACCCGACTGGCGCAGCTGGCCGTCCATGTCGTCGACGAACAGTTCGGTCAGCCGCACCGAAGGCGTGATGAGCGCATCGTCGTGCGCCTTGTCGCGCTCCATGCGCAACATCACCAGGGCCATGACGAGCGTCACCGCGTCGAACCGCCCGGGGACGGTGTCGGCCACGCCGCAGTCTGAATACCAGTGCGTCTCCCGCGCGATCTCGACGATGCGGTGCCACAGGGGCCGGACCGCATCGCGGGAGTCGGGTCGCCGGGAAAGCAGGCGGGAGAGCAGGGACACGGGCGGGCTGACCTTTCGTTCGGAGTCGTTCACGGGCAATTCAAGCGGGCGGCCCCAACGCCCATTGCGCGGGCGCTATGAGGGCCTTAAGGCCAGTGGCGATATATGGGTCGGGCGGCTGCTGGCAATGGCCGGCCTCGCCTCCATGAGTGCGGAGTGTTGAAATGCGCAAGGTTGGTCTCAAGGTCAGGACGGCGGGCATGGCCCTGGCGCTCGTCGCGCTGGTCGGCGGCTGCACCTCCATCCGCGACCACCGCGGCTACCTGATCGACCAGACGCTGCTCGACTCGGTCCAGCCCGGGATCGACAACCGCCTGTCGGTGGAAAAGACGCTCGGCCGTCCGACGTTCGAGAGCCAGTTCGGGCAGAAGGACTGGTACTACATCTCGCAGACCGTCAAGACGCCGCCGTTCCGCAGTGCTCGCACCGCAGAGCAGACCGTGCTGCGCGTGCGCTTCGATCCCGCCGGCAACGTCGTGGGCGTGGACAAGCGCGGCTTGGAGCAGGTGGCGCGGCTCGATCCGGACGGCCACACCACGCCGACCCTGGGCCGCCACCGCAGCCTGCTCGAGGATCTGTTCGGCAATATCGGCGCGGTCGGCACCGGGGGCGCCGGCACCGCGCCGCAGGGCCCCGGCCCCAACGGCAGCTGATCCGCTTCTTGAACGTTGCGCGCCGCGGCATATATCCGCGGCCATGAACAACGACGGGGCGAGCCACGGCCTCATCCAGTGGCACGGGACGACCATCATCGGGGTGAAGAAGGGCGGCAAGACCGTCATCGCCGGCGATGGCCAGGTCTCCATGGGCAATACGGTGATGAAGCCGAATGCCCGCAAGGTCCGGCGCATCGGAGAGGGCGGCAAGGTCATCGCCGGCTTCGCTGGCGCCACCGCCGATGCCTTCACCCTCTTCGAGCGGCTCGAGCGCAAGCTGGAGCAGTACCGCGGCCAACTGATGCGCGCCGCGGTCGAGCTCGCCAAGGACTGGCGGACCGACAAGTACCTGCGCAACCTCGAAGCCCTGATGATCGTGGCCGACGCGGAGACGCTGCTGGTGCTGACCGGCAATGGCGACGTGCTGGAGCCGGAGGGCGGCATCGCCTCGATCGGTTCGGGCGGCAACTACGCGCTGGCCGCGGCACGCGCGCTCGACGCCTACGAGGCCGATGCCGAGACCATCGCGCGCAAGGCCATGCAGGTCGCCGCCGACATCTGCGTCTTCACCAATGACCGCGTGACGGTCGAGACCGTCTGATCACCCTTCGGGGCGGGCGCAGGCCCGATCGCTTGCGGGCCGGCCGTCGTCGACCAGGGCGGACCGTGCCGCCCCCCTCTTCCCTGACGGAGAGGGCTCAGGAAAAGAGAACGATATGAACGACAATCTCACGCCCAAGGCGATCGTCGCCGCGCTCGACGCGCACATCATCGGCCAAGCCGAGGCCAAGAAGGCGGTCGCCGTCGCACTGCGCAACCGCTGGCGCCGCCAGCGCCTCGCCGCCGACCTGCGCGACGAGGTGACGCCCAAGAACATCCTCATGATCGGGCCCACGGGGTGCGGCAAGACGGAGATCAGCCGCCGGCTCGCCAAGCTGGCCGATGCGCCCTTCGTGAAGGTGGAAGCCACCAAGTTCACCGAGGTCGGCTACGTCGGCCGCGACGTCGAGCAGATCGCGCGCGACCTCGTCGAGGAAGCCATCCGGCTGGAGAAGGAGCGTCGTCGCGAATCGGTGCGTGAAGCGGCGAGCAAGGCGGCGATGGACCGCCTGCTCAATGCCCTGGTGGGCGAGGGCGCTGCGGAGGCGACCCGCGCCGCGTTCCACCAGCGCATCACCGAGAATGCGATGAACGAGACCGAGGTGGAGATCGAGGTGGAGGACAGCCCGGCCACGCCGATGGAGATCCCGGGCATGGGGGGCTCGGTCGGCATGATCAACCTCGGCGACATCATGGGCAAGCTCGGCGGCCCGCGCATGAAACGGCGCAAGATGAAGGTGCCCGACGCCTGGGACAAGCTGGTTGACGAGGAGTCCGAGCGGCGCCTCGACCAGGACGACGTCGCGCGCGTGGCGCTGGCGAATGCGGAGACCAACGGCATCGTCTTTCTCGACGAGATCGACAAGATCGCCGTCTCCGACGTGCGCGGCGGCTCGGTCTCGCGCGAGGGTGTGCAGCGTGACCTGCTGCCGCTGATCGAGGGCACCACGGTCGCCACCAAGTACGGGCCGATGAAGACCGACCACGTGCTGTTCATCGCCAGCGGCGCCTTCCACGTCGCCAAGCCCAGCGACATGCTGCCCGAGCTGCAGGGCCGTCTGCCGATCCGCGTCGAGCTCAAGGCGCTCACTGAGGAAGACTTCGTGCGCATCCTCTCGGAGACGCGCGCCAACCTGGTCGCCCAGTACAAGGCGCTGCTGGAGACCGAGCAGGTCACCGTCGAGGTGACGCCGGGCGCCATCCAGGAGGTCGCGCGCATCGCCGCGCAGGTGAACGAAAGCGTCGAGAACATCGGCGCCCGCCGCCTGCAGACGGTGATGGAGAAGCTGCTCGAGGAACTCAGCTTCGAGGCCGAGGACCGCAAGGGCGAGACCGTGATAGTGGACCAGGCCTACGTCCGGGCGAAGCTGGAAGGGCTGGCCGGCAACGCGGACCTGTCTAAGTACATCCTCTAGCGGCCGGAGTGCATTTGTTCCTTGAATGTTCCTGCCGATCACGTAGCTTCGTGCGCAAAGGAGGATTGCGATGACGCTTCAAGGAGGATGCCATTGCGGGGCGGTGCGGTTCGCCGTGGAAGGCGACCCGCAGCACGTCGCGTTCTGCCATTGCGCCGACTGCCGCAAGTCGTCGGGCGCGCCGTTGATGGCCTGGGCCGCGTACCCCGCCGATGGCTTCGCGCTGACGGCAGGGACCCCGGCGGTCTACAGCTCGAACGGTGATGCCCAGCGCCACTTCTGCGCCACGTGCGGCTCGGGCCTGTACTACGTGAACGAAGCGGCGTTGCCGGGCCTGGTGGACATACAGGTGGCCGCCCTGGATGATCCCCAAGCCTTGCCGCCGCAGGCGCACATCCAAGTCGCCGAACGCATCGGCTGGATGGAGGACATCGCGTCTCTCCCCCAGTTCGAACGGTTCCCCGACTGAGCGGGGCCACGCTCTCGCGCTTTGGTGATGCCACCGGTGACTGCACCGTCGCGGCAGGACATGACGTCCGGAAGGCGGCGCGTCGTCCAAGTGGCCCCCGCATCGCGGGACTTGCCAGCGGGGCTTGAGTGGTTAGGCATCTGATCCTGGTTTGGGAAAGGCTGCCACATGTTCGAGACACCCGAGGACCGCCCCGTGTACCGCCTGCTCACCGGCAAGGACGATCGCGCCTTTTGCGAGCGAGTGTCCGAAGCTTTGGCGCAAGGATGGCGGCTCTACGGCTCGCCCTCGCTCTCGTGGGACACTGCCGAAAACTGCATGAAGGCGGCCCAGGCCGTGGTCTGGCATCAGGCTGACGTCGTGAAGTGATCCGAAGGAGCCGGGACGCACCGCCCGGCAGTGCTGCAAGCCAGCTCGCTCTGCCCACGAAGGCAGCGGCCGCGGCCCACGCGTCGAATCGTCGTCCCGAGGCGAAGCCGGCTCTTGAGCCTTTTCCAGGTGGAATCCGCAAGCCCTCGGGTGTTCGCCTCGATTGCAGCACGGCCCAAGCGCTTGCGGGTTGCAGCGGTGGCCCGGGAGCAGGGATGATGAGGGGTGCCTAGATGATGGCGTCCCCGAACTTCCCGGAGAACGACATGGTCCGCAAGACGACGGCCGCCCTGGTCCTCATGCTACCCGCTGTCCCCGCACCCGCGCAGGACATCGTGCCGATCATCTCGCCCGGCCAGGCGGCCGAAGGCGTGTTCCATCGCTCGCGCAGCGAGGCCGGCGGCAATCGCGCGCGGCAGAGGCCGGCAAAGCCCCTCGCGGGCACGCTCCAGGCGCGCAAGCGCGCCTGTGACGATCGCGCGGACTATCGTCGGCATTACGGGGCGGATCACCCTCAAGTGCTGAAGCTGGAGGCGCTGTGCCGCGAAGCCGGCTACTGAGCCGCGCCGCGCGCGATCACTCCGCCGCTTCGCTCATCGCGTCGGCCTCGGCCGCCTGGCGCGCCCACATCTCGGCATAAAGGCCGCCCTGCCGCAGCAACTGCGCATGCGTGCCGCTTTCGGCCAGCCGCCCTTCGTTGAGAACGAGAATGCGGTCCGCGTCGGCGATCGTGGAGAGCCGATGCGCGATGGACAGCGAGGTCCGGTGCTCGGTCACCCGGTGGAGCGTCGCCAGGATCTCCTGCTCGGTGCGGGTGTCGAGCGCGCTGGTCGCCTCGTCGAGAATGAGGATCGGCGGGTTCTTGACCAGCGTGCGGGCAATCGCCACGCGCTGCTTCTCACCCCCCGACAGCTTGAGTCCGCGCTCGCCGACCTCGGTGTCGAAGCCCTGCGGCAGACGTTCGATCAGGCTTGTCAGCGCCGCCCCGCGCGCGGCCGCCTCGATCTTCGCAACGCCGGCGCCGTCGCGGCCATACCCGATGTTGTAGCCGATGGTGTCGTTGAACAGCACCGAGTCCTGCGGCACGATGCCGATCGCGGCTCGCAGCGAGGATTGGGCGACCTCGCGGATGTCCTGCCCGTCGATCAGAATGCGGCCCGAAAGCGGATCGTAGAACCGGAACAACAGCCGGGCTATGGTGGACTTGCCCGCTCCCGAGGGGCCCACGATGGCGAAGGCCTGGCCCGCGGGCACCTCGAACGACAGCCCGTGGAGGATCCGCCGGTCGGGTTCGTAGCCGAACACCACGTCGTCGAACACGATCGAAGGCTCGCGCACCACCAGTGCAGGCGCGGCGGGCGCGTCCGGGACCTCGACTTCGGTGTCCAGCAGGCGGAACATCTCGGCCATGTCGATCAAGCCCTGCCGGATGGTGCGATAGACCATGCCGAGCATGTCGAGCGGGCGGAACAGCTGGACGAGGTAGGTCTGCACGAAGACGAGCTGCCCGGCCGTGTACTGGCCGCGCCACCACCCGTAGACGGTCCAGGCCAGAGCACCGGCCATCAACAGGTTCACCACCACGCCCTGCGCGATGTTCAGAAGGCCGAGCGAGTTCTCGCTCTTGACCGCGGCCACGGCATAGGCGCGCGTCGCCTGAGCATAGCGCTCCTCTTCTCGCTTCTCGGCGGAGAAATACTTCACCGTCTCGTAATTCAGCAGTGAGTCGACCGCGCGGGCAAGCGCCTGCCCGTCGAGCCGATTCATCTGCTCGCGCAGCTTGGTCCGCCACTCGGTGATCGTGCGCGTCACCCAGATATAGGCGACGATCGCCACCCCGGTGGCGAGGACGAGGCCGATGCCGAAGTTGACGTAGAAGATCACCGCCACAACTGCGAGCTGCAGCACGGTGGGGGCGATGTTGAACAGCATGAAGTAGAGCATCGTGTCGATGCTCTTGGTCCCACGCTCGATCGTCTTGGTGACCTCGCCGGTGCGGCGGGCGAGGTGGAAGCGCAAGGACAGCCGGTGAAGCTGGCCGAAGACGTTCTCGGCCAGTTGCCGCGTCGCGTCCTGTCCCACCCGCTCGAACACGATGTTGCGCAGATTGTCGAAGCCGGTCTGCGCCATGCGGCCCGCGGCGTACCCGAGCACCATAATCATCGTGAGCCGGATGAGCTTGGGACCGGTGGTGCCCATCAAGTCCACCGCCCACTTCATCAGGTAGGGCAGTACGAGCTGCGTTGCCGTGGAGAGCACGATGAAGACGCAGGCCCAGACGATCCGCCAGCGCAGTGCGTGGTCGTCGCGTGGCCACAAGTACGGCAGGAAGCGCAGGAGCGTGCGCCAGCCATCGTGGCGGGCGCGGGAATCGGGGGCGGGGTCTTCGGGAGGCATTCCCGCCTATGTAGGGCGCGCGGTTCGCGAAACAATCCGGCCACCGACGGACATTGCCCGTCGGAGTGCGCGCTCAGTCCGCCTTGGCGAGGTCAAACAGGACCTTGCGCGTCGAGAAGTCGATCGCCACGCGCTTGAACGCCCGCAGCTCGCGCATGCCCAGGAACAAGGCCGGCCGCCGATCCAGCTTGAGCTCCCCGAACGCCGGCGCATCCGCATAGCCGATGACGACATTGGTCACGCCCATGCCGCCCAGCTCCAGCTTTCCCGCGACCTGCAGGTCGATCGGCAGCTCGTGTCCGGTCACGCTGGTCAACACGCCCACGCCGCGCTGGGGCCCCCGCACCTTGCGTGCCAGGGCCCGCTGCAGCGCGCGGTTACCGACGGTGCCGCTGGCGCCGGTGTCGATGACGACGTCGGCGCGCACCCCGTCGACCTCGGCATTGGTCAGGATCAGGCGGCCGGACCGGTGCTTGGCACGCACGACGATGTCGAAGCCGTCGCGACCGCCCAGATCCGACGCATCGCCGATGCGGATCGTGTTCCGCGCGAAGTCGAGGAGGACGCGTTGGTGCTGCAGACTGTCGGTGCCGAGGATCCCGTCGGCGCCGATGTTGCCGCGCTCCAGCAGGGGCACGGTGAGGTCGTGGAAGGCGCGCTCGCCGAAGGCGATCGAGCGCACTTTCGCGGTCGCGACGTCGAAGGCGCCCGCCATCCCGATCACGCGGACCTGCGGGCCGGGCGCCAGGCCCAGCACGCCGGCGAGGGTGGTCGAGACGACGGTGCGCTGCGAGCCCGTGTCGATCAGGAAGCGATAGGGCCCGGCACCATGGACCGCTACGTCGATCGTCATGCGCGCGTGCTGGTCGGCCTCTCCCTGCAGCACCACCGCGTCGGCCGCTTCGCCGCTGAGAGGAACGGGCGTGGCCCCGAGGATCACGGGATCGGCGATCAGCATCGCCAGCGCCAGGCTCACTCCGGCCATCGCATCCTCCCAGCGCGAGTCTTCCGCGCGTTTATGAGGAGGATGGTACCACGATCTTGCGCACCAGGCGAGCGCTGCAGCACTTTCGTTTCAAGGCTCACCGCCGGTATTTCGCGTCGGCAGGGCGCCAGCGACGTGAGCGGCCATGTCGGCGATGTCTGCTCGTGCCGGGTGGTGCAGGAGGAACAGCCCGCCCACCCAAGCCAGCGCGCAGGCGGCTCCGGTAGCGGCAAGCTCGGCCAGTCCCAGCGTGCCGGGGGTTCGCCAGTGCGTCACGGCCAGCAGGGCCGGCGCGGCAGTGGCGAACGCCAGCAGGCCGCTCCGAGCGTAGATGCGCAGCGCGGCACGCCAGCTGAAGCCGATCAGGCGTTGCAGCCACGCGGCGTAGAGACCGAACCAGCACAACCCGTAGACGATGCGCGAGCCGGCCGCCGCCTCCAGGCCGATCGCGGCCCCGGCGGCGAGAGTCGCTACCGAGATGGCGGTGTCGACGATGTTGAACCAGAACAGCCGGCGCATCCGCCCGAGCAGGATCGGCAAGTCCATGTGCAGCGGCAGCGCGACGAAGCAGCATTCGGCCAGCGCCACGAAGGCGAGGAGGGGTGCCGCATCGACCCATAGCGGCCCGTAGAGGAGGAGGATCACCGGTTGGCTCAGCACGGCGAGCAGCGCCATCGCCGGCCAGACGATCGCGCCGTGCGCCGCGAGCACGCGCTCGTAGGAGGGGCCGAGCGGCTCGCATTGGTCGCGCAGCCTGGCGAAGGCCGGGAAGTAGATCGCGCTCACCGCCCCGACCACCAGCGTGTGGAGTTGCGCGGCCAGGGCGGCGCCGCGGCTGAACAGGCCGGCCGCGGTCATGCCCTGCAGCCCGCCGACGACCATGTCCGGCGTGCGGACGCCGATACCGCCGCTCAGGTAGATCGGGGTGGCGGCGGCGCTGAACCGCAGGATCGCGCGGACCTCTGCCCGGTCGATGCCCCGACCCGGCGGTGTCGGCTGGGCGATCTGCGCCACCAGAGCCCGCACCACCGCCTGCGCCACGGTGCCCCAGGCCAGCGCGAAGGAGGAGTACCCGAGCCAGGACAGGGTCAGGGCGACGCCGCTGTTGGCCACTGCTCCGGAGAAATTGACCGCGAAGGTCCGCCGGAAATCGAGCCGGCGCGCGAGGAGCGCGATCGGCACCACGCTCCAGGGGACGAAGCAATAGGAGACCGCAAGGAGGTGCAGGATCGGCTCGATCCGCGGCTCGTCGTAAGCCCAGGCGAGTGGGCGGGCGAGCGCGAAGACCGTCGCTGCCAGTACCGCGGCAAGCACCAGCGCGACGGCCGTGCAGGAGCGCACCACGGTGCGGTCCGCCGTCGGATGGCGCCCGATGTAGCGATGCAGGCCGAAGTCCTGGATGATCGAGAGCACCATCGCCGCGGCGAGCGCCACCGAGAACAGCCCGATCTCGTCCGGGCGCAGGAAGAAGCGCGAGATGATGACCGAGGTGACGAACTGGAGTGCGAACAGACTGTACTGGCTGGACGCCGCCCACAGCGCGGCCGACTTGACGCTTCCGGTGCCGCGCCGGCCGATGGCGGCAGTGCCGGTCGCGTCGCCCGCCGCGGTCACGCGCTGCGCGCCAGGATCGCGGCCAGGCGCAGCGCCCGCACAGGCGCACCGAACCGCAGCAGACGCGCAACCACCCGCCACATGCCGGTGCGGTCGCCGCCTTCGCCAAGATAGCGGCACAGCATCTCGAAGCCTTCACCGCGCAGTCCGGCGCGCGAATAGACCAGCGACGGCGCCACCCGCGCACGAACCCAGCG
Organism: Novosphingobium soli; assembly: GCF_042432915.1. Taxonomy (NCBI): domain Bacteria; kingdom Pseudomonadati; phylum Pseudomonadota; class Alphaproteobacteria; order Sphingomonadales; family Sphingomonadaceae; genus Novosphingobium; species Novosphingobium soli. Next base: position 569,003 of record NZ_JBHLWK010000010.1, read on the forward strand.
TGCCACGCCCTCCCGGCCGAAGAGGGCGTCGAGCTCATCGACGGGCGGCAGGCGCTCGAGCCTGGCGGTGGGATCGGTGCGCCCGGCTGCTCTTTCGCGGTGGGCCAGATAGGCGATGGCAGCGCCGACCTGCTGCTCGGTGGAATGCCGGCTCGAAACCTGGTTCTCGTACCGGCGGTAGCGGATCAGGCGTTCGGGCAGGTTGCCGATCTGCGTCACCTGCGCCAGGCGCAGCCACAGGTCGTAGTCCTCGCAGTGGCGAAAGGCAGCGTGATAGCCGCCCACCGCGCGCACCACCTCGGTGCGGTACATCGCGACCGGATGGCAGATCAGCGGCGCGAAATGCTCGATCGCCTCGAGGAAGGCGGCATGGTCGATGGGGTGGTCCGGGGTGCTCACGGGATAGGGCGCGCCGTCCCTGTCGATGTCCTCGGTCCAGCTTCCCACGACCCCGTAGTCCGGGTTCTCGTTGAGGAACGCGATCTGGCGCGCGAAGCGGTCGCTGCGCGAGATGTCGTCCGCGTCCATGCGTGCGATCACGGGCGCGCGCGCCATGGCCAGCAGCGCGTTGAGGCTTGCGACCAGCCCGCGGTTCTGGCGGAAGATCGGGACGATGCGGCTGTCACGCCCGGCATAGCGGCGGATGATGGCGGGCGAGGCGTCGGTCGAGCCATCGTCCAGTATCAGGAACTCGAAGTCGGCGAAGTCCTGCGACAACACGCTCTCGATCGCGGGCGCCAGGAACCGCTCCCCATTGTAGACGCTCATCGCGACGCTGATCGCCGGTGTCGGCATGGATGATCTCGGTTGTTGCCGCGCCGTTTGGCGGCGCGGGAGTGTGCTGCGGGTTACCGTCGGCTTGGTAAAGAAAGCGTTGGGGGTGTTCGTCCCGGGAGGCACCGGCAGTGGGCGAGCCGAAGCTGGCGGCGGCGAAGGCCTTTGTCGGGGCTTTCGTCGCACTGGACAGATTATCCAGGGAAAACAGCGTTTCAAGCCGACGCCAACTTTTTTAAAAAAGGGTTTGACCGAATCGTGGGTGGTCCTTAGAGGGCGCTTCACCGCAGCGGAACACGCCGGTTTCTACCGGTTTCTGAAGCGGTCGCCCATAAGGACGGACAGCTGGTCTTCCCCCGATCGCAAGAAAGCGGGGAGCGATGGTTGTCCGGCTTTACTGTTCGGCGCGGGTCCTTTTGGGGCTTGATGGTCTTTGACATTGTTGGTTTTAGATGAAGGGACATGTGGGCGACGGCGCCTGCGCCTTGGGAGCTTCGGGCTCTATGGCGTAGTATAAATCAGCCGATGCCTTATGTGTCCTTCGTATCCATTACGTTTGACAAGTGCAGGTATCGGCTCCCGAAGGTTTCGATGTTGTGCGGTTGGCGGCTTTCGGGCTGTACCGCGTGGCATTGTTTCACAAACTTGAGAGTTTGATCCTGGCTCAGAA